>NZ_OY771475.1:0-708500 GCF_963674635.1 Breoghania sp.
TCTTGCCGTCGAGCGCTCTGGTGTCCACGCCGCCGAGCGTCACTTCCGCCGTGCGGTAGCCTTCGGTGCCGACGGGTTTTACCGTCCAGGCGTTCACGGCATTCGCGATGTCGCGCAAGGTCTTGTCGGAGAGTGCGCCGAGTTGGGCGTTTGCCGCCGAGCGGGCGGCGATGGCCTGGGCGAGGCTCTTGGGCAGGATCGTCGCAAGCGCCGTCTGGACGGCCTGTTTGCCCGACTGGGCGCGGGCCGCGCGTAACCGTTCAAACACATCCACCCCCGGGGCCATGTCCAGCGTGATGGCCTCGCCCTCGCGCCAGTAGGACGAAATCTGAAGGATCGCCGGGCCGGACAAGCCGCGGTGGGTGAAGAGGACCGCCTCGTCGAAATGCCGCTTGCCACAGGAAACCCGCGCATCGATGGCGACGCCTGACAGCGCCTTCGTTTGTTCCAGAAAGCCCGGCTCGAAGGTCAGCGGCACGAGGGCGGGGCGAGGCTCGATGATGGGGAGGCCGAACTTCTTCGCCACCTCGAAGGCAAAGCCGGTCGCGCCCATTTTCGGGATCGACTTACCGCCCGTGGCGATCACCAGCGAGGAACAGGCGATGCGCTCGTCACCGGCCATCAGGGTGAAGCCGCCCGCCGCCGCGTCCGCGGTGCGCTCGATGTCGCTGGCGGTGGTGGACAGGCGCAAGTCCACGCCCGCCTCGCGCATTTCACTCACGAACATGTCGACGATCTGGGTCGCCGGGCCGTCGCAGAAAAGCTGGCCGAGGGTCTTTTCGTGCCAGGCAATGCCGTGGGCTTCGATCTTCGCGATGAAATCCTGCGGCGTGTAGCGTTTCAGGGCGGAGACGCAGAAGCGCGGATTTTCCGAGAGATACCCGCCGGTTCCTTGGGTGATGCCGTCATTGGCGTAGAGGTTGGTGAAGTTGCAGCGCCCGCCGCCGGAAATGCGGATCTTCTCGCCGGGCTTCTTGGCATGCTCGATCACCAGCACCCGGCGTCCGCGCCTTGCCGCTTCCACCGCACACATCATGCCCGCGGCGCCTGCGCCGATAATCGCCACGTCGTAACGCTTCATCGCTTGGTCTGTCTTTTGTTGTCGGCTTGGCCGGGGGCGGCAGGCCTTGTTCCATGTCCGCCTAGCAGAGCGGGCGCGTCAGGTCACGCGGGCTCTTCGCCCTCCATGTCGATCTTCTTCGAACATCCCCAGTCGGCCAGCACGTCCTCCATGTCTGCGACAACAAAAAAGCGGGCCGCATCCGGATCATACCCATCCGCCAGCAAGGCATCATAGTCGGTGTGGGCATGGCGCACACGCGAGGTGGTGGCGAGCCACAGTGCCGTTGAGGGCGGAAGGTGTCGTAAATGCCCGGCCAGGGCATGCTCGAAGATGATTTCCGCATCGGCCATGGGCGCGCGGGGGATCGTTGCGCGAAGAAGTCGGCGAATAGTCTGGTGTCGTTTGGTGCCGCCAGCCATCGGATGAACTTTCTACAGTGCCAAAAGGCGCAAATGCACGAGGGCGGTTTGCGTGCAGGATACTTGCATGCGGGGTAAGCGCCTTTGCGTAAGTATGGGCTTGCGTTGAAGGGGCGGGGTGGCCACACTGCGTCTTCAATCGGGACGGTTCTGGGTGCTACCGCCATTTGCGGCGCCAGACAGGCTTGTCGGCAGTGCCGGGCAGGCTTGCTGGTCATGTCTGGCAGACGTGTATCGGTGTCTTTTCGCAATTGTGGAGCCAGAGCCCCGCCCTGCGCAAGTCCGTCCGCGGTGCGCAGCGAGATATCCCGTGCCGGCGCAGATCCACGGACTGAACGACATTCACGGACTTTTCCGGAATGGGAACAGGGGATGATATGGCCACAGCTGGCGCACAGATGAGCACGGAGACGACGGGCGCTGAGGTGCATCGGGCTGCCGCTGCGGGTGCCACGCAGGAGGTCGGGGCCGACATCTTCCACTTCGTGATGATCAAGCCCACCCATTACGACGATCAGGGCTATCCGATCCAGTGGCTGCGCTCGGCCATTCCCTCCAATACGCTGGCCTGTCTCAACGGTCTGGCGGAAGATGCGCGCGCGCGGGATGTTCTGGGCGAGAATGTCGATATCCGGCTACACACCTTCGATGAGACCAACCGGCGGGTGAAGCCGGAAAAGATCGCGAAGATGATCGAACGTGAGGGCGGGCGGGCGCTGATCGGGCTCGTCGGGGTCCAGTCCAACCAGTTTCCGCGGGCGCTCGACCTGGCGCGTCGTTTCCGAGGGCTCGGCCTCAAGGTGATGATTGGCGGCTTCCATGTTTCGGGCTGCATCTCCATGCTGCCGGACATGCCGCCGGAAATGGTGGAGGCGCAGAAGGAAGGCATTTCCTTCTTCGCGGGCGAGGCGGAGGCGCATCGGCTCGATCAGGTTTTCCGCGATGCCTGGGCCGACGATATCAAGCCGCTCTACAATTACATGAAGGATCTGCCGGGCCTCGTGGATGAACCGACGCCGATCCTGCCGTCCCAGCACATCATGCGCACGGCCGGCTCGCATTCCTCATTCGATCTGGGGCGGGGCTGTCCCTACCAGTGTTCCTTCTGCACGATCATCAACGTGCAGGGGCGCAAGAGCCGGTTTCGCTCGCCCGACGATCTGGAACGGATCATCCGGGACAATCTCGCCCAGGGCATCAACCGCTTCTTCATCACGGATGACAATTTCGCCCGCAACCGCGAGTGGGAGGCCTTTTTTGACCGAATGATCGCGCTGCGCGAGGGGGAAGGGCTCGACATCAAGTTCATCATCCAGGTGGATACGCTTTGCCACAAGATCGAAGGCTTCATCGACAAGGCGGCGCGGGCGGGCGTGAACCGGGTGTTCATCGGGCTTGAGAACATCAACCCGGACAATCTTCTGGCGGCCAAGAAACGCCAGAACAAGATCACCGAGTATCGCGAGATGATTTTGGCATGGCGCGAGCGCGGCGCCACAACCTATGCCGGTTACATTCTCGGGTTTCCGGGCGATACGCGCGAGACCATCCTTCGCGATATCGCGATCATCCGCAAGGAACTGCCGCTCGATCTGCTGGAGTTCTTCTTTCTCACCCCGCTGCCCGGCTCCGAGGATCATCTCAATCTCTACCGCAAGGGCGAATGGATGGACCCGGACCTCAACAAATATGACCTCAATCACCGCGTTGCCCATCACGGCAAGATGTCGGATGCGGAATGGGAGCAGGTCTATCGTGAGGCCTGGGATGCCTACTATTCGCCCGAGCATATCGAGACGGTGCTGAAGCGCGCCGCCGCCCATCCGCGCGGGCGGCCCGGCAACAAGCTGTTCCTGATGCTCTGGTTCTATCTGATGGTGAAATACGAGGGCGTTCATCCGCTGGAGGGCGGTTATTTCCGCCTCAAGCATCGCCGCGACCGCCGCTCCGGTCTGCCGCTGGAAAACCCGCTCGTCTTCTATCCCCGCTTTGTCGCGGAGACGGTCGCCAAGCATCTGGGCTATGGCAACGATTTGCTGCGCGCCTATCTGCGCTATCGCCGGGTGAAGAAGGACCCGAACCGGCGCAACTACACCGACCGGGCGCTTTCCAGCCAGGAGATGGATCTGGAGGATCTGGAGATGTTCACCCAGACCGCGGGCGGACAGGCGGCGGTTGCCAAGACCCATCGCGACAAGGCGCTGCGCAAGGCCGCCCGCACGGGCGTGGCCGCGGAATAGGCGTCCGCGGCGCGTTGTTCACGACTGCTCGGGCGTCGTCTCTTATGCGTTGACGGTCATCAGATCGCGCAGGATCTGCTCCGACCGGCTCCAGAGCAGAGCGCTTCCCTCATCGGCGAGAAGACGGCGTTCCGCATCGGGCAGGCGCCCGGCAAGCGTGGTGCCTTTGTCCGGCGAATGGACCGGGCTTGTATCCAGCTCGCCATACCAAAGCGTGACCGGGCAGCTGATATCCGCCGGATCGAAGGGCCAGGGGCTCATGGCTGCGGCCGTATCGAGCGCATAGCCTTCAGGGCCTTGCGCAAAGCCCTCGTGCAGGGCGGTGCGATAGGCGGTCGCGAACGGGTCCGCCCTGTAGATTTCGCGGTCGGTGGGAGCGCTCATGGAGAGGATGAGGTCAAACAGGCCATCGGCATCGGCAAAACCCTCCAGCCACGTGGCGAGGCCTGACGGGTCCCGTCCGGCCTGCACCACCATATGGCTCACTTCATCGGGCAGGGCCTCGAACAGGCACAGCGTGTTGAGGTCGTCCTGACCGGCAATGATGGCCAGCCGCTCCACGCGACCGAGATTGGCCAGTGCCATCGAGAAGGGCGCGCCTTGCGAAAAGGCGGCCACGGCAATCTTGTCGATTGCCAGCTCATCGAGCAGCGCGGCCATGTCCATGGCAACGGTGGTCAGGGTCTTGGCAGGGTCGGGGTCCGAGCCGCCAAGGCCGGGCCGATCCGGGGCGATGAGGCGGATGGACAGACGCTCCAGATGCTCCACGCCGAAACCAAGTGTGCCCGCCATGCCCGCTCCGGTGAAGAAAAGCAAAGGCATGCCGTCCTGCGGGCCCCATTCGGACCAGGCGAGCTTGCGATTGTCGGCAAATGTCATGGAGCGGTGGCGATCCGGGCGGCGGACCACGTCAGAAGAAAAGGCAGGCATTTAGATCTGTCCGTTCGTGGGGCTCTTGTCGTGTTGTTGACTTGCTGGATAAAGCAACCGGCACCTTTTGCCAAGGAAGCCGCCCGAAAGGTGCGGCGGTGCCTCTTTCTCGACAGCGCGAGAAAGGGCGGATATGCGTTGCTAGCGCGTTTTGGTGAAGGAGGAATCAAATCATGGCCAACGGCCTTCTGGATGACGCTGTCGCGACGGTTCGGCCTGCGCAAAAGGTCCGTGGGCGTGTCGCACGGGTTCTGGCGGCGCGCGGGGAGACCTTCGTTACCGAACAGGTTGAGAGCCTGTCTTTCTCTTTTGACGGTATCGAGGGGGACATCCATGCGGGCACGACCCGCAAATCCGGCGGTCGCGAGCCGTGGTATCCGCGCGGTACGGAGATGCGGAATGAACGGCAGGTCTCGATCCTGAGCGCGGAAGAACTCTGCGACGTTGCTGAGCGCATGGAGATCGACCAGTTGAAGGCGGAATGGCTCGGTGGCAATCTGGTGTTTGAGGGCTTGCCGCGTCTTTCGATGATCCCGCCGCGTACGCGGCTGGTGTTTGAAAACGGGGCTGTGTTGCGGGTCGATGGCCAGAACGCGCCGTGCCGGATCGCCGGGCGCTCGATTGCGTCCAATTTTCCCGACCGTGAGGGGCTGGACCTGTTGTTTCCGAAGGCCGCCGCCCGTTTGCGGGGGCTGGTCGGCTGGGTGGAGAAGCCGGGTGTCGTCACCGCCGGTGAGGGCGTGACGGCCTTCGTTCCGGAGCAGTGGATCTACGAGGGCTAAGGCGCGTCTTCCATTCGGCCAGGCGCGGCGCTTCCGTTCCCAATCCTGCCACGATCAAAGGGTTCGATAAAGCGCCGCAACTTGGGCGGGCAGATTTGGGAGGAAGCCATGAACCGACTACTCGCAGCCATGACAATCGCGATGCCGCTGGGCCTGCTTTCGACAGGGGCATTTGCGGGTGAAACGCCGGCACCTGAGGGCGCGAAGGTCTACATCGTCTCGCCAAAGGATGGTGAAACGGTGAAGAGCCCCGTGAAGGTCATCTTCGGTCTTGAAGGCATGGGCGTTGCGCCTGCGGGCGTTTCGAAGGAGAGAACCGGTCACCACCATCTGCTGATCGATAAGCAGATGAGCGGCGATGCGCTCAATGAGCCTATTCCTTCTGACGACATGCACCGTCATTTCGGCGGCGGTCAGACCGAGGCGACAATCGACTTGCCGCCGGGCAAGCACATGTTGCAGCTGATCATGGGAGATGCGAACCACATTCCCCACAATCCCCCCATCATGTCGGACAGGGTGACGATTACGGTGGAGTGATGCGAGCGACGGCCCGCATGGATCGGCGATCAGGGGGCTTGCAAGGTCGGGACGGCGCAGCGCCGCCCCGACCCGCTTTGGTATTTCACCTGTAGAGCGAGTCTGGTCCGAGCCCGATCGTCAGTCTCAGCGCGGAGCGCAGCGAGAAGGCGGAGCCGCTGTCGATGCTGGTTCCGGAGACCCGTCCGCCGCCGGTAATGTCCACGGGGCCAAGGTCGACCTGATTGTAGCTCATCTTCGGCACGAAGGAGTAGAACTCCACGTCGTTTTTGAGGGAGAGCGCGACGCGGTTGCTGAAGTGCTTGCGCGTTTCCAGGCTCAGTCCGCCGATGAAGGAGACGTCGTCGCTGGAGAGGGACAGGGATCCTGAGGGGTCGCCGCCGCCGCCAGGGAAGGGGGCCGTATGGGCGATCCGGCCGTCATAGTCGGTCTGTGCCCAATAGAGGCCGCCCTGTGCGCGGAAGGAGGACTGCAAGCCCCAGCGCTGCCACAGTCCGCCGATCAGGGGCGGCGTGAAGGAGCCGCCGACCGCGGCGAAGGCGCCGTAATAGGTGCTGTCGAGGCTTTCGTCATAGGTGATGACTGCGCCGGTGGAGGCATCCATGCGGGCAGTTGTGTCCTGGTAGATGCCGCGCACATCGGGGCCAAACGCGAAGTAGGTCCCTGAAAGGGGGCTGGCGTCGCCTGCGGCGATGTTCCAGCGCAGTTCCAGGTTCGTGCCCCATTGGTCAACGTCGCGATCCGCGTTCGATACGATCGAGGTGGCGCCGAGCGAGCCGCCGATCTGTTGCGTCGTCGGATCATCGACGAGGGGCGTGACCAGGCAGTTCACCTGCGGCGCGGCATTGCCGGCGCAGGTGAAACCGTTGCTGCCGTCGATGCGGGCCCAGAAGCCGTTGAGTGAGATTGCATCTGGGGCCCAACCCGCACCTTCGAGCGGCACCGATACGCCGCCATTCACGTTCCAGCCGAGCTCGGTGCCGAAATCGTCGGAATAACTGAACCCCTCGAAGATGGTGAAGGGGGCCGTGTTGGTCGTCCGCGTCAACGTGCTGCCAACGTCGGGCAGTGTCAGGAGGGCCGTTCCGCCGCCAAAGGTGACAGTGATATCGCCCACCGTGACCGTCGCGGGGTCGGAGTAGTCAGCCGCAAACGCGGTTGCGGGGGCTACGAAAAGGGTGGACATCAGCGAAAGCCCCGCCACCGTTACGAACTGCACAATGTCTCGACCCGTCTCAGCCATAGTCCACTCCCAGGAATCGCGTTCCGTAGCGTGAGAGACGTTAGTCGCAGTTTTCCGTATTTACATCTCAAAAGGTCCGTTCTGGCATTTTATCTTTAGGTATGTGGTAGATGGGCCACTACGCCATTGTAGAGAGGTGTTTTTATTTTTTCTGATTGAAATAAAAATTTCTCTCAACTTGGCTTTCTAAGCTCTGGGAAGAGTAAACTGTTTCAATGGGTTGAATGAGCAGCCATCCGTTGTTCGGGGCCCGGTGGGGGGCAGGAGCGGTCGGCTGCCATCAATCGGGGAGAGACACCGCGTCGGAGATCCCCATTGCGCCATCCCGGCCGGCGGCAGGCGCTTGGCGTTTTTCGGCGGCGACGATGAGTTCTGCGAGTGCCTCGAAATCACGTTTGCGCGGGGAGGTCTTGCGCCATGCAAGGCCGATCGTGCGGGCCGGTTGCGGTTCCGCGAAGCGCAGAAGCGCGATCCGTTCGTCGCGCACTTCCACATCGGTACAGATTTCTGGCAGCAGGGTGACCCCGTATCCGGCGGCCACCATCTGCATGACCGTGGTCAGGCTCGTGGCCCCGAAATTGGAAAACCGCCCCACGCCGAGCGGGGAGCAATAGGTCAGGGCCTGATCGCGCAGGCAGTGACCCTCTTCCAGAAGCATCAGCTTTTCAGGCGCGATCTCGTCCGGCTCCACCCGGCGGCGTTCGTCGAGCTCGGGCGTGGCGCGGGTCGCCAACAGGAAGCGGTCGTTTAGGAGCGGGGCGCTTTCCAGATCGGGATTGCTGATCGGCAGCGCGAGCAGCACCACGTCGAGATCGCCGATCTCCAGTTCGTCCAGCAAGGTGTCGGTCAACGTCTCGCGAAGGCGAAGATCGAGATCGGGATAGGCTCGTTCCAGATGAGGCAGGATCTTGGGCAAGAGATAGGGGGCGATGGAGGGGATGATCCCCAGTCGCAACGTGCCGTTCAGCACAGAGGCGGCATGGCGGCCGTAGTCAAGCAGGTCGCGCGCATCCGACAGGATGGCTTGTGCGCGGCGGGCAACTTCGCGTCCCTCTCGGGTCAGGCGCATCTCGCCGGGACGCCGTTCCACCAGCGTCACTTTCAGCAAGGCTTCCAGTTCGCGGATCTGCATGGAAAGCGCGGGCTGGCTGATCGAGCAGGCGCGCGCCGCCTTGCCGAAATGACCATGCCGCGCCAACGCTTCGAAATAGCGGAGCTGCTTCAGTGTGAACATGGCGATAAGTTATTCTTATCGAATGTCGCATGCAATCGAATTTGTTTTGATGGACGGCAGGCGCAATACTTTCCGCGGAAGTGACCTGAAGAGTTCAGTTATGGGTTGATATCCCTTATGGTGAGTGAAACTAGAAGCAAGTCATTGTTTTAAAAAAATAACAAAGCAAATTTATTCGTCTTCTTTTCGATAAGTCGCAGCGGTCTGCGGCGGAGACGAAGGTCAAACGCCACGTGGTTTTGCGAAACGCGACGACGTTCCTTGACTGCGTGGTGCGAAGAGCAGGGGCGACCCTGCACGTGGAATTCTTGGGCACCTGGCCGCTCGGCCAGGTATCCGGCAACGAGAACAAGGGCCTGCGCCCGACGCACAGAAATTGGGAGAGTTACAGTGGACTCCAAACTCAAAGACATGAACAACGGTGCGGGCAAATGCCCGGTCATGCATGGCGGCAACACCGCTTCCGGCGCCAGTGTAATGGAATGGTGGCCGAACGCACTGAACCTGGACATCCTGCATCAGCACGACACCAAGCCCAATCCGATGGGCAAGGACTTCAACTACCGTGACGAGCTGAAGAAGCTGGACGTCGAGGGGCTCAAGAACGATCTCAAGGCTCTGATGACCGACAGCCAGGAGTGGTGGCCGGCCGACTGGGGGCATTACGGCGGGCTGATGATCCGCATGGCCTGGCACGCTGCTGGTTCCTACCGTCTGGCCGATGGTCGCGGCGGCGGCGGCACGGGCAACCAGCGTTTTGCCCCGCTCAATTCCTGGCCGGACAATGTCAGCCTCGACAAGGCCCGTCGCCTGCTCTGGCCGATCAAGAAGAAATACGGCAATGCCGTCTCCTGGGCCGATCTGATCATTCTGGCTGGCACGGTCGCCTATGAATCCATGGGCCTCAAGACCTTCGGCTTCGGCTTCGGCCGCGACGACATCTGGCACCCGGAAAAGGACATCTACTGGGGCGCGGAAAAGGAATGGCTCGCGCCGTCCGACAACCGCTATGGCGATGTCGACAAGCCCGAGACGATGGAAAACCCGCTGGCCGCTGTGCAGATGGGCCTGATCTACGTGAACCCGGAAGGCGTGAACGGCGTCTCCGATCCGATGAAGACGGCCGCGCAGGTTCGCGAGACCTTTGCCCGCATGGCGATGAACGATGAAGAGACCGCTGCGCTCACAGCAGGCGGTCACACTGTCGGCAAGACCCACGGCAACGGGGATGCCGGTGCGCTGGGCGCGGAACCGGAAGCCGCCGGTCCTGAGATGCAGGGCCTTGGCTGGGCCAATCCGAACCAGGGCGGCCTTGCCAGCAAGGCGGTGACCTCCGGTCTGGAAGGCGCGTGGACGACCAATCCGACCGTGTTCGACATGGGCTATTTCGATCTGCTGTTCGGCTATGAGTGGGAGCTTCGCAAGAGCCCGGCCGGGGCCTCGCAGTGGGAGCCGATTGACATCAAGGAAGAAGACAAGCCGGTTGATGCCAGCGATCCGACCAAGCGCAACAATCCGATGATGACCGATGCCGACATGGCGATGAAGGTTGACCCGACCTATCGGGCGATCTGCGAAAAGTTCATGGCGGACCCGGACTACTTCAAGGACACGTTTGCCCGTGCCTGGTTCAAGCTGACTCACCGCGACATGGGGCCGAAGGCGCGCTATGTCGGCCCGGACGTGCCGAAGGAAGACCTGATCTGGCAGGATCCGGTGCCGGAAGGCCCGACCGGCTACGACATTGGCGGCGTGAAGCGCAAGATCGCGGAAAGCGGCCTGTCCATTGCAGAAATGGTCTCCACCGCATGGGACAGCGCGCGCACGTTCCGTGGCTCTGATCTTCGCGGCGGTGCGAACGGCGCCCGCATCCGTCTTGCCCCGCAGAAGGATTGGGAAGGCAACGAGCCTGCCCGCCTTGCCAAGGTGCTCGGCGTTCTGGAGCCGATTGCGGCGCAAGCCGGTGCCAGCATCGCGGACGTGATCGTGCTTGCCGGCAATGTGGGCGTCGAACTGGCCGCCAAGGCCGCCGGGCACGATGTGACGGTTCCCTTTGAACCGGGGCGTGGTGATGCCACCGACGAGATGACGGATGCCGACAGCTTCTCCGTTCTGGAGCCGCTCCATGACGGTTACCGCAACTGGCTGAAGAAGGACTACGCGGTGAGCCCGGAAGAGCTGATGCTCGACCGCACGCAGCTCATGGGGCTGACCGCGCCGGAAATGACGGTTCTCGTCGGCGGCATGCGCATGCTCGGCACCAACCATGGCGGTGCCAAACACGGCGTGTTCACGGATCGCGAAG
The DNA here is from genome assembly GCF_963674635.1 of Breoghania sp. Lineage (NCBI taxonomy): Bacteria > Pseudomonadati > Pseudomonadota > Alphaproteobacteria > Hyphomicrobiales > Stappiaceae > Breoghania > Breoghania sp. The sequence goes on from NZ_OY771475.1 coordinate 10,757, forward strand.
GGGCGCTGACGACGGACTTCTTCGTCAACCTCACCGACATGGCCTATTCGTGGGTTCCGGTCGGCGATGGCACCTATGAGATCCGCGACCGCAATAGCGGTGTGCTCAAGTGGACCGCCACGCGCATCGATCTGGTTTTCGGCTCCAACTCGATCCTGCGGGCCTATGCCGAGGTCTACGCCCAGAACGATGGTCAGGAGAGGTTCGTGAAGGATTTCGTGGCCGCCTGGACAAAGGTCATGAACGCGGACCGTTTCGACATCGCCTGACCGGCGCAAATCGGAAAGAGGGCCAGGGCGGGTTTCGAATTCGGCCTGGCACGAACCAACGGTTGGACGGGGTTGATACCCCGTCCTTCTCGCCGAGCTTCTGCTGGCTTCGTCTCGGCGACGTCAGGCGCCTTTCGGGCAAGAGCTTTCGATCCGCGAAGCGTCTGATCTGGAACCGATTGCGCGCGGATGAATTGAACGATCAACGAGACGGGATCCGTATCCCGAGAATGCGGATCAGATGGTCCCGCAGGCGCCAACGGGCCTGCTTTTCGGACCAATCGTCTCTGTGTCCCGGGCTTGCCGACCGGTCTCGCGGTCCCAGGCCTCTTGACGGGCGACTTTTGAGATCCGACCGGATGTGTTCGTAAGACCTCCGCATCCGGTCGTATTTTCCCGGTCCTTTTGGGAGGGCCGGGAGGGTGCAACTGGCCGGTGCCTTCGGGCGCCGGCCTTTTTTTCAGGTAATGGCCGAATGGTCCGGCCTCCCGACCGCCTGCGGGGCGCCGACCGCCAGCAGGGCCGATGTGTCGGTGACCTGCGTGAAATCGGCCTCCAGCAGCGCCATTGTGACATCGAAGATGGTGCGGGCGGACAGTCCCGCCTCGGGCAGGGCAAAGCCGATCACCGCGTCGCGCACGACCGTGGCGGCGAACCCCTGATCCGCCGCCTGTCTGGCCGTGCTGTTGACGCAAAAGCCCGCCACCGCTCCCGTGATCACCAGATCGGTGATGCCGTGCCGCTTCAGGTGTGCTTGGAGATCGCCGGAGGCCAGCGCGGAGGATGTGCGCTTTTGGAAGACCGCCTCTCCTTCCATCGCCTGCGCGCAGGGCATGGGAACGTGGCCCGCCGCATCAGGATGAAATGGCGATGCCGGATCTTCGCCGCTGTGGCGGACATGGAGAACCTGACGCCCGGTCTGGCGGAAGTGTGCGGCAATGGCTGCGATCCGCTCAGGCGCATCAGCGTTGACGCATTCCGCGCCAGAGTCCATGCGACGCTGCATCTCCATCTGCATGTCAATGATGATAAGGGCTTCCAAATCGGGCTCCTGTCGCCGCGGCGGCGCTATTTCGTTTCGTGCGTTCCGTCTGCCTGCGCCTGCGGCAGATCCTCGGCCTGGCGGCTCGGATAGTGTGCGTGGCCACGCCATTCCACCTTGGCCTCGGGGCGGGCGTCGGTTTCGGAAAAATAGGGTTTGATGTCGAGGAGTGGGGTGCCGCTCACGCAATCGAGACCGCGCACTTCAAGGATTCCGTCCTCGATCTTTAGCAGGTCCACGACCGACAGGGCGATCGGATTTGGTCTTGCGGGCGAGCGCAGGGCGAAAACGCCATGGGTGTTCTGATCGAAGGCAGGGGACTGGATGATAAGGTTCCGCGGGGCCTCGTGCATCCAGTAAAGAACATAGAGATGCGAGCAGCCTTCCACCGATTTTAGGCCCGGATGATAGGGCTCATCAAGCTGGATCCGGCAAATCTCCTGATTTCCAGCGCCACGTCGCGGGCATTCCTTGCGTGTTGGCCAGGGGGTCAGGATGCGGCCGACAAAAGTGACGGTTGCATCATTTGCAGTTTCTGCAGGATCGAAGGGCAGGGCGATCTCACCGGGGCGTTTTTTCATGGGCTATGTCTGAACCGTTTTGAGAGGGGCGGTATTAGCAAAATCGAAAACTAGCACCCGGACGGGGCGTGTGGGCAAGGGCTTCGTGAGATGCGCAAACACATGCGGCGGCTGCGTGTGTCCCGGTTTCACCGCGATGCGCGACCACGATCCATATCGGTCGATGCGAGGCTTGGAAAAGCACTGTAATCAATGGCTTGGGTTTGCATCCGGCGCAGGGTGCGAAGGTTCTCAGGTCGGATCATTAAAAGTCTCGATAATTTCAATTAAAACAAGCATCGACGTTGCTTCAATTTTTGCTCAAATGAAATTTAAAGAAACGGATGCGCTTGGCGGAATACTTAATCGATGCCGGTTTAAATCAGATGTGAGCGTGGCCATTGAACCCTTGCGGCAGAGTGCAAAATGAACGAGTCAATCCAAACGGAACTGGTCAATTTCTCGATGCTTGAGGAAGCGGCAACGCAGGAACAGCGCGAAGAGCTGACCCGCAATGTCGTCAATCTGTACTCGTTGACGTCGGCCACCATTTCCAAGGAACAGATCGATATCTATGACGCCGTGCTGATGCGCCTTGCGGACCTTGTGTCCGATGATGGCCGCACGCATATGGCCGAGACGCTGTCGAAGCTGCGCAGGGCCCCGGAAACCGTCGTCATCAAGCTCGCCACCGATATTATCGACGTCGCCCGCCCGCTCCTGGAAAGGTCGACCGTGCTGCGTGATGCCGATCTCATCGAGATGGCTGAAAAGCTCAGTCAGGAGCACCTGCACGCGATTGCAGGCCGCGATGTGCTTTCGGAAATGGTCACGGATGTTCTGGCTGAAAAGGGTGATGCGCCGGTGCGCCGCCGTCTTGCGGGCAACCACGGGGCCGTCCTTTCGGATCGCGGCGTGAATACGCTGTTGCAGGCGGCGCAGGATGATCAGGAGTTGCAGCTCAATCTCGGTCTGCGCGGGGACCTGCATGACGATTACATCGTGCGCCTGATCGCGATCGCGTCGGAAACGGTGCGTCAGCGCCTGGTGGAGCAGGGCGAGGATACGACGGCCTCGCGCATTCCTCAGGCCGCACGTCTTGCAGCGCAGCGCATGTCGAACGAATACTGGCTGGGGCGCTACGATTTCGAGACCGCGCAGGAAGCGGTGCTCGGGCGGTTCGGCCGCAATGGCCTTTCCGAACAGCTTCTGCGCCGTTTCGCGGAGGAAGACCGGTTCCCCGAGGCGGTGGTCACCTTCGCCGGGATCGCCGGGATCGGGCTGTCGGAAGCCAAGCACTGGATGGTGCGGGTCGATACCCAGCCCTTCGTGGTGGTGGCGCGCGCCTGCGGGCTGACGCCCATGACCGTGCAGGCCCTGTTGAAGATCGGCCCTTGGCGGCATCGCCTGTCTGCCGACATGCGCATGGAAACCTTCAACCGGTTCCAGCATCTCAACACCGACAAGGCGCGGCGCATGGTTGCCTTGTGGCGCGATCAGCGCATGGCAAGCTGAGGCGCCTGGAGAGCATCCGCTTGCCTTTTGAATAAAGTCATGACGGCCCGGCCGGGGAGCTTTCCCTCGCCGGGCCGTTTGGCTATGGATGGGGCATGAACCTCGATATCAGCGATCTCAGCCAGACCTTTCCAGACTTTCGCGTGGCCGCGCTTGTGGTGACGGGCGCAAGCATTGGGCCGCGCAGTCCGGCGCTGTCGCAAGAGATTGCGGCACGTGAAGCCGCCTTCCGCGACAGGTGGGGAGGCGTTGCGTTGGCCGATATTCCCGGGATCGCTGTCTGGCGCGCTGCCTATCGCGCCTTCGGCATCAAGAAGACCAGCTATCGCTGCTCGGTGGAGCGGCTGGCCAAGAACGCGCAGGCCGAACGTCCCCTGCCGCAGATAAACAGCTTCGTGGATGGGTATAACGCCATCTCGCTCACCCACGTGATGCCGCTTGGGGCCGACGATCTCGATCATGTCGTCGGCGATATCGCGTTTCGCTTCTCACGCCCCGATGACGATTTCCGCGACATGGGCGTGCTCGATGCGGCTGGGGCCCCGGCCTTCGATCCGCCCAAGGCAGGTGAGGTCGTCTATGCGGATAGCGAGAAGGTTCTGTGTCGCCGCTGGAACTGGCGCCAGGACGCGCGCTCACTGGTCACGCCGGACACGAGCCGCGCGGTGATCACGGTTCAGTACAATGGAGCGGGCGACCTCGATGCGGCGGTTGAAGATCTCGCAGGTCTGATCGAGACCCATTGCCGGGCGCAATGCGCCGTCACCATCGCGGATGCCCAAAGTCCGGTGATGGCTCTGGCGGGCCTTTAGCGCCGCCGTCCCCACGCTTCTTCACCCTCCTCAAGCGCGATTCCCGCTGCCCCGACACGGGCAGCGACGGGGCATCCATGCCCGGATGCACGTCGTTTGTCGCGGGCGGGCTTGCATCTGAATGCGCACAAGGCGGCCAGAAACCGGTGGTGACGGCCGGTGACGGCGGGCGGGGCCGGGATTGTCTCTTGAAATCAGAACGAGTTCAGGTATAAAGATATCTTTATATCCATCTATGGAATGAAGAGTGCCGTGCCTGACAAGCTGTCCCTGCCGCTAGACGATCTTTTGAACGGGCTTCGTGCCGCCGGTGAGGCGACGCGCGTGCGCTTGCTTGCGCTTTTGCGGCAGAGCGAGCTCACCGTGAAGGATGCCACAACCATTCTGGGCCAGAGCCAGCCGCGCATTTCCCGTCATCTCAAGCTTTTGACGGAAGCCGGGCTGGTGCAGCGGTTCCCGGAAGGCTCTTGGGTCTATTACCGCCTCGCGGACAATGCGCAGGGCGGGCTCGTTGAGGCGCTTCTTTCCCGCCTTGATGAGGACGATGCGATCGTCGCGCGGGATCGGGAGCGTCTGGACGCCATCAAGCATGCGCAGGCTGAAGTGGCTGCCGCGTACTTCCGGGCTCATGCGGAGGTCTGGGACAGTCTGCGGGCCTTTCATATCGCGGAAGACGCGGTGGAAAGCGCCATGCGCGAAGCTCTGGGCGAGGAGCATTTCAGTTCCATGCTGGACATGGGTACCGGCACCGGCCGGGTGCTGGAGCTCTTTGCCGATCTCTATGACAGCGGGCTCGGCGTGGACACGAGCCACGACATGCTGCGCGTCGCGCGGGCCAATATCGAGCGCGCGGGGATGCAGGCCGCACAGGTGCGCCATGGCGACATCTATTCGTTGCCGGTGACCGGTCAGCGTTTCGACGTGGTGACCTTCCATCAGGTTCTCCACTACCTGGAGGATGCGCCCGGTGCTCTGGTAGAAGCGGCGCGTGTGCTCAAACCCGGTGGTCGGCTGCTGGTTGTCGATTTTGCGCCGCACAAGCTTGAATTCCTGCGAACCGACCATGCGCATCGACGGCTCGGTTTCTCTCACGAGCAGATGGCCGGCTGGCTGGGGGCCGCCGGTCTGGAACTCGTTTCCGTGCGAGATCTTCCACCGCCGGCCGAGCGGCCGGACGAAGCCGGAGATCCTTTGACAGTTACCCTGTGGCTTGCCCGTGAACCCGGAACCTCCTCCCACTCCCAGGTCGCCGCAGAGCCCGCCAAGGAAGTCGCCTGACATGATCGAGCATGCCAATGAAAGACACGCCCGCCTGACCGGTGCGAACGATATCAAGGTCTCTTTCGAGTTCTTCCCCCCGAAGTCGGAGAAGATGGAGGAGACGTTGTGGCAGTCGATCACCAAGCTTGCGCCGATCTGCCCGAGATTTGTCTCCGTCACCTATGGTGCTGGCGGGTCCACGCGGGAGCGTACGCACAACACGGTTGCGCGCATCCTGAAGGAAACGAAGCTCATGCCTGCCGCGCATCTCACCTGCGTCGACGCCACGCGCGAAGAGGTGGATGAGGTGATCCGCGCCTATTGGGAACTCGGTGTGCGCAATATCGTGGCGCTGCGCGGGGACCCGGTCTCCGGCATCGGCACCGCCTACCAGCCCCATCCGCAAGGCTACACGAATGCCGCCGATCTTGTGGCGGGCATCCGCCGGATCGCGGATTTCGATGTCTCGGTCTCCGCCTATCCCGAAAAGCACCCGGAGAGTTCGGACTGGGGGGTGGAGATTGATAATCTGAAACGCAAGGTCGATGCGGGCGCGGCGCGCGCCATCACCCAGTTCTTCTTCGACAACGATCTCTTCGAGGCCTATCTGGAGCGGGTACGCGCTGCCGGGATCGATATCCCGATCCTTCCAGGCATCGTGCCGATCACCTCTTTCAGGCAGACAGCGAGCTTTTCCGCCAAGACAGGCACGAGCGTGCCGGACTGGCTGGCGCACCGCTTCGAGGGCCTGGATGAGGACCCGGAGACCCGCAAGCTTGTGGCCGCCACGGTTGCCGCGGAGCAGGTGATGGATCTGGTGGACCGCGGGGTCACGGATTTTCATTTCTACACGATGAACAAGGCGGATCTGGTGTTCGCGATCTGCCACCTTCTCGGCCTGCGCCCGAAGTCTTGTGAACAGGAAGCCGCTTGAGCGGTCTGGATCAATCATGACCACAGAAAATCCGACGCTGTCCCGCCTCAGCGCGCTGGCGCAAGAGCGTATTCTCGTGCTCGACGGCGCGATGGGGACGATGATCCAGGCGCTGAAGCTGGACGAGGCCGACTTCCGGGCGGATCGGTTTTCCGACTGGTCGCAGGATCTCAAGGGCAACAACGATCTGCTCAACATCACCCGGCCCGAGGATATCGAGGAAATCCATTTCCAGTATCTGAGAGCGGGCGCCGACATCGTGGCGACGAACACGTTTTCGTCCACGACCATCGCGCAGGCCGATTACGGCATGGAAGAGCTGGCCTATGAGCTGAACTTCGCGGGCGCGAAACTGGCGCGCGCTGCCTGCGACCGGATGGAGAAGGAAGATCCCTCCCGTCCGCGTTTCACCGCCGGTGGCCTTGGCCCGACCAACCGCACCGCCTCCATCTCGCCGGATGTGAACGATCCCGGCTATCGCGCCGTGACCTTCGACGATCTGGCCACCGCCTATGGGCAAGCCGTGCGCGGGCTGATCGATGGCGGGGCCGATATTCTGCTGGTCGAGACCGTCTTTGACACGCTCAACGCCAAGGCGGCGCTTTTCGCCATCGAGCAGGTGTTCGTGGAAAAGGGCGTGCGGCTGCCGATCATGGTGTCCGGAACGATCACCGACATGTCGGGCCGAACGCTCTCCGGTCAGACGCCGTCGGCCTTCTGGTATTCGCTGCGCCATGCCCAGCCCTTCACGGTCGGGCTCAACTGTGCGCTGGGCGCCAAGGAAATGCGCGCCCATATCGATGAGCTGTCGCGCAACGCCGACACGTTCATCTGCGCCTATCCCAATGCCGGGCTTCCCAACGAGTTCGGCGAATATGACGAAAGCCCTGAGGCGATGGCGGAGATGATCGGAGAGTTCGCCGCCTCCGGCCTCGTCAACGTGGTGGGCGGGTGCTGCGGCACGACGCCGGATCACATTCGCGCCATTGCCGAGGCGGTCGCACCCCATGCGCCGCGCAAGCTGCCCGATATCAAGCGTCTGATGCGCCTTTCCGGGCTTGAGCCCTTCGTGCTCACGCCGGAGGTGAATTTCGTCAATGTGGGCGAGCGCACCAATGTCACCGGCTCCGCGCGCTTCCGCAAGCTGATCCGCGAGGGCGATTACGCCGCCGCGCTCGATGTCGCGCGCGACCAGGTGGAAAACGGTGCGCAGGTCATCGACATCAACATGGACGAGGGCCTGCTCGATTCCGAACAGGCGATGATCACCTTCCTGAACCTCGTCGCCGCCGAGCCCGACATTGCCCGTGTGCCGATCATGATCGACAGTTCCAAGTGGTCGGTCATCGAGGCGGGTCTGAAGTGCATTCAGGGCAAGGGCATCGTCAATTCGATCTCGCTCAAGGAAGGCGAGGACGCCTTTATCGAGCACGCCCGGCTGGCGCGCGCCTATGGCGCGGCGGTCGTGGTCATGGCGTTCGACGAGGACGGTCAGGCGGATACGAAGGCGCGCAAGATCGAGATCTGCCGACGCTCCTACGAGGTGCTGACGGAAAAGGTCGGGTTTCCGCCGGAAGACATCATCTTCGATCCGAACATCTTTGCGGTCGCCACCGGCATCGAGGAGCACAACAATTACGCCGTCGATTTCATCGAGGCGACGCAGTGGATCCGCGAAAACCTGCCGTATGCCCATATTTCCGGCGGTCTTTCGAACCTGTCCTTCTCTTTCCGCGGCAATGAGCCGGTGCGCGAGGCGATGCACTCCATCTTCCTCTACCACGCGATTGCCAAGGGCATGGACATGGGCATCGTCAATGCGGGCCAGCTCGCGATCTATGACGATCTGGATCCGGAACTGCGCGAGCGCGGAGAGGATGTGGTTCTGAACCGGCGCGCTGACGCGACCGACCGGATGCTGGAAGTCGCCGAGAAGTTCCGCGGCGAGGGTGGCAAGCAGCGTGTGGTCGATCTGTCGTGGCGCGAGCTGCCGGTCGAAAAGCGTCTGGAGCACGCGCTCGTCAATGGCATCACGGAATATGTGGAGGCCGACACGGAAGAGGCGCGCCAGAAGGCGGATCGGCCGCTCCATGTCATCGAAGGCCCGCTCATGTCAGGCATGAATGTGGTTGGCGATCTCTTCGGCGCGGGCAAGATGTTCCTGCCGCAGGTGGTGAAGTCGGCGCGCGTAATGAAGCAGGCGGTGGCCTACCTGATGCCCTTCATGGAGGAGGAAAAGCAGGAAGGTGACCGTTCCAATGCGGGCAAGGTCCTGATGGCGACGGTGAAGGGCGATGTCCACGACATCGGCAAGAACATCGTCGGCGTCGTGCTCCAGTGCAACAATTTCGAGGTGATCGACCTGGGCGTGATGGTGCCCGCGGCGAAGATCCTTGAGACCGCCAAGGCGGAGAAGGTCGATCTGATCGGGCTTTCCGGCTTGATCACGCCGTCGCTCGACGAGATGTGCCACGTCGCGGCGGAGATGGAGCGCGAGGGCTTCGATGTGCCGTTGCTGATCGGCGGGGCGACGACCAGCCGGATCCATACGGCAGTGAAGATCCATCCCAACTATCAGCGCGGTCAGGCGATCTATGTGACCGACGCCAGTCGGGCTGTGGGGGTCTGCTCGCGCCTCATGGGCAAGGGCCGCGATGACTATTACGCGGAGATCCGCGAGGACTACACCAAGGCAGCCGATGCCCATGCCCGCGGGCAGAATGCGAAGGTGCGCGCCACCATCGAGGAGGCGCGGGCCAACCGCTTTGTTCCGGATTTCTCCAACTACACGCCGAAGACGCCGTCCTTCCTTGGGGTGCAGACCATCGAGGACTATCCGCTCGATGATCTGGCAACGGCCATCGACTGGACGCCGTTCTTCTCCTCTTGGGAGATGAAGGGCACCTATCCTTCGATCCTGACCGACAACAAATACGGCCCGGCGGCGCGCACCCTCTTCAATGATGCCCAGCGCATGCTGGAGGAGATTGTTGAGAAGAAGCTTCTCAGGGCCAATGCCGTGGTGGGGTTCTGGCCTGCGGCCGCTGACGGTGACGACATCGCGGTCTTTGAGGATGAGAGCCGGACGACGCGGCTTGCCACGCTTCACACGCTTCGCCAGCAGATGGCGCGGTCCGGCGGACGACGCAGCAATGATGCGCTGGCCGATTTCGTCGCGCCACTCGATAGCGGTGTTGCCGATTATGTCGGCGGCTTTGCGGTCACCGCCGGTCTTGGTGAGGACAAGCTGGCGCAGTCCTTTGCAGACAGGAACGACGACTATTCCAAGATCCTGTCGCAGGCGCTGGCCGACCGGTTGGCTGAAGCTTTCGCCGAACGCCTCCATCAGAAGGTGCGTGAGGAGTTGTGGGGCTATGCTCCGGAGGAAGCTCTCTCCAACGAGGAGTTGATCAAGGAGACCTATCAGGGGATCCGGCCCGCGCCGGGCTATCCGGCCCAGCCCGATCACACCGAGAAGGCAACGCTCTTCGAGATCCTCGACGTTGAGGTGCGCACGGGTATCAAGCTGACGGAAAGCTATGCCATGTGGCCGGCTTCCTCGGTGTCGGGGCTGTATTTCGCGCATCCCGACAGCCACTATTTCGGCATCGGCAAGATCGAACGCGATCAGGTCGTCGATTACGCGCAGCGCAAGGGATGGGATCTGGATACGGCAGAGCGCTGGCTCGCGCCCATCCTCAACTACAACCCGCTTGCGCGCGAGGCGGCCGAATAGGCGCGTAAAACCGTTTTACAGGCACTGACGGGCCGGGGATTTCCCGGCCCGTTTGATTGTCCGGCTCCCGATGGCGATCCGCCGGGCCGAGCCCGAGCCGGTTTTCCGGAACACTCCCGCCCCTCCGCGACGTCGAGGCAGAGGTGCAGGATATCCTGGCGCCCAGAATGCGCGTGATGCTGGGGCCGTCGTGATCCTTGAGAAGGTTGTCGCCCTTTCCGGATGTCGCCTGATCCCGGAGCGCCGGGTGGGTCAATCTATCCGGGGGTTCTCTCGCCCTTGTTCAAAACGGTCTGTGATCTCCTTGTGTCAGGAGCATTCGACCGGCGGTGGGCGAGTTCAAATGATTACAGAACGCCGAACACAACGGCGCAAACGAACGAAAATGCGACGCAAACAATTACAAGGCTGATGCTACGGTCCAGAGTCATGTCTATGCCTCCTGTCGTGCTTCTTAAGGGAGTACAGATTATTTAGACAAAGGTCGCATGAGAAGCGAAAATGATTGTGCCATGCAGCAAACGCCGGGGAGGCGTCGGGGCTACGGGGGCGATAGCGGCACTGAATCAATGGCCTGCAAAGTCGGCACCGTCAGAAATGTCTATTAACTTTTTTCCACGGTTTGTCCCCTGAAAACTGAAGGGGGTGTTAATCCTTCCTGAAGTCATTGGCGATATCCTGATACGATGAAATCGGCCTGAGGTCGTTCGCTTCCATGTTGGTATGAGTCGTCCGAGGCGATGTCCTGTCATGTTTTTTTCGCGGGTGCGGGTTTGGAATGCAGGCTCTTGATCGATTGACCGCCATGGCACGAAGCGGCGACGAAGTTGACCGCAATGTGTTGGTGGATGTTCTGACGGACCTGTTTCTGGCCGTCGAGGGCGCGAAGGCTGAGGAACTCGCTCAGGTTTTCGGCAGCGTGGTCCTGAGCTTCTTCAGTCGCCTCGAAGATTCAGCGCGCCTTTCGCTGGCCAACCGGGTCAGCGATCACAAGCTCCTGCCGCGCGATGTGGCGATACGGTTGGCGGATGACGATCTCCTCGAAATCGCCGCCCTGATCCTTCAAAATTCCCCGGTTCTTGAGACTGACGATCTGGTGGCTCTGGCTGAACGCAAGGAACAGCCGCATCTCAAGGCCCTTGCCGAGCGCAAGGGGCTGTCTGCTCCGGTGACCGATGTCATCGTCAGGCGCGGGACCAATGACGTGCTGCGCGCGGTGACCGGCAACCGGACCGCCTCGCTGTCCGTGGACAGTTTCGATGCGCTTGTGGCCAAGTCCCGCAAGGATGAGGAACTCCAGGAAGCCCTGGTGCGCCGCCATGATCTGCCGCCTGATCCTGCCAAGCGGCTCATACCCTTCCTGTCGCGCCAGATCCGCGGGCGGCTGGAGAGCATTGCCGGTCATCCGGGGCTCTTGCAGCTTCTCACGCAGTGCATGGCGGACGAGGTGAAATCGCAGTTGCGCGAAATGGGATCGGCGCAGGCCCAGACCGAGAGCGCCATCGCGGCTGTGGTCGAGGGCAAGGCGCCGCTTGACGAAGTTGCGACCTTCTTTGCCAAGAACGACAAGCCGGTCGATCTGGCCCTGCTGTTCTCACGTGTGGGCAACGTGTCTGAAACGGTGACCACACGTCTCGTTCTCAAGGGCGATGACGGGCCGTTGATCCTGCTTTGCCGCGCTCTGGAGCTTTCTCCTGAAGCCTTCGCGCATATCGTGCGCATGCGGTCGCGCCGTCTTCGCATGACGGGCCAGCAGGCGCAGGACAGCCTTGCGCAATACGCGGAAATGAGCCCGGAACGGGCCCGCGAGATTCTCTCCGGGGGGCGCAAGGCCGCCGAATAGCGCGGGCCGGACCGCGCAAGCGTCAGGTCTCAGCCTCGTTCACGTATTCGATTTCCACGTCTTCCGGCTCTTCCACTTCCGCCGTCAGGTGCTGTTCCGCCTTGGCCATGGGCTGACGTGTGAAGCCCTTCAGGCCAGCATGTTCCTTGGCGTCACGCCGGATGGCGACCGAGCTCATGGCAAAGCTGGTTGTCAGTTCCACCAGAGAGCGCAGGGCGTGGAAATGGATGCGCTCATAGCCATGGCTGGCATCCACGCCGAAGGTCATCAGCGCAGTTCGCACATCCGCTCCCGCCTCGATGGCGGAAGCCGCATCGGAACGGTAATAGCGGAAGACATCCTTCTGGTAGCGAATGTCGTTGTCCTTGCACAGCTGCACCAACTTGCGCGTCAGATGGAAATCGAAGGGGCCGCTCTGGTCCGCCATGGAAATGGTGACGCCGAATTCGTCGGAGTTCTGGCCCGGCGCCGTGGTGCCGTTGTCGATCGCGATCAGCGAGGCGATGTCGGGCGTCAGGATGGACGACGCGCCGTGGCCGACCTCTTCGGCAATGGTGAAGATCCAGAAGATATCGACCGGAGGCTTTTCATTGGCATCGATCAGCGCCTTGGCTGCAGCCAGCATGATCGCCACGCCCGCCTTGTTGTCGAGGTGGCGCGAGACAATGAAGCCGTTATCGAGAAATTCCGGTTGAGGATCGATGGCGACAATGTCGCCGACCTCGATGCCGAGGTGCTCCACGTCGGCGCGGTTGCGGGCCAGTGCATCGATGCGCAATTCCGCATGGCGCCAGCCGATGGGCGCGGTGTCCACTTCTTCATTGAAGGTGTGCCCTGACGCCTTGGGCGGCAGGATGGTGCCGCGATAGGCCCCTTTTTCCGTGAAGATTGTGGCGCGCGCACCTTCGGCGAACCGGGCCGACCAATGGCCGATGGGCACAAGTTCCAGCCGACCATTGTCTTTCAGATACTTGACCTGCGCGCCCAGCGTGTCGACGTGGCTGACGAAGGCGCGGGCCGGACGGCGGCTCTTGCCGGGCAGCATGGCGCGCACCGCGCCGCGTCGTGTCAGCTCGTAATCCAGCCCAAGACGGCCCAGTTCCTCGCACACATGGCGGGCAATCGCGTCGGTATAGCCGGTCGGGCTCGGGATCTTCAAAAGATCACGCAGCGTCTTGGCGAGATAATCCATATCGACGGAAAGCAGGGTCATGTCAGGTCTATTTCCTCCGGGCTTCGCGAGCCGCTTGCGGGATCGACAGTGGGAACAGCAGATCGACGAAGCGCTCAGCCGTGGGCTGGGGTTCGTGGTTTGCAAGGCCCGGTCGTTCATTGGCCTCGATGAAACGGTAGTCCGGCTCGCGCGGACTTTGAACCATCAGGTCGATACCGGTCACGGGGATTTCAATCGCTCTGGCCGCGTTGATCGCGGCTTCGATCAGGGTCGGATGCACTTCGCCGGTGACATCGTGAATGGTGCCGCCGGTGTGCAGATTGGCGCTGCGGCGCACGATCGCGTCGCGGCCTTGCTCCAGAACCGTGTCGAGGCTCAGGCCGGTGGAGGCCAGGCAACGTTCGGTCTCGCCATCGACGGGAATGGAGGATTCTCCCCCCGTTGCGGCCTCGCGGCGGCGGCTCTGGCGGGCGATGAGTTCCGCGATGGTCGAGCGTCCATCTCCCACCACCAGCGGCGGGCGGCGCATGGCAGCAGCGACAACCCGGTAGTCGATCACCACGAGGCGCAGGTCGTTGCCGGTGACGAATTCCTCGATGATTACCCGGTCGCACAGCGTGCGTGCCGTGGTGATGGCTTCCGTCACCTCGTCCATGGTCTTGAGGTCGATGGCGACGCCGCGGCCCTGTTCTCCGCGCGCCGGTTTGACGACGAGGGAGCCGTGTTTTTCCAGAAAGGCCCTGACGCTTTCCTCCTCGTTCGCACCGATCTCGATCTGATCGGGAACGAGCACGCCCGCCTTAGAGACGACGCGGCGCGTGACCGCCTTGTCGTCGCAGATGGAAACGGCAACGCCGGTGGTGAATTCCGACAGGCTTTCGCGGCATTGGATCGAGCGTCCGCCATAGGTGAGGCGGAAGAAGCCGCCCTCCGCATCCGTCACCTCAACGTGGATGCCGCGCCTGCGGGCCTCGTTGACGATGATCTGGGCATAGGGGTTCAGGTCTTCTTCCGTTGCCGGCCCGGCGTAGAACTTCTCGTTGATCGGGTTCTTGCGCTTGACGGTGAAGAAGGGCACACGCTCGAAGCCCAGCTTTTCATAGAGCGCGATGGCCTGCTCGTTGTCGTGCATGACCGAGAGGTCGAGATAGGCGCAGCCGCGCGCCTTGAACTGCTCGATCAGGTGGCGCACCAGCGCCTCTCCGATGCCGCCATGGGGGGCTTGCGGGGAGACCGCAAGGCACCACAACGAACTGCCATTCGACGTGTCGCCAAAGGCACGGCGGTGGTCGATGCCGTAGACGGTACCCAGAATCTCCCCCGTTTCCGCATCCTCGGCCACAAGCACGGTGATGGCGAGCGCGGAGCGGCGCGACCAGAAAAAATCCGGCGGCACAGGAACCATGCCGCGCGTCTGGTAGATGACATTCACCGCCATCGCGTCGCGTTCGGTCGCCAGTCGGCGCACATGGAAGCCCTTGTGCGCGCGCCGCGAGGGCCGGTAGGTGGACAGGTTCAGCCGGTAGGTGTGCGAGGGGTCGAGGAAAAGCTCCTGCGGCGCTGTCGCCAGCAGCACGTGCGGATCGCGCACGTGAAAGGCGATGTCGCGCCGGTCTGGACCTTCCTCGCGCAAAGTGGCGGTCAGCTCTTCGGGGTTTTCGAACGTCTCGGCGAAAATCAGCTTGCCCCAGCCGCAGTCGATGGCGGCATTGGTGCCCGCCTCGTCGAATTCCAGCGGTGGTTTCAGGCCCTGGTCGCGCATGCGGCGAAGCCGGTGATCGAAGGCCGCCTTGGCTTGCCGCCTCTTTTTCTCCGCCATTCTCAGACCCCCTGCGCCTGTAGCCATGTCTCCAGAAGGGCGACCTGCCAAAGCTCCGAACCGCGCAGTTTGGTGATATGCTCGGTCGGATTGGCGAACAGGGCGTCCAGATAGTCTTCACGGAAGAGACCGCGCGAGCGGGCCTTCTCGTTGGTCAGCGTATCCCGGACCATTTCAAGATAAGGCCCCTGAATGTATTTCAGCGCCGGGACGGGGAAGTAGCCCTTGGGCCGATCGATCACGTCAGCCGGAACGACCTTGCGCGCCGCTTCCTTCAATACGCCCTTGCCGCCCTGATCGAGCTTGAATTTCGCCGGAATGCGGCCGGCGAGTTCCACCAGTTCGTGGTCGAGGAAGGGCACACGCGCCTCCAGGCCCCAGGCCATCGTCATGTTGTCGACGCGCTTTACCGGATCGTCCACCAGCATCACATTGGTGTCGAGGCGCAACGCCTTGTCCACGGGATCATCCGCGCCTGCCTGCGCAAAGTGGCTTTCCACGAAGGCGAGGCTCTCGTCGCGGTTGGCCATGACATGCGGCTGGAGATGGGTGGCCATCTGCTCGTGCGTGCGGTCGAAGAAGGCGCCCGCATAGTCGGCGACCGGATTGGTGGAGCCGGACATGGGCGGATACCAGTGATAGCCACCGAAGACCTCGTCCGCGCCCTGGCCGGACTGCACGACCTTGATGTGCTTGGAGACCTCGCGCGAAAGCAGGAAGAAGCCGATATTGTCATAGGAGACCATCGGCTCAGACATGGCGGCAATCGCCTTGGGCAGATTCTCCATCATCTCCGAGGACTGGATGAAGATCTTGTTGTGGCTGGTGCCGTAGTGCTTGGCGATGAGATCGGAATAGACGAATTCGTCGCCCTTCTCGCCATTGGCTTCCTCAAAGCCGATGGAGAATGTGGTCAGGCCCTTTTGTCCCGCCTCCGCCAGAAGGCCGACGATCATGGATGAGTCCACGCCGCCGGAAAGCAGCACGCCCACCGGCACGTCGGCGACCATGCGGCGGTCGACGGAGGTGCGCAAGCTGTCCAGCACCATGTCGCGCCATTCCTCGCCGGAGCGGGCGAGATCCTCGCTGGTGCGTTCGAAAACGGGCTTCCAGTAAATCTCGTCGCTGGTGCGTCCGTCCGGTTCGATCACGCGGATCGTGGCAGCGGGCAGCTTGCGAACCCCTTTCAGGATCGTGCGCGGGGCGGGGACGACCGCATGCCAGCTCATGTAGTGATGCAGCGCCACCGGGTCGATGTCGGTGTCGACGTCGCCCGCGGCCAGAAGGGCGGGCAGGGTGGAGGCGAAGCGCAGCGTCTTTCCGGTTTCGGCCAGATAAAGCGGCTTGATGCCGAAACGGTCGCGCACCAGAGTAACCCGGCCGCTTTCACGCTCATGGATGGCAAAGGCGAACATGCCGTGGAGTTTGGGCACCGCGGCGGGGCCCCATTCGGCCCAGGCTTTCAGGATCACTTCCGTGTCGCCGGTGGAGGCGAAAACGTGGCCCTTGGCCTGCAATGCGCGGCGCAGCTCTTCGTAATTGTAGATGCAGCCGTTGAAAGCGATGGTCAGGCCGAGGCCCGTATCAACGAAGGGCTGGGCGGCTTTTTCCGAAAGATCGATGATCTTCAGCCGACGGTGGCCGAGCCCCACGGCCCCGCGGGTGACGATGCCGGCCCCGTTCGGCCCGCGAGGGGCGAGGGCGTCGGTCATGCGTTCCAGCCGGGCCGCGGATGCCGGGGCACCGTCGAAGTGAATCTCGCCGCAAATTCCACACATGGTTATACAGGTACCTCACATTATTAATTTGACGCGATATCATTAGAGGCATATCGATTAGAGTTCAAACGATATGTGCGACATTCTGGCATGTCGCCGGATACGCATAGGGAGCAGCCGGCCTCCGGCTTTCATGAATTTGCCCGCAAAAGCTGACCAAACGGCCACGATGTTCAAGGCGATACGCCGGATCGTCCGTTCCATCGATCTGCGTTCACGAGAGGTCTCACGTGCGGTGGGGCTTACCATCCCGCAGATTGTCGTTCTGCAGGCTGCCCAGGATTTGGGGCAGGTGACCACGCGCGCGATTTCCGAAGCTTCCGATCTCAGCGCTGCCACGGTGGTGACCATCCTCGACAAGCTGGAGGCAAAGGGGCTCGTTGAGCGCTATCGCTCCGCCGATGATCGCCGGATCGTGCACACTCGTGTAACCGAACGCGGGCAGGAGGTGCTTGGTTCCGCCCCGCCGATGTTGCACGACGATTTCCGCGAACGCTTCGCGGCCCTGCCAGAAGATGAACGCCGCGACCTCCTCTCCTCCATGCGCCGCGTTGCCGACATGATGGACACCAAAGGCTTCGACGCCGCCTCCATGCTGGTGGTGGAGGAGAAGCTGGGGTAGTCCGGTTTCGGCATCGTAGTATAAATTTTTAATTAAATTGAATATTTCATATCAAGATCGCCCATCGGGGCGTTCGGTTGCTTGTTCTCGTGCATGTGAAATGCATGGCGATGTTTGACATTTATAAAATGACGTAGGGGTACTTGATTATAGGGAGGCCCTGGGGCAGATTTAGCTTGTTGGATTATTGGTGTTTGGGGTTTTTATAATGTCGGAAGAAGCGCGTTTTGAAGTTCTGACCGGTTTTCCTGATGTTGCGGAGCATCTTCACAACGTGATCCAGGATGCGCAGGCATCCGGCGCGATTGTGCATATCATCACGATCATTCCGACGGGCAGCCAGTCCTTTCCCGATGATGGTCCAGATGACAAGAGCTGCAAGCCCAAGGCGCAGATCTGCCCGAAAGGCGCGCGATAGAGGCGTCCTTTTCAGGGGAGGGGTGATGCGCGTTCGCGATCAAATCTATGTTCTGCATGGCGCCCGCCGCGCCGCCCTTTATGACGACAATAGCAAGGTTTGCTCTGCGCTTGACGATGCGCAGGTGCGCATACTCTGCGCGTTGGCGGAAGGGCGTCGGCCGCGGGCGAAGGACTTGTCGCTGGAGACCGGGCAGTTCTGGAAGGCTGTCGCGGACATGAACCAGCGTGGGTGGCTGGAGGCGGGGCGCCCTGTGCCCCGTTCGCTCTTGCCGCCGGTCGCCGCCGCGAATGGTGAATTTGTCCTGCCTGACCGGTTCAAGCATGTCTGGCTAGAGCTTACAGACAGCTGCAATCTCACTTGCATGCATTGCTATGCGGAATCGGGTCCCCAGCGCTCCAGGGCAGGTGAGCTTTCCATCGAACAATGGACAGGGGTTGTCGACAAGTTTCTTGATTGGGGGGTGGAGCAGTTCACCTTTATCGGAGGGGAACCGACCATCCGCATGGATGTGATCGAAGCGGTCGCGGCGCATATTCGCAGCAGATCCCAGGATGTCACGATCTGTATTTTTTCAAATCTCGTGTCGGTACCCACTTTGCCGCGTGTCGTTCCCAAACTGAAGCAGTGGAATATCCAGATCGGAACGTCGCTCTATGGCGCTTCCGGCAAAGAGCATGACACCACAACCGGCAAGATCGGCTCCTGGGTCAAGACCGTCGCAAATGTGCGCCTGCTTCTTGATGAGGGAATTCGCGTTTTTGCCGGTATCTACACGGATTTGTCTGACGGTGCGGACGACAAGAAAACTCGGCTCGAGGCCTGGGCGCGCGAGCTCGGTCTGAAGCATTTCGATGTGGTCGCATCCTCGCAGGTCGGGCGGGGGACGGAGCTTTGCTGGGCGGAAAGCAACGATCTCAACAGTCTTCCCGGCCCGATGTCCTACGGATTTGCCCGTTGGGATCGCGCGGGCACCTACCACAACTGTTTTCACGATCATCTGGCGATTGGGGCTCGGGGCGAGGTCATGAGCTGCATCATGCAGCGCGAGACCGACATTGGTGATGTGACAGAGATGAGTGTCGAAGACATCATTTCCACCTCTTCCTTCAAACAGAAGGCCTATCTGGGAAAAGACAATATCGAGACGTGTTCCCAATGCGAATTCCGCTACGCCTGTTTCGATTGTCGGCCTTCGGCCATCGGGCCTGACGGGCACGCGCATGCGAAGCCGGATTGTGGCTACGATCCCTTGCGTGATCTGGGCGAAGCCTTGCAATGACAAGCCCGGCCCTGAGTGAGGCTCAGGTTGAGGCGCTGCGCTTGACGGGGTTTGTCAATCTCGGGGTTTGCCACGATCTCGATCTGGTCGCTCTCGCCATGCGGCTGGGTCAGCCTGTGCCGTCGGTCGATGGCGACGATCTCGTCGATCAATTGGGTGCGCCTCGGCCTGAAGGATATTCCGCGCGCGAGTTTGCAACCGTCTATGCGGGGCGCCAGATGCCTTTCCATACCGATTGCGCCTATCAGGATCCTCCGCCGCGCTACGCGATCATGCGTTTGCGCAGCGATGCCCAGAGCGACCGACCGACCCTGTTTATCGACATTCACAGCGCGGATCTGCCGGCGGAGCAGTGGCGCGCTTTGCGTCGGGAGCCCTGGTATGTGGAAGACGGGGCCTCTCGTCGACGGCTCACGCGCGTTCTAAGGTTCGATACACGCTCAAGGAGCGATGTGCTTATCTGGGATACCAATTGCATGAGGCCCTATTTCCGGCGGCGGTCCGTGGCGGCGGGCATCATGGAAGGCATGATAAATTCGGCGAGTCCGAAGGTGGTGAACTGGGAGCCTGGTCAGACAGTGGTTTTTGACAACTGGCGGTATCTGCACACCTTGGGCGAGCGGCAAGGTCGGCCCGTAATGGAGGGGGGTCGCAGAATACTGGAACGTGTGCTTGTCCGCGTCTAAAGCGCGGTCCTTTCGCTTGCATGCGCTGACCTCACCCGGAATACGCCGATGCGGCGCAAGGGGAACACGGTATTGCGGAAAGCGCTGCGAACGCATTGCTGTCATACGGCGGGCGCTCGACATGGTGGACATCAAGCGCGTCGACGTCGAGCCCAAAAGGGCGAGGGAGGACAAGCTGGGCTAGGCCCGCTTGTCCTTGCGGAACGTGTGCTTGAAATCCTCTGCGACACGCGTCATATTATGTGCGACAGATGTCGCGAGGGTTGAGGCGAATGACCGAGGCAATCCAGATAGAGAGTGACGTTGCACGGACGTATGACTTGCTCGGCGGTGAAAAGACGATCCGCGAGCCGATCCGCAATGTTCTGGAAGCACATGACGTGCTGGCGAAGGGGTTGCCTGCCGCATCGCTTTTGTACCTCGCGAAAATTGTCGGCTTTCGGGCCTCTGACGATGCCTTGTCGAAATCTGTCGGGATCAGTCTGCGGACGCTTCAGCGGCTCAAGAGCGATGACAAGAAGAAGCTGCTGAGCGTCGAGCAGAGCAGTCGGACATGGCGCTTTGCCGAGATTTTCGGTCATGCGATCGACGTCATGGGGAGCAGGGAAGATGCCGAGGCGTGGATGACCCGTCCGGCCGTCGGTCTGTCCAACCGCAAGCCCATCGATCTTCTCCACACCTCCGCAGGTGCCGAGGCGGTTGAGGAATATCTCACGCGACTGGAATACGGGGTCTATACGTGATCCCTCTGCCTCCGCCGCTCGGCTCTGGCCACATTCGCTTCTGGCGCATCGATCAGGCGCGACATCACAAGACATGGTCTTCAGGGGAGGGTGCTTTCCAGGCTGGGGGGCGCTGGAATTCCCGCGGCGTTCGAGCGGTTTACGCCTCGCTCGATCCGGCCACGGCGTGCCTTGAGGTTGCTGTTCACAAGGGCTTCAAGGTTCTGGATACGGCGCCCCACTATCTAACCAGTGCGCGCATACGCGAACCCTCGCAAATCCATGTCGTCCAGCCGGATGATGTGCCCAATCCCAACTGGTTGGTTCCTGTGACGCCGGGGCGCAACCAGCAAAATTTTGGCGATCAGCTGCTGGCTGAGCATGTTTTTGTGCTCATACCGTCCGCCGTTTCGCGCCACAGCTGGAACCTCGTGTTCGATTCCACGCGAGCGCAGGGGCATTACGAGGATGTTCAGCAGGAGCGCTTCGCCCTCGATCCGCGGCTTCAAGAGATTTGAACTGGACCGAAGCCGGTTCCGACCCAAAAAGAAACGCCCCCACCCTTGCCCCTTGCAGAGCCTGCTGGGGCTGAGCAATCGAGGTTTGTCCATGCCCGTCACCATCTACCACAATCCGAAATGCGGCACGTCGCGCAACGTTCTGGCCATGATCCGCGAGAGCGGCGTGGAGCCGGAGGTCATCGAATATCTGAAGACCCCGCCGTCGCGCGAAAAGCTGGTGGAGCTGATCGCCGCGATGGACATCCCGGTGCGCGATGTCCTTCGCCAGAAGGGGACGCCTTATGACGAGCTTGGGCTTGGTGATGACAAGTGGTCGGACGACGAGTTGATCGATTTCATGATGGCGCATCCGATCCTCATCAACCGTCCCATCGTGGTGACGAACAAGGGCGTGAAGCTCTGCCGTCCGTCGGAAACGGTTCTGGAGCTTCTGGACGCGCCCGTCGCGGACTTCACCAAGGAAGACGGCGAAGTGGTCAAGCCCTGACGGCTTGCGCGTTCGATGAGGAACTCAGGCTGTGACACGGCGCATGGCCGCCGTCAGAACGCCTGCCATGATCAGGACGCTGCCGCCGAGACGATGGATCGCCTTCAGCGTCTCGGGGCGGTTGATCTTTTCCCGCACGGCGGCTGCCGCCAGCGCATAAAGCCCGGCATTGACGATGGCGAGGACCACGAAGGTGACGCCCATCAACACAAGTTGCGGGGCGACAGGTGCGCCCGGCGCGATGAAATGCGGCAGGAAGGCGATGAAGAAGGCGATGCCCTTCGGGTTCAGCGCCGTCACGATCCACGCATGAAGCAGAATGGTGCGGCTGTCGCGTGTGGCGGTCGCGACCGTCTGCAAGGGGGCGGGCGAGGTGCGCCACATCTTCCAGCCGAGCCAGATGAGATAGGCCGCGCCCACCCATTTCAGGATCGTGAAAAGCGTGGCGGAGGTCGCCAAAACCGCGCCGAGGCCTGCAAGCGACAGGGTTGCGGCCGTGGCATCGCCCAGCGCCACGCCGGTAACAGAGGCCAGTGCGGTGCGTCGGCCTTGCGCCAGCGCGTAGGAGACGACGAGCATGATCGTCGGTCCGGGGATCGCCAGAACGATCAAGGTTGCCACCAGATAGGCGGAGTAGAGTTCCCAGGTCATTGCGCCTTCCTTTCGGGCATCCGATGAAACCTATTCCTCCCGGCCCGCGTTGGGAATAGGCATGAACCGATCCGATGTCTTGGC
Source organism: Breoghania sp. (assembly GCF_963674635.1). Taxonomy (NCBI): domain Bacteria; kingdom Pseudomonadati; phylum Pseudomonadota; class Alphaproteobacteria; order Hyphomicrobiales; family Stappiaceae; genus Breoghania; species Breoghania sp. The sequence goes on from NZ_OY771475.1 coordinate 32,972, forward strand.
AAAGAGCAGGATTGACGACGGCGGGATGAGGTTTTGGGGAGGCAGACAGGTAACCGGAATGCACATGTTCTCCGCCAAGGCTGCGCTCTTGACGTTTCTTGCTCTTGTGGGCGGGGGCGGAGCCGGTTTTGCGGCCTCGCAAGTTTCCTCGCAATTCGCGCCCGCGTCTCAAGGCCAGGCGATGGAAGAGGGGGGCAAGGCAAAGCCCGCTGAAGCCGGTTCGCAGACGCCCGGGACCCCGCGCGCGCGACCGGCAGCGCCGGGGAAAGCCGCCGTGCCGGAAGCTGCGCCTGTTCCGCCCTCAAACAGCGAGGCGTCTGCGCAAGACGTGCAGCCAGAGGCCGCGCCCGCCCCCAAACCCGATATGGATCGATTGCCGCCGCCAAAGCCTGAGCGGGCCGATGATGTTTTTGCCCGTGCCAGGCCGGACGTGCGGGAAGGCAAACCCGATCGCCCGGTCGCCTGCACCTTTGATGGTGCGGTGATGAAACGCGCCGCGCAGCCCTTGCCGGATGTGCCTGCCTGTCAGATCCCCGTGCCCGTGGCACTGTCCGCGGTCGGAGATGAGGGCGAGATCGCGCTCACGCCCTCGGCCACGCTCGATTGCGCGCTTGCGGCCTCGTATGCCTCCTGGATGAGTGAGGTCGTTGCGCCTGCTGCGCTGGCGCATCTGGGGTCTCGCGTGGAAAGCGTGCAGGTCGCCGCCTCCTTCCATTGCAGGCGGCGCAACAACCTGCCAAATGGCAAGCTCTCCGAACATGCGACCGGCAACGCGATCGACATTTCCGCATTCCGGCTCGCCGATGGGCGGCAGGTGAGTGTGGAAGAGGGCTGGAAGGGCGACGGGGCGGAAAAGGCCTTCCTGCTGGTGGTGCGCAAGGCTGCCTGCGACCGGTTCCTGACCGTGCTTTCGCCGGAGGGCGACGCCTATCATCAGGACCATCTGCATCTCGATCAGGGCTGCCATGGCAAGACCTGCACTTATCGCATCTGCCAGTAACGGGGGGTGTCACTGATGACCGAGAACCCAATTTCGGAAACGTGTCGGGGTGTCGGGGCTACCTTCTTCCTTCTCTATCATCGTTTCCACGGATGGGCAGAAGCTGACCGGGCTCTTCGTCAGGTCGCTTGCGCCCAGAAGTTCGGTTGTGCCGATCACGAAGGATTGCGGGGTCGCTGCCGACCAGTAGGCATTGTCACAGGTCAGCGTATTGCAGGCGCCGCCATAGGTGACGAAAGTCGCGGTTCGTTTGATGTCGCACGAACAGATCGCCTTCAACGGGTCGGCCGGATCCACGACGCAGGGCTTGTCGAGGCAGTCGGTCCAGGGTTTTCCGGACGGGCAGGCCATCACGGGGTTCGTCGGCGCCTGATTGAAGGAATAGAGCGAGACGACATGTACAAGCCCATCGGGCTGCGTACGGGACTGGCGTTCCTCGCAGGATGTGGCGATGCCGAAATTCGGACCGGACGTCACTTCGCATGCGCATATGGCGGTCGTGGCAAGGGCGTTTGCCTCTGCCCCTGCGTTGCGTAAAGACGTCTTGTCCTGATCGAAGGACTGTGGGGCGGGGATGCATCTGGCCGATGTGCAAAGGGCGTAAGTGTCTGTGTCGGAGCAGATGTTTCCCGGCTTTGACATGTTCGCCGCATCCGTATCCTGTGCTTTTGCAAGGATAGGAAACGACAAGGCAATGATGATCAAGAATGTCTTCAATTTGACAATGGCCATGGGTAAACCTCGTGGCGTGGACTTGTGAATAATACAAACGAATGGGGGTATATTACCTAAGGTGAGATAAGCCTGTGGGAAAATATCGCCCGAAGGGAAACCCGGCATCAATGTGCGATATTGAGCTGATCTCGGTGAGAGCTCTTGATCGCCGGAGGTTGTTGGAGGGAGTTGTGACTGCCATCCATCCTGCAACGCGACACGAACGGGGCAGACAGGGACAGATCAATGATGGATCGATATGACAACGCCCGCGAAATGACGCTCGCGCTTCGCCCCGACCACCCGGTCTATTGCTTTCATCCTCAAGTTCTCACCGCCGATGCAAAAACCTTCCTGCGCGCCTTCCCGGGCAAGACCGCCTATGCGGTGAAGACCAATGGGGAGCCTTTTGTGCTGAAAGCACTGGCGGAGGCGGGCGTCAATTGCTTCGACGTTGCCTCTCCGGCGGAATTCGAGGCCGTGCGCTCCGTCGCGCCGAAGGCGGAGCTTCTCTACATGCACCCGGTCAAGGCGCAGTCCGATATCCGGCTGGCGCTTGAGACCTACCGCATCCGCACCATGTCGCTCGATCACGAGGACGAGGTGGCGAAGGTCCTGCGCGTGGTGCGGGCGCTCGATCTCGATCCCGCGGACATCACCATCTTCGTGCGCATCGCCACCAAGGGGCATGCGGCCTACGAGCTTTCCAAGAAGTTCGGGGCCGCGCCCGGTCATGCGGTGGAGCTCTTGCAGCGTATCGATCGGATCGGCTTCAAATGCGGGCTGTGCTTCCATGTGGGCTCCCAGATCGAGGAGGCGGAGACCTATGAACGCGCTCTGGCGTCCGCCGATTGGGTGCGTTCGCGCGCGGGCGTGCCGCTTGTCGCGCTCGATGTGGGCGGCGGCTTTCCCGCCACCTACGGCCACGATCCGCGCCGCAAGGCCCCGCAGGTGCCCACGACGCCGGAACTGATCGAACAACTGAAGCTGGATCTCGATGACTGGGGCTTTAATGATCTGCCCATCGTGGCGGAGCCGGGCCGCGCCATCTGCGCGCGGTCCATCTCGCTCGTGGTGCGGGTGCTTTTGAAGAAGGGCCGCCGCCTTTACATCAATGACGGTATCTGGGCCTCGCTGTCGGATAGCTGGACCGGCAAGATCACGCTTCCCGCCCGCCATATTCCCGATCCGGCCCGCAAGCGCCGCACGGGTGATGCGGAAAAGATCGTGCCCTTCAAGGTCTGCGGGGCAACCTGCGACAGCGTCGATATCCTGTCGCGCCCCTTCTGGTTGCCGGAGACGGTGGACACCGGCGACTGGATCGAGATCGGCCATATCGGGGCCTATTCCCTGTCGCTGCGCACCCATTTCAACGGGTTTTATCCCGACACCATCGTGGAGGTGGATCGCCCCTTCGACGACCCGGCCAAACCCGCCGAGAGCTTTGCTTCCATTGAGACAATGGCCGATTGAGGACGTCTGCGGTGGCAGGGTGAATGTCTTGCAGGTGCGGGCGGCGCGAAAAAGTTCCGCAGGGGCGCTCTGAATCTGCGTGAACCACGTTGACATTTTATCGATAAATTGTGAGTGTCTTGCCTTAATAATGGCGGTGCTCAATTGTGGGGCATGGCGAACCTTCCAACGAACGCATCTGACAAGGGGCTTCACCTATGACGGCTAAGTGGGATTTCTGGATCGATCGTGGCGGCACTTTCACCGATATCGTGGCGCGCACGCCAGACGGCGAGATCCGTGCCCACAAGGTGTTGTCTGAAAACCCGGAAGTCTATCGCGACGCCGCCATTCAAGGCATTCGCGAGCTGATGGGCGTGGAAAAAGGCGCGCGCATTCCGGCGGAGAACATCGCCACCGTCAAGATGGGCACCACGGTCGCCACCAATGCGCTGCTGGAGCGCAAGGGCGACCGCACGCTGCTGCTCATCACCAAGGGTTTCCGCGATGCGCTGGAGATCGGCTATCAGGACCGGCCCGACATCTTCGCCAAGGAAATCATCAAGCCGGAAATGCTCTACGAGAAGGTCGTGGAGTGCGAAGAGCGTGTGCGCTCAGACGGCACGGTGGAAAAGGTGCCGGATCTCGACGCGGTGCGCGCCGGGCTTCAGGCGGCTTTTGATGACGGCATCCGTTCGCTCGCCATCGTTTTCATGCATGCCTATGCCTATCCCGAGCACGAAAAGCAGGTGGCGGCGGTTGCGCGCGAGATCGGCTTTCCGCAGATCTCCATTTCGCATGAGGTCTCGCCGCTGATGAAGCTGGTGGGCCGTGGCGACACGACCGTGGTCGATGCCTATCTCTCGCCGATCCTGCGCCGCTATGTCGAACAGGTGGCCGAGGAGCTTCAGATCGAGGGCACCGACTGCCGGTTGATGTTCATGCAGTCCTCGGGTGGTTTGACCGCGGCGGATCTCTTCCAGGGCAAGGATGCGATCCTGTCCGGGCCGGCCGGCGGTGTCGTCGGCGCGGTGGAGACCTCCAAGATTGCCGGTTTCGACAAGATCATCGGCTTTGACATGGGCGGCACGTCCACGGACGTCTCCCACTTCAACGGCGAATATGAGCGCGCCTTTGAGACGGAAGTCGCGGGCGTTCGCATGCGCGCGCCGATGATGATGATCCACACGGTGGCCGCCGGTGGCGGGTCCATCCTGCATTATCGCGATGGCCGCTTTCAGGTTGGCCCGGACAGCGCAGGCGCCAATCCGGGCCCTGCCTGCTATCTTCGCGGCGGGCCGCTTGCGGTCACCGATGCCAACGTGATGGTCGGCAAGCTTTCCGCCGACTTCTTCCCCAAAATCTTCGGCCCCAATGCGGACGAGGCGCTGGATGAAGATGCGGTCAAGGCGAAGTTCTCCGACATGGCCGCGCGCATCGGCGATGGCCGCAGCGCGGCCGAGGTTGCCGATGGCTTTCTCAAGATCGCGGTGGCCAACATGGCCAACGCCATCAAGAAGATCTCCGTTCAGCGCGGTTATGACGTCACCGAATATGCGCTGACCTGCTTCGGCGGCGCGGGCGGGCAGAGCGCCTGCATGGTGGCCGACAATCTCGGCATGAAGACGGTGATCGTCCATCCGCTGTCCGGTATCCTGTCTGCCTATGGCATGGGGCTCGCCGATATTCGCGCCACCCGCCAGCAGGCGGTGGTGAAGACGCTGGAGCCCTCGCTTCTTGCCGATCTCGATAGTCTTCGCGCCTCGCTGGCGTCGGAAACCGAAAGCGAACTCCTCGGTCAGGGCATTCCGGTCGCGGAGTGCCAGACGCTTGTCCGTGCGCATCTGCGCTATGCGGGCACCGATACGCCGCTTCTCGTCACGCTGGCCGATATTCCGGCGATGATGGCCGAGTTCGAGGCTGCCCATAAGGCGCAGTTCGGTTTCGTCTATGAGGCCAAGCCTGTGGTGGTGGAAGCCCTTGAGGTGGAAACCATCGGCGGTGGCGCCGGCATCGAGGAGCCGGATCACGCGTTGTCGTCCGCCGATGCTGCGGCGACCGCGAAAACCCGCTTCTTCTCCGATGGCGAATGGCACGATGCGGCCATCTACCGGCGCGACGCCATTCAGCCGGGCATGACGATTTCCGGTCCTGCGCTCATCATGGAGCCGCATGCGACCATCGTCGTGGAGCCGGGCTGGCAGGCGGAACTCACCGTCAAGGATCATATCGTGTTGAAGCGCGTGGTCGCGGCCAAGCGCGCGCAGGCGGTTGGCACCGAGGCCGATCCGGTCATGCTGGAGGTCTTCAACAACCTCTTCATGAACATCGCCGAACAGATGGGCGTGACGCTGCAGAACACCGCCTATTCGGTCAACATCAAGGAGCGGCTGGATTTCTCCTGCGCGGTCTTTGACAAGGACGGCACTCTGGTCGCCAATGCCCCGCACATGCCGGTGCATCTGGGCTCCATGGACCGCTCGGTGGAAACGGTCATCCGGCTGAATGAGGGCAAGATCCGTCCGGGCGACGTCTTCGCGCTCAACGCGCCCTATAATGGCGGCACGCACCTTCCCGATATCACGGTCGTCTCGCCGGTCTTTGACGATGAGGGCAAGGAAATCCTGTTCTGGGCGGCCTCGCGCGGTCACCACGCCGATGTGGGCGGCACCGCGCCGGGCTCCATGACGCCACGGGCGACGACGGTGGATGAGGAAGGAGTTCTGATCGACAACTTCCTGCTGGTCGATCAGGGGCGCTTCCGGGAGGAGGAGACGATCCATCTTCTCACCGACCACAAGTATCCCTGCCGCAACCCGGTTCAGAATGTCGCCGACCTCAAGGCCCAGATCGCGGCCAACGAGAAGGGCGTTCAGGAACTTCGCAAGATGGTCGCCCATTTCGGGCTGGACGTGGTGCAGGCCTATATGGGCCACGTGCAGGACAATGCGGCGGAAAGCGTGCGTCGGGTGATCGACGCGCTGCATGACAGCGAGTTCACCACCACCACCGATCAGGGCGCGAAGATCTGCGTCAAGATCACGGTCGACAAGGAGGCCCGCGAGGCGACGGTGGACTTCACCGGCACCTCGCCGCAGCAGAGCTCCAACTTCAACGCGCCGGAACCGGTGACGCGGGCTGCCGTGCTCTACTGCTTCCGCGTGATGGTGGATGGCGACATCCCGATGAACGCGGGCTGCCTGCGCCCCATCAACATCGTCATTCCCGATGACTGCATGCTGAAGCCGAAATATCCGGCAGCTGTCGTTGCGGGCAATGTTGAGACCTCGCAGCACGTCACCAACACGCTCTTCGGCGCGTTGGGGGCGATGGCGGCTTCCGAAGGCACGATGAACAATCTCACCTTCGGCAACGACACCTACCAGTACTACGAGACCATCTGTTCCGGCTCGCCCGCCGGTCCCGGTTTCAACGGTACCGACGGCGTTCACGTCCACATGACGAATTCGCGCCTGACGGATCCGGAAGTGCTGGAATTCCGCTTCCCCGTCCTGCTGGAGGACTTCCACATTCGGCCCAATTCCGGCGGCAAGGGCAAGTGGCACGCGGGCAATGGCACGCGGCGCACCTTGCGCTTTTTGGAGGAAATGGACTGCGCCATTCTCTCCTCGCACCGCACGATCCGCCCGCACGGGCTTGAAGGCGGCGAGCCCGGCGAATGCGGCCAGACGCTGGTCCGGCGCAGCGATGGCAAGATCGAGGAACTTCAGGGCTGCGATCAGACGATCCTCAAACCCGGAGAAGCCGTGATCGTGGTCTCGCCAACAGGCGGCGGCTACGGCAAGGCGGAGTAACGAGAACCCAACCGGAGCGGCAGACACTGTCGCTCCGGTTTTTCGTTGAGGTCACACTTGAAAACTGCGAAGGCCTTCGAATAATCACGTAATGTGCTAGTGCCAGAAGTAAATTGGGGGGGGCAAATGGGGCATGATTTATGCGTCCCGGATGATTTGAGTTATGATCAAGTTGTATTGAATAAATGGGGATCTCTCGTTCCAAGAGTACTAAATGGGGAGGATGTCAGCTTTGATAGTGATGAAATTGACGATCTGATTGCTAATGGGTATGAAACGCTCGGTTCTGGTGGGTTGGATGATAATTATGATTGGGAATCGGATCTAAGAAAGGCAGTTAGAACAAACAAATATTATAGAAATTGGGTTGATAGAACCCGAGGTGGGCTTTTAGACGGTAGTAAAGCTTATTTGAAGTCTGCTGCGGAGATGCGCGAGTTTGCTGAAAGGTTGGGTGAGAAGGCTATAGGCTTTTGCTTTGTGGCGCACGGAGCTATTGGTTTGGCTGCGCTTTCGGCAATTGCTGCTTCAAAAGAGAGGCGGTATGAGCTTCTGGTGCCAGGAATCGGGGCCCTAGTTGGTATAGCTATTCTAGCTTTTGCGATTGGACTGTATGTTAATTATCTACCAAAGTACGCTAGGCAGATTGAAAAAATCGCTACTTGGAGGTGGAATTACAAGAAAAATCGAATACTTGAGAAGATTTATAAAAGGGTATTTGAAAAGGTTCTTTTTAAAATATCAATGATTGTATATTTTTGTGTTATCTGGCTAGTTTTCTATTCACTAATATTCTGTATAATTATATTTTGATGCCTTCATATGGGGGCGAATATTAGGTTTTCGTTATAATGTGATGCTTTGTTCATAAAGCGCGACGTGCTATCCGGTATTGCAATTCCCCCAGCGTGTTTGCTTTGCTATGCCGAAAGAAAACACCTTCCGGATGCACATAAATGTCCCCCTATACAGACCCTGTCTCACCAAGTGAGAAAATCCCCGCCAGTGTCGATGTCGTCATCATCGGCGGCGGGATTATCGGCGTTGCCACCGCATGGCATCTTGCGCGCGCGGGCGTTTCCGTCGCGCTTTGCGAAAAAGGCGTAATCGGCGGCGAGCAGTCGTCAAGAAACTGGGGCTATTGCCGCCAGCAGGGCCGCGATCCGGCCGAGCTTCCGCTCATCAAGCTCAGCATGAAGCAATGGGAGACCATGGCGGAGGATCTGGGCGAGGATGTCGGCTATCGCCGCACCGGCGTTCACTATTTTGCCAGCAACGCCGCCAAGATGAAGTATTTCGAGGATTTCCTGCCGCTTGCCAACGAGTACGAGCTTGGCACGCGGCTCCTGTCGGGCGCGGAGGCTGCGGAGGTCTTTCCCGGCTGCACGAAGAAATGGCTGGGTGGCATGGTCACGCCCACGGATGGTCGTGCGGAGCCCGCGCTTGCCTCTTCCGCCCTGGCGCGCGGGGCCATGGCCAGGGGGGCGCATATCTTTACCAATTGCGCGGTGCGCGGGATCGAGAAAGCCGCTGGTCGGATCAGCGGCGTCGTGACAGAGCGCGGGACGGTTGCCACGCAGAACGTGCTTCTGGCCGGCGGGGCGTGGTCGACGCTGTTCTGCCGTTCGCTCGGCATCGACTTGCCGCAGCTGACGGTGCGCTCGTCCGTCATGCGCACCGCAAGCGGGCCGGATCTCACGCAAGGCGGGGCGTGGACGCCGAAATTCGCGCTGAGGCGGCGTGATGATGGCGGCTACACGATTGCCCATGGCGGGTATTCGACGGCGGACATCACGCTGGACAGCTTTCGCTATTTCTCCAGGTTCCTGCCGATCCTGATGAAGGAATGGCGCAGCACGCCGCTCAGCTTCGGTTCGCGCTTTTTTGAAAGCATCGCGCAGAAGAGCCGCTGGGCGCTCGACCAGCCGACGGTGTTCGAGCGCGAACGCGTGCTGGACCCCAAGCCGGTCGCCTCCACGCTGAAGGCCGCCTGGCGCGATCTGGTGGAGGCGTTCCCCGCCTTCAAGGATGTGCCGGTGGTAGAGCGTTGGGCCGGTTATATCGACACCACGCCCGATGCGGTGCCGGTGATCGGGCCGGTGGCGAGCCTTCCGGGCTTTCATATCTCGACCGGTTTTTCCGGCCATGGTTTCGGTATCGGGCCGGGGGCGGGGCAGTTGGCTGCGGAAATGATCACGGGCAAGCCCACATGCGTCGACCCGAAACCCTTTTCCTTTGAGCGGCTCGCAAAGACGCATTGACCGGCTTGCATTGTGGCGGAACGACACGTTTTGAAACTCATTGAAACCCGCGCATTCCCGCAGGAATGTGCGGGTTTTGCGTTTGCGGGGAAACCTGAACGCCGGATGAATGGTGATCTCAGAAGGGGTTCAGACGGGGCGCTCTAAGGTGGCTGCAATTCAGGATTTCCGGACCTTTCAGGCCGCAGTTGAATGGAGCGTTCAATGTCCGCTTTGAAGAAAGTCGCCACTGCCGCAGTCGCTACCCTCGCCGTCGGGAGCATGCTCGCTGTCACAACCGTCGGCGCCGATGCACGTCCGCGCGGCGGTCGTCATCACCAAAGCCACCATCATCACCATCACCACAAGCACTATAACAACCGAAACAATGGCCTTGCTGCCGGTATTCTTGGCCTCGGCGCAGGCATGATCATCGGCAATGTGCTTGCGAGCCCGCGTCATGTCGCGCCGCCGCCGCCGCCACCCCCGCCGGCACCGTCCTACACCGGCAGCTATCGGCCCTGGACGCCACAGTGGCGGGGCTATTGCGAAGCGCGGTACCGCAGCTTCAACCCGGCCACGGGCTATTTCCTCGGTTATGACGGGCAGTATCACTTTTGTCGCTGATCTGCGAAAATGCGGACCAAGAGAAAGATGACAGGCGCTTGAAACGTCAAATAGCCAAAATCTTGTGGAACCGTTCCTGCCTTGAGGGCTTATGCGGTCAGCTGGCGCCTGGCAATGGAGGATTGAAATGTTCAAGACAAAAAGCGGCGTGTTCAAATCGCTCTCGGTTGCGCTCGCCCTGACGCTTGGCGGCATGATCCTCGTGCCGCCGGCATTCGCGGGTGATTCCGACAATTCCCCGGAGATGTGGAAGCGTCCCGCCTGGGAGCAGGGCAGGCGACATTATCGCGGGTCACCGCGAGCCGATTATCGTCGCTACAGGGATTACCGACGCTACCGCGACTATCGTCACCGTGACTATCGTCGCCATCGCGACTATCGCCGCCATCGCGACAATGATGCGGCGGCGGCCATCCTCGGCGGCATTATCGGTCTCGGGGCCGGGCTGGCCATCGGCAACGCCACCGCGCCGCGCTCCTCCTATGAGGATGGCGGACGTTATCGGGCGTGGAGTGCGCAATGGTACCGCTATTGCGAGCGGCGCTATCGCAGCTTCAATCCGCAGACGGGGTATTTCCTCGGCTACGATGGGCAATACCATTTCTGCCGCGCGCGCTGATTGCGCGTTTCGGCGATCTCGATGGCGTGATTGAAAAAGACCGTGCCGGGCATTCCGGCACGGTCTTTTCACGTCTTGCACGTTCTGTGGGCATTGAAAGTCAAATACTGAAATAAAGCGTCCAGTCGGAACGGTTTGTGGTAGGCGACTGCTACGAGATATATTGTGCAGCGCAAAATAACGATGTCGTAAATATTGGTTCGAAAAAATTATGACTTGATGAATAGTCTTTAACTCCGCAATCTCCCGTAGGGTCGCCTTTGAGAAACAGGTGGCGCTCACTGGGAGGGAACGCACATGAACAGGCAGATATTGACCGCATTGCTTGCGGGCACGGTGATGGTCGGGCTCGGCGTCACGGGCGCTGTGGCACAGAATGCCGGAAATCTGGAGAAGCTCTCCGGCTTCAAGACCACGGGGACGACCGAGTTCGAATATGTCGAGCAGGGGGGCGAATATGCTGCCCAGATCCGCAAGACGCTGGAACGGATCACGTTGCCGGACGGCTTTGCCATCGATCTCTATGCGGTGGTGCCGGATGCCCGCCACATGGCGGTGGGACCGCAGGGCATCGTGACCTTCGTTGGAACCCGCAAGACCAAGGTGTGGTCCGTTACCGACCGCAACAAGGACCGGGTCGCCGATGAAGTGAAGGATTTCGCGCCGTCCCTGCAATTCGCCGTGCCCAATGGGCCGTGTTTTTCCAAGGACGGTCATCTTTATCTGGCCGAGCAGAACCGGGTTCTGTGGTTCCCGGCGGCGGAGTTCTTCTATGAAAGCCCGGATGTGGCGGCATTTGAGGTGGTCAAGCAGGGCGAACTGATCCCGCCGGAGGAAGAAAGCTACAACCACACCGCGCGTGTGTGCGATGTCGGTCTGGATGGCAAGCTCTACATAGCGCTCGGCCAGCCCTTCAATGTGCCCGCGCCCGAAAAGTCCGAGCTCTATACGGAATGGGGCATTGGCGGGATCATTCGCGTGAACACCGACGGGACCGACCGTGAAGTCTATGCGACCGGCATCCGCAATTCCGTTGGCATGGATTTCGATCCGGCGACCGGCGATCTCTGGTTCACTGATAACCAGGTCGACGGCATGGGCGATGACATTCCGCCGGGCGAGCTCAACCACGTGACGGCTGCGGGGCAGAATTTCGGCTTCCCGTGGTATGGCGGCGGCGACGTGCGCACGAACGAATACCAGAATGACGAACCGCCCGCCGATGTGGTCTTCCCGGCAGTGGAGATGGTGGCGCATGCGGCGGATCTCGGCATGACATTCTACACGGGCAACCAGTTCCCGGCCGAATACAAGGGCGCGATCTTTTCCGCTCAGCACGGCTCCTGGAACCGCACGATCCCGGTGGGCGCGCGCGTGATGGTCACGATGATCGATGCGGATGGCAAGGCGACCGCAAAGCCCTTTGCGGAAGGCTGGATCGACGAGAACGGCGAGTATCTCGGGCGGCCGGTCGATGTCGCCCAGCTTCGTGACGGGTCGTTGCTGGTCTCAGATGATCTGGTCGGGGCGATCTATCGCATCTCCTACAAGAAGGCCGACTAAGCCTTGAAGGCCCGCGACCTGTCCGGACATGCCCGAATAGGTCGCGGGTCGCTCTGATTTTCCGAAAAACGATTGAATGAACCGCGTTCGGTGCGGGGCGCACCGGCGGGAGCCGGTCGTGCGGGGAGGAAAACGGGATGGATTTGGGAACGGCTGCGCACGGCAGGGGCGTGCTGAACGGGGGGCTTGTGCTGGTCATCGCCATTTCAGCGACACTGGGGCTCGCCGCGGCGAAAGCGGCAGCGGGCGATCTGGAGGCGGGGCGCAAGAAGGTGCGCAGCACATGCCGCGTCTGTCACGGGGTGGACGGGATCGGGACCAATCCGACCGTTCCCAATCTGGCGGGAGAGAGCGATCGCTATATCGTCAAGCAGCTCAAGGCGTTTCGTGCGGGCGAGCGCAATCACGCGCAGATGTCGATCATCGCCAAGGGACTGTCTGATGAGGACATCGAGAATGTCGCGACCTATTTCTCTGCCATCAAGGTGACGGCGACACCGCCCAAGGTCAGGTAAGCCTTAAGCCAGGTGCCCGCTCTAGCGGATGAGCAACGGCATTTCCTGGATTTCATCCCACCACAGATGGCCGTCTTCCTGCCTGTGGAGCGTGGGAAAGTGCCCGGGCACGATGGTTCGGCCCCGGCGCAGGACCTCGCGAATGGAGGCGGCGCCGCGCTTTTGCGGGTCGAACTCCAGATCCGGGATGCCCGTTGTCGCCTCGCGGGCCGTTTTCAGCGCATCGGCGGCAAGGATGGCGGTGCCATCGGCGGTGTCGAGTTCCAGCGAGACATGGCCTGGTGAATGGCCGGGGGTTGGAAACAGCGTGACCCCCGGCATGATCTCCGCCTCGCCATCGACAGTCGAGACGTCGCGCTGGCTCAGAAGGGCTGCCAGATAGCGCGGGGTAACCGTGTCGGTCTCGAAGATCGCATCAAGGTACTCGCGCTCATCACGGCCCATCAGGATGGGGGCATCCGGGAACAGGTCGAGATTGAGGACGTGGTCGAAATGACCGTGGCTGAAGATCAGCATGTCGATGTCGCGCGGGGCGAGGTCACGGGCTTTCAACGCCTCAAGCAACATGCGCCGGGTGACGCCGTGTCCCACGTCGAAAAGCGCACGTTTTCCTCCCGCTTCCACCATGACGATGGCGGAAATCCCGAAGAAGCCGCCATTGAAGGCAAGGCTGGATCCGGGCACGAGAACGTCGAAGCTGGCCTTTGACATGTGCGGTCCTGAAGGAAATGCGGGGGGGAACCGAGTGCGTGTGTGCGGAATCGGCATCAAACGCAACGTCAGAATGCCCCCGAGGCTCAAAGATGGCCAGAGCTGATGGGGGGGGGCTGCGAACCGATGATTTTCCAGGCGGCGCCGGCCGCCATCCGCTCCGACAGGCAATACAGCCAGAAACTGCAAGTGAGCCGGTCTCTCGCGGTGCGGGCGGTTCGTGTCATCTCCTCAACCGATGATATCAGAATATCTGGCTCCGTCTTGCAGATCCCTCTCGCATGACAGGAGAAATGGGGCCGGAGAAAAAAGGAAATATACAAAAAGGACGTAAGGGGAGGGTTTGGAAGGGCTATCTATAAGCGGAGTGGTTAAGCGCGAAATGACCTTCAGTCGGGGGGGCATTGAAACTAAAACTTATATAACATGAATATATACAAAAAATACCATGAGTAAGGAGAGGTTTTACAGGTAATTCGCGTCGTAGGTCTCCACTTTTTTAGTGCAATATATGTTTGAATTAACTCGTTATAAATACCTCAATGCCTACGTATTCGTACGTTCTGAGCGTTATCGGAGTGACGGATGCAATCGTATTGGTATGGGCGCTCGGTGGACCTGGCGCGTCGGTTTCGGCGGTGTGGGCACGGCAACGTGGCGATCGCCTTTGGTCTTGCGGGGATTGTGCTGTGCGGCGTCGTGGGGGGCGCGGTTGATTACAGCATGGCCGTCAGTGAGAAGACGAAACTGCAAGCCGCGCTTGATGCTGCCGTTCTCGGCGGGGCGAGGGCGCCCGGCGATGAGGTCCCGACCGCCCGGAGAAGTTTCCACGCGAATTTGTCGGCAAGCCGGGGCGTCGACGTCAAATCGCAGTTCACGTTTTCGGACAACAAGCTGATCGGCGATGCCGTGGCGCAGGTGTCAACATCGCTGCTGCGCGTGGTCAAGCTGGACACGATCGAGGTTCACGCGCATTCCGCCGCGGCGATTGCCTCAAGTGATGTCTGCATCCTGCTGCTGGACCCCGAGGACCGCACCGCCTTCAAGGCCAACGGGTCGGGCAAGATCGACATGCCCGAATGCGAGATGCATGTGACCTCGCGCGCCGAACCCGCCACATGGATCGATTCCCGTCAAATCGACACAAAGAAGCTGTGTATCAAGGGGACCAGCGGGGGCAATCTGAAGCCGTTGCCGGACAGTTTCGCCGAGCACTGCACGCCGCTCACCGATCCTTTTGCAGACAAGCTGCCCAAACCGCCGCGCGAGTTCGGCAAGGATACCGCCTGTGTCACCGACATGCCGGATCCCAATGCCAGGGAAATGGTGTTTGGGCCGGGCACCTACTGCAACTGGCCGCCGATCAACGGCTCGGTCGACCGGGTGGTCTTCGAACCGGGCAACTACACGATCAAGGCGCCCCTGTCGCTGAACGCGCGTGATGTGCGTTTCGGCAAGGGGACCTATGCCTTCAAGGGCGCCGGCGTGACCTTCAACGGGTCGGTTCACACCGTGGAGATGGGGGCGGGCTTTTACGGCCTTTCCGATGGTGCGCGCATCATCTTCAACAATCAGCAGGTCACCGGAAAGGGCGTCACCATCTATCTGGCCGACGAGCGCGCGGCTTTCCTGACGGTTCAGGGCAGTTCCAAGCTGGCTGTCACCCCGCCAAAGGATGGCCCCTACAAGGACTTCCTGCTCTACGAGGTGGGAGGGCTGAAAAGGCAACCTCACGAGCGCTACAACCTGGACGGTGCGCTGGATATCGAGGGCCTGATCTATCTGCCCAGCCGCAATCTGCATTTCAACGGCAGCGGCAAGATCGACAGCGAGCGCCTGACCCTTGTTCTCAACAAGCTCTCGCTTGACGGACAGATCCGTATCAAGGGAGGCGCACAGAGCCTGTCGGGCGCCAATGCGCGGGTCTATCTGCTGAAATAGGGCGGCTCGCCATTCAGGGCGGGGCTTGAAGCTTCTGAAATCCAAAGGCGGCGGGAACGGCGCGGCGGAAAACCGCTTGCACCGTTCTCGCCGTTTGTTTTTGCGGTTCTTTTCCGGTTTCAGTTGATCGCTTTGCGTTGTTGCCAGCGAAAGCATCGCGCCATGATTGCATCCTGTCGGGATGGCGCGCAGTCCGCAGGCCGTGGGCTGCCTATTCTGTGTTCGGGTAACGGCAACAAGATCAGGCAGTTGCGTAAGTTCGGTGCAGATGCGGAGAATTTGTCGATAAATTGTGGATGTTGTTGCATCTGACCACTAGCGTTTCAGATCGCGAGCGGGTGTAATGCACGTCCGATCCTGCATCTGAAATCGCGGTCCAAATGGACACATGGGACGTCAAGGGTAATAGCCCGGCGCCCCGACAGGGAGAACACTTCTATGCTGAAAACGAACCGTCTTCTCGCGGCGGGCGCGGTTTTTGTCGCTGCCTCCGTCATGGGTTTCGCCGCGTCTGCCCAGACCAAGTGGGACATGCCGACGCCCTATGGCGACACGAACTTCCATACGGTGAACATCGCCAAGTTCGCCGAGGACGTGGCCGCCTCCACCGATGGCGCCTTGACGATCCAGATCCATTCCGCGGGCTCGCTTCTCAAGCATCCGGAAATCAAGAACGGCGTACGCAAGGGCGTGGTGCCGATCGGCGAGGTGCTGATCTCGCGTCTGTCCAACGAGGACCCGGTTTTTGCGCTGGATTCCGTGCCTTTCCTGGCCACGTCCTATGACGCATCCATGAAGCTCTATCAGGCCTCCAAGCCGGTTCTGGAAAAGAAGCTGGAAGAGCAGGGGCTGAAGCTGCTGTTTGCCGTGCCGTGGCCGCCCCAGGGCATCTACACCAAGGAAGCCGTCGACAGCATCGACGATCTGAAGGGCATGCGGTTCCGTGCCTATAACGCCTCCACCGAGCGGATCGCCCAGCTTGCCGGTGCGGTTCCCACCCAGGTGGAAGTGCCGGATCTTCCGACGGCCTTCTCCACGGGCCGCGTTCAGGCGATGATCACCTCGCCCTCGACCGGCGCCAACTCCAAGGCATGGGACTATCTGGGCTACTACTATGACGCTCAGGCCTGGCTGCCGAAGAACATGGTCATCGTGAACAAGTCCGCTTTCGATGCCTTGCCGGAGGCGGTTCAGACCGCCGTTCTGGAGGCTGCCGCCAAGGCGGAAACCAGCGGCTGGGAAGCTTCCAAGAATGAGACGGCCGAAAAGACCCAGATGCTGGTCGATAACGGCATCGAGGTCAGCGCCCCGTCGCAGGATCTGCAGGACGGCTTCAAGGCCATCGGCAAGACGATGGTTTCGGAATGGCAGGAACAGGCCGGCGACGACGGCAAGGCCATCATCGAGGCCTTCTCCAAGTAAGTCGCGAGCACATGGATGGCGGGCTCGCAGGTTTCCTGTCGCAGCCCCGCCATCCTGACTTCATCCAGAAACGGTGCGGGGCCGAATGGTCCCGCGTGGCAACGGCAGGCGGGCAGGTGTCCGCTCGCGGCGCCTGAGAAGCTTGCCGGGGCGGGGCCCCCACTGGCATTTCGGTCGGATCGCGCCTGTTGCCGCTTTCATCAAAAGGTCATCATGCGCAAGGCTCTTGATGCGCTCTATCGGTTTTCGGCCGGTCTCGCGGCGCTTTCCCTCGTCATCATCGCGACGATGGTCGTCGTTCAGGTCGCAGGTCGGGTCACCGATGGTCTGCGTTCCGCCTTCGGTTTTGAGCCCTATGGTCTGCTTGTGCCGTCGCTGGCGGAAATCGCCGGGTTCCTGCTGGTCGCGGCGTCCTTTCTCGCACTTGCCTCCACACTGCGAAATGCGGACCACATCCGGGTGAACATCCTGCTGCAGATGCTCCCGCATTCTCTGGCGCGGGGATTTGAAGTCTGGGTTCTGGCGGTCGCCTGCGGGCTTGTGGGCTATTTCGCGTGGAATGCCGTTCTGCTCGTCATCGACAGCTACAAGTTCAACGAAGTCTCCTTCGGCATCATTCCGGTGCCTCTGTGGATCCCGCAGGCGGCGATGGCCGGGGGGCTGATCGTGTTCCTGATCTCGCTGGTGGACGATTTCGTCGTGACGGTGAGCGGCGGCGTGCCGAGTTACATGGAGGCGGAGACCTCCGATCCGATCGAGGGGACCGAGTAGATGGATATCACGATCATTGCCGTCGCTCTCGGTGTTGGCATGCTGGCCGCGCTCGCCACGGGCATCTGGGTGGCGGTGGCGCTGTTTGCGGTCGCGCTCGCGGCCATTGTTCTTCTGGTTTCCGTCCCCGCAGGCACGGTTCTGGCGACAACCGTCTGGGGGGCGTCGAATTCGTGGGACCTGACGGCTCTGCCCATGTTCATCTGGATGGGCGAAATCCTGTTCCGTTCGCGGCTGTCTGAGGACATGTTCGCAGGTCTTGCTCCATGGATGCGCAATCTGCCGGGTCGGTTGCTGCACGTGAACATTCTGGGGTGCGGAATTTTCGCAGCCGTCTCCGGGTCCTCCGCGGCCACCACCGCCACGATCGGAAAGATGTCGCTGCCGGAGCTGAAAAAGCGCGGCTATGACGAGCGGCTGGCCATTGGCACCCTGGCGGGGTCGGGCACTCTTGGGCTTTTGATCCCGCCTTCGATCATTCTCATCGTCTATGGGGCCGCCACCGAGCAGTCGATCGCGCGGCTCTTCATTGCCGGTGTCCTGCCCGGCGCGATGCTGTGTGTGCTCTTCATGGGGTATGTAGCGATCTGGTCGGTGATGAACCGCTCCAAGATGCCGCCCAAGGAGCCGCCCGTGCCCTTGATGGAACGCATCATGGCCACCCGGCGCCTGTTTCCGATCCTGCTTCTCATCGTCGGCGTGGTCGGCTCCATCTATGCCGGGCTTGCAGCGCCCACCGAAGCCGCAGCCGTTGGCGTGCTGCTGTCGCTGTTGCTGTCGTGGCTCTCCGGCACGCTTACCCGCAAGACCTTCATCGAAGCCCTCATGGGCGCGACGCGCACCTCCTGCATGATCGCGTTCATTCTGGCTGGCGCGGCCTTCATGACCGTCGCCATGGGCTTCACAGGCATTCCGCGCGAACTCGCGAGCTGGATCGGGTCGCTGGGCCTCACGCCTTTCGAACTGCTGGCCGCGTTGACGGTCTTCTTCGTCGTGCTTGGCTGCTTCCTCGATGGCATTTCGGTGGTGGTGCTGACCACCTCGGTCATCCTGCCGATGGTCGAGCAGGCCGGTCTCGACCTGATCTGGTTTGGCATCTACCTGGTGATCGTGGTGGAGATGAGCCAGATCACGCCGCCGGTCGGCTTCAATCTGTTCGTGCTGCAGGCCATGACGGGCCACAACATCTTCAAGGTGGCGCGTATGGCGCTGCCGTTCTTCCTGCTGATGGTGGTGGCCGTCGTCATCGTGACCATTTTCCCCGAGGTGGCGCTTTGGCTGCCCAACAACATGATGGCACACTAGAAGAGCATCTCCTCGCGCCGGGGTGACTGCGGCGCGAGGGCGGTGTATCCCGTGGGAAACGCGTGACGGCAGGCGGTACGCGCACTCAAGCGGAAGGCTACGAACCGATGACCAAAGCTCATTCTCCCACCGCCGGGATCGGTCCGGTCGTCTCCTCCGCACATCTGGCGGCGGGCGCCATGCCGGCGCTTTCGGAGATCGAGTTTGCCGTCACCATGATGGTGAATGCCTATCATCGCTGGATGGTGCGTGCGATGACGGCGGCGGGCGAGCCGGGAATGGCCCCGCTTGATGTCATGGTGCTTCATTCGGTCAATCACCGCGGGCGGCCCAAGACGCTCGCCGATATCTGTCTCGTCCTGAATATCGAGGATACGCACACGGTCACCTATTCGCTGCGCAAGCTTGAAAAGAGCGGCCTGGTGAAAACGGGCAAGCGCGGCAAGGAAAAGACCGCCGAGATCACCGCCAAGGGTGAGGAAGCCTGTCTGGAATACCGACGCATCCGCGAGGCGCTGCTGGTCGGGCCGGTCAAGACGCTGGGGCTCGATGAGGCGGAACTCTCGCGGCTCGCCGCGGTCATGCGCTCTGTCTCCGGTCATTACGATCAGGCCGCGCGTTCCGCCGCTGCCATGTGAGCCAGCCAAACCTCTTCGCATTCACATGAGCCTTGAAAAGGCATCGGGACAGGAGGCGCCTGCTGCCGGGTCCGTTGGGCGCGCCGATCTGATCGCTGCCCTATTCCAGGTGCCGGTTGTTGACGGCCCAGAATCTCCGTATTCGCCGGGCGGGGCTCTGCCTGTAAACTTGGTCGCATGAGTCTCTGGTCCGCCCTTGCCGCCGCTGTTTCCGCCATCCAGTCAGGAGGCGCTCAGCTTCTTGACCGTCTCGCCACGCTCGTGGGAGGCGGGGAGGCGCGCAATTCCGTTGCCTTCACTGCCGCGATGATCGCGCTTTCCGCCAAGATGGCGAAAGCCGACGGCGTGGTGACCACCGACGAGGAGGTCGCCTTCTTCTCCCTGTTCGATATCCCGCATGGCGAGGAGCGCAACGTGGCGCGCGTCTTCGATCTGGCCAAGCAGGACGTGGCGGGCTTCGATGCCTATGCGCGGCGCATCGCCGGGCTTTTCGTCGATCAGCCGGAGACGCTGGTCGATATTCTTGACGGGCTTTTTCACATCGCCAAGGCGGACGGCTATATCCACGAGGCGGAGCTCGTCTATCTGGAAACGGTGGCGGAGATTTTCGGCATCGAGCAACGCGCCTTCGATCAGATCTGCGAGCGTCACGTCATTTCAGGTGCGGATCCCTACAAGGTGCTCGGCGTGGACCGCAGTGCCTCCGATGACGAAGTGCGCCGCGTCTATCGCAAGCAGGTCATGGAGAGCCATCCCGACCGGCTGATCGCGCGCGGCGTGCCGGAGGAATTCGTGCGGATCGCCAATGACCGGGTGGCAGCACTCAACGAGGCCTGGCGCAAGATTTCACTGGAACGCGGCCACCGACCCACCATCTCCGGAGAAGGGGAGCGTGCCTCGTGATGATTGCCGATACCCGCCTGGCATGCGAGTGTCTCGCCTCGCCCAATCATGGTGAGCGCAAGGGGGCGCTCGACATGGTGCTGCTGCACTATACGGGCATGGCAAGCGCGCAGGCTGCGCTGGAACGGCTGTGCGACCCGCAGGCCGAGGTTTCGGCGCATTATCTCGTCCATGAGGACGGGCGGATCGTCCAGATGGTGCCGGAGGCGCGGCGTGCCTGGCATGCGGGCAAGGCTTTCTGGGCGGGCGAAAGCGACATCAATTCCCGTTCCATCGGCATCGAGATCGTCAATCCCGGTCATGAATATGGTTATGTGGATTTCCCTGACGCGCAGATCGATGCGGTGACGGCGCTGTGTCTCGATGTCGTCGAGCGCCACGCCATCGCGCCGGAGCGGGTGCTCGCCCATTCCGATGTGGCGCCGGGGCGCAAGGTCGATCCGGGAGAGCGGTTTCCCTGGGCGCGGCTTGCCGCTTCCGGCGTAGGCCACTGGGTGAAGCCCGCACCCGTCGTCTCGGGCCGCTTCTTCCAGCAAGGCGCAATCGGTCAGCCGGTGGAGGCCTTCCAGACCATGCTGGCGCTCTATGGGTACGGTGTGGACGTCAATGGCGTCTATGACGAAAAGACAGCTCAGGTTGTCGAGGCCTTCCAGCGTCACTTTCGGCCCGAGCGCGTTGATGGCGTTGCCGATGCCTCCACCATCACCACGCTTCATCAGCTGCTCTCGCTGCTCAAGGCCTGAACTGCTTTTGCCGCCCTCTGCCTTTGCGCGGTGGTGGAGTGTGACCGCCTGCCCGAATTGAAAGAACAACAGATTGCGGAACCAGGAGGGCCCTCATGCGTTGGTCGTGTCGTAAGGTCCCGTTGCGTCTGGGGTTAGGTCGTTTGCCTTCGCCCGATTGCCGCCACGGTTCCATCACACTTCCCGCAAGGTCTCGTCATGCTTTCGCGAAGAGGTGCCCAATTCTGGAAATTCAACCCGAAAAATCGCGGAAAATCGGCAGTTTTTCGTAACAATTCGTGATTTGTCGTGTCGGATTTTGGTCGGGTCCCACCGTCATACCGCCGCCCGTCTTGAAAACAGAAACGGGTAGACATCTCGAATGAACGGACGTGCACTGTTAGTTGCTCTGGTCGTGGCGGCGGGGGCCATCTCGATGATTTCTCCGGCAGCCGCCGGAAACAATCCGCTGGCTGCGCTTCGCGCCTATGAAGCCAAGTTTGGCAAGGATGCGGATGCGGGAGCGCAAACCACGAAGACTGGTGCGAAGGTCACCAAGGCCAAGGCGAGCGCCACAAGGGGCGTGAAGTACTCCACCCTGATCGCTTCCGCGGCGCGCAAGCATGGCGTTCCTGTCGATCTGGCCAAGGCGGTCGTGAGGGTTGAGAGCAACTTCAATGCGCGTGCGCGCGGCAGTGCCGGCGAAGTGGGGCTCATGCAGATCAAGCCGGCGACGGCACGCGGCATCGGCTATCGCGGTCCCATCAAGGCGCTCTATGATCCGGCGACCAATCTTGAATGGGGCATGCGGTATCTGGCCAAGGCGCACGAGCTTGCCGACGGCGACACCTGCGGCACCATCCTGCGTTACAATGCCGGGCACTATGCACGGCGCATGAATCCTGTCAGCAAGCGCTATTGCACACGGGTTCTCTCCCTGATGGGCGATCTCGTCTGATCCGGCGCGGAGCCCCGATCCTGTTCCTGCCTTCGCAGGCCGTATCAGGGGCTCCCGGCCGGACCCGGCCACCACGACGAAGTGTCGGTGTCGGAATGCGGTATTGGATTTCTGACCTTGATTTTATCGGCTGCGCTGCCTACTGACGGCGGGCCAGTCGGCTGGACGACCGCTGCGACATGTGCCGAAAGGCCGCCGCGGAGGAAAGTCCGGGCTCCATGAAGACACGGTGCCGGGTAACGCCCGGCGGGGGCGACCCTAGGGAAAGTGCCACAGAAAGCAAACCGCCTTGCCGAACCCGAAAGGGCATGGCCGGGTAAGGGTGAAAGGGTGGGGTAAGAGCCCACCGCGGATGCGGCAACGCAGACGGCACGGTAAACCCCACCGGGAGCAAGACCGAATAGGGACAGCGCAGGGGCTCACGCCCCGGGTGTGTTTTCACACTGACTGTCCGGGTAGGTCGCGAGAGGCGTCCGGCAACGGGCGTCCCAGATGAATGGTCGTCGCGGCGGGTTCGCCCGCCGAACAGAACCCGGCTTACAGGCCGACTGGCATTTTTCCCTCTTTGTCCACATGTGCTGCGCATGAGCAACCCTGCGACCTGGGCGCGCGGGGCCGGGCCGTGCTCTGCTCGTCCGCGTTAACGCCCAACGCGTCCCCACCGTCTTTGAAAACCATTTGTTAACCATAACTTACCCGCGAGCAGGGCCAGGCGTGCCGCCTTGCAGTTGGCAACGGGGCGTTAAGGCTAATGGGGTTTTAATGGCCTCGGTCCGGGGGGATCGAGCCCGTACAGCCATGTCCATTCCATTGACGCCCGTGATCGCCCATGATATCCCATGTTATCCCGGATGAGACAGAAGCGGCTGCCGCGTTCGGGCTTAAAAAACAAGAGAAATCAGTCATCAACCGGATGTCTGTGCCTTTGGGTGCGGGTGTGCCGGGGTGGCCCCTTATGTGGTCCGCAAGGGCTGTCGTGATGGGTGCCGGCGTCAGAGTTTGTCGTGTTTCTGTTGATCGCTCGTGTGTCTGCATGGTCCGGGTTATGGCCTGTGACCGGCACGGGCGAGCGGGATCGGTTCGGGCTTTCGGGGTTTTGAGACTGGCCGGGATGGCATGGGATCGTATGCGTGCGGGCGCTGCGGTGGGCGAGGCAATGAATGGCCGACTTCGTGTCAAACTTCACAAACCGGCTGGACGCCAAGGGGCGGGTTTCCGTTCCCGCGCCCTTTCGCGCCGCGCTTTCCCGCGAGGGCTACGAGGGGGTCTATTGCTTTCCCTCTGCGCATCTTCCCGCCGTCGATGCCGGTGGGATGGCGCTGATGGGCGAGATCCAGAAGCGCGTCGACAGTTTTACCACCCTGACACCGGACCACGATTTCGTTTCCATGGCTCTATTTGGCGTAAGCGAGAACCTGAAGCTGGACAGCGACGGGCGGGTCATCCTGCCGGAAACCCTGCGCACGCATGCCGGTATCACCGATCAGGTGACCTTCGTGGGGCAGGGCTACAAATTCCAGATGTGGAACCCGGAACGTTTCGCGGAGCATCGCGCGGAGGCGCTCAAGCGCGCGCTTGCGGTGCTTTCCGCGCCCCAGCAGCCGCCCGCTTCGGGGAGTGCGCAGTGATGGTGGATCGCAAGGACGCCGACACGCCGCCCGTTGAGATGGCCGCTTCGCCCGATCCGGCGCGTCATATCCCCGTGCTTCTCGAGGAAGTTATCGCCGCGCTGGAGCCTGCCGCCGGTCAGGTGATCGTGGACGGTACGTTCGGCGCCGGTGGCTATAGTCGGGCCATTCTGGAGACAGGTGCGGATGTCATCGCCATTGACCGCGATCCCAATGCGATCCGCGATGGTCAGGCGATGGTGCAGGCGTTCGATGGGCGTCTGACCCTCGTGCCGGGGCGGTTTTCCGGGCTCGATGCTCATGCGGCCGGGGCAGGGCACGAACTGGTCGACGGGGTCGTGCTCGATCTTGGCATCTCCTCCATGCAGGTCGATGAGGCGGAGCGCGGCTTTTCCTTCCGACAGGACGGGCCGCTCGACATGCGCATGGAGCAGGACGGCCCGAGTGCCGCCGATGTCGTCAACGAGATGGAAGGGCGCGAGCTGACCCGTATCATCGGGTTGCTGGGGGAGGAAAACCGCGCCTCCGCCGTATCGCGCGCCATTGTCGATGCGCGCAAGACCAAACCCTTCACGCGCACGCTGGAACTGGCGAACCTGATCGAGCGTGTGCTCGGGCGCAAGCCCGGCAAGGCGACCCATCCCGCCACCAAGACGTTCCAGGCACTGCGCATCTTCGTCAACAGCGAGCTTGGCGAAGTGGTGGAGGCGTTGAGCGCGGCTGAGCGGTGCCTGAAACCGGGCGGGCGGCTCGTCGTCGTCACCTTTCATTCGCTGGAAGACCGGATTGTGAAACGCTTTTTCGCCGAGCGGTGCCGTATCCATGCGGGCGGCTCGCGCCACATGCCGGAGGCCGACGTGCCGCCGCCGACCTTCCGTTTCCAGGTCAAGGGCGCGGTGGAGCCCTCCGAGGCGGAAATCTCGGCCAATCCGCGCTCGCGCTCCGCGCGCCTGCGTGCAGCCATTCGAACCGAAATCGCGGCCCGCGATGGGATGCCGGACAATCTCGGCAAGCCCAATCTGCCCGCATTCCAGAGCCTTGGAGGCTGAGTGCCCGTGCTTCGTATCATCAACACAGTTCTGATCCTGGCGGTCGTTGCGTCAGCCGCGGTTGTCTACAACATGAAGCACGACGCGGAAGACGCGGCGGAGCGCGTGGCGAACCTGCAACGCGCGATCTCGCAGGAAGAAGAGCGCATCGCGCTTTTGAAGGCGGAATGGAGCGTGCTGACCCAGCCCGCCCGCATCCAGCAGCTGGTGGAGCGCTACAACGCCTATCTTCAGCTTGAGCCTCTCAAGGTGAAGCAGATCGCCTCCATCGAGGATCTGCCGACGCGACCCATTGAACTGGAACCCTTCGCCAAGCCGGTGCTTGGCGGTTACGCGGGCGGCGCTGGCGTCATCCGCTGATGTATTTCCGTCGGCCCGCGGGTCGGCAAGTGACTACCGGGGCGCACGGCGCCCGAAACCCCGAGACAAGGCCCGAAGCCGGGCGCCCGAAGGAGTCTACAGATGACTGCCGATGCCAGCGATTTTTCTCCGCTCGCCGCATCCGCGCGTTCTCGCCTGCACGCTCCGCGTGTGACCTCCTTTGTCTCCAGTTCCATGAGTGAAGATGCCGGGACGCCTGGGCGCGTGATCATGGCCATGGCCATGTTCATGTTTGTCTATGGGGCGATTGCGCTGCGCCTCGTCGATCTCGGCATGGCCGATGAAACGCCGTCTTCCGCCTATATCGGCGCGCAGCAGGCGATCACCGCCTCGCGCCCCGATCTTGTCGACAGGAATGGCGAATTGCTCGCCACCGACATCAAGGCGCCCTCGCTTTACGCCGAGCCGCGCAAGATCGTCGATGTGGACGAGGTGATCGACAAGCTCGCTTCCGTCATGCCGGAACTGGGCACGGAAACGATCCGCAACAGGCTGACCAGCAATGCCGGTTTTGTCTGGCTGAAGCGCGAAATCACGCCGCGCCAGCGTGAGGAAATCCATCGTCTCGGCCTTCCTGGTATCGGTTTTCTTACCGAAAACCGGCGCTTCTTCCCCGGCGGCCCGACGGCCAGCCACATCCTTGGTCTCGTGAATGTCGATGAACAGGGCATCGCGGGCATGGAGAAATATCTGGACGGGCAGGGGATCGCCGATCTTCAGAAATTCGGCTTTGCCACCAGCCAGTCGATGAAGCCGATCGCGCTGTCGATCGATGTGCGTGCCCAGCACGTGGTGCGCGACGAGCTGCTCAAGGCGATTGATCGCTACCAGGCAATCGCAGCCATCGGCATTGTTCTGGATGTGCACACGGGCGAAGTGGTGGCCATGTCGTCGGTACCGGATTTCGATCCCAACGATCCGGCGGAGGCGCTTAAGCCGGAAAACCTGAACCGGGCGACAGCGGGCGTCTACGAGATGGGGTCGGTCTTCAAGAGTTTCTCCCTCGCCATGGCGCTGGAATCCGGCAAGGTGTCGATGGACGATACGGTCGATGCGACAAAACCCATCCGCATGGGTGGCTTCACGATCAACGATTTCCATGGCCTGCACCGCCCGTTGACGATCCCCGAGGTGTTCGTGCACTCGTCAAACATCGGCACCGCGCGCATGACCATGGAGTTGGGGATCCCCTGGCAACAGGAGTTCTTGCGGCGTCTTGGCCTTCTGGAGCGTACCAGGACGGAGCTTCCCGAAGTCGCCGCGCCGCTGTTGCCGTCGAAATGGGGAGATCTTTCCGCCATGACGATCTCCTATGGTCATGGCATCTCGGTCACGCCCATGCAGACGGCGGTTGCAGGTGCCGCGCTCGTCAATGGCGGCTACATGATCGACCCGACCTTCCTGCCGCGCACACGCGAGGAAGCGCAGAAAACGGCGGTCCGTGTCATGTCGAAGCGGGTGAGCGATCAGATGCGCTATCTCCTGCGGCTGAACGCGGTCAAGGGATCCGGCAGAAACGCACGTGTTCCGGGCTATATGGTGGGCGGCAAGACCGGGACATCCGAAAAGATCGTCAACGGTCGCTATGTTCATGACAAGCGGCGCAACTCTTTCCTCTCGGCCTTCCCGATGGATGACCCACGTTATGTCGTTCTGGTGACCATCGATGAGCCGAAGCCGGAAGAAGGCAAGCACTACGCGACCGCCGGCTACAATACCGCGCCTGTGGTCTCCAAGATCATTGCCCGTATCGCGCCGATGCTCGGCGTCGTTCCGCATGTGACCGAGGACAGCGACAAGATGCTCGTCTCCTACTGAGCCGCATTCGTCGGGGTGGAAGTCGGGCAGAAGGTGGAATAGGAGGAACCGTCGGACTTCGACTCGATGCCTTGCAGGATCGCGCGGCGGCTTGCAGGATCACGAAGCCGGGAAACCTGGGACAAAGTGCTCTGGGAGTTGGAGCGGGGGGCTCCTTCGGGGGAAAGCCTTGAACGCTGAAGCGGAAACGACATGCTGCTGGATACTCTCATCGCCGATCTGACCGATATTGCCTGCGACGCCGACACCGCGGCTTCGGTCGACATCACCGCCATTACCGCCGACAGCCGCAAGGTCGTGCCGGGAACCCTGTTTGCCGCGCTGAAAGGCGTGAAGGTGGACGGCGCCCGCTTCGCCGCCGATGCCGTTAAGGCCGGCGCCTCTGCCATTCTCGCCGCCGACGATGCGGATTTGCCGGACCTTGGTGTCCCGGTCATTCGCAGTGCTGATTCGCGTCGCACGCTCGCGGTGTTGGCGGCAAAGCTCGCAGGAGCGCAGCCGGAAACCATCGTGGCCGTCACGGGCACGGCGGGCAAAACCTCCGTCGCCGTCTTCGCCCGCCAGATCTTCGATGCCGCAGGCCACCATGCCGCCAGCATCGGCACGATCGGCGTCGTCACCTCGCGTGGCGCGCATTATGGCGGGCTCACCACACCCGACCCGGTTTCTCTCCACACATCGCTCGCCCAGCTTGCCGGTGATGGCGTCACCCATGCCGCGCTTGAAGCCTCCAGCCACGGGTTGGACCAGCGTCGCCTTGATGGCGTTCAGCTCAAGGCCGGCGCCTTTACCAATCTCGGCCGCGATCATCTGGACTATCACCCCACCGTCGAAGACTATCTGCGCGCCAAACTGCGGCTGTTCGAGGCGGTGCTGCCGGAGGGGGCGACGGCGGTCTTCGATCCGGGCGAACGCTATGCGGATCGTGTTGCCGCGGTCGCTGAGGCGCGGGGGCTGAAAACGCTCACCGTCGGCGAGAGCGGGACCGGCATCCGGCTGGAAAGCCTGGTCATCGATGGGTTCCACCAGCGCCTCAAGCTTGTTGCCGAGGGGCGGAGCTATGATGTCGACCTGCCGCTGGTGGGGCGGTTTCAGGTTTCCAATGCGCTGATCGCGGCGGGGCTGGCCATGGCGGTGGGCGTGGCGGCCGAGACCGCGATCCCTGCATTGGCCAACCTTGAAGGCGCGCCGGGGCGGCTGGAAAAGGTCGCGGTCACGGATGAGGGTGCGCTGATCTTTGTGGATTATGCTCACAAGCCGGACGCGCTGGAG
Source organism: Breoghania sp. (assembly GCF_963674635.1). Taxonomy (NCBI): domain Bacteria; kingdom Pseudomonadati; phylum Pseudomonadota; class Alphaproteobacteria; order Hyphomicrobiales; family Stappiaceae; genus Breoghania; species Breoghania sp. The sequence continues at coordinate 61,036 of NZ_OY771475.1, forward strand.
CATGCGCTGTCGGCGCTGCGTCCCTATGCGAAGGGGCGGCTGATCGTGGTGGTCGGCTGCGGCGGCGACCGGGATGCGGGAAAACGCCCGATCATGGCCGAAGTGGCTTCGCGGATCGCCGATGTGGTGATCATCACCGACGACAATCCGCGCAGCGAGGACCCCGCGCTCATTCGTAAAGCCATGTTGGCAGCGGCCCCGGACGCGCTGGAGATTGGGGATCGTGGTGCGGCCATCGAAAAGGCCGTCGCCATGCTGCAGCCCGGGGATGTTCTGTGCGTTGCCGGGAAAGGCCATGAAACCGGCCAGATCGTGGGGGACGAGGTGCAACACTTTTCCGATCACGAGTCGATTGAAGCGGCTTTGGCCGGTCTCGGATCGTCCACGTCAAGCGGGGAACCCGTTGCATGAGTGAAGTCCTTTGGAAGCTGGATGCACTGGTGGAAGCCGTTGGCGGGCGCGTTGTCGGCGATCCGACGACGACGATCACCGGCATTTCCATCGATAGCCGCACCATCCAGCCGGGCGAGGCCTTTTTCTGCATCAAGGGCGATGTGCATGACGGGCACCGCTTCGCGGAGGCCGCGCTGTCGCGCGGTGCGGCGCTGGCGGTCGTCTGCGAGGAGCGTCTGAACGAGGTTCCGCCGGAAGGGCGTTATGTCGTGGTGTCGGACGTTCTCGGCGCGCTGGAGGATTTGGGCCGTGCCGCACGGGCGCGCACTGAGGCCAAGATCGTCGCCGTGACCGGGTCCGTCGGCAAGACCTCGTCAAAGGAAATGCTGCGCATCGCGCTTTCCAAGTCTGGCCGCACGCACGCGTCCGTCGCGTCCTTCAACAATCATTGGGGGGTGCCCCTGACACTGGCGCGTATGCCGGAGAATACCGAATACGGTGTCTTCGAAATCGGCATGAATCATCCCGGCGAGATCACGCCGCTGGCCCGCATGGTGCGTCCGGATTTCGTGATCATCACCACCGTCGAGCCCGTCCACCTGGCGCAATTTGAATCTGTGGAGGCGATCGCGCGGGCCAAGGCGGAGATCTTCGAGGGGCTGGAGCCGGGCGGAGCGGCCATTCTCAACGCCTCTAACCCGCAGTTCGATCTCCTGCGCTTTCTCGCTTTCACCGCCGGTGTCGCCAGGATCGTGACCTTCGGCGACGACCGCGCCTTCGATGTGCATCCGACGCAGGTCGCGCCGCAGAGCGGGTGCTCTTGCGTGACGGGCAAGGTGCTGGGCGAAGATCTGGTGTGGAAGATCGGGGCTCCAGGGCGCCATCTGGTCAACAATTCGCTTGCGGTTCTGGCCGCGGTGAAGCTTATGGGGGCCGATCTGGCGCTGGGCGCGCTGGCTCTGGCCGACATGTCCGCCCCCAAGGGCCGAGGCGAACGCCACGAACTGACCTTCGAGGATGGCACCGCCACGCTGATCGACGAGAGCTACAACGCCAACCCGGCTTCCATGCGCGCCGCGATCGCCGTTCTGGGGGAAACCCCGGTGGAACGCGGCGGTCGTCGCATTGCGGTCATTGGGGACATGCTGGAGCTTGGCGAGACATCGCCTGCGCTTCATCGCGGTCTTGCAAAGCCGTTGGAGGACGCGCGGATCGATCTCATCTATTGCGTGGGCAAGACCATGCGTGGATTGTGGGAACGACTTCCCGAAAACAGGCGGGCGGTCTGGGCCGAAACGTCTGCGGAATTGCAAAAGACCCTCGTCGGCGATATCCGGCCGGGCGATGTGGTCATGATCAAGGGCTCGCTGGGGACGAAAATGGGACCGCTGGTCTCCGCCCTCATTGACGCCTACGGCGCGAAACGGGCGCGCGCGGCGTCGTAACGAACTGGGGCGATTGAATGCTTTATTATCTGGTGGAACTTTCCAGCGAAATCTCCGCCTTTAACGTCTTCCGATACATCACGTTCCGCACCGGGGCCGCCATCATGACGGCCTCGCTGTTCGTCTTCCTGTTCGGACCCGCCATCATCTCCGCCCTGCGACTGCGCCAGGGCAAGGGGCAACCGATCCGCGCCGACGGTCCGGCCTCGCACCTTCTCACCAAGAAGGGCACGCCCACCATGGGCGGGCTGATGATCCTGTCGGGCGTGCTGGTCTCCACGCTTTTGTGGGCGAACCTCGCCAACCCCTATGTGTGGATCGTTCTCTTCGTCACCATCGGCTTCGGATCCATCGGCTTTTACGATGATTATCTGAAGGTCACGCAATCGAGCCACAAGGGCTTTTCCGGTCGTTTCCGCCTCTCTCTGGAGGCGCTGATCGCCGCGATTGCCGCCGTGAGCATCTCGCTTCTTCAGCCCGAGGGGCTGTCGACCGAACTGGCGTTGCCGTTCCTGAAGGATACGGTGATCAATCTCGGCTACTTCTTCATCATCTTCGCCGCCTTCGTCATGGTGGGGGCGGGCAACGCGGTCAACCTGACCGACGGGCTCGACGGGCTGGCCATCGTGCCGGTCATGATCGCCTGCGGCTCTTTCGGCCTGATCGCCTATCTTTCGGGGAACCAGGTTTTCGCCAACTATCTGCAGATCCATTTCGTGGTCGGCACGGGGGAACTCGCCGTTGTCGCGGGCGCGGTGATCGGCGCGGGGCTTGGCTTTCTCTGGTTCAACGCGCCGCCTGCGGCCATCTTCATGGGCGACACTGGATCGCTGGCGCTGGGGGGCATGCTGGGCTCCATCGCGGTTGCCACAAAGCATGAAATCGTGCTCGCCATCATTGGCGGCCTCTTCGTGCTGGAGGCGCTTTCGGTGATCATCCAGGTCTTTTCCTTCAAACTCACCGGCAAGCGCGTGTTCAAGATGGCGCCCATCCATCACCATTTCGAACATCTGGGCTGGACGGAATCTCAGGTCGTGATCCGCTTCTGGATCATCGCGGTGGTTCTGGCGCTGTTCGGTCTTGCCACGCTGAAGCTGAGATAGAACGATGATCGAAGTCACCACATTTGCCGGTCGCAAGGTCGCGCTGTTCGGTCTCGGCGGCTCCGGGCTTGCCACTGCGCGCGCGCTTGTGGCGGGCGGCGCGGAGGTCGCTGCCTGGGACGACGCGCCGCGTTCGCGCGAACGCGCCACGGTCGAAGGCATCGCGCTGACCGATCTCACCCAGGCCGACTGGTCGGAATTCGATGCGCTGGTTCTGGCGCCGGGTGTGCCGCTGACCCATCCCGAGCCCCACTGGACCGTGCAGGCGGCCAAGGATGCCGGGATCGAGATCATCGGCGATCTGGAGCTTTTCTCGCGCGAAAGACGCGCGCGTCCCGTCGATTGCCCGATGGTCGCGGTCACCGGCACCAACGGCAAGTCCACCACGGTCACGCTGATCACCCATCTGCTGCGTCATGCGGGCTACGATGTGCAGCTTGGCGGCAATATCGGAACACCCGTCCTCGCGCTTGAGCCGCTCTCACCGGGCCGGATCTATGTGGTCGAGTGCTCTTCCTTCCAGATCGACCTTGCCCCCGGCCTTGCGCCGGACATCGGGCTTTTGATGAACCTCGCCCCGGATCATCTCGACCGTCACGGCTCGATGGACAATTACGTCGCCATCAAGACCCGCCTTGTCGCGGCCGCCCGTGCTGCGGTGATCGGTGTCGATGATGAGCTGAGCGCAGCCATTGCCGATCAGCTCGACGATGGCCTCGGCCGTGTGCGTCGTGTTTCCGCCTTCTATCAGGTGGACGAGGGTGACTTTGCCGAAGGCAGCGCGCTTTACGAGGCTGAGGGCGGCAAGGCGCACAAGGTGGCCGATCTTGCCGGGATCGATACGTTGCGCGGCGCACACAACGCGCAGAACGCGGCGGCCGCTCTTGCTGTCCTTCGCAAGCTCGGCGTTGCCGAAGACAAGATCGCGTCCGGCTTTGCCTCCTTTCCGGGACTTCCCCATCGCATGGAGATTGTCGGGCGGCGCGGCAAGGTACTGTTCGTCAACGATTCCAAGGCGACCAACGCGGATGCTGCGCAACGCGCGCTGGGATCCTTCTCGCGCATCTACTGGATTGTGGGTGGCAAGCCCAAAACCGACGGGATCGATGCCCTTGGGCCGTGGTTCTCGCGCATTGCCCATGCCTATCTGATCGGGGAGGCCGCAGACCGTTTTGCCGCCACCCTGGGTGATGCCGTACCCTTCACCATGAGCGGTACGTTGGAGGCTGCGCTCGCCGAGGCCGTGCGCGAGGCGGATGCGGATCCCGACGAGGAACCCGTCGTGCTGTTGTCTCCGGCCTGCGCCAGTTACGATCAATACGCGAATTTCGAGCAACGCGGCGATGCCTTCCGCGCCGCCGTGCGCGCGTTCGAGACCGTTGTCGCCTGAAGCGCGAGGCTGCCCGTTTGGGCGGGTCTGTTTGTTGAACGACGAAAACCAGTGAACGGTCGGGACGTGGGCCCGGCCCAATCATGAAGAGGGACACCGATGGCCAGCCGCGTGGACCGCAGCGCCTTTTCCGAATGGCTGTGGACCGTCGACCATCTGCTGCTTGCCGGCTTCGTCACGCTCATGCTGGGCGGGATCGTGCTGTCCTTTGCCGGCAGCCCGCCGGTTGCCGAACGGTTGGGGCTCGACAGCTATTTCTTCGTCAAGCGGCAGGCCATGTTCCTGGTGCCCGCGCTCGGCGTCATGCTGGGGGCATCCATGTTGAGCCCGCGCATGGTGCGTCGCGTGGCGCTGGTGCTATTCTGTCTCGGCCTGGTGGCGCTGGTTCTCACGCTCTTCACCGGCGTGGAAGTGAAGGGCGCGCGGCGCTGGATCGACGTGCTTGGTTTTTCCGTCCAGCCGTCGGAGTTCATCAAGCCCGCCTTTGTCGTGCTGATCGCCTTCCTGCTCTCGGAAGCGGGCAAGCGTCCGGAAGTGCCGGGCCGACTGTTTTCCATCCTTCTCTTCGTCATGGTTGCCGCCCTTCTCGTGGCGCAGCCGGATTTTGGCCAGACCATGCTGGTGCTCATCGTGTGGGCCTCGCTCTTCTTCATGGCCGGGCTTTCCTGGCTGTGGATTGGTGCGCTTGGCATTCTCGGCATGCTGGGCATGGCGTCGGCCTATATGCTGCTGCCGCATGTGACCGCGCGCATCAACCGCTTCCTCGATCCTTCCTCCGGCGACACCTATCAGGTGGACACCGCGCTTGAGGCGATCGTGCAGGGTGGCTGGCTCGGGCGCGGGCCGGGCGAGGGGACGGTTAAGCGCATTCTCCCCGATAGCCACACCGACTTCATTTTCGCCGTGGCGGCGGAGGAATTCGGCATCATCCTGTGTCTGGTGCTGCTGGCCATCATCGCCTTCGTGGTGCTGCGCGGGCTGGGGCATGCCCGGCGCGAGCCCGATCCCTTCATGCGGTTGGCGACAGCGGGGCTGATGGTGATGTTCGGCATCCAGTCGGCCATCAACATGGCGGTGAACCTGAACATGATGCCCGCAAAAGGCATGACGCTGCCCTTCATTTCCTATGGCGGTTCCTCGATGGTGGCGGTCGCGCTGTCGATGGGCATGGTGCTGGCGCTCACCCGCCGTCGCCCGCGCCCCAGCCGCACAGCACCGGTCGTTGTCAGGCGCGTTGCGCGCGCGCCGATCGACCCTGCCAAGTGAGTTTCGAGATCATGGAAAAGAGCATATTGCTGACCGCAGGCGGTACCGGCGGACATCTGTTTCCCGCCCAGTCGCTTGCCGGAGAACTGAAGGCACGCGGCTTCGTGGTCGAGCTTGCCACCGATGAACGCGCCGATCGTTACGGCCAGGAATTCCCCGCCCGCAAGATCCACATCGTTTCCTCCGCCACCACGCGCGGCAAGGACCCGATCTCGCTGGCCAAGACCGCCTTCGCCCTGACGCGTGGCTTTATCCATTCCGTCTCCATCCTGCGTCGGTTGAAACCGCAGGCGGTGGTGGGCTTCGGCGGCTACCCCACCTTTCCGCCGATGATGGCGGCGCGCTTCCTGCGCATTCCCACGATCCTGCATGAGCAGAATGCGGTGATGGGCCTCGCCAACCGCATGCTCGCGCCCCGCGTGACGGGCATCGCGCAGAGTTTCAATGAGACCCGGCTCGCGGAAGAGTTCGCGGCCACCGCCACCCATACCGGCAACCCGGTGCGCCCGGCGGTGATCGAGGCCTCCGGCCAGCCCTATGATGCGCCTGAGGCCGATGGGGATTTCCGGCTTCTGGTCTTCGGCGGATCGCAAGGCGCGCGGTTCTTTTCCGATCTGATGCCGGATGTGCTGGAGGCGCTCGACCCCGCTTTGCGCGCGCGGCTCAAGCTTGTTCAGCAGTGCCGACCGGAGGACATGGAGCGTGTACGCGTGCGCTATGACGCGCTGGGGGTGGCTGCCGATCTTGCGCCATTTTTCGTCGATATGCCCGCACGTATTGCGCAGAGCCATCTTGTCGTCTGCCGTTCGGGAGCCTCGTCGGTGGCGGAGCTTTCGGTGATCGGGCGACCTTCCATCCTCGTGCCGCTTCCCCATGCGCTCGACCACGACCAGACCGCCAATGCGCAAGTTCTGGAAGTGGCGGGTGGGGCCTGGTGCATCCAGCAGTCGGAGCTGACACCCAAGCGGATGGCGGGCGAACTCGCCGCGCTGATGAACGCGCCTGCAAAGCTCGCGGCGGCTGCGCAAGCCGCGCAGGCACAGGGGCGGCCGGATGCGGTGAAGCGGTTGGCCGATCTGGTTGAACGCATCGGCAAGCGGGCTTGAGCGCACAACTTTGGGCCGGGGTGGCGACACACGGTCGGATTTGCGATAACGGCGCCTCTTTCGGGGAACCAAGCCCCAGGGGCGAACAAGGAGAACGGGCATGAAGATGCCGCGTAATATCGGGGCGGTGCATTTCGTGGGCATCGGCGGCATCGGCATGAGTGGCATCGCAGAGGTGCTGCATACGCTGGGCTACCGTGTTCAGGGCTCCGACCTGTCGGAAAGCGCCAATGTCCAGCGCCTGCGGGACAAGGGCATCGAGGTTCATGTTGGCCATGCGGCGGAGAACCTCGGCGATGCGCGGGTTCTGGTCGTCTCATCCGCCATCAAGCGCGACAACCCGGAATTGGTGGCCGCGCGCGAACGCTCGCTGCCGGTGGTGCGTCGGGCGGAAATGCTGGCAGAGCTGATGCGCTTCAAGCAGGCCATCGCCATTGGCGGCACCCACGGCAAGACCACGACGACCTCATTGGTCTCCGCGCTGCTCGATGCGGGCGGCATGGATCCGACCGTCATCAATGGCGGCATCATCAACGCCTATGGAACCAATGCGCGCATCGGTGAAGGTGACTGGATGGTGGTGGAGGCGGATGAAAGCGACGGCACCTTCGTCAAGCTGCCCGCCGATATCGCCGTCGTCACCAATATTGATCCCGAACATCTGGATCACTACGGCAATTTCGATGCTGTGCGCGCCGCCTTCATGCAGTTCGTGGAGAACGTGCCCTTCTACGGTTTCGCGGTCATGTGCCTCGACCATCCGGAAGTGCAGGCGCTGGTGGGCCGCATCGAGGATCGCCGCATCATCACCTATGGCGCCAATCCGCAGGCCGACGTTCGTTTCGCGAATGTACGCCCGCAAGGCTCCAAGACCATGTTCGACGTTTTCATTCAGGATCGGATTTCCGGTCGCGTTGCCGAGTTGAAGGATCTCGTGCTGCCCATGCCGGGCCTGCACAATGTCTCCAATTCGGTCGCGGCGATCGCGGTGGCTGATCATCTGGGGATCTCCGGCGAAGCGATCGCGCGCGGACTTGCGGGCTTCGGCGGCGTCAAACGGCGTTTCACCCCGACGGGGTCCTGGAACGGCATCGAGGTCTTTGATGACTACGGCCATCACCCGGTGGAAATCCGCGCCGTTCTGGCCGCGGCGCGCGCCGGTGCGCATGGCAAGGTCGTGGCTGTGGTCCAGCCGCATCGCTACACGCGCCTGCAAAGCCTGTTCGACGATTTCTGCGCCTGTTTCAACGATGCCGACACGGTGATTGTCGCCCCGGTCTATCCGGCGGGCGAGGCCCCCATCGAAGGCGTCGATCGCGATGCGCTGGCCGCCGGTATCCGGGCGCGCGGGCATCGCAATGTTCACGCGCTGGAAGGGCCCGAGGCGCTGGCCGGGCTCGTCGCCAAAGTGGCGGAAGAGGGCGATTTCGTCGTCTGTCTCGGGGCCGGCTCCATCAGCCAGTGGGCCTATGCGTTGCCGCGCCAGCTTGAAGACCATGCTGTTGCCTCTGGCGAGGAGGGCAAGGCTTGAGCTTTCCCGATCTTGTGGAAGAACTGGGCGCGGACCGGTTTTCCGATATTCGCGGTCGTCTTCTCGTCAACCAGCCGCTCGGGCCCGTCACCTGGCTGCGCGTGGGCGGTCCGGCGCAGCTTCTGTTCCAACCCGCCGATGAGGCCGATCTTGCGGCCTTCATGAAGGTGCTGCCTCACGACGTGCCGGTGCTTCCCATCGGGCTCGGCTCCAATCTGCTGATCCGCGAGGGCGGGGTTGAGGGCGTCGTCATCCGTCTGACCGGCAAGGGCTTCGGTCAGATCGAGGCTGCCGGAGACACGGCGTTGAGGGTGGGGGCGGCGGTGCCCGACAAGCGTCTGGCGCAGGCGGCCCTTGATGCGGGGCTTTCCGGCTTCGCCTTTTATGCCGGAATTCCCGGCGGCGTTGGCGGGGCGCTTCGCATGAATGCGGGCGCGCACGGGGTGGAGACGCGCGAACGCATGGTCGAACTCACCGCAGTCACCCGGTCCGGTGAGGTCATACGCCTTTCCAACGCCGATATGGAGTATGCCTATCGTCATTCCGGACAGCCGGGCGATCTGGTTTTCACCAGCGCCGTCTTTGCGGGCGTTCCGGGGGACAGAGAGGCAATCCGCGCGGAGATGGAGGCCGTCAACGCGCATCGCGAGAAGGCTCAGCCGATCCGTGAAAAGACGGGCGGGTCCACCTTCAAGAACCCGCCAGAGAATTCCGCATGGAAGGTCATTGATGCGGCAGGATGTCGCGGGCTTCGCGTCGGCGGGGCGCAGATGTCCGAAATGCACTGCAATTTCATGATCAACACGGGCGCGGCCACCGCGCTCGATCTGGAAACGCTGGGCGAGACCGTTCGCGCCCGCGTTCTGGAGAATTCCGGCATTCGGCTGGAATGGGAAATCAAGCGGCTGGGGCGGTTTGCGGACGGCGAGGAGGTGGCGCCGTTTCTCGGACGTGGTTAACGAAAAAAGCCGCTGAACCTGCTTTCAAAGCCCGTGCCCAGCCCTGGTCGCGGGCTTGTTTTTTGCTGCAATTGCAGGAATTTCGCAGAATTCTGCCACTAGTTGTTAATCGAACATAAAAAGCGACAGAAGTCGTTCACTTCCTGGTTAGGTTAACACTTTCTAACGAATTTTAACCGCATCATAGGCCCGAAGACCCGAATAAGGGGTCGCGAACACGGGAGCTTGAGTGCGGTTATGGCGAAGCATGTCGCAGTGCTGATGGGCGGGTGGTCGTCGGAGAGGCCGGTGAGCCTGACTTCCGGCAATGCCTGTGCCGATGCGCTGGAGGAGCGCGGTTATCGCGTCAGCCGGGTCGATGTCGATCGCGACATCGCCAAGGTGCTGGCCGAATTGCGCCCGGACGTCGCCTTCAACGCGCTGCATGGACCTTTCGGCGAAGACGGCTGCATTCAGGGGCTGCTGGAAATCCTCCAGATCCCCTACACCCATTCCGGTGTCATGGCGTCGTCTCTCGCGATGAACAAGGATCGGGCCAAGGCGGTGATGAGCGCGGCCGGAGTGCCGGTCGTCGAGCATCGCATCATGAACCGGGCGGATGTCGCGCGCGAACACCCCATGAAGCCGCCCTATGTCATCAAGCCGGTCAATGAAGGGTCGAGCTTTGGCGTGCTCATCGTCGGTGAGGGGGAGGCCTATCCGCCGGAACAGCTTTATTCTGCCGATTGGCCCTATGGCGAGCGGATCATGGTTGAACGCTTTGTTGCGGGCCGTGAATTAACTTGTGCGGTAATGGGTGATGTTGCGCTCGGTGTGATCGACATTGTTGCCGACAAGCATCAGTTCTATGACTTCGATGCGAAGTACGCACCCGGCGGTTCAAAACACATCCTGCCGGCGGAAATTTCACCAAATATTTACCATGAAGTACAGAAATTGACATTGAAGGCGCACGAAGCACTCGGGTGCAGAGGCGTCTCCCGTGCCGATTTCCGCCTGGATGACAGGCTTCATGGCACGGGTGAACTGATTTGCCTGGAAGTGAACACCCAGCCCGGCATGACGCCGACATCTCTGGTTCCGGACATGGCCGCGCATGCGGGACATGATTTTGGTGAGCTGGTGCGCTGGATCGTGGAGGATGCAAGTTGCGCTCGCTAATCAAGCGTCGGAGTGAAATGCGGAACGAGAGGACCGGTGCGGGCGAAAAGCCGCGCCGCGGTGTCTCGCGCCTGCGTCGACGTCCGGTTTGGCGCGAAGCGGGCTTTCTCGCACATTTGCCGCGCTGGACGGGTACGGCGGGCGCTCTTGGTTTTCTCGGCGTGACCGCGCTTTATGGCATGGTTCTGGGCGGCTACACCGAAGCGGCCGCCGACGCCTTGACGGCTGAAGCCGGTTTTTCCATTCAGGCGATTGAGCTTTCCGGCCAGCGCGAGACCACGGAATTCGAGATCCTCGAAGAGCTGGAAATCCCGAACGGGGCCTCGCTCCTGCTGTTCGATGTTGCCGCCGCGCGCTCGCGCCTGCAGCGCAATCCCTGGGTGCAGGACGTTTCCATCCAGAAATTCTATCCCGGCACACTGAAGGTCTCCTTGTCGGAACGCGAGCCCTTTGCGCTTTGGCAGCGCGGCCAGATCGTTTCGATCATCGATCCTGATGGCAACGTCATCACCGATGAGGTGCGCGAACGCTATGCGGGGCTGCCGCTGGTGGTGGGGCACGGGGCGCAGAAGCGTGCGCCGCAGATGCTCAATGAGTTGAACAGGCAGCCGGATCTGAGGTCTCGCGTCCGGGCGCTGGTGCTGATCGCCGAGCGCCGCTGGAACCTCGTTCTGGAAAACAACGTGACCGTGCGCCTGCCGGAAGAAGGCGTCGATGACGCGCTTGCCTATCTGGTCAAGCTCGACCGGGAACAAGGCCTGCTGTCGCGCGCCATCACGGCTGTGGATTTGCGGTTGAAGGACCGGATCGTGGTCAAGCTGGACAAGGACACCAAACTCAACCGCAACAGCGGCAGTGTGGGTGTCTCCACTTCGCGCAAGGAGGCGGATACCTGATGGCTGCGTCGTCTCCCTATCTGCCGCGCATGAAGCCGCTTCCGGCGCGCCGCTCGGTGATCGTGTCGGTCCTGGATATCGGCTCCACCAAGGTGTGCTGCCTGATCGCCAAGCTGACGCCGCACGAAGACAGCGATGTCCTGCCGGGGCGCACCCATGCGGTGGAAGTGCTGGGGTATGGCTATCAGCGCGCCCGCGGCATCAAGTCGGGCGTGGTGGTCGATCTCGATCATGCCGAACAGGCGGTCCGCCAGGCTGTGGACAGCGCCGAACGCATGGCCGGGGTGACGGTGGAGTCTCTCATCGTCAACACGACCTGCGGGCGTCTGGCCTCCGAGATCTTCTGCGCCAGCGTGCCGCTGGCGGGCGATGCGGTGAGCGAAGCCGATATCCAGCGCGTGCTGGCCGCCGGCGGTGAACATTTCGCGGTCAATGATCGCGCCATCGTCCATGCGCTGCCGATCTCCTACACGCTGGACGGCAATCGCGGCATCCGTGATCCGCGCGCCATGATCGGTCGCAAGCTGGGCGTGGACATGCATGTGGTGACGGCGGAATTCCCGCCGTTGCGTAATCTGGAGCTTTGCGTCAACCGGGGGCACCTGAAGGTGGAGACCATGGTCGCGACGCCCTATGCGAGCGGGCTCGCCACGCTGGTCGATGACGAGGCCGAACTCGGCGTCGCCTGCATCGACATGGGCGGCGGCACGACGACGCTTGCGGTGTTTGTGGAAGGTCAGGCGGTGCATGTGGATGCCATCGCCGTCGGTGGCCACCACGTGACGATGGACATTGCGCGTGGTCTTTCCACGCGGCTGCGCGATGCGGAACGTATCAAGACGCTTTTCGGCAACACGCTGCCGGGCGGCGGAGACGATCTCGATCTGATTTCGGTCCCCCCGGTCGATGCTGACAGCGACATGCCGCAGCAGATCCCGCGTTCGGTGCTCACCCGCATCATTCGCCCGCGGGTGGAAGAAATTCTGGAACTCGTGCGTGACCGTCTGAACGCATCGGGCTTTGCCGGTCAGGTCGGCAAGCGTGTGGTTCTGACGGGCGGCGCGAGCCAGCTCAACGGAATGGCCGAACAGGCGCGCCGGGTCATGGGCAGGAATGTCCGTCTCGGCCGTCCGCTCGGTATCGTGGGTCTGCCGGAAGCGGCCAAGGGGCCGGCTTTTGCAGCCTCTGTGGGCCTGCTGATCTATCCGCAGGTGGCGCAGATCGAGCAGTTCGAACCGGGCAGCCAGAGGCAATGGCGGATGACCGGGACCGGGTATTTCGGCCGCGTGGGCCGTTGGATCCGGGAGAGTTTCTAGGGCGCTTTCCGACCAGGCGAAATCGCTTGATCGATAAGAAAACGCTCCAGAGTCAACAGTTTGAGCATATTCTCGACGACCGGATCGGATTGATCCGGTCGGAATAGGCTCCGGGCTGAAGGGGGAAGCAGGCTGCCGACGAGGAAGTGGCCGCCTGCATCCGCAAACCGGCAGAAATGCCGGCAACAAAGACGAGGAAGCCGGTTCGCCCGCAAGCGGGCGCTCCAAGGATCGAGTTACGAGGAAGTCATGACCATCAATCTCCAGATCCCCGATATCACGGAGCTGAAGCCGAGAATTACGGTCTTCGGCGTGGGCGGTGCCGGTGGCAACGCTGTCAACAACATGATCCAGGCAGGCCTTCAGGGTTGCGACTTCGTGGTCGCCAACACCGATGCGCAGGCCCTGACGCTCTCCCAGTCCGACCGCGTGATCCAGATGGGCGTCGCGGTGACGGAAGGCCTGGGCGCCGGATCCCAGCCCGAGGTTGGCCGCGCGGCCGCCGAAGAAGTGCTGGATGAAATCAACGACCACCTGTCGGGTGCGCACATGGTGTTCATCACCGGCGGCATGGGCGGCGGCACCGGCACCGGTGCGGCGCCGGTCATTGCCCGTGCGGCGCGCGAGCAGGGCATCCTGACCGTCGGTGTGGTCACCAAGCCGTTCCACTTCGAAGGTCAGCGCCGCATGCGTCTTGCCGAACACGGCATTCAGGAGCTGCAGCAGTCGGTCGACACGTTGATTGTCATTCCGAACCAGAACCTGTTCCGCATCGCCAACGACCAGACCACCTTCGCCGACGCCTTCGCGATGGCCGACCAGGTGCTGTATTCGGGCGTTGCCTGCGTCACCGACCTGATGGTGAAGGAAGGTCTCATCAACCTCGACTTCGCCGATGTGCGCTCGATCATGCGCGGCATGGGCAAGGCGATGATGGGCACCGGCGAGGCGACCGGCGAGAACCGCGCCATGCAGGCGGCGGAAGCTGCGATTGCCAATCCGCTGCTCGACGAAACCTCCATGAAGGGCGCGAAGGGGCTGCTGATCTCCATCACCGGCGGTCGCGACATGACGCTGTTTGAGGTGGACGAAGCCGCAACCCGCATCCGCGAGGAAGTGGACGAGGACGCCAACATCATCATGGGTGCGACCTTCGACGAGAGCCTTGAGGGCACGGTCCGCGTCTCCGTCGTGGCGACCGGCATTGACCGTGAAGTCATGGAAAACACCACTCTGGCCGAAACCCGCATGGCTCAGCTGACCGAGCGGCTGAAGACGGCGACGGCGCAGCCGCCGCTTGCCCGCAAGCTGGAGACGGTTTCCCAGCCGATCGCGAGCCGCCCGGCCCCGATCATCACCGAAGATGCGCTTGAGGCGGAGCTTACCGCGCAGCATCAGCCGACCCATGTCGCGTCCGATCCGGCCGTGACCATCGAGGCCTATCAGCCGAGCCCGAGCGTTGTCTCCCAGCGCGACATGCCGCTGGATTTCGACGAGGTCCCGCAGGCCCCGGCTGCAATCGACGAGCCCGCGGCGGAGCCCTACATTCCGCCCACCGCCGAAACGATTGCGACCCCGCGCATGCCGGAGATCGAGGATTTTCCTCCGATCGTGCACGATGAAATCCGCACCAAGGCGATGACCGCCATGGGTGAGGGGCAGGCTTATGCCGAGCCGCAGGGGCAGTCCTACGAAGACGACGATGACCGTCGTCCGATGAGCCTGCTGCGCCGTCTGGCTTCCGGCCTTGGTCGTCGTGAAGAGCATGATGAATATGCTCACGACGAACACGCCTACGAGGCCCCCCAGGCCAACTATCAGCAGCCTGCCGCTCCGCAGGCCGCACAGCGACCGGCTGCGCCGCAGCCCGCGCACAGCGAGTACGCCAAGCGGCCTGCTCAGGGTGCCGCCGGACGTCTGGACCCGCATGGCCGTCCTGCACCGCAGGCCCGCCAGCAGGCCGAGGATGACCAGCTGGAAATCCCGGCCTTCCTGCGCCGTCAGGCTAACTGACGACGCCTTACTTCCTCGACTTCCTCGTGGCAGCGGCCCGGCATCAGCCGGGCCGTTTGTCGTTCCGCTCCCGGTTTATGGCGCGGTGACGGGCAGGGGGCATTCAGTTTCCTGCGCGAGGTGGATTTGTCCGGCCCTTTGGGCGAGAGTGCTGATATTCCAGACGAACCTTGATTCGATTCCTCCAGGGTTGCTCCGGTTGGCGACCAGGAGGAGCGCATCGGCAGCCCGCACGATGTGACGCGCAGCCCGAATGTTACAGACTTCGTGAGCGGATGTTACTCGCCCCGGCCAGGTCGCTGGCGGCTGGCGGGCGCGCGTGCTTCAAAGGCGCAAGGGGGCGGATCGCTGCGGATTTCCAGCGTTCGAACCTGCTGCAGGCACAATCTGTCAATCAGGAGTGGAGCGCATTGCGGCGTCGTTTCCCGGGCAGGGTTGGGAAACCGTTACAATGCGTAATAAAGCTTTATTTCTGCCCACCCACAGCTGCGGGTAGTGTGCGCCGCGTGGAACCGAAGCCGCCGCGATTGATGACGCGCATCCGCAGAAACTCGCGAAAGCTGACGGTCGGCGATACGCAGTCGTACATGACGGACGGGTCGTGAACGACATGATGGGCGGAACAAAACCGACATCAGGTCCGCTTCTCCGGGAAATCCCTGGCGAAGCGTAGAACCAGAAGAAGCCGGGACGAATGGCCGCCAGGCCATAAGAGGACAGAACTATGACGGGAATTCGGAACGACAGGCAGAAAACCCTTGCCGGGCACGTAACGGTGAACGGTATCGGAGTTCATTCCGGCAATCCCGTTTCAATGACCCTTCATCCCGCCCCGGCCGACAACGGCGTCACCTTTCTCATTCCCTCCGCAGACGGTTCGTCCGATACCGAACTCCAGGCGCACTGGTCCGAGGTCTCCGCGACCGCTCTTTGCACGGTCCTTGGTCGCGATCCGGAATCCATCGGAACGATCGAACACCTGATGGCCGCGCTCATGGGCCTCGGTGTCGACAATGTGGTGGTGGAAGTCGATGCGCGCGAAGTGCCGATCATGGATGGCAGCGCCGCGCAGTATGTTGAGGCAATCGATCAGGTCGGCCTCCTCACGCAGACCAAGGCGCGCCGATTTATCCGCATTCTCAAGCCGGTCCGCATCGAGCACAACGGCTCGGTGAGCGAGCTTCGTCCCTATTCGGGCACCCGTTTCGACATCACCATCGATTTTGACACCCCGCTGATCGGTCGCCAGCGTTTTGCCAGCGACATGACGCCGGATGTCTTCCGCAACGAGCTTGCCCGTGCGCGCACCTTCGGCAAGGTCTCCGAGGTCGAGCAGCTTTGGAAGATGGGCTTTGCGAAGGGCTCCTCGCTGGAGAATTCCGTGGCGATCGCCGAGGACCGGGTTCTGAACCCGGAAGGCACCCGCTGGCCGGACGAGTTCGTGCGTCACAAGACACTGGATGCGGTGGGCGATCTCAGCCTTGCCGGCTATCAGATCCTTGGCGAGTACCGTTCCTACAAGCCGGGTCACAAGATGAATCACTCCATGCTTGTCGCCCTGTTTGCAGATGAAGACGCCTATGAACTGGTCGACGGTCGCCCGCAGCGCGAGGCTGCGCCGGTCGATTTCGCCGGCGAGATCGCAGTGCCCGCCTATTGCCCGGAAGTCGCCTAAGGGCAGTGCCGGGCTTTTCGCCACAAAAAAGTTGCAAATCCGCGCGAAGTCGCATCATTCGGATGCGCCGTCTGATGCGGCAGGAACACACGGTCGGCGTGTGCGGTCCGTTCATTGCGGGGACCCCCTTTCCCTTGGTGGGGAAACCGCGCTAGAAGGACGTGGCCGCCACAGGGCCTGCGGCGACTTCTGTAAGAGAGGCGATTTCAGTGTTGGGACGTGTTTTCGTATCGAACCGGACGGGGCGGGATGCATCAGGGCATACCGGAGCCGGCCGTGCTCGGGCCATCCTGCGCGTGATGCCCCTCGTGGCCGTGCTGGCCCTTGGTGCCTGTGCGTCCAAGGAGACGGATGACCTGGCGCTGGACGATACGCCCGCAGACCAGCTCTACAATGAAGGCCTCGCCTTCCGCGCCGCCGGTGACCTGCGAGAGGCCACCAAGAAGTTCGAGGAAGTCGACCGGCTTCACCCCTATTCCGAATATGCGCGCAAGTCGCTGATCAACCTTGCCTTCACGCATTATTCGCGCGGCCAGTATCCGGAAGCGATTTCCGCTGCGAAGCGCTTTGCAACGCTTTATCCCGGTTCGCCCGACGCCGCCTATGCGCTCTACATCATGGGCAACTCCTATTTCCACCAGATCCCGGACGTGACGCGCGATCAGCAGGTGACGGCGCGCGCCCTCGCGACCATGCGTGAACTGGTGCAACGCTATCCCGACAGCGAATATGCCAGCGATGCGCGCAAGAAGATCCGCGTGACCGTCGATCAGCTCGCCGGCAAGGAGATGGAGACGGGGCGCTACTACCTGAAGCGCCGCAATTATGTCGCCGCCATCAACCGCTTCCGCTACGTGGTCGAGAACTATCAGGAAACGCGCCATATCGAGGAGGCGCTTTCGCGTCTGACGGAAGCCTACTATGCGATGGGCGTGGTCAACGAGGCGCAGACGGCTGCCGCCGTGCTCGGCCACAACTATCCGGAAAGCCAGTGGTACAAGGATTCCTATTCGCTGCTGAAAAAGGGCGGGTATGAGCCTTCGGCCAATCCGCGGAGCTGGATCAGCCGCGCGTTTGAAAGTATCAAGGTTCTCTAGTCCGCTTCCGCCGGATCATGATTCGCTTCGCTGGCGTGACGTGTCTGCGGTATCCGTTCGCGGTGCCGTGCGCGTCTCGGCCAGAGGGCGGCGGCCAACTGCCGGGCGCATATAGGCGCTCGGTCACGTCCAAGTGTTCAGTAACGTCACATCGGGTTTCAACCCCACGGGATTTGTCGAACCGACCACACCATGCTGGCAGCTCTCTCGATCCGCGATATCGTTTTGATCGACCGGCTGGACATCGATTTCACCGGTGGCATGACGGTGCTGACCGGTGAAACCGGCGCGGGCAAATCCATCCTTCTCGATGCTTTGTCGCTGGCCCTTGGCGGGCGCGGCGATGCCGGGCTCGTGCGTCATGGCGCCGATCAGGGGCAGGTGACCGCGGCTTTCGATGTCGCGATGAGCCATCCGGCCCGTGCGCTTCTTTCCCAAAACGATATCGATGACGATGGCGACATCATCCTGCGCCGTGTGCAAAGCGCGGATGGGCGGACGCGCGCTTTCGTCAATGACAGGCCGGTCTCGGCAAGTCTGATGCGCGATATCGGTTCGCGGCTCGTCGAAATTCACGGTCAGCACGATGAACGCGCGCTGGTGGACCCGGCAAGCCATCGCAGGCTGCTTGATGCGTTCGGCGGGCTGGAAGCGCAGGCGGGCGAGGTGGCGGAAAGCAATCAGGCCGTGCGCCGAACCCAGCGCGCCCTTCGCGAGCACGAGGATCGGGTGGAGAAGGCGCGGCGCGAGGCCGATTTCCTGCGTTCGGCTGCGGAAGAGCTGGCCGTTCTCGATCCCAGGCCTGGCGAGGAAGAGGAACTTGCGGAACGCCGTCAGGCGATGATGCGGGTTGAGAAGATCGCGGGCGATCTGGGCGAGGCGGTGGAAACGCTGAACGGCACGGCTTCGCCGATCCCGGAAATCGCGAGCCTGATGCGCAGGCTTGAGCGCAAGTCGGAAGCCTCCGGCGGGCTGGTCGATCAGCCTGTGCACCTGATGGGGCAGGCGCTTGATCTGCTGGAAGAGGCGCGCGGCGAGCTTGAGGCCGCCTTCCGCAGGACCGAATTCGATCCACGCGAGCTTGAGGCTTCGGAAGAAAGGCTCTTTGCGCTCAGGGCGGCCGGGCGAAAGTTCTCCGTTCCGGTCGATGAGCTTGCCGATCTGCGCAAGCGCATGGAAGCAGATCTCGCCGATCTCGATGCGGGCGAGGAAAAGCTGGGTGCGCTGAAAGCCGCGCTCAAGGATGCGCAGGCGGCCTATGACGCCAAGGCGGGAGCCTTGAGTGAGGCTCGGCGCAAGACGGCGGCGGCGCTGGAGGCTGCGGTTGCGGGCGAATTGCCGGAGCTGAAGCTGGAGCACGCGCGTTTTATCGTGGAAATCTCCAGCGACCCGGAGGCGCGTGCGCCGGAAGGCATCGATCAGGTGGAATTCTGGGTGCAAACCAACCCCGGCACGCGGCCTGGCCCCATGATGAAGGTTGCCTCGGGCGGCGAGCTTTCGCGCTTTCTGTTGGCGCTGAAGGTCTCATTGGCCGACAAGGGCTCCGCGCCGACGCTCGTTTTTGACGAAATCGACACCGGTGTCGGCGGCGCGGTGGCGGAGGCGATTGGTATCCGGCTGGCCCGACTTGCCACACAGGTACAGGTTCTCACCGTCACCCACGCCCCGCAAGTGGCCGCACGTGCTGTGGGACATCTGCTCATCGCCAAGGACAAGGTGGATGCGGAGCGCGTGGCGACCCGGGTTGCGCCGCTGGAAGATCATGCAAGGCGCGAGGAAATCGCGCGCATGCTGGCAGGCGCGGTCATCACCGACGAAGCGCGGGCTGCGGCTGCCAAGCTGATGGCGGGGACCTGAGACGTCCATTGCCGCGAAGGCGCAGCCCAAGGAAACGGATGCGCGGGGAGGGGAGGATGTCGATTGACCTTCAATCTGGACGCCTATCTGGCGCGCCTTCGGATCGATGCGCCTCCGGCGACAAGCGCCGGACTTGCCCACCTGCAGGAAGCGCATCTTTGCGCCATCGCGTTTGAGGCCATCGATCCTCTGACGGGGCGTGTTCCCGCGCTTGATCCCGATGCGCTTCACCGCAAATTGGTCGTTGGCGGACGCGGTGGCTATTGCTTTGAACAGAACAGCCTCTTTTTTCTGGCGCTGTCCGCTCTCGGATTTGAAGCCGAGCCCGTGATGGCGCGGGTGCGCAATGGCGGGCCGCGCGGCGGGGCGCGCACGCATCTTGCCCACGTCGTTCATCTGGAGGGGCGTGACTGGCTGGCCGATGTCGGCTTCGGCGGCGGCGGGGCGCGCTGGCCGGTACCGGTGGAGCGCCATCGCCTCGACTATCAGCCGGGAGAGGTCTACCGGGTCGTTCATGACGCGCAGACGGGCGAGATCGTTCTGCAACGGTTTGCCGAGGATGGCTGGTCCGGGCTTTACGGTTTTGAGCGGCTGAAGGTGCTGACGGTGGATGTGGAGGCGGCCAACCATCTGTGCGCGACATGGGCGAAAGCGCCCTTCAGTTCCAACCTGATGCTGCACCGTCTGAGGCCGGATGGGCGGATCGGCGTCTTCAATACAAAGGTCAACGAGGTGCGCGATGGGGTGAAGACCTCGCGCGAGATCGGCAGTGTGGCCGAATTGCGCGATCTTCTGGTGGATGCCTTCGGCCTCGCCATAGGGGAGGCAGACCTTGCGTTGATCGCAGCGCGGCTGGGGCTTTCCGCTGAGGAGATGGCGCAGGCCGGCGCGCGAGGGGCTCTATGGTTGAGGACAAGCAGAAACTTGCGGTCTTGGCGCTTCCGCCGGGGGGGCTTCCGGCGGCATAATGCGGCTTCCCGAATCCCCTGATCCGAGATCGCTTGACCATGTCCGAGACCGCGTCCCTTCCCGTTGAAAAGCTGAGCGCCGATGAGGCAAGGGCGGAGCTGGAGCGGCTTGCGGCGGAGATCTCCCGGCATGATGCGCTCTATTATCGCGAGGACGATCCGGAAATCTCGGACGCCGACTACGATGTGCTTCGCCAGCGCAATGCGGCGATCGAGGCGGCGTTTCCGGATCTGGTGCGCGCGGATTCTCCTTCCGTCTCCGTCGGCGCGGCTCCTCAGGAAGCCTTCGGCAAGATCACGCATCGCGTTGCGATGCTGTCGCTCGACAACGCCTTTTCCGATGACGATGTGACCGATTTCGTGGGCCGGGTGCGCCGGTTCCTGCGTTACGATCCGCTCCACGGCGCGCTTGCGGTGACGGCTGAACCGAAGATCGACGGCCTGTCTCTGGCGCTTCGCTATGAGGGCGGAAAGCTCGTCAGTGCCGCCACGCGCGGTGATGGCACGACGGGGGAAAACGTCACCCGCAATGCCGAGACCATCGACGACGTTCCCCGCACCCTGCCGAATGGTGTGCCGGAGGTGGTGGAGGTGCGCGGCGAGGTCTATATGGCGCATTCGGACTTTGCGGCGCTGAACGAGCGCATGATCGGCAATGGCGGCAAGCCCTTTGCCAACCCGCGCAACGCGGCGGCGGGCTCGCTGCGCCAGCTCAACCCGGAAATCACTGCCTCGCGACCCTTGCGGTTCTTCGCCTATGCGTGGGGCGAGATGAGCGCCATGCCCGCCGACACGCAGATGGGCATGATCGAGGTCTTCAGGGAGTGGGGCTTCGTCACCAACCCGCTGATGAAGCGCTGCGAGAGTGTCGAGGAGCTGATCGCGGTCTATCACACCATCGAGGAGGGCCGCGCGGAACTCGGCTACGACATTGACGGCGTTGTCTACAAGGTGGACCGGCTGGACCTTCAGGAGCGATTGGGCTTTGTCTCGCGCTCCCCGCGCTGGGCGATTGCGCATAAATTTCCGGCGGAAAAAGCCTTCACCATCGTGCGCGATATCGAAATCCAGGTCGGCCGCACGGGCGCGCTGACGCCGGTTGCCAAGCTTGAGCCGGTCACGGTGGGCGGCGTGGTCGTCTCAAACGCCACCCTTCACAACGAGGATTATGTGAAGGGCATCGGGCAGGACGGCGAGCCCATTCGCGGCGGCAAGGATATCCGCGTCGGCGATACGGTGCAGATCCAGCGCGCAGGCGACGTGATCCCGCAGGTCCTGGATGTCGATCTCACCAAACGGCCAGCGGAGGCGCAGGCCTTCGTTTATCCGACCGTATGCCCGGCCTGCGGCAGCCATGCGGTGCGTGAAGTCAATGCCAAGACCGGGCGTCTCGATGCGATCCGCCGTTGCACTGGCGGTCTCATCTGTCCCGCTCAGGCCAAGGAAAAGCTGAAGCACTTCGTCTCGCGCAACGCCTTCGACATCGAAGGTCTGGGCGACAAACAGGTGGAGTTCTTCTACGACATCCCGCTCGATCAGGGAGGTATCCGACAGCCTGCCGATATCTTCACCCTTCAGGCGCGCGATGCTTCATCGCTTGTGAAGCTGAAAAACCGCGACGGTTGGGGCGAGACGTCGGCGAAAAACCTCTTCGCGGCCATCGATGCGCGGCGCGAGATCGATCTCAACCGCTTCATCTATGCGCTGGGCATTCGTCATGTGGGCGAGGGCAACGCCAAGCTTCTGGCGCGCGCTTATGGCTCCTGGGAAGCGTTTGCCAAGGCGATGGAAGAGGCGGTGGATCACGAAAGCGCGGCGTGGATCGATCTCAACAATATCGATGGCATCGGCGAGATCCTGGCGGAAGCCGTGGTGCAGTTCTTCGCAGAGGAGCACAACCGCGAGGCTGTCACCGGGCTTCTGGCGGAGGTCACCCCGCTCGACATGGAAGCGCCCAGCGGCGAAGGCTCGCCCGTTGTCGGCAAGACGGTGGTCTTCACCGGCTCGCTGGAGCGGCTTTCGCGCGATGAGGCCAAGGCCATGGCGGAACGGCTGGGCGCGAAGGTCGCCGGGTCCGTTTCCAAGAAGACGGATCTGGTGGTCGCAGGGCCTGGGGCGGGCTCCAAGCTGAAAAAGGCGGAGGATCTCGGGGTGGAGGTCATTTCCGAGGATGCGTGGTTTGAGCTTGTGGGTGAGTAGGGGCTGACATCTCGCGTATGGCCGATCCTTCGAGACGCACTCTGACGAGTGCTCCTCAGGATGACGTTCCCGGGGGGTGAATTTTCAAGAAGCCAACCCCACCCACAACGTCATCCTGAGGAGGCCCGCAAGGGCCGTCTCGAAGGATCGGCCACACCCGCAATCCCCGCCTCACGGCTCAACATGCACGCTACCGAGAAACCGGGCCGCCAGCCTCGCATTCACCATCTTTGTTGCTATATTGTTCCGCAATGACACAAGAGAATCGTGGACGAATGAACACTCCCGGCGGCATGGACGACGACGATCTGGACGGTTGGAACCTGCCGGAACCCAAGCGAGCCTCGACACATGAGCCCGCGCCCGCGCGTCCGGCCACCGGAGGCATTGCGGAGCGCGCGATGGCGGCCATGCGGCCTGCTCCGATGGCTGTCGACTATCTTTCCGGCCTGAACCCCGAACAGCGCGATGCGGTGGAAAGCCTCGACGGGCCGCTTCTGGTGCTGGCGGGCGCAGGCACCGGCAAGACCCGCGTCTTGACCACCCGTATTGCCCATATTCTTGCAACGGGCCGGGCCTATCCGAGCCAGATCCTTGCCGTGACCTTCACCAACAAGGCCGCGCGCGAGATGAAGGAGCGGATTTCCGCGCTGGTGGGCGAGGGCGTGGAGGGGATGCCCTGGCTCGGCACGTTCCACTCCATCGGCGTGAAGATCCTGCGTCGTCATGCGGAGATGGTGGGGCTTCGGCCTGATTTCACCATTCTCGATACCGACGATCAGCTTCGCCTCATCAAGCAGATCATTCAGGCGGAAGGGCTCGACGACAAGCGCTGGCCTGCCCGCCAGTTCGCCTCGCTGATGGACAGCTGGAAGAACCGCGGGTTGACGCCGGAGCAGGTTTCCGAAGGCGAGGGGCGATCCTTTGCCGATGGCAAGGGCCGCAAGCTTTATCAGATCTATCAGGACCGGCTGAAGGTCCTGAACGCGGCGGATTTCGGCGATCTTCTGCTGCTCACCATCCGGTTGTTCCGGGAGCAGCCGGAGGTGCTGAAGGGGTTCCAGGAGCGCTTCCGCTACATGCTGGTGGACGAGTATCAGGACACCAACATCGCGCAATATCTGTGGCTGCGGCTTCTGGCGCAGGGCAACAAGAACATCTGCTGTGTGGGCGATGACGACCAGTCGATCTATGGCTGGCGCGGGGCGGAAGTCGACAACATCCTGCGCTTCGACCATGACTTTCCCGGCGCCAAGGTGATCCGGCTGGAGCGCAATTACCGCTCCACCTCGCATATTCTGGCCGCAGCTTCCCATCTGATCGCGCGGAACGAAGGCCGCCTTGGCAAGACGCTTTTCACCGAGCATGACGACCCGGATGCGGAACGGGTGGGGGTGAAGTCGGTCTGGGATTCAGAAGAGGAAGCCCGAACCATCGGCGAGGAGATCGAGGATCTCCAGCGCCACGGCCATGCCCTCAACGATATCGCGATCCTTGTCCGCGCGTCGTTCCAGATGCGCGAATTCGAAGAGCGCTTCATCACGCTCGGGCTCGATTACCGGGTGATTGGCGGCCCGCGCTTTTATGAGCGCATGGAAATCCGCGATGCGCTGGCCTATTTCCGCGCGACCGTGCAGCCCGCCGACGATCTGGCCTTCCAGCGGATCGTCAACACGCCGAAGCGCGGGCTTGGCGACAAGACGCTTGCGCCCATTCATGCGCTGGCCCGTGCCCAGAACATTCCGCTGATGCAGGCGGCTTTCCAGCTGGTGGAAACGGAAGAGCTGCGTCCCAAGGCGCGCCAGACGCTCAAAAGCCTGCTGATGGATTTCGCCCGTTGGCGCGCGCAGCTTGAGACGGCGTCGTCGCACACGGAAGTGGCCGAGGTCATTCTCGATGAGAGCGGCTATACGGAGATGTGGCGCAATGACCGATCTGCCGATGCGCCGGGGCGGCTTGAAAACCTCAAGGAACTGATCCGCTCGATGGAGGAGTTTGAATCCATCGGTGGCTTCCTTGAACATATCGGGCTGGTCATGGATCGGGATTCCGGCGACAGCACCGATGCGGTTTCCATCATGACGCTGCATTCGGCCAAGGGGCTGGAGTTCGACACCGTGTTCCTGCCGGGCTGGGAGGAGGGGCTGTTTCCCCATCAGCGCGCGCTTGACGAGTCCGGTCGCGCCGGGCTGGAGGAAGAGCGCCGCCTGGCCTATGTCGGCATCACGCGGGCAAAGAAGCGCGCGCGCATCTCCTTTGCCGCCAATCGCCGTGTGCATGGCATGTGGCAGAACTCGCTGCCCTCGCGCTTTCTGGATGAGTTGCCCGCCGATCAGGTGGAGATCGCGGAAGCCTCCACCTCCTACGGGAGTTACGGGGCAAGCCGCTTCGACACGCACGATCCCTTCGCCTCGGGAAGCTATTCAACGCCCGGCTGGCAACGCGCGCAGCGCAGCCGGGAGACTGCGAATTCAGGCGGCGGCTCCTATTCGCGCGGCGGCCACGGCAAGGGTGGGGGCCGGAGCGGGCCGAAGACCATCGAGGGCGAGCTCGTCGCAAAAAGCGTGACGTCAGCGGCTTCGGAGTATTCGATGGGGCAGCGGATCTTCCATCTCAAATTCGGCTATGGCCGGGTTGTCGGCATCGACGGCAACAAGCTGACCATCAGTTTCGAGAAGGCGGGCACCAAGAAGGTGCTGGACAGTTTCGTCGAAGCGACCTGACCCCTTTCAAGCCGCAAAGCCCGTTCTGCCCTTTCGCGGCGCGGCCTTCAGCCGTATAAGGCGCGCAATCGCTCAATTCTTGCGCTGCCGCTATCGGCTGCGTTGTTTCAGGACCACCATTCATGCCCATGATCCGCGCCCGCGTGACGGCGGACGAACTCGAAGCCCGGCGTATCGCCGGCATTCTCGAAGTCGCCTTCGAGGAGGATGGCTATCCCGTCTCCGTCTATGAAACGGTGATGGATGGGCCCTGGGTTGCGGAAATCCTGTTCTATGACGGCGAACCGGAGGCCGTGAAGGCCGAGATCCTCGACAAGGTCGGGTCGGATGCCTTCGCAGCACCGGTTGAGACCGATGTGCTTGAGGAGATCGACTGGGTCGCCAAGAGCCTTGAGAGCCTGAAGCCGGTGCGCGCCGGGCAATTCATCGTTCACGGCTCGCATGACCGCGACAAGATCGCGAGCTTCGATATTGGCATCGAGATCGAGGCTGCGCAGGCCTTCGGCACGGGCCATCACGGCACCACGGCAGGGTGTCTTGAAGAGTTGGGGCGGCTTTTCAAGCGCCATCACTATTCCAGCGTTCTGGATCTTGGCACCGGGTCCGGCGTGCTGGCCATCGGCATGGCGAAGCTTGCCAAGGCGCGCGTTCTGGCAACCGATATCGATCCGATTGCGACGAAGGCGGCCACGGCCAATGCGCGGCTCAATGAAGTGCCGGGGCTTATCGAATGCGTGACGGCGGCAGGCGTGCATCATCCGCGCATTAGGGCCCGCGCACCGTTCGATCTGATCGTGGCGAATATTCTGGCGCGGCCCCTGATGGCGCTGGCTCACCCGATTTCCCGGTTGATGGCCCGGCCGGGCACACTGGTGCTTTCCGGCCTGCGTGTGGCGGACGGCCCGCGGGTGCTGGCCTCCTATCGCAATCAGGGCTTCCGGCTCATCCATCGCCTTGAGCGCGAGGACTGGCTGACGCTGACTTTCGCGAACACGCCGGTCGATCTGTGATCAGTCGACGGCCTCTCGCCAAATAAAAAGCGCCCACGGCTGATCCCGAAAGAAGGGAGAGCCGTGAGCGCCTGGAGTTCGCCGCTTTCTTGTTTTTACGCGCTTGTTGCACGTTTCGAATTCTTAGGAAGGCGGAGCGCTATCTGCCGCGCGCGATATCGGCGCGTTCTGACAGATGCCGCTCCGGCCGCCTGGATATCCAGCGGCTTTCGCCTTCCCTGCCAGCCCCATATCGGGCCAGCGTGCACGGCACTGGCGGCCTTCAGTCTACGCCGTTACGTGCCGGTTCGCATTTCATCCGAGCCGTGTTCGCTCAGTAGGGAAACGTCATCGCGCCTTCGCGTTCCAGCTGCGAACGATCAAGCCCCTGGGCGTTGAGCGTCGTATCGTCGAGCGTCAGAAGGTAGCCGTTCACATAGCGCTTCGCCTGACGTTCACGCGCGCAGACCATGCGGTCGAAAGCGCGGCGGAAAAGGCTGTGACGAGCGCCCCCGTGAATTCCCGAGGTGGAGGCAATGGCCATGATGAAGTCTCCTTGGATCACTTGCGGCGGGTCTTTCCTGTCCGCCGTTCACGAGGGGGAAGATATGAGCAGGGCTGCCCCCAAGTAACTGCGGCCAGCGCATAGCTGCCCCGCCGTTTTGTCATGCGGTGGCCGGTTCTTGTTTCTTGTCGGAAATATTCGATGAGGCGATCTGATCGGCTTTCTTGCAAGGGCTTGAAAAATCGCCACATTTTCGATTTGTGGATCGAGTATTTACTTCATATAGCAAGTACTTAAGGTTCGTATTTGCACGTGTGCGCCAGCGCGCGCGTTGGTTGGTCGCACCCGCGGAGCCGGTCGGTTGCGGTGGCGATGCTGTGGCGACGTGCGTCCATGCCCCTTGGGCAACCGGAAATGGTTGCGAGCGACGCAAATCCGGTATGGCCTTGGCGGTGCAGAGGAGTAATTTGTTGGAATGTTCCAGACCTATGATCCCCCTTCCGAATCAGGTGCGCGCGGCGACCGGTTGGTCGCCCTGCGGGCCGAACTCACCCGGCGCGGTCTCGATGGTTTCATCGTGCCGCGCACCGACACCCACCAGAACGAATATGTCGCCCCGTGCGAGGAGCGTCTTGCCTGGCTGACCGGCTTTGGCGGGTCCGCTGGCGCGGCCGTCGTCCTTCAGGACAAGGCTGCCATTTTCGTGGACGGTCGCTACACGCTTCAGGTGCGCAATCAGGTCGATACGACGGCCTTCGAGCCGCTGCATCTGATCGAGACGCCGCCATCCTCGTGGATCGCGCGGACGGCGAAACCCGGCATGTGCATCGGCTATGACGCGATGTTGCACACGATCAACGGCGTGAAGACGCTGAAAGCGGCCTGCGAAAAGGCGGGGGTCAAGCTTGTCGCCGTCGACGGCAATCCGATCGATGCGATCTGGTCCGACCGACCCGAACCGCCGCTTGCACCGGTGGTGCTGCATCCGATGGCCTTTGCGGGCGAGGCGGCAAGCGACAAGATCGCTCGGCTTCAGGCGGAGCTTCGCGAGGCCAAAACGGATGCCGCTGTGATCGCGCAGCTCGATTCCATCGCCTGGCTCTTCAATATACGCGGCGGCGATATTGCCCGCATTCCGGTTACGCTCGCTTTCGCCATTCTGCGCGCCGATGCCGCTCCCCAGCTATTCATCGATGGCCGCAAGCTCTCGGGCAATGTGGCCGAAACGCTTGGCCATCTGGCCGAGATCGCCGAGCCGGAGGGGTTCCTGCCCGCGCTCGATGCGTTTTCCGGCAAGTGCGTGCTGGTCGATCCCGACTGGGGCGCGCAGGCCATTGCTGACCGGCTTGTGGCGGCGGGCGCGAAGCTGCGCTTCGGCTCCGATCCGGTGCTGTTGCCCAAGGCGCTCAAGAACACGGCGGAGATTGACGGTGCGCGCGCCGCGCATCGCCGCGACGGGGCTGCCTATGCGCGGTTCCTGAAGTGGTTCACGGAAGAAGCGCCCAAGGGCGGGCTCGATGAGATCTCGACCGCCAAAGCACTTGAGACTTTCCGTGCGGAGACCGGCAAGCTGAAGGACATCTCCTTCGACACGATTTCCGGTTCCGGGCCGAACGGGGCCATCGTCCATTATCGCGTGACGACGGATACCTGCCGCCCGATCGAGATGAACAGTCTCTATCTGTGCGATTCCGGCGCCCAGTATGAGGACGGCACCACCGACGTCACCCGCACCTTCGCGGTGGGCGAGCCGAGCGCGGACATGAAGCGGGAATTCACGCTCGTTCTGAAGGGCCATATCGGTCTTTCCAGCGCGCGTTTCCCGCAAGGCACGTCAGGCGCGCAGCTCGACACCTTGGCGCGCATTCCCTTGTGGAAGGGCGGCCTCGATTTCGATCACGGCACGGGCCATGGTGTCGGCTCCTATCTCTCGGTTCACGAGGGACCGCAGCGCATCGCCAAGACGAACAAGGTCCCGCTTCAGCCGGGCATGATCGTCTCCAACGAGCCGGGCACCTATCGCACGGGCAAGTGGGGCATCCGCATCGAAAACCTCGAACTGGTCTCGCCGGCGAGCGCGATTGAGGGCGGCGAGCGGCCCATGTTGAGCCTTGAGACGCTGACGCTCATTCCGATTGACCGCAAGCTGATCGAAACGGACCTCCTGACCGGGGAGGAACGGGCGTGGGTCGATGCCTATCATGCGCGCGTTTTGCAAGAGATCGGGCCGCTGGTCGATGAAGAAACCCGTGCCTGGCTTGAGGGAGCCACGGCCCCGCTTGAGGGCTGACGGGCGGGGTTGAAAAACGGCGCGCGCGGGTGCGATGTCTCCGCGCGCGCCACATCTGTCTCATGGGCTGTCCGGGAGGGGGCATGAAGGTTCTCGACGTGCTGCGCGCGCCGCTTTGGGCCGCAGAGCTTGCCACGGGCGCGAAGTCGTTTCGCGGCAATCCCATCATCGGCAGCCCTGTGCTCAACGAACGCGGCCTTCACGCCAGGCGGGCGCTGCTTGCCGAGCGCATGGCCGATTGGCGACGCAGGCGGCTTTCGCATCTGGTCGATCAGGAAGATGCCGAGGCTTATGCGCGCGACGGTTTCGTCATGCGCCGCAACGTTCTGCCGGAGGCCGCGTTTCAAGCGCTTCGCCGGGCGGTGGAGGACAATGCCTTCCCGGCGCAGGAAATGTGGCAGGGCAACGCGGTGACGCGCTTCACGCCTATCACCCGCGCTATCTGTGCCGGGCATCCCGAGATCGGCGATTTCGTCAGTGGCCAGCTCTTTCAGGGATTGCTGCGCTATGTGGCATCGGCCAATGCCGACCCGATCGTGTTCTTTCACACGGTCTTTGCCGAGCCGGACCGCGGCCCGCGCGATCCGCAGACAGTCTTTCACTCCGACACGTTCCATGCCACCGCAAAGGCGTGGTTCTTCCTGGAGGATGTGAGCGCGGATGGCGGGCCTTTCACCTATGTCCCGGGCTCGCACCGCATGACGCCGGAGCGCCTGCGCTGGGAGTACGAACAGTCGCTAACAGCGCATGAACACAAGAATGTGCATCACGCTCTGGGCTCGTTTCGCGTGTCGGATGAAGAGCTGAAGGAACTGGGCTTTCCCGCACCCGTCAGCATGGCTGTTCCGGCGAATACGCTGGTCGTGGCCGATACGCACGGCTTTCATGCGCGCGGTGTATCTAGCAAGGCGACCGTGCGGCTCGGGATCTACGGCTCGCTTCGGCGCAATCCGTTCCTCCCCTTTGCCGGGCTCGACCCCTTCTCCTTGCCGGGCCTGAGCGGTCGGCAGGCGGAAATCCATGATGCGATCAATTCGTGGAAGCACAAAAAGGGCAAGACGGGGCAACCACCGGTGGGCGCGGTCAAGCCGCTCGATCCGCCGGTCAGGTGGCGGGGGGAGAAGGCATGAGGACAGGGGGGGGCTATGAGCCTGCTTCCTCGGTCTGATCCGCTCGCGACTGGTAGAGACGTCTTCGTATCCACGACAGCTCTACGCCCCTCACCCCGGCCCTCTCCCAACGGGAGAGGGGGCGGATGCGGCTGGGTTTTGGGAAAGCTGCGCGGGACGGCAAAGATAGGTGCGGCATACTCCAAGCACCTCTCCCATGGGGAGAGGTCGGACCGAAAGGTCCGGGTGAGGGGATGGGATGTCGCGAGGGTACGGAGAGCCTGCTGCGCTTCATGAGAGGGCTGATCACGCCCGGAGACGTGGTCGGCTCCGGGCGTGCGGCCCATCCTTCGAGACGGCGTCTGCGGCGCCTCCTCAGGATGACGATGTGTTTGTGGAAGCCCCCACTGATCCGAGGTCACCGTCTGCGACCAACCCAGCCCTCAACGCCATCCCGAGGAGCCCGCGAAAAGCGGGCGTCTCGAAGGATGGCCGCACATTCGGAACGCGCGCGCCGTAAACCCTTCCCGCCACTACTCCATCGACAGGATCATGTTGCGCACGACGGGATAGATCTCGCGTTCCCAGCGTTTGCCGTTGAAGACGCCGTAATGGCCGACATTGGCCTGCATGTGATGGCGCTTCAGGTGGGGGCGCAGCGAGTTGCACAGCTCATGCGCCGCAGACGTCTGGCCCAGCGCGCAGATGTCATCGCGTCCGCCTTCCACGGTGAGGAGTGCGGTGCGCGTAATCGCGCCGGGATTGACCGGCTTGCCCTTGTAGGTGAACGCGCCCCTGGCAAGCTCCGCCTTGTGGAACACACGGTCGATGGTCTCGATGTAGAATTCTTCCGTGAGATCGAGGATGGCGAAATATTCGTCGTAGAAGTCCTTGATCTTTCGCGCTTCCTCATCCCGGCCATGGGCGAGGTGTTCGTAGAGGTGCTCATGCGCCCTGGAATGGCGGTCCATGTTCATGGCCATGAAGGCGGTGAGCTGGAGGAACCCCGGATAGACCCGTCGCCCGCCGCCGGCATAGCGTGACGGCACCGTGGCAATGACGGAGCGCTGGAACCAGGCGAGGGACTTCGCCACCGCGAATTCGTTCACCTCCGTCGGGCTTTCGCGCGGATCGATGGGCCCGGCCATCAGTGTCATGGACAGCGGTGTGTCGGGGTGCTTTTCCTCCGACATGACGGCGACGGCGGCAAGTGTTTGAACGCAGGGCTGGCAGACGGCCAGAACATGCGCGCCGGGGCCGATCTCTTCCAGAAAGCGGATAAGATAGCCGATATAGTCCTCCACACCGAAGGCTCCCGCTTCCACAGGAACGTCGCGGGCATTGGTCCAGTCGGTGATGTAGACGTCATGATCGCGCAGCAGGGTCTGGACCGTACCGCGCAGCAGTGTCGCGAAATGGCCCGAGAGAGGCGCCACGACAAGCACACGCGGCTGCGGCGTATCAACGTCCTTGGTAAAATGCAGGAGTTGCCCAAAAGGAAGGTCGAGCGCGATTTCCGCCTTCACGGGCACCAGCCGGTTGCCGCTCATGACCTCGGTAATGTCGAATTCCGGGCGGGCGTGGCTGAGCTCGAACCGCTCCACCATCTCAAGGCCTGCCTTGAATCTGCGGCGGCTCTCTTCCGGCCATGTCCATAAAAACGTGTCGGTTGTGGCCTTCAACTGCCGTGCGAAAAAGCGCACGGGCTCCATCAGATCATCCTGTAATTGGTAAGCCCGATACATCATGGTTCGTCCCGTCTCCCCCCCAGACAACACATCTCCACAAAATGCTACAATGTTATATATTGTGCAATGCGAGAGAATTACGCATTGCGGAAGCTGCGTAAAGATGGGCCAATATCATGACGACATTGACGATTTCATCCAAGAACTATTCTTCCTGGTCTTTGCGTGGCTGGCTTCTGTGCCGAATGGCGGGGGTCAAGTTCGAAGAGGTCAATATCGACCTCGATGAGGAGGCGCGCCAGGAATTGCTGCTTCTGTCGCCGTCCGTGCTGGTGCCGCGCCTCACTCATGGGGATGTGACCGTGTGGGACACGCTGGCGATCGCTGCCTATCTGGCGGAGGAATACCCCGATGCGAAGCTGATGCCGGAAGAAAAGGTCGCCCGCAATCACTGCCGTTCCATCTGCGGGGAAATGCACTCCGGCTTTTACAATCTGCGTTCCGCGCTGCCGATGAACCTCAAGGCGCGTCACAAGAGCTTCAAGATTTTCTCCGGCGCGCGCCCGGAAGTGGAGCGGATCAAGACCATCTGGCAGGAATGTCTCGACGCCTATGGTGGGCCGTACCTCTTTGGCAAGGCTCCGACCATGGCGGATGCCATGTATGCGCCGGTGTGCACACGGTTCGTGACCTACGCGGTGGAGCTGGAACCGCAACTGGCCGCCTATTGCCAGACGATCCTCGACTGGTCGCTCATGAAGGAATGGACCGCGGAAGCGATAAAGGAGCCGGACGAAATCATCGAGCTGGAAGTGGAGTTCTGAGGCTCGCGCCTCAACCGATGATGGCGCGCAGGCCGACCACGCAGGCAACGCCGATCACGACCACCGCGAAAAGCGGCAAGCGGGTGGCGGCAATCGCCGTGATGGCGGCGGCAAGGGTCTCCGCCCAGCCTGTGGCCACCACCATCGGTGCAATGACCGCCATCAGCACCGCCGACGGCACCGCTTCCAGGGCGGCCTTGAAGCGTCCCGTTGATGGCATGTGACGCACCAGCATGAGGCCGGCGAGCCGCGTGGCGTAGGTCGCCAGTCCCATGGCGACAATCGCCGCCAGCGTGGGAAGGTCGAGGGAAAGGGCGTTCATGACGGGCGCCCTTCTGTCCGGGTGGTGTCTGAGATGCTGCCCGCGTGCGGTGCTTCCATCTGCGGACCGGGCATGTCCACGCTCCATTCGCCGGTTGTCGTTTCCGGTGTTTCCTTAAGGGGCCGCCATGTGAGTGCGGCGGCCAGCATGCCTGCGACCGCGCCTGCGAGGATGTACCAGGCTCCGTCCACGTGGGCGTGGACGACGGCTGCGGTTCCCGCGCTTGCGATCAGCACCGCGCCGGTGGATGGGCCTTTCCAGAAGCCGACGATCAGCACGATGAAGATCGCGGAAAAGGCGAAGTCGAAGCCGATATCGGATGGATCTCCCAGAACCGGGCCGATGATGCCGCCCAGCAGCGACCAGAAATTCCAGCCGATCAGAAACACCACGCCCATGCCGAAATAAAAGGCGGGTGTGAGGGGACGGGTTGCGGCGCGTGCTTCCGCCATGGCCCAAAGTTCATCGACCAGAAAATACATGGCGAAGGGGCGGATGGCGGGCGGGAAAAGCCCGAGCTTGGGCGAGATGGAGGCCCCCATCAGCACGTGACGCAGGTTGATCAGAAGGGCTGAGAAGCCCAGCGCCAGCCAGGGGGCGGGCGTTGACCAGATTTCCACAGCGACGAACTGGGCGCTGCCTGCGAAGACCAGCGTGCTCATGAGCCCGATTTCCAGAAGCGACAGGCCTTTTTGGGAAGCGACTGCACCCAGCAGCAGGCCGAAGGGGGCGGTTGCGAGGATCACCGGCACGGCGCGCAAGATGCCTGCGGTGAATTCCGCGCGCGGGGCGTCGGGGAGGTGAAGGCGGTCTGACATGGTGGGCTCGGTGAAAATTCAGGCCGCGGTGCGGAAGGCGCCTGGGGTAATGCCCATGCGGCCCTTGAAGACGCGGTTGAGGTGACTTTGATCGTAGAAACCGCAGGCGGCGGCCACTTGCGGCGGGGGGACGTCGTTCAGCAGCAACCGGCGCGCGGCGTGGACCCGGCGGTCGAGCAGGAAGGCGTGCGGGGCCTGGCCGTAAGTCTTGCGGAAGGTGCGCAGGAAATGATGACGGCTGAGCCCGGCGATTGCGGCCAGCGTGGCAAGGTCCATGGCCTCATCCAGATGCGCGTCGATGTAGTCGCGGGCCCGGGCAAGGCCCGGATGCGGCGACACGGCGTAGACGGCCGGTTCCAGATCCGCAAAGCGGGTGAGCGCTTCGGTGAAGAAACGGTGGAACAGCTCATCGCTCTCAAGGTCGCCGTATCCTGCCTCCAGTCGGCCGTGGGCGCGGGCGAAGGTCATGGCGAGGGCGGGATCGCGGACAATGGGCGCGCGAAAGCGGGGCTGGGTGCGTGGACAGCGACCCAGCATGTCCTCGGCGATCCCGGCAATGAAATCGGCTTCGGGATAGGACATGCGATAGGTGTAGCCGCCTTCCACGGGCGCGCCGTCGTGCAGTTCGCCGGGATTGACGAAGCAGATGTCCCCCTGCCGCGCCGCCCCCCGGTAACCGGCTATGTTGACGCCCTCGCATCCGGCGACGATGGCACCCGCCACGTAGGTCTCATGGGTGTGCGGGGTATAGACGTGCGTGCGGAAGGTCGCCGACAGGCATTCCAGTGCGTCATGGCGCGGCTCACGCCAGAAGCGCGCGCATTCGCCTGTGCCCATGCTCGTCAGTTCGACCGTTTCGGGTTGGTTCGTCATCGTCATGGAAAAACTGTAGCGGCTCGACGCAGCGGTGTCTTGGATGCAATTGCTGTTGCGGCCCCGTCAGCGTTACGTGTGCTCTTCGCGGCTTGCCTCGATCAGCGCCTTGTTGAACCGGTCGAGCGCAGTCACGTGGCGGACGAAGCCGATGATTTCCAGGCTTTCGCGGTCCCGCATGACCGGCAAGCGATATGTGCCGGAGGTGTCGAAGAGGCGCAGAGTGGTCTCAAGGTCGTCATCGGGAACGAGGCGTACGATCTTCGCATCTTCGCTTTCGCACAATTCGCGCGGGTCGCCTTCGCTCAACTCGTCCATGAAGTCGCTGACGTGAACGGTCCGGATCAGCCAGCGATGAGCGCCCTCGCGCAGCTCCAGCCCGCGCGTCTCAAGCTGCCAGTGGAAATAGGAGCGGCCATGGATGGCGAGCGTCAGGCCGGTTGAAATCGATACGGTGATGAGCAGGGCGATGGAAAGCGCGTAACCGCCTGTCAGTTCGAACACCATGACGGTGGTGGAGAAGGGCGCGCCCAGAACGGCGGCCGCCACGCCGCCCATGCCGAGGATGGAATAAAGGCCCTCCGATGAGGCCAGTTCGGGAAAGAGGCTCGCCGCGATCAATCCGAAGGAACCACCCGCCATCGCTCCAAGATAGAGTGTGGGCGAAAAGATCCCGCCGCCGAAGCGCGAGGCCAGCGTGATGGCGGTTGCGGCGGTCTTGGCGACCAGCAGGATCAACATGAGCATCAGCGGCAGATTGTTTTTCAACGCCGCGTCCGTTGTCTCGTACCCGACGCCCAGCACTTCCGGGTAGGCGAGCGCGATCAGCCCCACAGCGGCTCCGCCTACGGCCGGGCGCAGCCACAGCGGCATGGGGATGTGACGGGCGACCCAGTCTGTTCCGGTCAGGGCGAACTGGAAGATAACCGCGACTGCCGCGCAGGTGACGCCCAGAAGCGCGAAGGCGGGAAACTCCAGATAGGAGGTGATCTGGTGGCCGGGGATGACAAAGGCAGCCACATCGCCGAACACAAGGCGGGTGATCAGGGTTCCGGCAACCGCGGCGATGCAGACCGGTGCGATCGCTGAAAGAGCGTAGTGGCCGAGGATCACTTCATGGGCGAAGAGAACGCCCGCAATCGGTGCGTTGAATGAGGCGGAAACGGCTGAGGCCACGCCGCAGGCCAGCATCACGCGGCGGGTCGTGATGGCGAGCGAAAAGAGATTGCACAGGGCTGTGGCGAGGGTTGCGCCCAGATGCACGACCGGGCCTTCGCGCCCGGCGCTTGCCCCTGATCCCAGTGAGACGGCGGTGAGCAGGGCGGAGGAAAGGCCGTGCCAGAACGGCAGGCCGCGCCCGCCGCGTGCGCGCGCCTCCATGACTTCGGCCACCGAAGATGTTCGCTGGCGGGGGATGAATCTCAGGCACAACCCGACAAAGAGGCCGCCAAGAATCGGCGCCCCGAGAATCAAGGAGAAGTGAAGTTTTTCGGTGGCCGTCACCACGTTTTCGGACATGGTTCCAAGCCATGGCAACTGGACCAGACCGATCGCGAGGCGAAACAGAACTGCCGCCAAGGCCACAACAACGCCGACGCCAAAGGCCAGCAACCAGACCAAAGGTTGTCGCCTTCCGACGAAATCGGCTGTGTTTGTCACGATTTCGTGGCGAACAAAAATGTATCCGCTCTTGATTGGGGAGAATACGCGGATCAGGAAATCCGAAACTGTCGCCATGGGGTCAGGCTCGTGCCAATACTTGATGGTGCAGATTCACAATACTCGGACAAGCATAGGCCGATATGTGGATCGGGGCGAGGGGGGCGCCGCCGTCAAGTGAAAATGTGACGGCATACCCTTGATTTTCTGTGTCGGCAGGTTCAGGACTGCAGCATTCACGCCCCGTCAAGTGTCGTATCGAGTGAGAACATCAGGTTCCCCGACGATCCTGTCATTGGCGTGAGCGCCCGCGTCGACCCCATCCTGGCCGATCTTGAACAGTCCTGTCCATGGAATTTGCGTAGTCATGTCCGCCACTGAAGCAACAAGCGCCACACCAATTGATACAGATCCCGTTGAGGACGTTGAACAGAAAGTCTATTCGATCCCTGCATTATGCGTTTTTGCTTTTCTGATCGGTATCGTTGCTGCCGCAGGCGCTGTCGTGTTCCGTTATTTGATCTCGACGGTGCACAATCTATTTTATTACGGAACATTCAATCCGTTTTATGATGCGAACCAGTTCGAAGCGCCGAGTTCATTCGGGCCGCTGATCATACTGGCCCCGGTCATCGGTGGGCTGATCGTTGTCTTTCTCGTGCGCACCTTCGCGCCGGAAGCCAAGGGGCACGGCGTTCCGGAAGTGATGTTTGCGATCTACCACAAGAATGGCGATGTGCGCGGGGTTGTGGCGATCGTGAAGTCGCTGGCTTCCGCCATTTCCATCGGCTCGGGTGCTTCGGTGGGGCGTGAAGGTCCGATCATCCAGATCGGCGCTTCCTTCGGCTCCACGCTGGCGCGCATGCTGAACCTGGTGCGCTGGCAGAAGATCACGCTTCTTTCCGCCGGAGCGGGTGCGGGCATCGCCGCAACCTTCAACACACCGCTGGGCGGGGTGCTTTTCGCGGTGGAGATGCTGCTGCCGGAAGTCTCCTCGCGCACCTTCCTGCCCGTCGTCGTTGCCACCGCGACCGCCACCTATATCGGTCGCATCGCTCTGGGCCTCGATCCGGCCTTCATCGTGCCGGTGGCGGCATTGGAGGTGCATCAGGCGGTGGATGCGGTCCAGCTTGTCGCCTATGCGGCGCTTGGCGTTTTTGCGGGCGTGGCCTCCTGGGCCTTCGTGAAGTTCCTTGCCTGGTGTGAGGATATCTTCCCCAAGCTTCCGGGCAACGAATACACGCAGAACATCATCGGCATGCTGATGATCGGCTGCCTGAGCTACGCCTTCTTTCTCACCACCGGACACTATCACACGGCGGGTGTGGGCTATGCGACCATTCAGGACATTCTGAACGGCACGCCCTACACGTTCCTGCTGCTGGCGGTGCTGCTTCTGGCCAAGATCGCGGCCACCTCCATCAGCCTTGGCGCAGGCGCGTCGGGCGGCGTGTTCTCGCCCTCGCTCTTCATTGGCGCGACACTTGGCGGGGCTGTCGGCGTGATCGGCGCGATGCTGTTTCCCGAGCACGGGTTCTCGCCGGCGGAATTCGCCCTTGTCGGCATGGGGGCGCTGGTGGGCGGTGCGACGGGCGCGTCAATGACCGCCATCGTGATGATCTTCGAGATGACCCGCGACTACAACGTGATCGTGCCTTTGGTGCTGGCCGTGGCGATTGCCGTCGGCGTGCGTCGCAGGCTGGTGACGGCCAATATCTACACGATCAAGCTGCGCAATCGCGGCAAGCCGATCCCGACCATGCGCCATACCAACATGTATCTGGTGCGCCAGGCCGAGGAGCTGATGGCTCGCAACTTCATGATCCTGCCTTCCGAAACGCCGCTTTGCGAGGCGGTCTCGAAGCTTGGGGAAACGGGTGCGAAGCACGTGATCGTGACAGAGGGGACGCGCATTGCCGGTTTCGTGCGTTTCGGCACCATTCCCTATGCGCCCGATCCCGATTGCGCACAGACGCTGCTGGACATCCTGTCGAGCGACTATGTGATCGCGCCGCAGAACAACATCCTCAATTCCATCATCGCCCGCATGAACCAGCGTGGCCGCTCCTATGCGATCATCGTGGATGGAAGCTCCGTGGTGCCGCGGCCGGATGATGTGGTGGGTGTGATCGACACCTCGGAAATCGCCTCCGCGGTGGTGGCGAATCACTACGCCTGACGTGCGGGCGTGAGCGAAAAGGCGTGGGCCCGCTACAGGACCCATCGCCCCTCGCCAGGCCCCGCCGGGAGATTTTCGGCCGGCTTGTCATGCCGGTCGCCGATCTGAGCCGCACCGTGCGGATGATCCGCTTTTTCGGATGCTCTCTTTCTCGCGAACTCAAGCCATTGTAGTCTGGCGCGCATGACAAGAATCAGGCCTTCCCGCCCCGATGAGGGAGAACGCGCCGTCGAGATCTGGCGCGGAGCGGTTGACGCCACGCACGACTTTCTTACGCCCGATGATCGTCTCGACATTGACGAAATGGTGTGCGGCTTTCTTCCGCAGGCGCCTCTCTGGCTGGCGGTTGACGAAAACGACTATCCGTTGGCCTTCATGCTGATCGACGAGGGGCATATGGAGGCGCTGTTCGTCGATGCCGCCCATCTCGGAAGCGGGATCGGCGGCGCGCTTGTCCGGCACGGCCTCGCGCTCCATCCGGAAATGACAACCGACGTCAACGCGCAGAACGATCAGGCCGTTCGCTTCTATGAACGGATGGGGTTCAAGGAGACCGGCCGCTCGCCGACCGACGAACAGGGCAGGCCCTATCCGCTGATCCACCTGAAATATCCGGGCTGACAGGCGTGCTTTGGAGCATCGGTTCCGGCGACCTGATGGACCGGACGCCTATGAAGTCACGGGTTGACGCGGCGCAGGAATAGCGATGCGGCGGCCCGCGCGTTCCGGCACGCCCAGCGCCTCGTGCAAGGCGGCATAATAGGCGAGTTTTTTCGCGATCTTCTCTGGAAAGGGCGCGACCTTGCGCGAGCCCATGTCCACGTGAAGGCTCATCTGTTCGGAGGTGGCCGACACCCATCCGTCGGAATGGATCAGTTCCTGAAACCCGTGGATGCGCTTGGCGTCGAAGCCGAGAATGCGCGTGTTCACTGTGACGAGGTCGCCCGCGGAAAGCTCGCGCAGGTAGCACAGATGCACTTCGGCGGTGAAATAGGACGCGTTGTCGGTCTCGATATAGTCGGGGCCGAGGCCGAGGGCTGTGTAGGCTTCGTCAATGGCCCTGTCGAACAGAACATTGTAATAGGCCATGTTGAGGTGGCCGTTATAG
Organism: Breoghania sp.; assembly: GCF_963674635.1. NCBI lineage: Bacteria > Pseudomonadati > Pseudomonadota > Alphaproteobacteria > Hyphomicrobiales > Stappiaceae > Breoghania > Breoghania sp. Next base: position 100,498 of record NZ_OY771475.1, read on the forward strand.
TCGATCCAGTCGTCTTCGACGCGCATCTGGCTTGACTGGAAGGGCGCATCGTTGTTGGTCATGAAAGGCTTTCCGGCAGTTCGTGATTGCGGTTCGGTTTTCGCACGGCTCCGGTAGGCGGCGCCGTGCCGTCGATCCACGATGCGGGCGCGGCTGGCCCCACGGGTTTGAGCCCGCCTAGCGACGGGCGTGAAAGTTTGGCGGGATGTGGATTGCCGCATGCGCGCAAGGCGCGGTGACATCACATTCGCCAATAGTGAAGATTGATTCCCCTAGGGAATGCTATCACGTTTGCCCAGCAGCGACTGCCGTCGCCGCGAGGCGGATGGTTGAAGAAAACACCGCGAATGGTGACACGGGTTTGCGCATCGGCGAGCCTCGGGACGAAACAGGAGAAGGATGATGGGCTTGGCGACGGTGGGGCGTGAAGAAGCGACCAGCAGCGGTGACATAGAGGCCGCGGTTTCGAAACTGCGTGACCTTTTCGGCGAGCGGTGTGCCGTCTCGCGTGCCGTGCGCGAGCAGCATGGTCACACGACGAGCCTGCTCGGCAATCAGATGCCGGATGCGGTGGTGTTTGCGCAGTCCGCCGAAGAAGTTTCCCAGGTCGTCAAGATCTGTGCCGCCCATCGCACGCCGATCGTGCCTTTCGGAACCGGCACCTCGCTGGAGGGCCACGTCAACGCGCCCGCCGGTGGTGTGTGCATCGACCTGAGCGGCATGAATGAGGTTCTGAAGGTTCACGCCGAGGATCTCGACTGCGTCGTCCAGCCGGGCATCACCCGTAGCAAGCTCAACGAGTATCTGCGCGATACAGGGCTGTTCTTTCCCATTGATCCGGGCGCGGATGCCAGCATTGGCGGCATGGTCGCGACGCGGGCCTCGGGCACCAACGCGGTGCGTTATGGCACGATGAAGGACAATGTGCTGGCGCTTGAGGTCGTGATGCCTGACGGCACCATCGTGCGCACCGGTTCGCGCGCCAAGAAATCGTCGGCCGGTTACGACCTGACCCGCCTGCTGGTCGGGTCGGAAGGCACGCTCGGCATCATTACCGAAATCACGCTGCGTCTTCAGGGTATTCCGGAAGCGATTTCCGGCGGCATCTGCCCGTTCCCGAGTGTGGAGGCAGCCTGCAACGCGGTCATCATGACCATCCAGTCCGGCATTCCGGTTGCGCGGATCGAGTTGCTCGACACGTTGCAGGTGAAGGCGTGCAATCTGCACTCCAAGCTGACGCTTGCCGAGGTGCCGACCCTGTTCCTCGAATTTCACGGCACGAAGGCCGGCGTTGCAGAGCAGTCCGAACTCTTCGGTGAAATCGCCGCCGAATTCGAGGGGGGCCCGTTTGAGTGGACGGACAAGGCGGAAGAGCGCACGAAACTCTGGCATGCGCGCCACGAGGCCTACTGGGCCTGCCTTGAGCTTCGCCCGGGCTGCAAATCGGTGACAACCGATGTCTGCGTTCCCATCTCGCGCCTTGCCGAATGCGTGGAAGCAACGCGCGAGGATATCGAGGCAACCGGCCTGATCGCGCCGATCGTCGGCCATGTGGGCGATGGCAATTTCCATGTTTCCATTCTGGTCGATCCTGAAAGCGAGGCCGAAGTCGAGGCGGCGCATGCGTTCATCGGACGTCTAAACTTGCGTGCTATCGAGATGGAAGGCACCTGCACGGGCGAGCATGGCGTCGGTCAGGGCAAGATGAAGTATCTGGAGCGTGAGCACGGCGATGCGCTCGACGTGATGCGCGCGGTCAAGAAGGGCATTGATCCGTTGAACATCATGAATCCGGGTAAGATCATAACCATGTGACCTGAAACGATTCGCCCCCGGCAGCGCAGATGGCGTGCGCCGGGGGCGCAATCACGTCCGGCCGGATGTCGGCGGCGCATCCGCGCAGCGCGTCGTCGATGGCAGGCCGGGCCTGCATCGCCACGGAGACGAACGCTGAATTCGATCTATATCACCGTTGGCATAACCCTGATCCTGGCGCTGGTTGCGGCGCTGGTGGCGCCCATCTTTATCGACTGGAGCGCCTATCGAACCACGTTCGAGGAATATGCGGGCCAGGCGCTGGGCCAACGGGTGAGCGTGCTGGGTTCGGCCGATGCAAGGCTTCTGCCCACCCCCACGCTGACCTTCTCCGATGTGCGGGTCGGGGAGGCGGAAGATCCGCTGATGGTGATCTCGCACTTCAAGGTGCGGGTGGAACTGCCGCCGCTTCTGACCGGCAAGATCCAGGTCGTGGACATGCAGCTTGAGCGGCCCCAGCTCAACCTGTCTCTCGACGAGTTGGGCCGCATCGACTGGCTGACCGCGCGCGTTCCCGGCTCCGACACAGCGCTCGATCCGGATGACGTCCAGCTTCAGGATGTCGAGATCAGCGATGGGTCCATGCGTCTGATCGATGCGCGCACCGGCAAGACCTATCGCGCCGACAACATCAATCTCCAGATTTCTGCCCGCTCTCTGGAAGGGCCCTTCAAGGCCGATGGCAGTGCGCAGGTCGCGGGTGTGCACCAAAGTGTGCGCATCGCCACAGGGCGTCGCAGTGCGCAGGGCATTCGCGTCAAGGCCGATATTCAGCCCACCAACATTGCCGCCACCCTGCAGGCCGATGGCATCGTCAGCCATGAGGATGGCAAGCCCGTCTATGCAGGGACCTTTTTCGCCGAAAGCGTGATGCCTGCGGAGGAGGGGGGCGAGAGCGCGTCTCTGGAGCCCGCGGCCAGGCTGTGGCGCAGCGAGGGCGCGTTCACGCTCGATCCGGGACGGCTGGAGATCGACAAGGCGAACCTGCGCTACGGCCCGGAAGATCGCGCCATTCGTCTTGAAGGGGATGGCGGGATGGATTTCGGGGCCGTTCCGGCCTTCACCGCGCGCCTTGCCGCCAAGCAGATCGATCTGGATCGGCTGTCTGGCGAAGGTCCGCGTGCGCCGGTCAGCATCGCAGGCGGCGCGGGGGCGATCATGGCCGCGATCAAGACGCTGCCTATGCCGCCGGTGCCCGGCTCCTTTCGCCTCGATCTGCCCGCGCTCGTGGCAGCGGGCGGTCTGGCGCAGGATATCCGGCTGGAGGCAAGCACGCTGCCGCGTGGCTGGCGGATCGAAACGCTGGAAGCGCGGCTTCCCGGCCAGACACGGTTCGCAGGCAGTGGTGAGTTGCGGGTTTCCGATGAGCCGGCCTTTTCGGGTCGGGTGGAGATCGCCTGTGCGCAGCCTTCCGGTTTCGCGGCATGGTGGCGTGGCACGGGCGGCGGCGCGCCGCTGTCGCTCGCACCGTTTTCCGTTGCCGCGCATGTGGAGGCGGCACCGGATGGCATCGCCTTTAACGGGCTGGAAGGCGAGCTTGGTGACGCCACCTTGCGCGGTGACGTGACATGGCGTGCGGCGCGAGACCAGACCCGCGCACGGGTGGCGGCCAATCTGGAGGCGGATCGGCTCGATCTGGATCAACTCGCGGTGCTTGGCTCCGTGATACGCGGCGAAAGCGGCGATGAGGCCTCCGGCCCGGATGACGGGTCCGCCCGACTCGATGCGGACTATTCGCTCAGTCTCGATGCCGATACGCTGGTCTATGCGGGCGTTGAGGCGGATAGGGTGCGGGTCGAGGCAAGCCTTGCGGGCGACGACCTTGAGGTGCAGCGGTTCTCCGCGCAGGATCTGGCCGGTGCGACCATCGATGCCAGTGGCCGTATCGCCAAGCTCTCCAGCGCGCCCGACGGGGCTTTCACGGCCAGCGTGAGGGCAGGCGAGGTCGATGGGCTGATCGCGGTCCTGAACCAAGCCTTCCCCGACAATGCCCTTGTGAACCGGCTGAGCGCCGGTGAAGGCCAGCTTGCGCCGATTGATGTTTCAGCCTCCGTCACCGCGCGCGCGGAAGCCGACGATCGCTCGCAGGTTGAGATGTCGCTCGCCGGAACGCTCGCCAACAGCAAGCTTGATGCTGCGTTGAAAGCCTCCGGTTCGGTCGATCGCTGGCGTGAGGCGGATGTGGCGGCGAATGTGTCGCTGAAGTCAGACGATGCGGTTCAGGTGCTGGGCCAGCTCGGCGTCGATGTGGTGCCGATACCCGGCATGGGGACGGGGGCGATCACGCTGAAGGTCATTGGGGCTGCGGGCGAGGGATTGTCCGTGACCATGGTTGCCGACGGGCTCGATGCCTCCGCTTCCTTTGACGGAACGGTGACGCTGTCTGACGCCGCTGGCGGCGGAGGGCCGGTCTATCAGGGCGCGCTGGCCTTCAAGAGCGATGACGTGGCCCCGATCGGCATGCTCGCCGGGCGCCTCTTGCCGATGATCAGCGGAGAAATCCCCGTCGATGTGAGCGCAAAGCTTGATGGCGCCGGGTCTTCGGCGGCCTTGCGCGACCTGAGCGCGCGGCTTGGTGATGTGACCCTGCGCGGCGATCTGGAAGCGGTTCTCGGCGGTCCGGCACGGCGTGTGAGCGGAACGCTGGCGGCCTCTCAGGTGTCGCTCGCGCGGCTTTCGGAAGTGTTGCTGGGTGCGGATGCCTGGACGTCAGTGCAGGGCGGGACCGGCGGGTCGCGTTGGCCGAATGCAGCTTTCGGGCCCCCCCTTATGGGCGATGGCACTGTTTCACTGAAAGTGGCGGCCGGTACGGTGGATGTGGGTTTGTCGCGTACGGTCCGGCAGGCGGAGTTCGCCCTGCAGATCCGCCGCGATGAACTGGCGATCGACGACTTCTCGGGCAGCTTTGAAGGTGGGCGCGCCGTCGGCTCGTTGCTGTTGAAGCGCTTGGGGGCTCAGGCGGCCGTTTCCGGAACGCTGGGTCTTTCCGGCGTGAGCCTGCGCAATCTGGTGTGGAGCCGCAATGACAGGTCCGTGGCCAGTGGTCTGTTGGATGCCAAGGCGGATTTCGACGGCACTGGTCGTTCCATCTCCGGCATTGTCGCGGGGCTTGCCGGTGGCGCAAGTTTCACGGTGCATGACGGGGAGATCCGCTCTGTCAATCCGGCGGCCTTTGCCTCCGTCATTCGGGCCGTCGATGCGGGGCTGGACCTCAAGCCGGAAGAGATTGCACGGGTCTTTGCCAGTCATCTGGACGCCGGTTCGCTGCCTTTCCAGCGTATCGATGGGGCATTGGTCATCGCCGCCGGAACTGCGCGGGCGCGCAATGTGACCATCGACAGTGACAGCGCCACAGCTTTCGGGTCGGCGCAGATCGGGCTTGAGAACTGGCAGTTGAGTAGCGACTGGTCGCTGAAGGTTGATCCGGGCGAGAACGCGGTGACCGGGGCGGAACCACAGGTCGGTGTCCTCTTCCGCGGGCCGCTTGACGATCCTTCCCGTGAAATCGACATCCAGCCCTTCACGGCCTTCCTGACGCTTCGCGCGTTTGAAAAGGAAGTGCGCCGGGTGGAGGAGCTTCAGGCCGATATCAATGAGCGGGATCGGCTGATGCGTGAGTTGCGCCAGCAGCGTCGCAACAAGGTCAAGCGGGAGCGGGCTGCCAGGGAGAAGGCGGAAGCCGAGGCTCGCCGCAAGGAGGAAGAGGCCGCGCGCGAGAAGGACCAGACCGAGGACGCGCAGCGCCGGGCCGCGGAAGAAAAGCGCAAGAACGAAGAGGCTGCCGCGGCAGCGGCGGCTGATGCAGCCAAGAAGGCGGAGGAAGAGGGCCAGCCCCTGTCGCTGGAGGATTTTATCAAGCGCATCCGGCCGGCGATTGACGGGGACAGGTCTGATGCGTCCGGGGGCACGAGCACAGGCGGGGCGGTCGTCCCGGGGGAGGGAAAGCCGATGTCGCTCGATCGCGGTCTCGCCGCCCCCATCACCATTGACCCGCGCCCGATCCGGCAGGCAGATCCGCTCGGTGATGTGACCACCGGGAACACCGGTTCTTTCGCGAGCGACCGGGCGCCGGCGCGCGAGACCCGTCCGGTGCTGCAAACGCCCAAGCCGCCGCGCTTCATCACGGTTCCCGGCAGCGTCCGCGTCGTTCCCAATCCCGACTATCCGGGCAATTGAGACTGTCCGGACAAATCCGCTTCGGGTTTTAACCTACTTCCTGTGAAAAGCTGTGTAAAACCCATAACTTGGGCTGGCTGCGTTCAAATCTCCACAATCCCCGTCAATAAGGCGCCTTGTCGAAAATTCGTAGTGACGAGGAACTTATGAAAAAGACGTTCGGCCTCATGGCCTTTGCCGCGGCTTCCCTCATGGTTGCCGGTTCGGCTTCTGCCGCCGACTGGCTGCAGGGCACCTATGTGAACACCGACAAGGAAAGCCTCATGGATGAGGCGATCTTCTGCGACGGCGGCAAGGCCTATGCCGGCATGGCGCAGCGGACCTATTCCACGGAAATGCGCGACGGCAAGCAGGTCGTCGTGCTGAATTCGAACGGCAAGTTCACCTTCATCGTTGCCGAGGACGGAGAGAAGCTCCTGCCGGCCGACGTCTTCACGAAGGAATGGTTCACCAAGACCGGCCTGAAGAAGGACGCCAATCGCAAGGACACCTGCAACTGGTAGGTCGCATCCGCGAGATGGACTGCAAAAAAAGAAGGGCGGCACCGCAAGGTGCCGCCCTTTTTTATCGTGAGTGATGGCAGATCTTTCAGTGGCGGGTGCCACGATAGTGCGCGAGCACCGCAAGGCGCACGGCCGAGGCAAGTGCGGCGTCGTTTGCGCGGTTGTCGTCTATCTGCGCAATGGTCGCCGCCAGCGATTGCGAGCGGGAACGCGCGATTTCTTCAAGAGCCGACCAGAATTCCGGCTCAAGCGCGAGGCTCGTGCGGTGGCCATGCAGGGTCAGTGAGCGTTTATGTAATCTCATGCGCCGTCGTCATCGCGGCCGGATTTATCCAGCCGATGTCCCTCAAGCGTGCGGGCGGCCATGTCGGCATCGGCTTTCGCCTTGTCCTTGCGAGATTTGGATTGGCCAAAGCGAATCCTGTTCTCGGCCGCCTCTGTTTCCTTTGCGACACGCCGTCGGGCCTTGCGGGCCTGTCGCAGATTGATGATGTCGGCTGTCATGTCATGTCTCCGACGCGAATCCCCCGATCCATTTTCAGATGCCATCGGCGCGGTTTCCCGACACCGCTGCCGATGTGGCCCGATACCGCTAAGCGGTCTCGTTTACATAGTTGCGGTCACAAACGCGCTTTTGTGTGGCAAGGGCCTCATTTTGGTCCGAGCATGTCCTGCGGGCGCACGATCCTGTCGAAGTCCTCGCCCGACACGAAGCCCAATGCCACCGCTTCCTCGCGCAGTGTCGTGCCGTTGGCATGGGCCGTCTTGGCGACCTTGGCTGCGTTGTCATAGCCGATGGTTGGCGCCAGAGCCGTCACCAGCATGAGGGACTGCTCCATCTGCGCGGTGATGCGCGCTTCATTGGCCTTGATGCCGTCCACGCATCTTTGGGAAAACGACACGGCCGCGTCTGCCAGAAGGCGGACCGATTGCAGCAGGGTTGCCGCCATCACCGGCTTGTAGACGTTCAGTTCGAAATGCCCCTGCGATCCGGCAAAGGCCATCGTGGCCTGATTGCCGACAACCCGTGTGCACACCATCGTGAGCGCCTCGGCCTGCGTGGGGTTGACCTTGCCGGGCATGATCGAGGATCCGGGCTCGTTTTCAGGCAGGATCAGTTCGCCAAGCCCGGAACGCGGTCCGGATCCCAGAAAGCGGATGTCATTGGCGATCTTGAAGAGCGCCACCGCCGCCGTTTCCACGCTCGCGTGGGCATGAACCATGGCGTCATGGGCGGCGAGCGCCTCGAACTTGTTGGGCGCGCTCCGGAAGGGGAGGCCGGTAAGGCGCGCGACTTCGGCTGCAAAGCCTTCCGCAAACCCCTTGGCCGCATTGAGCCCGGTACCCACCGCCGTGCCGCCCTGAGCCAGATCCAGCAAGCCGTCGGCCGATTGCTCGATGCGCGCCATCGCCGAGGCGACTTGCGCCGCATAACCGGAAAACTCCTGTCCGAGCGTCAGCGGGGTTGCATCCTGCGTATGCGTACGACCGATCTTGATGATGTCGGCAAACGCTTTTGCCTTGGCGTCAAGGCTTGCATGCAGAACCTTGAGCGCAGGCATCAGCCGCTGCGCGATCTCCCGGGCTGCCGCGATATGCATCGCGGTCGGGAAGGTGTCGTTGGAGGATTGCCCCATGTTCACATGATCGTTCGGGTGAACGGGGGACTTGGAGCCCATCTGTCCGCCGAGCATCTCGATGGCGCGGTTGGCGATCACCTCGTTGGCGTTCATGTTGGACTGCGTTCCCGAACCTGTCTGCCAGATCACGAGGGGAAATTCGTCCGTCAACTTGCCGTCGGCGACTTCACCCGCCGCCTGGATGATGGCGTCGGCGAGCGGGACGTCCATGAGGCCGAGATCGGCGTTCACGCGGGCCGCTGCCTGCTTGACGATGCCGAGCGCACGCACAAGCGGTTCCGGCATGCGTTCGTCGCCGATGGGGAAGTTCTCGATGGATCGCTGGGTCTGGGCGCCCCAGTAATGATCTGCGGGAACGGGGATCTCGCCGAAAGTGTCGGTCTCGATGCGTGTGGCCACGGGAAAGGCTCCGATAGGGGGTGACGACGCGCCTGCGCGCGGGCGTCGGATGGGAACCTTGGATCTGGGGCTCATTGCTGCGGCGTCAAGTCTTGGGGGCCAAGACATGCGCGGATCACGCAGGCGTGCCTGGAGCACAGCCTGCGCCGACTGGCACTGATGGAGTGAACCCTTGAGGGATCAGTTCTTCTTGCGGAACGCGTCCAGCGAGACGACGTCGGCGCTGGCGTCGGGCTTCGCCTCGGCCTCGCCCTCTTCGTCGCCGGTTTCCTTGTCGGCTTCGCCCGTGGCCTCATCGCTCGATACGGCGCGGGCGGCGGAGATCTGCGTGACGTCTTCGCCTGCATCGTCTTCCGAATTTGCGAGCGTCATCTTTTCCACGTCGCTCAGTGTGCGCATGGCATCGCCAGCGGCAACCACGTCGGCAGGCAGTTCCTCCGCCGTCTTGCCGGGCTCGAATTCGAGCGCGAACTGGACGGAGGGATCGAAGAAGCCCTTGATCGCGGAGAAGGGAACCAGAAGCCGCTCCGGCACGCCGCCAAAGGAAAGCCCGACCTCGAAGGTGTGTTCAGTGATCGCGAGGTCCCAGAACTGATGCTGGAGAACGACCGTCATTTCCTGCGGGTAACGTTCACGCAGGCGATTGGAAATGCGAACGCCGGGGGCCGTGGTGTCGAAGGCGATGTAGAAGTGATGCTCACCGGGAAGGCCTGTGCGGGCCACTTCGGTCAGGATCTTCTTCACGGCGCTGCGAAGCGCGTCCTGGATGATGATGTCGTATCGGATCAGGTCTTCGGGCATGGCTGTTCGACATTGAGGGCCACGCGGGCCGGTTGACGTTGAAGGCAACGTAGAGTGCCTGCGTACCGTTCCAATCGGGCATCCGTCAGGATGCGGATTCGGTTCAGATGACTGTTGTTGCGCGACCATAGACATGTCACGCGGAAAAAGGAAAGCAACCAAAGCCGCAAATGACAGGCTTTTCCTACCTTCTCGCCTGTTCAGTGAACAGGAAGTGGAGGTGTTCAATGAACAGAAAGTGGAGGCTTCTGTTGCCAGGTGCCTCCGAACCCCGCCTGCCAGTGCTACCCGACAGGGCTTTAAAGGACTACCGGCACCGCATTACGCGGCGACAGCGTTGTCCATAGCATAGTTGTCGTTTGCAACTATTGATAAGGCCCGATAACGGCGGAACCATGCCGAGCGAAAGAACAGTCTTTACACCCTCGTCGATCCTATTTCGCCCCCGCCGGAACCCACCGCTCACTCGATCAAGCGCGGATTTGCGCGTCGAGACATCGATGGGCTCGGGTGGAGGCGCCGGGTACCGCCCCCGGGTCCGATAGGCTTATTTCACTGACCATTTATCGCCATAGCCGGGTTGCCCCGGCACGGCGAATATAGGGATTGGCACGGCTAATGAAAAGAGCTAGCGCGCGGGGAGGGTGTGTTTGACGGGGAAAGACCCATTGAACCCCTCGCACGGTTCTTGAAGGCGTGGTGGGGGTGGTGTTCAAGAAGCTGGAACAGGGAAAGCGGGGAGCCGACGGGTTTTCCTTGCCATGACGTGCCGAGGCTCCGACCCTTTGCCTCCAACGAATCGAAAGAAACGCTCCATGCAGCAGTATCTCGACCTCATGCAGCGCATCCTTGATGAGGGTGCGGTGAAGACCGACCGGACGGGCACGGGCACACGCTCCGTGTTCGGCCACCAGATGCGCTTCGATCTGGCGAAAGGTTTTCCGCTGGTCACCACCAAGAAGCTGCATCTGCGCTCCATCATCCACGAGCTTCTGTGGTTCCTGAAGGGCGATACGAATATCGCCTATCTGAAGGAAAACGGCGTCTCCATCTGGGATGAATGGGCGGACGAGAACGGCGATCTGGGCCCTGTCTACGGCGCGCAGTGGCGCTCGTGGCCAGCACCCGACGGCAAATCCATCGACCAGATCACACAGATCCTCGACGATATTCGCCGCACGCCCGACAGCCGCCGCCTCGTCGTTTCCGCGTGGAACCCGGCGGATCTTCCCGACATGGCGCTGGCGCCGTGCCATTGCCTGTTCCAGTTCTATGTGGCGGACGGCAAGCTTTCCTGCCAGCTCTATCAGCGCTCCGCCGACGTGTTCCTCGGCGTACCCTTCAACATCGCGTCCTACGCGCTTCTCACCATGATGGTGGCGCAGGCGACGGGGCTGGAATATGGCGATTTCGTCCACACGCTGGGCGATGCGCATCTCTATTCCAATCACATGGAACAGACCGCGCTTCAGCTTTCGCGCGAGCCGAGGCCGCTGCCGAAGATGTTGCTGAACCCGGATGTGAAGGACCTCTTCGCCTTCCGCTTCGAGGATTTCACGCTCACCGATTACGACCCGCATCCCCATATCAAGGCCCCTGTCGCGGTTTAAGCGCGGGGGAAGAAAACGCCGGGGGAGGGATTAGTGGCTGAGCGGGTTCAAACGGTTGTGGTGGGGGCGGGCGTCGTCGGTCTATCGATCGCCCGTGCTCTGGCCAGGGCCGGGCGCGAAGTCATCGTACTGGAGCGTCACGGCCTCATCGGATCTGAGGTATCCGCGCGCAATTCGGAAGTCATTCACGCCGGGCTCTACTATCGGTCCGACTGGCTGAAGACCCGGCTTTGCGTTGCGGGCCGTCAGGCGCTTTATCCCTATCTGGAAAGCCACGGCGTCGCCCATGAGCGGATCGGTAAGCTGGTGGTCGCTGCCGATCGCGAGCAGGTTACCCGGCTTGCGGGCATCATCGAAGGTGCACGTGCCAATGGCGTGAACGATCTGCGGCTGCTGTCGGCGGAGGAAGCCCGTGCGCTTGAGCCGGAGGTGGCCTGCGAAGGTGCGATCCTGTCGCCGTCCACAGGCATCGTCGATGCGCATGGGCTGATGCTGGCCTATCAGGGCGATGCGGAAGAGGCGGGCGCGATGGTCGCCTATAACGCACCGCTGGAAGGCGGGCGTATCACGGGCGAGGACATCGAGCTTTGCGTGGGCGGGGAGGCCCCGATGCGGCTTCTGGCGCAGGAGGTGGTGATCTCCGCCGGGCTTGGCGCGCAGGACGCGGCGGCTGCGATCGAAGGGTTTCCGGTGGAAACGATCCCGCCGCTTACCCGCGTGAAAGGCAACTACTTCGCGCTCACGGGCAAATCGCCTTTCTCGCATCTCATCTATCCGGTGCCTGTGGTCGGCGGGCTCGGTACCCATGCGACGCTTGATCTCGGCGGACGGGTCAAGTTCGGTCCCGATGTCGAATGGCTTGAGGATGGCGCGGGCTCGGCAGAGACCTACGATGTTGATCCAGGGCGGGCGGCAAGTTTCTACGAAAGCGTCCGGCGCTATTGGCCGGATCTGCCCGACGGGGCGCTGGTGCCCGATTATGCGGGCATTCGCCCGAAATTGTCGGGGCGTGGCGAGCCGGCGCGCGATTTTGCCATTCACGGGCCTGAGGTCCACGGCATCAAGGGCATTGTCGCGCTTTACGGGATTGAATCGCCCGGTCTGACCGCCTCGCTGGCCATCGGGCATCATGTGGCAGGCCTTCTGGGGTATGAACCGAACAGGGGAATAAGGGAATGAGCGTCTCCATCGCCATTATCGCGGCGGTTGCGGAAAACGGGGTGATCGGTCAGGACAATGACATGCCCTGGCGGTTGCCCTCGGACCTGAAGCACTTCAAGGCCGTGACGCTTGGAAAGCCGGTGGTGATGGGGCGCAAGACCTTTCAGTCCATTGGCCGTCCTCTGCCGGGCAGACCCAATATCGTGGTGAGCCGCAATCCTGACTATTGCGCTGAAGGAATCGAGGTGGTGCCCTCGCTGGAGGCCGCCTTGGAACGGGCCAGGGCGCTCGCTGCGGAGGCGGGATGCGGTGAGGTCATGGTGATCGGTGGCGGAAACCTCTACGCGCAGGCCATGAAGATCGCCGATCGGCTCTATATCACCGAGGTCCACGCGCAGCCGGAAGGGGATACGCGGTTTCCGGACATCGATAAGGCCATATGGCGCGAAAGCGCGCGTAATCCCGGCGAACGGTCGGAGCGCGATAGCGCCGAGGTGACCTTTATCACCTATGAGAGAAACACGATTCCGCAGTGAAGTTGCGAATGGGTGCGATCTTTGCGCCCAAGCGTCAGGCGGGGCTGTTGAATTCCTCGGCAAAAACCCCACTTGCACGAAAACCTGTGTCAAACCTTGCCAGACAAGATGCGGCGGAGGACGGCGCAGGTGCCGGAGGGGCGTTCGTTGAAAGGCGGTGGCAAGTCGCCTATAACCTCGTCTCGAGACTTGTATGACACGAAGACCGCGGTCCGAACATTCCTATCAGGCGTCGTTCGACGTCAGGCGGACCGGTGACAAAGGATGTCTTGATGCCTTGGAGTAACCAGAGCGGAGGCGGCTGGAAGGGCGGCGGCGGTGGCCCTTGGGGAAATGGCGGCGGAGGTCAGGGCCCCTGGGGCAATGGTCCGCAGCGTGGCGGCGGCGGCGGTGGCGGAAATCCGCCCGATCTTGAAGAGCTTCTGCGCCGCAGCCAGGATCGCCTGCGCAATGTGTTGCCCGGCGGCGGTGGAAATCTCGGCGCCAAGGGCGTCCTGTTGGCGATCATCGTGGCCGTTGCGGTCTGGTTGCTCACCGGTTTCTATCGGGTCGAGCAGGACGAGCTTGGCGTGGAACTGGTCTTCGGCAATGTCGTCGGCCGCACCCAGCCGGGCCTGAACTACAACTGGCCCTATCCGGTCGGTACCGTCTACACCCCGGCGGTGACCCGTCTGCGTGAAACGACGGTCGGTACGCGTGAACTCGTCACTTCGCGCGGCATCTCTTCCAACGATGTACCGCAGGAAAGCATGATGCTGACCGGCGACGAGAACATCGTTGACGTGAACTTCAAGGTTCAGTGGCGCATCAAGGATGCGGTCAACTACCTGTTCAACGTGGAAAACCCGGAAGTGACCGTGAAGGCGGTGGCCGAAAGCGCCATGCGCGAGGCGGTTGGCGCGGGCAAGATCGACGAGATCCTGACCGAAAACCGCGCGCCCATCCAGCAGGCCGTGCTCAAGCTGATGCAGGAAACCCTGGACAGCTACCAGGCCGGTATCTTCATCACCGAAGTGCAGATGCAGAAGGTTGATCCGCCGACCCAGGTCATCGACGCCTTCCGCGACGTTCAGGCCGCACGCGCCGATCAGGAGCGTATCCAGAACGAGGCCCAGGCCTATGCCAACAAGGTCGTGCCGGAGGCACGAGGCGAGGCGGCACAGGTTCTGGAACGCGCCAACGGGTATCGCGATCAGACGATCGCCGAGGCCGAAGGTCAGGCTGACCGTTTCGTGAAGGTCTACGAGCAGTACCGCAATGCACCGGACGTGACCCGCGAGCGTATCTATCTGGAGACGATCGAGAAGGTGTTCCGCGACACCGACAAGATCATCGTCGACGACAATAACGGGAACGGCGTGGTGCCCTATCTGCCGCTTGAACAACTGGGACGAACGACCACCGGCAATGCTCCGGCGGCGGGAGGTGCGCGATGAAAAACGGATTTTTCGGCTTTCTCGCCATCGTCCTCGTGGGTCTCGCCGTGTTGGGCTACATGTCGTTCTTCGTGGTCAACCCGACCCAGCAGGCGCTGGTTCTGCAGTTCGGTGAAATCCGCCGGACCGCTCAGGAACCGGGGCTCTATGTGAAGATCCCCTTTATCCAGAACGTGGTGATCCTCGATCACCGCCTGCTGGATCTGAACATGGATTCAAAGGAAGTCATCGCGGCGGACAAGAAGCGTCTCGTGGTGGATGCCTTCGCCCGCTACAAGATCTCCAACCCCGTGCTGTTCTACCAGACGGTGAACAACGTGCGTGAGGCGGACCTGCGTCTGTCCACCTTCCTCGACGCCTCGCTGCGTTCGGAACTGGGCCGCGCGCTTTTCACCGACGTGGTGCGCGACCGCCGTGCCGACCTCATGGAGGCAATCCGCAAGGATATCGACCGCCGTTCCAACGAGATCGGCGTGAACGTGGTCGATGTGAAGATCCGCCGTGCGGACCTGCCGGAGGCCAACAGCCAGGCGGTGTTCCGCCGCATGCAGACCGAGCGTCAGCGTGAGGCGACGGAAATCCGTGCCCAGGGTGAAGAACAGGCTCGCCGCATCAAGTCGCGCGCCGATCGTGACGCCACGGTTCTGGTGGCCGAAGCCAAGCGTGATGCGGAAAAGATCCGTGGTGATGGCGATGCGGAACGTAACCGTATCTTCGCAGAGGCCTACAGCAAGGATCCGGAGTTCTTCGCCTTCTACCGGTCCATGCAGGCCTATCTGACCGGCATGAGCTCCGGTGACACGCGGATGATCATTTCGCCGAAGTCGGACTTCTTCCGCTTTTTCCAGGCTCCCGAAGGCAGGGCGGAAACTCCCGCAGGTTCGGCGGCACCGGCGGCGGCAGCCCCCGGTCAATGAATGACTTCATAACGGCGCTCGGGCTGGTATTCGTCATAGAGGGGACCCTCTATGCCCTCCTGCCCGGCGCCCTCAAGCGCATGATGTCCCAGGTGCAGGATGCGCCCGACCAGATGCTGCGGCTCGGAGGTCTTGCCGCACTCGGGTTCGGGGTCTTTGTCGTCTGGCTCGTGCGTGGCTGAAATCCCTGTCCCCGCCCGCACTCGCGGCGGGGGCAGTGCTTTTGCGTAAGGGGCGCCCGCGTTGACGCGGACTTGATCCCTGCGGACAGCGGAAGTCACTTTTCCGGCGTATTTCGGGTTTCATTGCGTCAGACACTTTTCTACTCTTCAGATCGACTGCGCCGGTTTGCGCGCCGGAGGCGAAACCCTCAAGGCGACATCCCTTCCGGCATTGAACAGAATGCCTTTGTCAGCAAGACACTTCAGTGGATAGGAGAATGGCCTATGGCCTTTAAGGTCCGCACCGGATTCATGGTTCGCAATGCGTCTGCAGCCTGCTTCGCACTCGCCATGGGCGTCAGCGCCGCCGGCGGCGCCCTTGCGCAGGACTTGACCAAGACCGCCCCTCCGGTTTCCGTGCTCGCAGGTCCCGCATCCGTGGCGGATCTTGCGGAGAACC
Organism: Breoghania sp.; assembly: GCF_963674635.1. Taxonomy (NCBI): domain Bacteria; kingdom Pseudomonadati; phylum Pseudomonadota; class Alphaproteobacteria; order Hyphomicrobiales; family Stappiaceae; genus Breoghania; species Breoghania sp. Next base: position 116,113 of record NZ_OY771475.1, read on the forward strand.
TGCTTGATGCGGTGGTCAATATCTCCACCTCGCAGACGGTGGCAGCGCGCCGCTCCGTGCCCATGCCGCAGCTTCCCGAAGGGTCTCCCTTTCAGGAGTTCTTCGACGAGTTCTTCAACCGTCAGAACAAGGATCAGGATCAGCCGCGGCGTGTTCAGTCGCTGGGCTCCGGTTTCGTGATCGACGGCAAGGAAGGCATCATCATCACGAACAACCACGTGATCGAGGGCGCCGACGAGATCACCGCCAATTTCAATGACGGCACCAAGCTGACGGCGACGCTGATCGGGCGGGACAAGAAGACCGACCTGGCGGTGTTGAAGGTGAAGCCGGAAAGCGAGCTGAAGTCGGTGTCCTTCGGCGACAGCGAGAAGCTGCGCGTCGGTGACTGGGTGATGGCCATCGGAAACCCCTTCGGGCTCGGTGGAACGGTGACCGTGGGCATCGTGTCGGCGCGCAACCGCGACATCAATTCCGGTCCCTATGACAACTTCATCCAGACCGATGCGGCCATCAACCGGGGCAATTCCGGCGGTCCGCTGTTCGACATGTATGGCAATGTCATCGGCATCAACACAGCGATCATCTCGCCCTCGGGTGGGTCCATCGGCATCGGTTTCGCCATTCCGTCCGATACGGCGACGCGTGTGATCGCGCAGCTTCAGAAATACGGCGAAACGCGTCGCGGCTGGCTGGGCGTTCGTATCCAGCAGGTCACCGACGAGATCGCGGAAAGCCTCGGCATGGACAAGGCCCGCGGCGCGCTGGTGGCAGGCGTGGATGAAAACGGCCCCGCAGGCGAAGCGGCGATCGAGCCGGGTGACGTGATCCTCTCCTTCAACGGTGAGGATGTGCCGGAAATGCGCGAGCTTCCGCGCATCGTTGCCGACACCGAGATCGGCAAGGAAGTCGACGTCGTCATCCTGCGCAAGGGCAAGGAGATGACGGTGAAGGTCACGGTCGGACACCTGAAGGAAGGCGACAGCGAAGACGCTGCGGTGCCCGATGAAGGCGGTTCGGATCAGAATGCGGTCGAACCAGAAGTGATCAGTGCGCTGGGCATGGAATTCGCGGTGCTCGATGATGAAACCCGCGAGAAATACAAGATCGATCCGGATGTCACGGGTGTTCTGGTCGATGCGGTCGAGGGCGGCAGTGCTTCGGATGAAAAGCGCATCGTAGCCGGTGATGTCATCGTGGAAGTCGGGCAGGAGCCGGTGGAGACCCCGCAGGATGTCGTCAAACAGATCGAGCGTCTGAAAAAGGAAGATCGGCGCACGGCGCTTCTGTTGCTCTCCAACGCCAGGGGCGAGCTTCGCTTCGTGGCGGTGCGGATCGGCGACGCGCAATAGGTCTCGCCGACATCGCACAAGCGTGAAAAAGAAGGCCGGTTCCGCAGTGCGGGACCGGCCTTTTGATTGGCAAGGGCAGATTTGCGCAGCTTAGTCCGCGCGGAAATCCGCCTCGCAATAGCCTTGCAGGTAAAGAAGTGCGGTCAGGTCGCCATGGTCGATACGGGCGGCAGCCTGTGCGGCGACCGCGGGCTTGGCGTGGTAGGCGACGCCGAGACCCGCATCGCGGATCATGGCAAGATCGTTGGCGCCGTCGCCCACCGCCATGGTCTCATGCGCGCCAAGGCCCAGCTCTTCCCTCAGCCGGTGCAGGTGGCTGCGCTTTGCATCCTGACCGAGGATCGGTTCGCGCACGGTGCCCGCCAGCATGTCGCCGTCGGTTTCCAGCGTGTTGGCGTGGTTTTCGTCAAAGCCGATCGCGGCGGCGATGGCGTTGGTGAAGTGCGTGAAACCGCCTGAGACCAGCGCGCAGCGCGCGCCATTGGCCTTCATGGTCTGGATCAGGGTACGACCACCCGGCGTCAGCGTGATACGCTCCGCGATAACGCGATCGATGGTGGCGACCGGCAAGCCCTTCAGCGCGCCGACGCGTTCACGAAGCGCGGGCTCGAACTCGATCTCGCCACGCATGGCGCGCTCGGTGATCGCCGCGATCTTGTCCTTCAGGCCCAGTTCGGCCGCCAGTTCGTCGATGCATTCCTGGCCGATCATGGTGGAATCCATGTCGGCGAGAAGCAGGCGCTTGCGTCTCCCATCGCCCTTCTGCACAAAGAGATCGACCGGCTGGCCCGCCAGTGCCTCGCGCAAGGTGGCGGTGAGGGCGGTCATGTCGGCGATGCCCGTTCCATCGAAGGGAATATCTGCCGCCACGCCGGGCTTCAGGAGGCTCGCCTCACCTGCACCGGGCAACAACCGGGCGCTGCGCGCGACAAGGGCGGAATCAACGGCGGGCTCTGCGGGATTGGAGATGAGCGTTGCGACGTGTGACATGAAGGATCCGATTGAGACAATGGGCCGGGCGCGTGCGGTTCTGATAGCTGGCCCGACGGCAAGCGGCAAGTCGGCTTTCGCGCTGGCGATTGCCCGCGCGTGCCGGGGCGTGATCGTCAATGCCGACAGCATGCAGATCTATCGCGAAATGCGCGTGCTGTCCGCCCGCCCGTCTGCGGAGGAAGAAGCCGGGATCGAGCACCGGCTTTACGGCCATGTCAGCGTGCGCGAGCCCTATTCCGTCGGGCGCTGGCGCGACGAAGCGGAGGCTGTCCTGGCGGAATTGCGCGCGCGCGATGTGCCGGCCATCGTGGTGGGCGGCACGGGGCTCTATTTCAAGGCACTGAGCGAGGGGCTCTCCCCGGTGCCGCCAGTGGATGAGGCGGTGCGGGCTCATTGGCGCGGGCTTGCGGGGGAGGTTGGCGCGGCTGCGCTCCATGCAGAGCTTGAAAAGCGCGATCCCGTCATGGCCGCGGCGCTGGAGCCCACGGATGCGCAGCGCATTCTCCGTGCGCTGGAGGTGGTCGAATCGACCGGGCGGTCGCTGGCCGATTGGCAAGCCCAGGTGGGCGCGCCGCTGGTTGGGGACGATGCGCTCAGGCTCGTCATCGCGCCCGAAAGGGCATGGCTTCATGCGCGCATCAATGCCCGCTTTGAGGCGATGGTGGCGGAAGGCGGGCTGGAGGAAGCCCGCGCATTGGCGCAAATGAAGCTCGATCCGGCCATGCCCGCGTGGAAGGCTATCGGTGTGCGGCCGCTTGCCGAAGCCGCAATGGGCGAGCGCGATCTGAGTGAGGCCATCGAACGCGCCAAGACCGACACGCGCCGCTATGCCAAGCGGCAGGAGACCTGGTTTCGCAATCAGATGGGCGACTGGCCGCGCGTGACGCCCGCGGAGGTCGAGGAAACCGCCGCGCGTGTCGCGACGGCTCTCGGAGGCGCAGGCCGGTGAAAGTGCCGGAGGACTTGCGGGAAGGATGTCTCGGTTCCCCCTGGATCACGCAGCGCACCGCGCCGCGCAGGCTGTCGCAGGCACCGGGAGCCTATGTGCTTCTGATCCGCTTGGGGCGCCGCCTCGCCATCGATTTGCCGCGTCTCGGCAATCCGGTTCTGGAGCGCGGCTGGTATGCCTACTGCGGCAGTGCTCATGGGCCCGGCGGAATACGCGCGCGGGTCTTGAGGCACATGCGCAAAGACAAGAAGGTCCGCTGGCATGTGGACCGACTAACCGTCGCGGCCAGTGAGGTCCGCGCAGCCACATTCTTCGACATGAGCGAATGCGATCTGGTCGCCCGGCTGCTTGAGGTGGGGTTCACGGTGCCGGTCGCCGGGTTTGGAAGTACGGACTGCGAAAGCTGCCCGGCGCATCTGTTGCGCTGGCCGCAGATCGGGTGACGTCGCAAACTGCGACGAGTACTGGGTTCACCCGTTCCCGGGAGGCGGGTCAGGCGGCAGGTGGCTCCACGAAGACGGCTTCGATCGTTGCCTGATCCATGATCCGCCATTCGCCCGGCGCAAGATCGTCCGGCAAGGTCAGGCCGCCGATACGGTCACGGTGAAGCGTCTCCACGTGGTTGCCGACGGCGGCGAACATGCGCCGGACCTGATGGTAGCGCCCTTCGGTCACGCTGAGGCGGGCGGTCGTCTCGTCCACGACATCGAGAATGGCGGGGGCAAGCGGCTTGTCCTCGCCCTCAAGCATCAAGGTGCCTGACGCGAAGACCTCGCCCTCGTTGCCTTTCAAAGGTCGCGCGAGCGTTGCCACATAGCGTTTGGCGACGTGGTTCTTCGGGGAAATGATCCTGTGCAGCAGGGTGCCGTCATCGGTCAGCAGGATGAGGCCGGAGGTTTCCTTGTCGAGCCGTCCGACGGTGGAAAGCGCCGGGTCGCGCCGCCGCCAGCGTTCCGGCAGCAGGGAATAGATGAGTGGGCCGGCTTCCTTGTGTGAGCACGTCACGCCTTCCGGCTTGTTCAGCATGAGGGCGACGCCGGGCAGCGGGTCGAGCGGTTCGCCGTCGATCTGCATGCGTTCGGGCAGGTCAGCGTCCAGGGCGATGCGGCCATCGGCCTTGCGCAGTTCCGCACCGTCGAAAACGATCCGGCCGGAACGCGCCAGTATCTGGATCTCGCGGCGTGAGCCGTAGCCGAGATTGGCGAGAAGCTTGTCGAGACGGATCGCCTTTGCCTTGCTCATTTGCGGGCCTCGAAGAGTTTGAAGCCCGCGATCTCGCCGCGCGGCTCCACGCGGGAAAAGACATCGCGCAAGGGCGCTTCATAGGGCAGGTGACGATTGGCGGTCAGCCACAACACGCCCCCCTTGCGCAGGGCTGCGCTGGCGCGGCGGATGAAGACCTGACCGAGTGTGCGGTTTTCGTTCCCGGCATCGTGGAAAGGCGGGTTCATGACCACGAAATCGAGCCCGGAAGGCAACGTGCCCATGCGGATATCGGCCCAATGGGCGGCCACGCGCGGGTCCTCGATATTGCGCCGTGAGGCCTCCACCGCGCGCCGGTCGATGTCATAAAGGTCAAGCTGCGTGACGTCCTTCGAGGTCAGCACATGTTTGGCCAGAATGCCGAGGCCAGACCCGAAATCCGCGCCACGTCCTGAAAGCGGCGGCAGGACTTCCAGAAGAGCCGCGCTTCCCGGATCCATCCGGTTCCACGAGAAGATGCCGGGCTGGGTCCACAGGCCAAGCTTTTCATCGAAGCGCAAGCTGCCTCGCGCAATCGCCGTCTCCAGCCCCTCAAGCGTCTCGGGCCGGGTTCCCGTGCAGATGCGGTGATGGTGGCGCGAGGTTTTGCTGAAGTCTGTGCCGAAGCCCTTCAGCTCCTTGGCAAGACGGCTGCCGCCGCGGTCCTTCGGCGCCAGAATGGTGAAGGGCGCGCCGGGCTTCAGCGCGCGCAGGCCATGCGCCAGGGCGAAGGCGCGTTCGTCCGTGCCGGGAGGCGCGAGCATGATCAGGTCGTCGAGCGCGGCATCGGCCAAGGTTTCGAGGGGCTGTGCGCCGGGCACGAGCGGGGACAGCTGCAGCGCGTGCGGCGAAATTTCGACGAGTTCGCGCGGTGGGGCGCCATAAAGGCCGTTCTCAATCATGTGTATCAGTTGGATCCGTTCTCTGCGGACGTGGTGATTTGCCAAGCCGACTGAAATCTTTAGGCGAATTCTTCAGTCGCGTAAAACAGACAATTATTTCCCATGTAAACATAATTGTTGATCGTATGTGTCACGTCAAATTGATCGTAATATTCTGGAGGTAAGCAATAAACTGTATGAATATATCTGCATAGAAAATGAATAAGTATATTATAAATATTAAATATATTACACAGGGAATGGTTCGATGTTTCCATTTAGATCAAGGATATCGATACAGTTTTCGTTATTGGCATTCTTTATGTCGGTCGCCGTGGGAATTGTTGGCGGGTTGTCTCCAGCCGCCGCGCGATGGGATGGGCTTCGCACGAAAGAGGATGCGGGGACGCTGCGCTGTGTCATCACAGGGCCGATCAGGCCTGTCTCGGCCAGCACGTCATCTTCGCCGCCATCGGCGTTCGCAGCGGGCGTCGTCGATGTGCTCGTCGAAGACGATGGCGGCGCGATGGTGGCGCGCATTGCGCAAGTCGACATCGGGATCTGGACGGCCACGGAGGCCGGGGACGCCGACAGGGTCTATCAGATCTACCTCGATCCCGTCGCAGCTTCTCCCTCCCAGCCATTGCAACACGGCAGGCTTCAGATCCGGGTGCCGGCTCTTGCCTTGACCATCGCGACCGATGAGGCTTCGAGCCGTCCCTATGCAGCCGCAACGGTTCTGCTGGCCGGAAGCCTCAATCGCGGGCGTCTCGCCGGGCAGTTGCGTGTCGCGCTTCCCCGCGAGAGCGGAACGGCTCCCAAGGTCTTTGTCCTCGACGCGCTGCAATGCTCGGCGCGCTGGCCGAGCGCGCGGTTGCAGATTGAGGTCATGCGCGATGGAAAACCCTATCCGGTGGATGTGGAAATATCCGACGGTCGCTTCCGGCGGTCGTGGAAGGGGATCACGCGGCTCGATGAAATCGTGCCGAGTTACGCGACCTATCGTCTGCGCTGGTCCCTGCCGGCGGATACCGGGGCAAAGGGGGCGGCCGGGGTGCCGCGGATGGTCACCGACATCATTCCAAGGCTCATCATCGCTCCCGGCGACGTCGCGCGCCTGACGGTCAATCCCTTCGATCCGGCGGGCATGAAACCCGTGGCGCCGGTCATGTTGGCGTCGGAAAACGGGGCGAAGACGGAGGTCAGCTACACTCGGGAGGTCTCACCGGACGGGTCCGTGGCGCTACAGGTCGATATTTCCGGCCGACCGGGATCTTTCGTCATGCTTGATTCACTGTCCGGCGTTGCCGGCGCCACCCGTGACGGTCAGGACCAGCGCGACGGGTTCACCTCGCCGCTTGGTCCCTTGCAGGCGAGCTGCAACGTCAAGGGTGGTCCTCCCGGGGTTGCCGGCAATCTGAAACAGGCTCCGGCGACGAACGTCCCTGGTGGCGAAGGTGGAGCCCCGCCGGACCCTGACAATGGCGGGACCGGCGGAAGCGGCAGCGGTGGCGGCGGTGGGCCCTGTTCGTCGACGGCGGACAACAATACCTGCGACCAGAACTACTGCGCCATCATTCCGCCGTCGGGGAAACTCACGCTGAAGGCCCGGGCAACGCCGATCCCGACGGGTCAGCGCGAGATCGCCCTGGGCGCATTTCTCCACAACGGGGCGTCCCACATTCCTCAGCAGGTGGTGTTGCACAAGGGGCTGAACGGTCCGGTTGTCGAGGACCGGATCCTGCCCGCAGGGCCGTTCATCGTGGAGCGCGGCGCCTATGTTCTGCGCGTTCCCGTCGGGGCGGGCGGGCGGCCGTCCTATGACCTGCCGATCGCGATCGATGCCGCAAACCGGCGGATCACCCAAGTCCAGGTGGATGCGCCAACGCTTGCGCAACTGATGAACGAAGGTGTGCGGCTGGTTGCCGATGTCAGATTGGGGGAGGCAGCGCGGGCGATCGACAGTTATCGGCTTCCAGATGCGCTGATGGCCGAGACGCTTGCAGACGACACGGGCTGGCTGGCGGCTTGCGCGCCCAAGGGCGCAGCGATCAGGGAGGTCAAGCAGGCGCCTGTCGGCGGCGGGGGCGCACCCCTGCCCGAGCCGAAGGCGAGCCTCGTGCGTTTCGAGGCGGGAGGCCTCGCTTGCACGACCGTCGCAGTGCCGAGCGGACATGTCCTGAGCACGTTCGTCTTGCAGGCACAGCCTTAAGGGAAAAGTCGGTCAAATATCGAGTATCTGCACAGAGCATCCCGCGTTCGGTTGAACGCGGGATGCCTTGTCATTTCAAAGGCGCGTGATGCTCAGCCTCAACCGGCTTTCAGGGCATCCGGCATGGTCTGTTTCTGACGCAGGGCCAGCTTGTTCAGTGCGGAGACGTAGGCGCGCGCGGAGGCAACCAGCGTGTCGGTATCCGCGCCCTTGCCGGTGGCGATGCGTCCGTCTTCCTGCAGGCGGACAGAAACCTCCGCCTGGGCATCCGTTCCCTCGGTCACCGCATTCACCTGATAGAGCGCCAGCTTGGCCTCATGCGGCTGCACTTCGCGGATGGCGCGGAACGTGGCGTCCACCGGGCCGTCGCCATTGGCTTCCTTGGTGATGTGCTGGCCATCCACATCCATGGTGATAATGGCCTTCTGCGGGCCACCGGTGCCGGCGATGACCGTCAGCGCGATCACCTTGGACATCTCGCCTTGCGTGGAAATCTCGTCTTCCACCAGCGCCTCGATATCCTCGTCGTAGACGTTCTTCTTGCGGTCTGCCAGATCCTTGAAGCGGCGGAAGGCGTCGGCAAAGGCGTTGTCGCCCAGCTCAAAGCCCAGCTCCAGCAGCTTCTCGCGGAAGGCGTGGCGGCCGGAATGCTTGCCCATGACCAGCGAGGTCGCCTTCACGCCCACGTCTTCCGGCTTCATGATCTCGTAGGTCTCGGCATTCTTCAGCATGCCGTCCTGATGGATGCCGCTTTCATGCGCGAAGGCGTTCTTGCCGACGATGGCCTTGTTGTACTGAACGGGGAAGTTCGACACCGCAGAGACCAGCTTGGAGGCGCGCATCATGTATTGCGGATTGACCGAGCAGGTGTAGGGCAGCACATCGTTGCGGGTGCGGATCGCCATGACGATTTCTTCCAGCGCCGCATTGCCCGCGCGCTCGCCCAGACCGTTGATCGTGCATTCGATCTGGCGCGCACCACCTTCGACACCGGCCAGGGAATTGGCGACCGCCAGCCCCAGGTCGTTGTGGCAGTGGACGGAGAAGATCGCCTTGTCGGCGTTCGGCACGGTCTCGCGCACACGCTTGAACAGCTCACGATACTCGGCGGGGGTGGTGTAGCCCACCGTGTCGGGAATGTTGATGGTGGTGGCGCCGGCCTTGATGGCCGCTTCCACGCAGCGGCACAGGAACTCGAACTCGGTGCGGGTGCCGTCCTCCGCGCTCCATTCCACGTCATCGACCCAGTTGCGGGCACGGCCCACGCTGTCGCTGACATGCTGCAAGACCGCTTCCGGCTCCATTTGCAGCTTGTACTTCATGTGAATGGGGGAGGTGGAAATGAAGGTGTGAATGCGGGCCTGTGCGGCGGGCTTCACGGCTTCGGCGCAGCGGTCGATGTCCTTGAAGGAGGCGCGAGACAGGCCCGCGATCACGGAATTCCTGGAGCGCCGCGCGATTTCCTGAACGCTCTCGAAATCGCCGGTGGAGGCGATCGGAAACCCGGCCTCGATGATGTCCACACCCATCTCGTCGAGCAGGGCCGCGACCTGCAGTTTTTCCTCAAACGTCATGGAGGCGCCGGGCGACTGCTCGCCGTCGCGCAAGGTGGTGTCGAAGATGCGGACGTGATCGGTGGCGGCGGCTACAGCGCCGTTATTGGCTTCGGTGCCGGTGTTCTGGGCGGTCATGACTGGGCGTATCCTTCGGTATCCGAGTGCCGGGACCTCATGCGTGAAAAGGAGGCCGGGCAAAAACTTTCGTGCTGGCTTGTGGCTCGATGTCTTGAAATCCCCTGAGTGCCCGCCCTCAAACACGGGCAGTCGACGCTCAGGGGCAGATAAGGAGGAGCGCGCCGAGAAGCGAAAGGGAAAGAAGGGCAGCAAGAGACTGGACGCCGCGCGGATGCGCGTCGATCGCAAGTGCCGAAATGGTGCGGCGGGCGATCATGGGTCCCGTTACTCTCCAGTGCTGCAGGTTCCCGTCTCAGTATCGGGAACGATGCTTTGCCAAAATCTCAGGCTCTGCCTGCCGTCAGTTTCGCGGCTGGCGATTGCCGAATGATTAACGACGGTGTTTAGGCGATGATTTGAGATCGCGCAAGCCACTTTGTGAGGCGTGACTCGCGAAAACTTCCTGATTGTGTCGCCGCGTGCCCTAAAGGAACAGCTCTCCGCGCGCTACAATGACCGCCTGGCCGCCAATACGTACAGCGTCCAGCGCATTGGCTTCCACATCGATTTCCAGGTCGATCAGTGACGGGCGGCCCATCTCGAAACCCTGCTCGATTCGAATGTAATGGGTCCCGTCGGTGGGCTTGTCGAAATTCATGATCACGCCGGAAAAGGCCGCTGCCGCCGACCCGGTCGCCGGGTCCTCGCCAATGCTCATGGAGGGGGCGAACATGCGGGCGCGGAACGTCGCGCGGTGGTTGCGATGATCGCGGCAATAGAGGAAGGCGTGGTTGTGATCGCCGTCGCCGAAGGCGGCCTCCCAGGCGCTCAGATTGGGCCTTGCGCGCGCCATTGCATCAAGGCTGGCCAGCGGCACGAAGGCGAAGGGAACGCCCGCCTCATAGGTGCTGGGACGGTGGTTTTCAAAACCGATATCCGCGCTGTTGAGGTTGAGGGCGGTGGCCACTTCGGCCTTGTCTCCAAGGCTCATGCCAACGGGCTGGGGCAGGCGGGGAATGTCGAATTCGGCAAAGCTCGCCGCGTTGGGGGTCAGCTTCACGCCGCAGCGCACGGGTCCGACCTTTTCCTCCAGCACCACCATGGCGTCCTGGGGGCGGTCCAGATCGCCGAAGCGTTCACTGGCCAGAAAAACGGCCGTGCCGATGGTGGGATGTCCGGCAAAAGGCAACTCACGTCCCGGTGTGAAGATGCGGATGCGGGCGGAATGGGCCGGGTTTTCCGACTTGAACACGAAGACCGTCTCGGAGAGGTTGAACTCCCCTGCGATCTTGAGCATCGCCGCATCGTCAAGCCCGTCGGCCTCCAGCACGATCGCCAGCGGATTGCCCGAAAGCGCCTGGTTGGTGAAGACGTCGAGGATAGCGTAAGGGTGCGGCATCAGAAGTGTTCCCGGCTTCAAATTGGCGTTCGCATCGCAACGTGTGGGACGGTCCCTCAACGCCTTCCAATACCTGAAAGGTGGGCAGGGCGGCCAATAAAATAAATCCCTTAAGGGCAGGAATTTGGCGGACGGCAAGTGTGATTTCGGGGCGCCTTCCCGTCAAGTCATGCCGAACGGCTATAATTTCTCTGCAAAAACCAAGAACGGGCGTGTTTTCCAAGGTGCTTTGCGTATTTGGGCAGTTCCGTGCCTCATGGTTAATTTTGCGTAAATCCGATTGCCGTGTCGCGATGCGCCCTGGATCTGGTACCGGTTGCCGGGAGATCCGAAGTGGCGCAGTGGGCTGTTGGTAAAGAACTTAAGTGAATGTACATACTTTTACGTCACAATTCACTAGGGAGTAATAACGGGTAGGCCGCGTCCTGTTCTGATGGTGAGGAAATGGCGATGAAAACCATTCGTGCAAAGTTGACTCTGGTGATCGTGGGGTTGGCTTTACTTTCATCGGTCGCAATTTTCGCGGTCACCCAATGGGTGTCGGAGCATATGGCGGAGACGGCCCTCACGCGGGAGGTGCAGGGGGCCGGGCAGCAATTGAAGGCGATGATCGCATCGGAAAGTCAGCAGGCGCTGATGCTGGCGAGCCTCGTTGCCGGAGATGCCGGGGTGCAGGAGAGGTTCGCCGCTGGCGATCGCGATGGTCTTGCGCGGGAGTTCGCCGGCTCGTTTGCGGATTTGAAGAAGACTTTCGGCGTCCGTCAGTTCCAGTTCCATCTGCCGCCGGCGATCTCGTTCCTGCGGGTGCACAAGGTGGAAAAGTCGGGCGATGATCTTTCCGGGTTCCGCAAGACCGTGGTCAAGACCAACGCGACAGCCAAACCGGTTTGGGGGCTGGAAAAGGGCGTCGCGGGGATCGGCAATCGTGGCGTCGTGCCTGTGTTCAAGGGGGACGAGCATATTGGCTCGGTCGAATTCGGGCTCGGTTTTCACGACAAGTTCGTCGCTGCCTTTACCGCGCAGAGCGGGTACCGGTTGGCGGTGTTGCGTCCCACGGACGATGGCTACGATGTGATCGGCAACACTCTGCCAGAAACGGTCTCGCCTACGGGGCTCATGAACGAGCTGACCGGTGAGGGCAGTCGGATCGAGAGCGGCGATTACCAGATCACGCGCCTTTCGGTGGGCGACTATTCGGGCAAGCCGATCGCGGTCGCGCTGCTTGCGGTTGATCGGTCCGCCTATCGTGCCATTGCCCTGACCGCGCAACTCACCGGCATTGCGCTCAGCGGTCTGCTTCTCGCGATCGTGGGCTTGATCCTCTATTTCGCCAACCGCTCGGTTCTGAAGCCACTGAAGCGCGTCGCCGACGATATCGTCGCGCTTGCAGGCGGGGCGCGCGATATCGAGGTGCAGGGCACGGGCCGTGCCGACGAGATTGGCGATATGGCCCGAGCGGCCGATATCTTCCGCGTCAACGCGATTGAACGGGAACGGCTGGAGGCGGAACAGGGCCAGAGCCAGAAGGCACGGGAAGCGCGTCAGGAACGCATCGAGCAACTCATCGCGACATTCCGCGCCTCGTCTCAGGATCTTCTTTCCTCCGTGGAGGCGACCAACAGGGGCCTTCAATCGACCGCGGCAGGCCTTGAGAGTGTCGCGGCAGCGAGTGCGGAGCAGGCGAGCGCGGCGGCGGAGGCTTCCGGAGAGGCGGCGGGGAATGTGCAGACCGTGGCCTCGGCGGCGGAAGAGCTGTCGTCATCGATTTCGGAAATCTCCAATCAGGTCGTGCGCACCACGGAAATCGTGGCCCAGGCCAACAGCGCGGCGCAATCGAGCAACGAAAAGGTGGCCGGTCTGGCGCATTCGGCCCAGAAGATTGGCGATGTTGTCTCGCTCATTCGTGACATCGCGGAACAGACGAACCTGTTGGCGCTCAACGCCACCATCGAAGCCGCTCGGGCGGGGGAGGCCGGTCGCGGTTTCGCGGTCGTGGCCGCAGAGGTGAAGGAACTGGCCACCCAGACCTCCAGGGCGACGGAGGAAATCTCCACGCAGATCGCGTCCATTCAGGCGGCAACGGAAGATACGGTGAACGCGATTGGCGCCATCTCCGGCACGATGAATGAGGTGAACGGCTATACGTCCGCGATCGCGGCGGCGGTGGAACAACAAGGTGTCGCGACGATGGAAATCAGCCGCAATATTCAGAATGCGGCCGAACTGACCCAGACCGTCGTGCGCAATATCGGTTCATTGGATGAGGCGGTGCACGAGACCAACCAGTCGGCGGCCTCGATGCTCACCGCGAGTGGTGACGCAACATCCAAGTCCGCGACATTCCGCGAGGAGATCGCACGGTTTCTGAAGGCTGTCGCAGCCGCTTGAAGCCGTGACCCGCGCTTGAATGAGAAAAGCCCCGTCCGGACTGTCCGGGCGGGGCTTCGCTTTTTGAGGTCTGGCGACCCCGAAGGGGCTTCAGTGTGTCGACGAGGGCACCCTGCTTGATCCCCCGCGACCGGCGTTGGCCGGCGCAGAGGACCGAAGAGCCGTGGATCGCGCCAGCCGACAGGGTCGACTTAGTTCTTGGACTTGTCGACCAGGGCACCCTGCTTGATCCCCCGTGACCGGCTTTGACCGGCGCAGAGGACCGAAGAACCGTGGATCGCGCCAGCCGACGGAGCCGACTTAGTTCTTGGACTTGTCGACCAGGGCGGCCTGCTTGATCCCCCGCGACCGGCTTTGACCGGCGCAGAGGAACAAAGAGCCGTGGATCGCCCCAGCCGAGCGGGCCAACTTAGTTCTTGGACTTGTCGACCAGGGCACCCTGCTTGATCCACGGCATCATGCCGCGGAGTTTTTCGCCGACTTCCTCGATCTGGTGGGCGTCGTTGTTGCGACGGGTGGCCTTGAAGCGGGCCTGACCGGCCTTGCATTCCTGCATCCACTCGGAGGTGAACTGGCCGGACTGGATCTCTTCCAGAACCTTCTTCATCGCGGCCTTGCTCTCAGCGCCGACAACGCGCGGGCCGGAGCGGTACTCGCCCCATTCAGCGGTGTTGGAGATGGAGTAGTTCATGTTGGCGATGCCGCCTTCGTAGATCAGGTCCACGATGAGCTTGGTCTCGTGCAGGCACTCGAAATAGGCCATTTCCGGTGCGTAGCCGGCTTCCACCAGGGTTTCGAAGCCGGCACGGATCAGCTCCACGAGGCCACCGCACAGAACGGCCTGCTCGCCAAAGAGATCGGTCTCGCACTCTTCCTTGAAGGTGGTCTCGATGATGCCGGCGCGACCGCCACCCACGCCGGAGGCGTAGGCGAGCGCAACGTCGAGGGCATTGCCGGAGGCGTCCTGCGCCACGGCCACGAGGCAGGGCACGCCGCCGCCGCGCGAGTATTCGGAGCGCACGGTGTGGCCCGGGCCCTTGGGGGCGATCATGACGACGTCAACGGTGGACTTCGGCTCGATCAGGCCGAAATGCACGTTCAGGCCGTGGGCAAAGGCCAGCACGGCGCCGTCGCGGATGTTGGGGGCGATGTGGTCCTTGTAGATGTCGCCCTGCAGCTCGTCCGGGGTGGCCATCATCATGAGGTCGGCCCAGGCGGCGGCGTCCGCAACGTTCTTGACCTGGAAGCCATCGGCCTCGGCCTTCTTGGCGGTGTTGGAATCGGCGCGCAACGCGATGACGATTTCCTTGACGCCGGAATCCTTCAGGTTCAGCGCGTGGGCGCGGCCCTGCGAACCATAGCCGATGATGACGACCTTCTTGTCCTTGATGAGATTGAGGTCGGCATCCTGATCATAATAAACGCGCATGTTATCTCCTTCCACGTGTTTGTTTTATCTCTTAAATTCCAGCCGCTCCGGCAGGGGCTCCCCAAGAGGCTGAAGCGGAATTCTCAAGCGTTCGAAAGCGCCTCCAGCGAGCGTTCGGTGCAATAGAGGCGGCAGAACTGGTTCACTGCGTTCTCGGCCTGGGCTGAGAAATCCTCCTCGCCCGGCTCCAGCGCGTCGCCCAGCAGAAGCCGCAGGTGCGTGTCGCGCACGATGAGGCCGTAGAATGTCGAATAGGCGGCATTGGCGTCATCGAAGACGAGATGGCGCTGGCGTTTGCCTGCCAGAAGCAGGGCGCGTCCGCGCGCGGTGACAAAATGCTTGCCGCGTTCCACCAGCAACGTGCCGAGTGGGCTTTCCGGCCGCGAGGCCTGGCCGATGGCGAGCCGGTTGAGCGCAAGCGAAACGTCTCCGGCCAGAACCGTGAGAAGCTCGCGCGCAAAGATGACGAGACGTTTGCGATAGCTTGCAGCGTCGAGTGCGGCTTCATCCGCACCGAGCGGGCGCACCTTGGAGGCCTGGAAGGTCACCACCGCTGCCAGCAGGCCGTCGCGGTCGCCGAACCACTTGTAGATGGATTCCTTGGAGCAATTGGCCGCGCGGGCGAGGCCGGCGGTTGTCAGACCCTTTTCGCCGCCTTCCACCAGCAGCGACAACGCACAGGTCAGCACCGCCGCCTGGCGCGGCGTGAAGGTGCTGTCATGGCTGCTATCGGCCTGTTCGGCGGCGCGGGGCATTGGCGTTTCCCAAAGTCTTGTCGTCTCGGCCAGTCTCTTGCGGGCTGGCTTGGTTCCGGTTCGTACAGCGGGGCCGGGGGCTTCGGAGGGCCTGCTTCGGGGCGATCCGACAAGCCGCTCAGTCCTCATGGCTCCGGTGCTGCTTCCGTGTCGCAGAGCCGAACCGTACCGTACGGTTCGTTACAATTGCGCCATCGCCACCGGGAGTCAAGCGGGATGTTTCAGTTGCCGCTTAAACGTTCGTTGCAGGTAGGGCCGGACTAAGGGGGAGCGGGGCCGCGGCCCATTAGCTGCCTGCGCGCTTTTGTTGGCGGGCGGGCAGTCAAGGGGCGGTGCTCAAGTCCGTTTCATGATCGCGGGCAGGTGGTCCGGCGGGCCGCAGGCTTGGGTGGCACAGGTCGTCAGGGCGCTTCCGTGAATTGACATTTATCTCGCTATGGCGGGCCGTATCCTTGATGTCGGGCTGCCAGGCGAGAAAACCGTACATTGATATCCTTGCAAAAATTCATCTAAGATATATCTTAGAGCTATCGAATTAGGAAAACGGAGGCTAACCAGCCGTGAAAGGGAATGGACATATGCAAGGTCGACACGGTCCGCATGGCGGATGTTGCGGCCATCATGGGCGCGGTCATGGCGCCGGTCATGGTCCCGGTCGGGGCGCGGGTCGTGGTCGCGACCATGCGTGCGAGGAAGATCAGGGCCGGATCTTTGGCAGCGGGCCGGGATGTGGCGGCGGCGGCTACGGGCGCGGCGAGCATGGCTTTGGCGAGAATTGCGGCGAGGGTCCGCAGAGGCGCATGCGCGGCGGCGGTCGCGGTCGCGGCTTTGACGAGGATTTCGGTCCGCGCGGCGGTGGCCGCCCTCATGGCGGCCGCGGGCGGCGGCGGATGTTCGATGGCGGGGAGCTTCGGCTCGTGCTGTTGAAGCTGATCAGCGAGACCCCGCGCCACGGCTATGATCTCATCCGTGCCATTGAGGAGCGCACAAGCGGCGCATACGCGCCGAGCCCCGGTGTCGTCTATCCGAGCCTGACGATGCTCGCCGAAATGGACCTCATCTCGGAAGCTCCCAGCGAGGGGGCCCGCAAGCTCTTTGCGGTCACTGAAGCCGGTGCGCAGCATCTCGTTGAACAGGAGCCTGTGGTTGAGGCGCTGTTGAAACGTCTGGATGCGGTTTCGGTGATGCAGGAACGTACCGACGCGGTGCCGGTCCGCCGCGCCATGCACAATCTGCGCGAGGTCATTCACAACCGGCTGGTCGCGGGCGTGGACGAGGACAAGCTGCATGAGCTTGTCGCTCTGATCGACGAGGCTGCGGGAAAGATCGAGCGCCTGTGAGGCTGTTGCATTGCGCCGTCACGCCGGGCGGCGCACCAACAAGGCGTTGGAAGAAGGGCCCGGGCGTTTCGCGCCGGGTCCTGTCTTTATATCCGCAAAACAGCCCGCCCTATTCCTCGCGCGCGTCATAGGCCTGACGGGCGGCGACCACGCGGGCGTGGTTTTCAAGCGCCCAGGAGCCCAGAGCGCGCAAGGGGATCAGCAGATCGCGGCCAAGATCCGTCAGTTCATATTCCACCTTCGGCGGAATGGTCGGAAAGACCGTCCGGGTCACATAGCCGTCCCGCTCCAGACCGCGCAACGTTACGGTCAGCATCTTCTGCGAAATGCCGTCCACCGCGCGTTTGATTTCCATGAAACGATGCCGCCCCTGACCCAGCAGCATCACGATATGGACGCTCCATTTGTCGCCCACCAGCGAGATCACCTCATTGGCGCGGGTGCATTGTCCGGGCTGGGATCCGTCGATGGTTTCGGCATCCGATGAAGGGATCGGGCGCCTCTCGGCAAGCTGAACAACCGAGTCTTCCGATATGTAAGCCATTGTGTCTTCTTCAGGAACCTGGACGTCACCCGGTTTCATGGAGGTGACCAGGTGACAATAAAGTGCCATCTTGCGCCGCAGCAAAAGGTCACCGATGTAGAGCCGGTTACCAATGTATACGGGGTTGATCTCAATGAAAACCGTTGCTGTGCTCGTCGGCTCCCTGAGGGCCGGTTCCATCAACCGCAAGTTCGCGGAAAGTCTCGCCCGTCTCGCCGAGGGCAAGCTTCAGTTCAAGTTCGTCGAGATCGGCGATCTGCCGCTCTACAACGAGGACCTGTGGGAAACGCCGCCTGCGTCTGTCCTGCGGCTCAAGTCCGATATCGAATCGAGCGACGCCGTTCTGTTCGTGACACCGGAATACAACCGCACCTATTCCCCCGCCATCGACAATGCCCTGCATTGGGGAACGCGGCCGTGGGGCCAGAATTCCTGGGCCGGAAAGCCCGCTGCGGTTGTCGGCACGTCCCCCGGCGCGGTCGGTGCTGCGGTTGCTCAGGGCCAGCTTCGCCATGTGGCGGCCGTCGTCGGCACCGCTCTGCTCACCCAGCCGGAGGTCTATTTCTCCTACAAGGAAGAGCTCTTCGATGAGGCGGGGAACGTGACCAACGCAGAAACGAAGGCGTTCCTGCAAGGGTTTGTCGACACCTTCCACGCATGGATCGAGAAGGTCGGCTGACGGGTTCGTTCGCGATCTTCGCTCTTGCCTTTCCCCTTCCGTTGCCCTTTCGCCGCCGCATTCGGAGCCGGCGAAAGGGATTCGCGCAGAGGGGGGAAGGGGAGCCAAGTTGTTGTTTTTGCCTTAAATATGTAGAAAAATACCTAATCGAATTCCCTAAATTCCGGGCGTGCGATGTTGCTGCTTTTCAACGGCAGTCCTTTCCGATACGTGTTGCAATGTTCCCTAAAACGCGGTGGCTTGGCGCGGGCCGGCTTCTGACCAGTGTTTCTTGCTGACCTGCTGCGTGGTTGGGGAAAGAATGCTGGCCGAGCCTGATCCGTCGGGTGGCTTGCGAGTGCGTATTTCGCCCGCAATGTGCGGGAGGATAGGAACGGAAACGGCGATGACCGTCATGGATCGCGCGATTGACTACCGTCGTCTGCTACAAGACCTGCCGACGCCCTGCATGGTGCTCGACAGGCAGCTTCGCTTTGTCGAGGTGAATGCGCATTATCTCGCCGCGACCCGACGTACGCGCGAGGAGCTTGTCGGCCAGCACGTCTTCACCGTCTTTCCCGCAAGCGAAGAGGTGACAGCTCCCTTCGAGGAGGCGTTCAGGCGCGCGCTCGATGGAGAAATCACGGTTCTCGATCGCCAGTGTTATGCCATTGCCGTTCCGGAGGACGAAGGTGGCGGCAATCGTGAGGTTTGGTGGAGCTGTCGCAATGCGCCTGTTCATGACGAGCAGGGCCATATATGCGGCGTGGTCCAGCACACGGAAGACGTGACGCAGGAAGTCGCGGCGGAACAGATGCGCGACGCGGTTTCGCATGAGTTCGCCCACCGCATAAAGAACATGCTGGCGACCATTACCGTCATTGCGCGGCGCACCGGTGCGCAGGCGGAGAGCATTGACGGCTTCAATACGGTGTTCGGACAGCGCATCGACGCCATGGCGCGCACACATCAGCTTCTCGTCAATGGTGGCTGGGACGGCATGCAGCTTTCCGATCTGCTGGAAGGGGAGCTGACCCCGTTCCGCAATGAAGGGAGGGGCTGTATCACGCTTCGCGGTCCGCGCGTGAAACTCACCTCCACCCAGGCGCAGGCGCTGGGCATGGCCTTTCACGAACTTTCCACCAATGCGGCCAAATACGGGGCCTTTACCGACCCCGCCGGTCGCCTGACGGTCCAGTGGGGACTTGTGGAAGGGGCGCTCAAGATCGACTGGACCGAGGACGGTCTGAGCAATGTCGTGGCACCTGACCGGATCGGCTTCGGCTCGCGCATCATCGAAGAGGTGATGCCGATGCAGCTGGAAGGCACGGTGGAGCGCAAGTTCACGCCCTCAGGCATGCATTGCGAGATCGTCGTTCCCATGGGCTGACCGGCGCAAATCGCGGCTCCATCTATTCCGCGTGGGGTCCGGCGCAGCCTTGTGAAACTTTCGTCAATCGTGCGGGGCTGTGGCGAAATATTCGCGACTTTTCGCTTGACCCTCATTCCGCGCCCGCTTAGTTTCGCCCCAACGTGATCGGACGTCCGGTCGCCAGAGGAATTCGAATATGCAGATGCTCATTCTTGTAGGAACCGCGCGCGCTGCCACGACGGCCTGAGGCTGTCGGGAATGGTGACGTGCGCAGCAGGGCCCCTAAGGGCCCTTTTTTATTGCCCGAACGGCCGTGAGCAAGCCGGTTCTGGCATCTGATATGGTGAGTGGCAGGGCCCTTTACGCGCGGGCCGCGGGCCGGGGGTAAACCGGCGAAGAGACGAGGATGAGAGTATGACACGGGAGATGACAGGCGCCGCAATGGTCTTGCAGGCGTTGAAGGACCACGACGTGGAATATCTGTTCGGATATCCCGGCGGCGCGGTGCTCCCCATCTATGACGAGATCTTCCAGCAGGATGAGGTCAAGCATGTGCTTGTGCGCCATGAACAGGGCGCCGGTCATGCTGCCGAAGGTTATGCGCGTTCCACCGGAAAGCCGGGCGTCGTTCTCGTCACCTCCGGTCCGGGTGCAACCAACATGGTCACCGCGCTCACCGATGCCATGCTCGATTCCATTCCGCTTGTCTGCATTACCGGGCAGGTGCCGGTTCCGCTCATCGGCAATGACGCCTTTCAGGAGTGCGACACAGTCGGCATTACGCGGCCCTGCACCAAGCACAACTGGCTGGTGCGCAATGTGGATGATCTGCCGCGCATCCTGCACGAGGCCTTCCAGGTCGCGACCACGGGTCGGCCGGGCCCGGTCGTCATCGATATTCCCAAGGACGTTCAGTTCGCCACGGGCGAATATGAAGGCCCGACGCGGGTGGAGCACAAGAGCTACCGTCCGCAGATCAAGGGCGACATGGGCGCGATCCGGCAGGCGGCGGACATCATCGCCTCCGCGCGGCGTCCGATCTTCTACACCGGCGGCGGCGTGGTGAATTCCGGCCCGCAGGCCTGTCACCTGCTGCGCGAGCTGATCCAGCTCACCGGTGCGCCCATCACCTCCACGTTGATGGGTCTTGGCGCCTATCCGGCCTCCGGCGACGCGTGGCTTGGCATGCTGGGCATGCACGGCACCTATGAGGCCAACATGGCGATGCACGATTGTGACGTCATGGTCTGCGTCGGTGCACGTTTTGACGACCGCATCACCGGTCGCGTGGATGCCTTCTCGCCCAATTCCATCAAGATCCACATCGACATTGATCCCTCCTCCATCAACAAGAACGTGACGGTGGACCTGCCGATCGTCGGCGATGTGGGGCATGTGCTTGAGGATCTGGTGCGCATCTGGCGTTCGTCTGCGCTGAAGGTCAACGACACGGCGTTGAAGGCGTGGTGGAAGCAGATCGACATCTGGCGCTCGCGCGATTGCCTGGCCTACAAGCAGTCGAGCGACGTGATCATGCCGCAATATGCGATCCAGCGGCTTTACGAGGCGACCAAGGGCCACGACACCTACATCACGACCGAAGTTGGTCAGCACCAGATGTGGGCGGCGCAGTTCTTCGGTTTCGAGGAGCCAAACCGCTGGATGACGTCCGGCGGCCTGGGCACGATGGGCTATGGCCTGCCGGCGGCTGTCGGCGTGCAATGCGCGCATCGCGACAGTCTCGTCGTCGATATCGCGGGCGATGCCTCCATCCTGATGAACATTCAGGAGCTTTCCACCGCCGTTCAGCACGAATTGCCGGTGAAGGTCTTCATCCTGAACAACCAGTACATGGGCATGGTGCGCCAGTGGCAGCAATTGCTGCATGGCAACCGGCTATCCAATTCCTACACGGAATCGCTGCCGGATTTCGTGAAGCTGGCAGAGGCCTATGGCGCCGTCGGCTTCCGCTGCGAGAAGCCGGGCGATCTGGACGATGCGCTGGCTGAGATGATCTCGGTCAAACGGCCGGTGCTGTTCGATTGCCGGGTGGCCAATCTCACCAACTGCTTCCCGATGATACCCTCGGGCAAGGCGCATAACGAGATGCTGTTGCCGGACGAGGCCAATGACGAGGCCGTCGCCAAGGCGATTTCCGATGAAGGCAAGATGCTAGTTTAGCTCCCAGGGGGGAATGACATGAACGCTCAGAACCTAAACGCACCCTCCGCCTATTTCCTCACTTCGGTGAGCGACCATGTGGAGACGCACACCCTGTCGGTGATCGTGGACAACGAGCCCGGCGTGCTTGCGCGCGTCATCGGCCTGTTCTCGGGCCGCGGGTACAATATCGACAGTCTCACGGTAAGCGAGACGGAGCATGAGACGCACCTGTCGCGCATCACCATCGTGACCACCGGTACGCCGATGATCATTACCCAGATCCGCCACCAGCTGGACAGGCTGGTGCCGGTTCATCGGGTGGTTGACCTGACCGTGCAGGCGCAGGAAGCCGGTCAGGAAAAGCCGCTTGAGCGGGAACTGGCTCTGGTAAAGGTGAAGGGCGCTGGCGAAAAGCGGCTGGAGGCCTTGCGCCTCGGCGACGCCTTCCGCGCCAGCGTCATCGACGCTACGACCGATCACTTCACTTTCGAGATCACGGGTCGCACCTCCAAGGTGGAACAGTTCATCACGATCATGAAGCCTCTGGGGCTGGTGGAGGTCTCGCGAACGGGCATCGCCGCCGTCCAGCGCGGCGGCGACGGGATCTGATTTTGAAAAACGGCGGCATGCAGATGCCGCCGTTTTTTCTTGCGGGGGTGTTTGCGGGAGGGCAGGGGCCGATCCTTCGAGACGCCTGCTGACGCAGGCTCCTCAGGATGACGTTGTCGTGTTGTGAGAACGCAAGAAGCCAGCCACATCCACAACGTCATCCTGAGGAGCGCCCGAAGGGCGCGTCTCGAAGGATCGGCCCCACGCACCAAAGGCCCCACGCACCAAAGGCCACATTTCCCGGAGGCGACACGGTGAAACCGCCTTGTCCTCTTCCGCACGTTCAATCGGACCGGGAACGGGGCGCGCCACACTTGCCGTGCAGCGACGCAAAACGCGCGCCGGTGCAAATTGAGTCCGCCCACCGTTGATCTCCTCCCGGCATGGCGTATAAGTCAGGCCCCACGCGGCGGTTGCAACGCTGCGGCATCGCCATCCATTCAAAACGCCCGTTCAAAACGAAAGTGTGTGCCGTTATGAGCATTGGCCTCTCCCGTCCCAAGAACCAGATCCGTTGGCTGCTGCTGGAAGGCATCTCGCAATCCGCCGTCACAGTGCTGAATGAAAACGGCTACACCAATGTCGAACGTGTGCAGACCGCTCATGACAAGGATGCCCTGATCGAGGCGCTGAAGGGCGTTCAGATCCTCGGGATCCGTTCTCGCACCCAGCTGACCGAAGAGGTGCTCGCGGCCGCGACGTCGCTGGTGGCTGTGGGCTGCTTTTCCGTTGGTACCAATCAGGTCGATCTTCCGGCAGCCAAGAAGCGGGGCATCCCGGTCTTCAATGCGCCGTTCTCCAACACCCGCTCGGTGGCGGAGCTGACGATTGCCGAAATCGTCATGCTGATGCGCGGCATCATCCCGAAATCGACGGCCGCCCATGAGGGGCGCTGGATGAAGTCCGCTACGGGCGCGCGCGAGGTGCGCGGCAAGACGCTGGGCATCATCGGTTACGGCAATATCGGCACGCAGCTCGCCACGCTGGCCGAAGCCATGGGCCTGCATGTCATCTATTTCGATCAGGTCGACAAGCTCAGCCACGGCAATGTGCGCCCGGCGGAAAGCCTGGAACAGCTTCTGGCCGTTTCCGACTTCGTGTCGCTGCATGTGCCCGATACTCCGGAGACGCGCGGCATGATCGGCGCGGCGGAAATCGCCAAGATGAAGAAGGGCTCCTTCCTCATCAACAATGCGCGCGGCAAGCTGGTCGATATCGATGCGTTGGTGGAGGCGCTGCGCAGCGGTCATCTGGCGGGTGCGGCCATCGATGTCTTCCCCGTGGAACCGAAGTCGAATTCGGATGAATTCCTCAGCCCCCTGCGCGAGTTTGAAAACGTCATCCTGACGCCGCATATCGGCGGTTCCACGGAAGAGGCGCAGGAGCGTATCGGCGAGGAAGTCGCCCGGCGTCTGGTGGAATATTCCGATGTGGGCTCCACCATGGGCACGGTGAATTTCCCGCAGGTGCTGCTTCCCAAGGGCACGGATGCCACCCGCTTCATTCAGGTGCACGACAACACGCCGGGCTCGCTGAAGCGGCTCAACGAGCTGTTTGCCGCCAACGACCTCAACATCGTCACCCAGCACCTGCAGACCGACGGCGAGATCGGTTATGTGGTGGTGGACATCGAGGGCCAGGTCCGCAACTCGGTGGAGATCCTGGAACAGATCCGCGCCGTGCCCGGCACGATCCGCGCAAGGCTTCTGAACCGCGTGTGACCCGCTTTGAGGCGCCCCTCAGGTGCCGGGAGATGAACGAGCCTCCGCATGTGCGCCATGCGGGGGCTTTTCGTTGTGCGGCGCCGATCAGCCGATTTCCGCCAGCACGCCGCCCAGTTCACTCATGTCCCGGATGGCGCGGAATTTCTCGTTTTCCGGTGTCTCGTCGTGGTGTTCCAGCGCCCATGTGATTTCATAGGGGATATGCACCGCCCAGGCGCCCGCCTCCAGAGCCGGGACGATATCGGATTTCAGCGAGTTGCCGACCATCACGGCTGCGGTCGGTTCTGCGCCCATGGCGGCGAAGATGGTGCGATAGGTCTCCACCGTCTTGTTGGAAACGATCTCCACCCCGTCGAAGAGTTCGCCCAGTCCCGATTGCGCGAGCTTGCGCTCCTGATCGAACAGGTCGCCCTTGGTGATAAGAACCAGCTGGTAGCGTCCCGCAAGAGCCTCCAGCGTCTCCTGGACATGGGGCAGGGGATTGGCGGGGTGGGCGAGCATGTCGCGCCCGGCGTTCAGGATCTCTGCGATGACTGTTGCAGGGACTTTGTTCCGCGTCACGTCCAGCGCGGTTTCGATCATCGACAGGGTGAAGCCCTTGATGCCGAATCCATACTGGTGAATGTTGCGCCGCTCCGCATCCAGAAGCCGTTCCAGCAGGTGATCCGGCTCGGCGAAATCGGCCAGCAGTTCGGTGAATCGCGTCTCGGTGAGGCGGAAATAGTGCTCGTTGTGCCAAAGCGTGTCATCGGCATCGAAGGCGATCAGGTCGATCCGGCGGGGCGTGGGCATGAAGGCTGGTCCATCCGGCATGGAGGGGAAAAATTGTTTTGGCAAATCTGGCGCGAAAAACGGGCGCAGGCAATCGGAGCGCGCTACGTCATGCGCGGCTTTTCAGCTTTGTTTTTGGTGTGAGGTTTTCCCCAGAGTGGAAAAAGCGGGACTGGGCGCTTGCACTCTCTCTCGAGCATCGATATATAGCCCTCACCGCGCCGCACCGAGTGGCGGTTTCGCGGAGGTCGGGTGTGTAGCTCAGTTGGTAGAGCAGCTGACTCTTAATCAGCGGGTCTGGGGTTCGAGCCCCCACTCACCCACCATTCTCTCTCTTCTTTCCTGAAATCCGAGACTTTCGAAACGGTTGCCTTGCAGCCGATCGGCGTCGTGTGCATGCCGCGGTGTTCTTCTGGCCCATCGTGCAGTTTCCGCTTCGGAAAATGCACGGTTCGCGATGACTTCTATCACTGCACACTTTTCCCTCTTGGCGTAGTATCATGGGTGTCGCAGGTATCCGTGCGGCCCTGCCGCAAGGGATCCCCAATGCGCATGTTTGCGGTTTCGCCAGGTTTGCCGGCGGAACTGTTTCAGGGTCAAGCTCGTTGGAGCTTGAGAAATGGGAGGTGGGCTATGGCGTACAAGCTTGGAAAAACGGCTCTTGCGATCGCGGTGGCCCTGGCGGGTCTGACGATGATGGCGGTTGATGCCTCCGCGCAGTCACGCGCGCGGTGCGATGCCTATGCGCGCGATTATGCGAACCGCGCGACCAATACCGGCGGCAATGTTGCCGGCGGTGCGGTTGGCGGGGCCATTGTCGGCGGTGTGATCGGATCGGTCACGGGAAGCTGGGGGCGCGGTGCGGCCATCGGTTCCGGCGTGGGCGCAATTGCGGGCGCCGGCAAGTCATCCGGCGACTGGAACCGCAATTATCGCCGGGCCTATAACGATTGCATGCGTCGCGGCTATGCTCCGCGCGCCCGAGGCGGCTATGAGCCCTGGACGCCGGCATGGCATGACTACTGTTCGCGCAAGTATCGCTCGTTCAATCCCCGCACGGGCTATTACACGACCTATGGCGGTCGCAAGCGCTTCTGCCGCTAGCGCGGTGGATCAGCGTCAGCAGACCGTGTGAAGACAGTGCGAAAGTCGAGGCGCCCTCCAAGGGGCGCCTTTTTCTTTGTAGGGCCTGTCTTGCAAACCCGGAACGCTCTAACGGCTGCGCTCGGCAATTGCCGTCAGCAGGCCCTTGGTGGATCCATCGCTGTCGGCGGGCGGTTCCGCGCCCTTCACGCTGGGCAGAAGGGCGGTCGCCAGTTCCTTGCCAAGCTCCACGCCCCACTGGTCGAAGGAATTGATGTTCCAGATCGTGCCTTCGACAAAGACCCGGTGCTCGTAAAGCGCGACGATCGCGCCGAGCGTGTCCGGGTCGAGCTGATCATAGGCAAGCGTGGTGGAGGGGCGATTGCCGGGGAAGACCTTGTGCGGGGCGAGCCGCTCAATGGTCGCCTCGTCCTTGCCGGCTGCGCGCAGCTGCTCTTTCGCCTCGTCCAGTGTGCGGCCACGCATGAGAGCCGCGCTTTGCGCCAGGCAATTGGCGACAAGCATGGCATGATGATCGCGCAAGTGCGGCTCGTGGCCATTGGCTGCGATCATGAACTCCGCCGGGATGACGTCGGTGCCCTGGTGGAGAAGCTGGAAAAAGGCATGCTGGCCGTTGGTGCCCTGACCTCCCCATATGACCGGGCCGGTCTGGCCAGCCACGGGCTCGCCGGAAAGCGTGACGCGCTTGCCGTTGCTTTCCATGTCGAGCTGCTGAACATAATTGGGCAAAAGCCGCAGGCGCTGGTCATAGGGCAGCAAGGCGCGGGTCGGGTAGCCGCAGATGTTGCGGTGCCAGACGCCGATCAGTCCCATCAAAATGGGAAGGTTCTCCGCGATGGGGGCCTGCCGGAAATGGGTGTCCATGGCATGTCCGCCGCCCAGAAACGCGCAGAAACGCTGCGGGCCGATGGCCAGCATCAGGGGCAGGCCGATGGCCGACCATAGCGAATAGCGTCCGCCGACCCAGTCCCAGAAGCCGAAGACCCGGTCGCTCGCGATGCCGAAGGCGTCGACTTCATCGAGCGCGGTGGAAACGGCGGCGAACTGGGCCTTGACCGCCGGCTCGCCCAGGGCTTCCACCAGCCAGCGGCGGGCGCTGGCGGCGTTGGTCATGGTTTCGGCGGTGGTGAAGGTCTTGGAGGCGATCACGAAAAGCGTGGAGCGCGGATCGAGATCCTTCAGCGTATCGGCCAGATGGGCCCCGTCGATATTGGAAACGAAGTGCAGCCTCGGGCCGTCGTGATAGGGGGCGAGTGCCGCGGTTGCCATGGCGGGACCGAGATCTGAGCCGCCAATACCGATATTCACCACGTCGGTGAACCGGGCGTCGGTGTAGGAGCGGATATGAGCGCTGCGCACGGCCTCGGCAAAGGCGGACATGCGCTCAAGCACCGCGCGCACTTGTGGCATCACGTCCACGCCACCCGTCGTCACAGGTGCGTCAGAGCGGTTGCGAAGAGCGGTGTGCAACACGGCGCGCTGTTCGGTGGCGTTGATACTGTCGCCTGCAAACATGGCGTCGCGTCGCGCTTCCACCCCGGCCGCCTGCGCGAGTGCGGCAAGCCGCTTCAGCGTTTCCTCGCTCATCAGGACCTTGGAAAAGTCCAGAAGCAGTCCCGCCGCCTGACAGGAGAAACGTCCGAATCGATCCGCATCGCCCTCGAACAGGTCGTTCAGGGATTGGGCGGACATCTCATGGTGATGCGCGTGCAGGGATCGCAGCGCCTCGTCCGTGGAGGGATGTGTCGCCATCATGAGTCGGGTGCTCCATCTTGCTATCGTGCGGAAGGCTAGTCGGTTTTTCGTGTTCTGTCAGCGCGTGTGCGAATGCTGAAAATGACGAGTGACGTTACGGCATGGAGTTGACGTTCGCGTAAACCATGCCAAAGTCACGGGCAGACGCACGACACAAAAAGAGCGCTGACCGCGTTCAAAACGCGGCAAACACCCCGTCGGTTGCGCGGAGGGGAAATAAAGGGAGAAACGCAATGACGGCCGAAGCGACATCGGAGGAGCTTGTCTTCACGCCACGACCGATGCCGGAATATCTCGACGATGCGGTCCGCCGGTTTGCGGAGCGACCGGCGATGGATTTCATGGGGAAGGTCTGGACCTATAAACAGCTTGGCGATCTGGTCAATCGCGCTGCGGAGGGGTTTCGCAAGCTTGGGGTCAAGCGCGGCGTTCATGTGGGCATCTGCCTGCCCAACACGCCGTATTTCACGGTTTGCTATTTCGCCATCCTGAAGGCTGGCGGCACGGTCGTGAACTACAATCCCCTTTACGTGGAACGCGAGATCGATTTTCAGGCGCGCGATTCCCGCACCCAGATCATGGTCACGCTCGATCTCAAGGTCATCTACGACAAGGTGGAGGCGGTGCGCGCCAAGGGCGGGCTGAAACAGATCGTGGTCTGTCCCATGGCGGAGATCCTGCCCCAGCCCAAGAAGCTCCTGTTCCAGCTCTTCAAACGCGGGGATCGGGCAAAGATCTCGCGCGACGATGCACACCTGTTCTTCACCGATCTTGTAAACGGCCCGCCCATCGCGCAGGAGGCGGTGACGTTTCCTGAAACGGATGTTGCGGTCCTGCAATATACGGGCGGCACGACCGGCGTGCCCAAGGGGGCCATGCTCAGCCATGCAAACCTTTCCGCCAATATGGAACAGATGCGGATCTTCTTTTCCGACGCCCGCCCGGGCGATGAGGTGATGCTCTGCGTGTTGCCTTTCTTCCACGTCTTCGCGATGACGGCGGCGCAAAACCTGTCGATACTGATCGGCGCGGAAATGGTGCTCATGCCACGCTTCGAACTGAAGATGCTGCTTGATGACATCAAGCGGAAGCGCGTGACGCTGTTTCCCGGTGTGCCGACCATCTACACCGCGATCAACAATTCTCCGCTGACGCACAATTACGATCTCACCTCCATTCGGATGTGCCTGTCGGGCGGCGCGCCGCTGCCTGTGGAGGTGAAGGAGAATTTCGAGAAGCTGACCGGATGCACCCTGGTGGAGGGATACGGGCTCACGGAAGCTTCGCCCGTGGTTTCCTGCAATCCGAGCGATGAACCTCCGCGCGCTGGTTCCATCGGCAAGCCGCTCGCCTGGACGG
The DNA here is from genome assembly GCF_963674635.1 of Breoghania sp. Classification (NCBI taxonomy): domain Bacteria; kingdom Pseudomonadati; phylum Pseudomonadota; class Alphaproteobacteria; order Hyphomicrobiales; family Stappiaceae; genus Breoghania; species Breoghania sp. The sequence goes on from NZ_OY771475.1 coordinate 144,785, forward strand.
AATGCGAATTCCGTTCGCTGGAAGATCCCTATGTGGTGATGCCGGAGGGCGAGAAGGGCGAGCTTTGTGTCCGTGGCCCGCAAGTGATGATGGGCTACTGGGAACGTCCGGACGATACAAATCGCACCGTGGAGAACGGCTTTCTGCATACCGGCGACGTGGGGTATCGCGACGAGGACGGCTACATCCACCTTGTCGACCGGATCAAGGACCTGATCATTTGCTCCGGCTACAATGTCTATCCGCGCGTGATCGAGGAGGCGATCTATCAGAATACGGCGGTGGAGGAGGTCATCGTCATCGCCATAGACGATGACTATCGCGGCCAGGCGCCGAAGGCCTTTGTCAAGCTGAAGGAGGGTGCGAGCCTCAGCTCCGATGAACTGAAGGTGTTTCTCAAGGATCACCTGTCGGCCATCGAGATGCCGCGCGCCTTTGAATTCCGCGATGAGTTGCCCAAGACCCTCGTGGGCAAGCTTTCCAAGAAGGAACTGGTCGAGGAGGAACGTGCCAAGGCCGGCAATCAGGCCGCCGAATAGGCGTCCTTCACTCCGTTTCGCGGCGGTTCGTGGCGCGCGAAAGGCATAGGCAAGGCGCATGTCGGCAGTTGTCGGCGTGCGCCTTGCCGCGTCAGCGCATCAATTGCGCCTTGTCGCGTCAGCGCATCAATTGCGTCTGTACGCGAACGCGGGGGCAGTTGTAATAATGGGCGGCTCACCACTCCAGGGGGCGATGCCGGTCCTCAGGCTGCTTGCCGCTGTGTCCGTCGCCTTCGAAGCCAAGGGGCCTTCATGACGTCTGCCATGCCAAGCTATCTGACCACGCGCGAGATGGCGGAACTCCTGCGGGTCAAGGAACGCAAGGTCTACGATCTGGTGGCCGCGGGCTCGGTGCCCCATTCGCGCGCCACCGGCAAGCTGCTGTTCCCGCGCGAAGCGGTGCTGGCATGGATCGAGAGTGCGGGCGAGGGACTGCCCCCGCATGCCGAAGACCGTCCGAACGTGGTTCTGGGCTCGCATGATCCGCTTCTGGAATGGGCCTTGCGCGAATCCGGCTCCGGTCTCGCCTCTCTGTTCGACGGTTCCTTCGACGGGATCGAACGCTTTGCAGAAGCGGGCGGCGTTGCCGCCGGTCTGCATGTGCCGGAGCCGGTTGTCGGCGACGAGGCGCAGACCAACTGGAACACGGGCATCATCTCCGATCAGTTCGGCTACAGGCCTGTGGTTCTGGTGGAATGGGCATGGCGCGAACGCGGGCTCATCGTTGCCAAGGGTAATCCGCTGGGGATCGCGGGCGTCGGGGATCTTGCCGGAAAGCGCGTGATGGCGCGCCAACCCAAGGCAGGCAGCCAGCGTTTGATGGAGATCCTGATGGCGCGCGAGGGCCTGAAGGCGGAGGATCTGGTTTCTGCCGGAAGCCCGGCGCGTGATGAGCGCGATGCGGCGCTGGCGGTGCTGGAGGGCAAGGCGGATGCCTCTTTCGGGCTGTCGGCTCTGGCGCGACGGTTTCAGCTCGATTTCGTGCCGGTCGCGCGCGAGCGTTACGACCTGCTCGTGTGGCGTCGGGCCTGGTTCGAGCCGCCGCTTCAGAAGCTCTTTGCCTTTTGCCGCAGCACGGACTTCGCGCAGATGACGGCGGAGCTTGGTGGCTATGACGTCAGTGGTCTCGGGCGCGTTCAGTTCAACGGCCGGTGAAGCGCGCCGTCTGTTGCGGCTCAGTTGTTGTAGCCGCGCCCTTCCGGCGCACGCACGAAGCGTTTGTTGAGCTGGGCCTCGCGGTGCACGGTATAGAGCGAGGCGGCAATAATGATCCCGGCACCCACGAGCGTGTTCATTCCCGGAAGGGAGCCGAACAGGATCAGCCCGAAAACCGTGGCATAGAGCAGGCGTGTGTAATCCAGCGAGGCGATGGCTGTTGCTTCCCCGGCCTTGAAGGCCTGGATGTTGCACATCTGGGCGATCCACGCGATGCAGCCGATGGCAAGCATCAGCATGACTTCCGTCCAGGTCGGTGTCACCCAGTAGATCCATGACGGGATGATCATCAAGAGCCCCACCCCGCACGCCTGGTAGGTCAGGATGGTGACCGGGCGGTCGGTCTTCGACATCTGCCGGATCAGGATCATGACCATGCCGGCACAGGCCGCGCCGCCGACGGCCATCAGGCCATAAACGTTTTGCAGGCCGCTTCCGGTCGGATCCAGCATGATCACCACGCCGATGAACCCCAGAATGACCGCGCTCCAGCGATGGATGCCGACGGTTTCTTTCAGGATGATGATGGCGAAGATCGTGACGAAGAAGCTCTTGGCGAAGGAGATCGCTGTGGCATCGGCTAGCGGCAGGTGAATGACCGCTGAGAAACCCAGGATCATGGCGCCGCTTGCCAGAAGGATGCGCGACAGGTGCAGGCCGGGGCGCGCGGTGCGCAGGGAATCGGGGAAGGAACTCAGGATCGTCGGCGCGACGATGAAGGTCATCACGATCTGGCGCGCCAGCAGGATTTGGGAAACGTGGATCCGCTGGCCCACCACCTTTATGAGCGCGGTCATGATTGTGAAGAAGAAGCAGGCGACGAGGATCCAGATTGCGCCGCGGGTATTGCCGGGAAGCGTCTCCCACCATGCGCGAAGCCGCTTCGCGCTTTTGCCAGCCTGATCGGCCTGCCCGGTGCCTTGCGGCGGTTCGCAGTGCGGATCGTTGGCGGGCGAGGGGGCATCGGAGGGCGGAGACGTATCGGGCATGGATGGGCTATACCCTGCGGAAAGGCGGATCGATAGGGGGAATTTTCCGCAAGGTCGCTTCGGTGAGCATGCGAAGGGCCTGCGAACGCGACCCACGATATCGCGATTTGTGGAATTTTACGTATCAAATCGCGAGGCGGGGCTTGGATAAGCGGGATGGGACTGGTTAAGCTTACGTATCGACACCTTACCTATCTCGTTGCGTCAGGTGCGGGTGCAAGCGACAGGCTTGCGGCTTGCCATGCGACGACAACCCTGAAGGCATTTTGGGCATGAACAAACCGGTCAACGCCAAGTTCGGCATCGGCGCGCCTGTGCGGCGCAAGGAAGATCCCAGCCTGATCACCGGTCATGGGCGCTATGTCGGTGACATCACGCCGGCGGGAACCTTGCACGGATACATGGTGCGTTCCGCCATGCCCCATGCCCGGATCACCCTTTCCGGCGTCGATGCGGCCCGTGCGGCCGAGGGCGTCCATCTGGTCCTGACGGCGGCTGATATTCCCGATCTGGGTCTGATGCCGACCAAGGCGGTGATGCCTCAGGTCGATGGCTCCAAACACGCCGTCCCGCCGCGCGAGGTTCTGTGTTCCGACACGGTGCGCTTCATCGGCGATGCAATCGCCTTCGTGGTGGCCGACAGCGTGGAGGCTGCCAAGTCGGCGGCGGAGCTGATCGAGGTGGAATACGATCCGCTCGACGTGGTGGTGGAGACGTCGCAGGCCCTTGGCGAAGATGTGCCGCTGGTGTGGCCTGAGACGGGCACCAATCTCGCCTTCGAACTGGGGCATGGCGACAAGGCGAAGACGGATGCGGCCTTTGCCGAGGCTGCCCGCGTCACCTCCATCGACATCGTGAACAACCGGCTCGTGTCCAACTACATGGATACGCGCGGCTGTGTTGCGGAATATGATGACCACGAGGGGCGCTACACGTTGACGGTCGGAACGCAGGGTGTTCACGCCGTGCGCGATATCGTGGCGGCTGACATTCTCAAGATCGACCCGGCCCGCCTGCATGTCATCACGCCCGATGTGGGCGGCGGCTTCGGCACGAAGATTTTCGTCTATCGCGAATATCCGCTGTGCCTTGTGGCGGCTGAGAAGCTCGGGCGGCCCGTCAAGTGGATCAGCGAGCGCATGGAGCATTTCGTGGCCTGCGCGCAGGGGCGGGACAATGTCACCCATGCGGAGATGGCGATGGATGCGGAAGGGCGCTTCCTCGGCCTGCGGATCGATGTGACCGCGAATATGGGCGCCTATCTGCACCAGTTCGCCCCGTTCATTCCGTGGGTGGGAACGTCCATGTCCACCGGGCTTTACGATATCGAGGCGCTGCATGTGCGGGTGCGCGGGGTCTACACCAACACGGTGCCCACCGATGCCTATCGCGGGGCGGGGAGGCCCGAGGCCGCCTATCTGATCGACCGGCTGGTGGACAAGGCAGGCGTGGAGACGGGTCTCGGCCCGGCGGAAATCCGCCGTCGCAATTTCATTGCGAGCGAAAACCTCCCCTACACGACGCCAACGGGCCGGATGTATGACACGGGCGAGTTTTCCGCCCACATGGACAAGGCCATGGCGGAGGCCGACTGGGCGGGCTTTGAGGCGCGCGCGGCGGAGGCGCGGGCGCGCGGCAAGTATCGGGGCATCGGCATGTCCTCCTATATCGAGGCCTGCGCCTTTGCGGGGTCCGAAGAGGTCAACATGGCGCTCGATGCTTCCGGCAAGGTGACGCTGCTCATCGGCACCCAGACCAACGGGCAGGGCCACGCCACGGCCTATGCGCAGGTGGCAGCCGAAATCCTTGGGCTCGATATCGAGGAGATCGATGTGGTGCAGGGCGACAGCGACCGGATCGCCAGCGGCGGTGGCACGGGCGGCTCGCGCTCCATTCCCATCGGCATGCCCTCGGTCGACACGGCCTCGCGCACATTGGCTGAAAAGATCAAGGCGCTGGCCGCCGATCGGCTGGAGGCGGGCGCGGGCGATCTGGAACTCGTCGACGGCATGGTTCGTGTGGTGGGGACGGATCAGGCGGTGAGCCTCTCTCAGATCGCGGCGGATGCGTCCGATCCGGCCGATCTTGCCTCACAGGCCCGCATCAAGCAGGAGGAGGCGACCTATCCGAACGGCACCCATGTGTGCGAGGTGGAAATCGATCCGGAAACCGGTGTCACGCAAGTGCTGCGCTACACGATCGTGGACGATTTCGGCGTCACGGTGAACCCGCTTCTGCTCGCCGGACAGGTCCATGGCGGCGTCGCGCAGGCCATTGGTCAGGCTCTGATGGAAAACACCGTCTATGACGCGGACGGCCAGCTGATTACGGCCTCGCTGCTCGACTATGCCTTGCCGCGCGCCGGAGACTTGCCCGATTTCGACTTCCAGACCCGCAACGTGCCGTCCACGACGAACGCGCTCGGCATCAAGGGGGCGGGCGAGGCCGGAACCATCGGCGGGTGCGGCGCGGTCATGAACGCGGTGGGCGATGCGCTGCGTCGTGGCGCGGGCGTTACCCATATCGACATGCCCGCGACGCCGGAGCGTGTCTGGTCCGCAATCAGGGCTGCGCAAACCTGAGGCAGGCAATGCTCACTGCGGTGCAATTGTGCGCACAAGCGGACCCGGGACGGGGACACGGGAAGCGGGTGATCGGATTTTGCGCTTGCAACTGGTTGCGATCGCAACGGGAGTGTCTATTCTCTCGATAGACGCTCCTTGTTCGAGTGCTCCTTGTGCCCCTCCCGACCGTCATAGGCGCCGCTTGCGTCTGTGACCTGAAAGCAGTTCTGCATGTCCTCCGGTGCGTCCCAGGCGCCTGTCTATGAAACGGTGCGCCGGCCGATGGTCGGCATTTCCCTGAAGATACTCTCCACCATCGTCTTCACGGTGATGTCCGGTTTGATCAAGCTGATCATCGATGAATTGCCGACAGGCCAGATCGTGTTCGCGCGCAATCTTGTTGGCCTCGTTCCTGTTCTCCTGATGATGGCCTGGCAGGGCCAGCTTCCCGCAGCCCTGAAGACGAAGCGTCCCTTCGGCCATTTCGTGCGCGCCATTGTCGGCGTGACGGCGATGACGATGAATTTCGCCGCGCTTGCCTTCATCGCGTTGCCGGATGCGACCGCAATCGGCTATGCCGCGCCGCTGATCACGGTGGTGATGGCGGTGTTCTTTCTGGGGGAAGTGGTGGGCATTTTCCGCTGGAGCGCGGTCGGTGTCGGCTTTCTCGGCGTGATCATCATTCTGGCGCCCAATCTCAGCATCGGGTCCATGGATCAGGGCACCACGATCGGCGCCTCCATCGCCCTTTTCGCCACGCTGTTCATGGCCGGGGCCGCGATCATCGTGCGCAAACTCATCACGAGCGAGCGTTCGGCGACCATCGTTCTGTGGTTTTCCGGGTCATCCTCCATCATCGCGCTGGCGACGATCCCGCTGGGGTATTTCTTTCCCAGTCAAAGCTGGGTGATGCCGGTCGGCTGGCAATGGGGCATTCTCGGCCTGATCGGCATTCTTGGCGGGCTCGGCCAGATCCTGATGACGACGAGCTATCGCTTTGCGGACGCCTCCACCATCGCCCCGTTCGACTACACGACCATCATCTGGGCAACCGCCATCGGCTGGATGGTGTTTGGAGAGGTTCCGGGCATGTCTGTGGTGATCGGCGCGAGCGTGGTGATTGCCGCGGGCCTGTTCGTGCTCTACCGCGAACACAGGCTCGGCATTGACCGCACGCGGGTGCGGCGGGCCTCCACGCCGGGCAAGATCTGACGCCCGGCGTCTGGCCGCATTTCCTCAAGCGCGCGGTTGCGCCCTAAAACGCCTTGAACGTCAGAATCGTCTTGGTGTCCTGAATGTTCGCGATGCAGTGGATCTTCTGGTTCACGAACTGTCCGATGTCGGTGCTGGCGTCCACATAGAACTTGGCCAGAAGGTCGTAATCGCCTGCGGTGGAATAGATTTCCGAGGCGATTTCGGCGTCGGCCAGCTTGTTGGCGACATCGTAGGACTTTCCAAGCTCGCATTTGATGAGGACGAAGAAGGGGGTCATGGGCGTCTCCGGATACGCATGAAACAGATGGGCCCCAATCAATCGGATTGCAGGCACCGGGGCAAGCGCCCCGTGCGCGCAGATTGAAAGGAGGCATGGTGATCAACAGGCGCTGCGTCGTCGCGGGGCTTGTCAAATCGCGCGAGACGCTCTAGGTCTCGGTTGACCAATGGGGGTGCCCGAAGAGGGCTGAGAGGCAATGCGCCAACTCCTAGAACCTGATCCGGCTTGTACCGGCGGAGGGAATTGGGATGCACCATGCTGCAAGACTAATCGCGATAGCGCCGGACATGCAGGACGTCTGCCACCACAGGGGCAGGGCGTGTGAACGCATGCGCCGATTCAGGCCCACTGCGCGCTTCGCATCTTCAATCGACAATTGGGGGAGGGGGATGCCATGACGGCAATCGCCGTGACCGTGGCCGGCTCGGATTCCAGTGGAGGCGCGGGCGTTCAGGCCGATCTGAAAACGTTTTCCGCGCTCGGCGTCTATGGCGCGAGTGTGTTCGCCGCGCTGACAGCCCAGAACACGCGCGGCGTCACCGGCATACTGGACGTGCCGCCGGATTTCGTCACCGCGCAGTTTAACGCCGTCTATTCCGATCTGACGGTTGGCGCGACCAAAATCGGCATGCTCTCGCGTACGGACGTCATTGAGGCGGTGCGCGCCGGGTTGAAGCGGTATCAGGTTCACAACGTGGTGCTGGATCCGGTGATGGTTGCGACCTCCAACGATCCGCTGATCGATGACGCGGCGGTGGAAAGTCTCGTCGAGCTGCTTTTCCCGCTCGCCGACCTGATCACCCCGAACCTGCAGGAAGTCGCCCGCATTCTGGCGGTCCCGGTGGCCGAAACGCGGGAGGAGATGAGCGCGCAGGCGGTGCGGCTGAAAGATATGGGGCCTGCCGCCGTTCTCCTGAAAGGGGGGCACGGCACTTCCTCGCAAAGCGTCGATCTGCTGCTTGATGAGGAGGGCGAGCATTGGCTGGAAGCCCCGCGCATCGACACCCGCAACACACATGGCACCGGCTGCACGCTTTCCTCCGCGATTGCCGCCGGGCTTGCGCATGGGCACGACATGATCACCGCCGTGCGCGGCGCGAAGGCCTATGTGACCGCCGCCATCGCCGCGGCTGATACGCTTGAGATCGGCCACGGTCACGGGCCCGTCCATCATTTTCACGCTCTTTGGGAGAAAGCATAATGAGCGGAAGGACCATTTCGCGCCGCAAGGCGCTGTCGCTTGCGGGCATGGGGGCGGCTGCGGCTGCATCCGCGTCCTCGACCCTGGCGACCCCCGCTCTCGCGCAGACAGCGATCCGCTGGAAAATGGTCACCTCCTGGCCGCGCGACCTGCCGGGCCCAGGCGTGTCCGCGCGCCGTATCTGCGAGGCCATCAGCACCATGAGCGATGGCAAGCTGACGGTCGATCTTCATTCGGCCGGTGAACTGGTTCCCGCGCTGGAGGTGTTTGACGCCGTGGCGGACGGGACGGCAGAAATGGGCCACACGGCTTCGTTTTTCTGGCAGGGCAAGATGGCGGCGGCGCCCTTCTTCACCGCCGTTCCCTTCGGCCTGACCCCGCTTGAGCATATGTGCTGGATCGAGCGCGGCGGCGGGCAGGAAGTCTGGGATGCCCTTTATGAGCCTTTCGGAGTGCGGCCTTTCATGGGCGGCAATACCGGCTTTCAGATGGGGGGCTGGTACAAGCGGCGCATCACGGGGCTCGACGATCTGAAGGGATTGAAGATCCGCATGCCCGGCCTTGGCGGTGAGGTGATGCGGCGTCTGGGGGCAACTCCGGTTTCCCTGGCGCCGGGCGAGATCCTGCCCGCGCTTCAATCGGGCCTGATCGATGCGACGGAGTTTCTGGGCCCCTCGGGGGATCTGGCGATGGGGTTCCATCAGGCGGCGAAATTCTACTACGCGCCCGGCTGGCATGAGCCCAACGGAACCGGCGAGGCGTTGATCGGAGCGAAGGCGCTGGAAGGGCTGCCGGGGGATCTGAGAGCCATTGTCCTCCATGCCATCCGCGCGGAAAACGCCCTGTCGGTCGCTGAAGGCGAGTGGATGAACGCGCTGCAGCTCAACGCTCTGACGGAAAAGCACGGGGTGACGGTGCTGCCGTTTCCAGATGACATGATCCGGGCTGCACGCCGGGTGACGGGCGAGGTGCTGGCGGATTTCGAGGAGATGGGGGGCGCAGATGCGGCCGTTTATCGCTCGTTCCTCAAGGCGCGTGAGGCAATGGGCCCGTGGACACAGGCGAATGAGCTGCAATATCTGACTGCGCGCGGCTGACGCTGCCGGTGTCAGCAGAGATGGAGCAAGCAGAAGGGCGCGAGACCGGATCAGATGGTCTCGCGCCCTTCTTTCATTTCGTGCTTGCGGCTCCGTTATTCGGGACCCGTCACTCGGCCCCGATCACTCGGTTTCGGACACTCGGCCCACCTCACTCGGCAACAACCTTCTGATGCTGATCGCCCAGCCCCTCGACGCCGAGCCGCATCTCATCGCCCGCCTTCAGGAAAACCGGCGGCTTCATGCCCATGCCGACGCCCGGAGGTGTCCCTGTGGTCACCACATCGCCCGGCTCCAGCGCCATCATGGTGGAGATGAAGGACAGGCACTGCGCGACGGTGAAGATCATCGTCTTCGTGTTGCCCGTCTGCATGCGGGTGCCGTTCACGTCCAGATACATGTCGAGCGCCTGCGGATCGGGGATTTCGTCCGCCGTCACCAGCCAGGGCCCAAGCGGGCCAAAGGTTGGGGCGCTTTTGCCCTTGATCCACTGGCCGGTTCCCTCAACCTGCCACTTGCGCTCGGACACGTCGTTGCAAAGGCAATAGCCGGTGACATGGGAGAGCGCGTCCGCCTCGCTCACCTGCCACATGCGCTTGCCGATGACGACCGCAAGCTCAACCTCCCAGTCGGTCTTTGAAGAGTTTTTCGGCAACACGACAGCGTCGTCGGGGCCGGACAGCGAACTGGGAGCCTTGGAAAACAGGATCGGCTCTGCCGGGATCGCCATGCCCGCCTCCGCCGCGTGATCGGCGAAGTTGAGACCGATGGCGAGGAAGTGCCCGACGCGGGCCAGCGGTGCGCCGAGGCGGCTTCCGGCAGGCGCTTGCGGCAGGCTCGAAGGGTCGATCGCCTTCAGGCGTTCAATGGTCTCCAGGCTGACGGTTTCGGCTGCGAAGTCGCCGATATGTGCGGAAAGGTCCCGCACAATGCCTGACGTGTCGACAAGTCCCGGCTTTTCATGGCCGGCAGGTCCGAAGCGAACGAGCTTCATGGACGCAATCCCCCCAAATCATCTTGATGTCGTGAAAACGGCTCGCGCGGATCATTGCGCGCAGGCAGGGCGGGTTTCAAGTCGTTTGGCAGCCTTGTCCCGCATCGGGGCGATTCGTCGACGCGACTGTTCCAGCCTCACAGATAGCGATGCTGCCCACCGCCCGATCTTGGATCGCGCGTCGGAGCGGAGGTCAAACTGTCGCAAATCGGCAACTATAAGAGGAAAAACGGACCCTTCTCGCGGGATGCGAGGCTGGAATGGGGCGTGATTAAAAAGTGGGCAATCGTTTCGTGTCTGAACTTTCAAGCGCGCTTTTGTGACCGGACGACGGGGTTTCGCGCCCTGTTTACGCAAGCGGAAGATGCGCAGTCTTCAAAATGCTCTCGATCAGCGTTTGTCGGGAGCTGCATCTTGCGCTCAATGAGGCGGCGGACCGTGTTGTCACAAAACCTTCGTTCACATTACCATCGGTCCAAGAACGTGAATTCCTATCATGATAACAAGTACTCGTTTCAGTGTCGGGGGAGTGGATGACGCTTATGACGAAGAGAAAGTATCTTTATTTATCAGTTTCCATGGTCGCGCTAGCCGGGGGGATGAGCGAGGCGTTGGCTGGTGGTTTTGCCCTTCGCGAGCAGAGTGCTTACTATCAGGGTACGTCTTTTGCGGGTAACGCTGCGGGAGGAGCGTCGATTTCGTCGATTTTCTGGAACCCGGCCACGGTGACCAATACGATCGGGTTGACCTTCGAAAGCCACTCCTCGCTGATCGCGCCGGAGGCGACGATCACGCCCGATGCGGCGACGCGTACGACCATCACGGGGTTCGGTGGCTCCGGAAACGACAGTGGCGATATGGCCAATGATGCCTGGATTCCGGCCAGCTACACCGGCTACCAGATCGATGAAAGCTGGTATCTGGGCCTTGCGATCAACAGCCAGTTCGGTCTGGCGACCAAGGCTGGACCGGCGTGGTCGGGGCAGACCTTTGCGCGCACATCGGAAGTGTTCTCGGTCAACGTCAATCCGATGATCGGCTACAAGGTCAACGACATGCTCTCCTTGGCGGTTGGCATGCAGTTTCAATATTTCGATGTCCGCCTGACATCCGCGACCGGATTGCCGGCAGGGTCAGGAACGGCCGCTCTGAAAGGCGATGATATCGGATTTGGCTTCACGGCGGGCCTTCTCTTCACGCCGATGGAGGGGACCGATATCGGGGTGGGCTATCGCTCCGCCATTTTCCACGATCTCGACGGCGATTTCTCGACGCCGGTCGCGGTCGGGCCGCTGCCTGCCGGGACCTATGGCATCTCAACGCGCATGGCGACGCCGGATATGGTCACCCTGTCGGCCAAGCAGCGTATTACGGACACCTTCCGGGTCATGGGTACGGTGGAGTGGACCAACTGGAGCCGGTTGAAAGAGCCTTCCGTGGTGCTCGATGCCGGCGCGCAGCTGCGGACGCTGCCCTTCAACTACGATGACAGCTGGTTCTTCTCAGTCGGTGCGGAATATGACTGGAACGAGAAGCTGACCCTTCGCGCCGGTGCCGCTTACGAGCTGTCGCCGATCGATGAGGACATCCGCTCGCTGCGCCTGCCGGATGACGACCGTATCTGGTTGAGCGCCGGCCTTTCCTACAAGCCGATGGAACACCTGTCCTTCGATTTCGCCTATTCGCATCTCTTCTCCGCGAACGACACGAAGGTGAACATCGATCCCAATCACCAGGACTACAATGGTGTCTTCACCTATCGCGGCAATGTGGACTCCTCGGTGAACATCGTCTCCGCCTCGATGCGCTACACCTGGTAGGCAATCGCGGGCTCAATGATGAGAAAAAGGCCGGTGTTTTCACCGGCCTTTTTTCGTTTTCGAGGGCTCAAACGGCCATTTCGAAGGCGTTCGAATTGTTTGTCGAATGCCTTCAAAAAGCGGCCGGGTACAAGCCACCGTCGAGAAGGATGTTCTGACCGGTGATATATCCGGCGTGAACCGAGCACAGGAAGGCGCAGGTCTGGCCGAATTCCTCCGCGGTGCCGAAGCGGCCGGCGGGGATTTCCGCAGCCTGCGCGGCGCGGATTTCCTCCATCGAGCGGCCCGTCTGTTCCACGGCGCGTTCGAAACCGCCACGCAGCCGATCCGTATCCATTTTCCCCGGCAGGATATTGTTGATGGTGACGCCCTTTCCGGCGACCGTGCGACACACGCCTGCAAGGAACGCGGTGAGCCCCGCGCGGGCGCCGCTGGAAAGATCCAGCCCCTCGATCGGCATCTTCACCGACATGGAGGTGATGTTGACGATGCGTCCGAAGCCGCGCTCCGCCATGCCGTCGACGGTGGCCTGAATGAGCTCGATCGGGGTGATCATGTTCTGAACGACACCCTTCGCCATGGCCTCGCGGTCGATTTCGCGGAAATCCTTGCGCGGCGGGCCGCCATTGTTGTTGACGAGGATATCGGGTTCAGGGCAGGCGGCCAGCAGCGCCTTCTGGATTTGTGGGTCGGAGACGTCACCGGCGACGGGGATTATCTTCGCGCCGGTCTTGTCCGCGATCTGTCGGGCGGTCTCCTCAAGGCGCGCGGCGTCAAGGCCGTTGATGACCACCGCGCAGCCCGCCGCCGCCAGGGCTTCGGCGCACGCGCGGCCAAGACCCCTGTTCGATGCGCAAACGATAGCCCTGCGCCCGGCAATTCCCAGATCCATCCTGTGTCCCTTGTTCCGATTGTTTCTTCAGGCTTCCTGCCTACCCCAATTCCTGTGCGGAAAGAAAGAGTTCGCTTGAGCGCGATGTTAAGTTTCGCCAGCGCTGTCGAGCGCGTGTCCATGGTGAGATGCTTTGCAGAATTGCCGAGACAGGTTCGAGTAAAAGCGGACTGTCACAATAGTGAGACGTGAATCGAGAATAACAGTGCCGAGATGACAACGGAGAGCGGACCATGAACGCTCAGATCAATCCTCGGCACTATCGTGCCTTGTTCCTGTCAGACATTCACCTCGGTACGCGCGGGTGTCAGGCGAACATGCTTCTGGACTTCCTGCGCGTTCATGATGCGGAGACCGTCTACCTCGTCGGAGACATCGTGGATGGCTGGCGGTTGCGCAAGAGCTGGCACTGGCCGCAGGAGCACAACGATGTTGTGCAGAAGCTGCTCCGCAAGGCGCGCAAAGGCGCGCGTGTTGTCTATGTGCCGGGAAATCATGACGAATTCCTGAGAGGCTATCTCGGCACCCATTTCGGTGGGGTGGAGGTCGTGGACAGCTGTATCCATGAAACGGCCGCAGGCGAACGGATGCTGGTCATTCACGGCGATCAGTTCGACGTCGTGGTCCGACACGCCCGCTGGCTCGCCTATTTCGGCGACTGGGCCTATGTGACCGCGCTCAACGTCAACACGGTGCTCAACATGCTGCGCCGCAAGCTCGGGTTTCCCTACTGGTCGCTTTCGGCCTGGGCGAAGCTGAAGGTGAAAAACGCGGTCAATTTCATTGGCCGCTTCGAGGAGACATTGGCGGAGGAAGCGCGGCGGCGCGGGGTTGACGGGGTGATCTGTGGCCATATTCATCATGCCGCCGATCAGGACACGAACGGCATTCACTACATCAACACCGGAGATTGGGTGGAAAGCTGCACGGCGATTGCCGAACACCATGACGGGACGTTCGAGCTGATCCGCTGGGCGGATATGAACCGGGCGGACGAACCGCTTCAGCTTGCTCATCACCGGGCGGTTGCATGACGAAAATCCTCGTTGTCACAGACGCCTGGCGCCCGCAAGTGAACGGCGTCGTGCGCACGCTGGAGATCACGCAGGGCGAACTGGCGAAAATTGGCGTTGAAATGGAGTTTCTGACGCCAGGCGAATTTCGCACCCTTCCATGCCCGACCTATCCGGAAATCCGCCTGTCTCTGACAGGCCGCTCCGCGATCCGCCGCCGCATAAAGGAAAGCGGGGCGGATTACGTGCATCTGGCCACCGAAGGCCCGCTGGGGCTGCTGGCCAAAGCGGCTGTTCTGGCGATGGGCGAAACCTATACGACCAGCTACCACACCCGCTTTCCCGAATATCTCGCCGCCCGCCTGCCGGTGCCGCTGTCCTGGTCCTATGGTTGGCTGAGACGTTTCCACAATGCGGGATCTGGCTGCATGGTGGCGACGCGCTCGCTGGATGACGATCTGACGGCGCGCGGGTTTCGCAACCTGATGCGCTGGTCGCGCGGGGTCGATCACACGCTGTTCCATCCGCGCGACGACTTGCCGGAAGGCCTGCGCCACCTGCCGCGCCCGATCTTCCTGCATGTCGGACGCGTTTCGGTGGAGAAGAACATCAAGGCGTTCCTTTCGCTCAACCTGCCGGGTTCCAAGGTGGTGGTGGGTGGCGGGCCGCAACTGGAGGAACTCAGGCGCGCCTATCCGGACGTGCATTTCACAGGCCCGAAATTCGGTGAAGATCTCGCCGCCCACTATGCGGCGGGGGATGTCTTCGTCTTTCCCAGTCTCACCGACACGTTCGGCAATGTGGTGCTGGAGGCGCTGGCCTGTGGTGTTCCGGTGGCCGCATATCCGGTCATGGGACCGCTGGACATCATCGCAGACACGGGCGCGGGCGTGCTCGATGCGGATCTGCAAAAGGCGGCCTTGGCGGCGCTGGAGATCGATCGCCACCATGCGCGAGACGTTGCGCTCGGCTACACATGGGCCAAGGCTTCCCGGCAGTTTCTCGACAATATCCTGCTGGCTCACGGATCGGATGAGGCGGAAAAGGCCGCCGAATAGGCAGCGCGCGCTTCTGGGGGCGGAGAGAACCTCGCGGTGCGCTTGCCGAACGCGTTTTCGAGTGTTACCCGGCTTGAACCGGCTTGTTTTCCAAGCCGAGTTCAGGAGATGCCCCGATGAGCCCCTTGCCGCCGCCTGACCATGACGCCGTTCGCGCCGCGCGTGAACGCATCCGCTCCCACGCGGTCCTTACCCCGCTTCTCAGTTTCCCGGTGCTGGATGAGCGCACCGGCGGGCGCATCCTGATCAAGGCGGAAAGCCTGCAGCGCACCGGCTCTTTCAAGTTTCGCGGCGCCTTCAATCGCCTCTCCATGATCCCTGAGGGCGAGCGTTCCCGTGGCGTGGTGGCGTGCTCCTCCGGCAATCACGCGCAGGGGGTGGCGGAAGCCGCGCGGCTGCTCGGCATGAAGGCGACCATCGTCATGCCGGTGGATGCGCCGGTCATGAAGGCGGAGCGGACCGCGGCAAGTGGCGCGCAGATCGTGCGCTATGATCGGGAAAAGGACGACCGGGAGGCGATGGCGCTTGAGATCGTGGAGCGCACCGGCGCAACCTTCGTCCATCCTTACGATGATCCAGGCGTGATCGCGGGGCAGGGAACGGCCGGGCTCGAAATCGCCGAACAGGCCGAGGCCATGGGGCTCAGGCCGGAAGCGGTGCTTGTCTGTTGCAGCGGGGGCGGGCTCACGGCGGGCATCGCGCTGGCCATGGAGGGCACGGTTGCGGACGCCACCATTCACCCGGTGGAGCCTGCGGGCTTCGATGATTACACCCGATCCCTCAAGGCGGGCGAGAGGCTTTCCAATCCCACAACTGGCGGGTCGGTCTGCGATGCGCTGATGGCGGCTGCACCCGGCGCGCTCAATTTCGAGATCAACAGGCGGTGCGGGGCGGAAGGGCTCGTGGTGAGCGATGAAGAGGCGCTCGATGCGGTGGCCTTCGCCTTCCGCGATCTGAAGCTCGTGGTGGAGCCGGGCGGGGCGGTGGCGCTGGCCGCCGTCTTGAACGGCAGGATCGAGACGCGGGGCCGGACAATCGCGGTGCTCGTCTCCGGCGGCAATATCGATGCGCCCATGCTGGCGCGCGCGCTGGGTTAGCCCAGCGTCGCGGCAGGCATGGGCCGGGACCGGTTGAGCGGGACCTAGTTGAAGAGTGCCAGGCGCTCGCCTGCGGACATGGCGCGCAGCGGATCGCTCGCGTCCGCCTCGTCTTCCTGATCCGCCGTCTGTTCCATGTCGAGGAAGGCGGCATCCGCGTCTGCTTCGGCTTCTTCCGCCTCGTCCATGGAGCTTTCGCTCTCATCTGTGGCCTGATCTGCGGCCTCACTGACGGCCTCGTCAGCCGCCGCATCGATCGCTTCTTCCGCGCTCTCTTCTCCCTCCTGGGCGAGGGCGTCGAGGGCGGTTTCGTCATCGTCGGAGGCGTCGAGCAGCTCTTCCAGCACGTTCTGCGCGCCTTCCGGGGCTTCCATGTCGGCGAGCGAAACCGAAGTCTCTTCGGAGGTGACCTCCTGCACTGCGGAGGGCTCCTCCTGCGCCGCGGCGTCTTCCGCAGTCGCTTCATCGACGTCAGCGTCCTCGCTGTCGATCTTGTCGAAGGAGATACTGTCAAAATCGATTTCGCCGGATTGTTCATCGACAGTCATGTCGGCGGCGGCGTCTTCCGCCGCGCTCGCATCCGATGAGGCTTCGGGAGAGACGTCCGGCTCGGCTGCCGCGCTCTCCTCGCTCTCGCTGACCTCCTGCTCGATGGCATCGAAGACGATGTCGTCGACATTGATGTCACCGGTCGCGTCCATCTCCGCTTCGGCTTCTTCCGCGGAAACTTCTTCGGCATCAGCTCCTTCGGTATCGACTTCGATGGCGTCGAACGTGATCTCGTCGAACTCGATCTCGTTGATGTCGGTTGTGGCCTCGGACGTGGCTTCCCCGGCGCTCATCGGGTCATCGTCGTCGCTCATATACTGGACGCCAGAGTCCATCAGTTCGTCGACGGTGTTCTGCTTGATCGCCTTGTCAGTGCTTTGCGGGCCATGCAGCAAGTCGCGGTCCGGGCGATGATCTTCTGGGTTGATCGGGCCGACATCGACCTTCATCTCATTGGCGTCGACGCCCCAGATCTCCATCATCTCGTTGATGCGCGATTCCAGATAGCGCAACACCTGCACGACTTTCTGGGTGCGCTGGCCGGTCAGATCCTGGAAGGAGCAGGCCATGAAGATGTCAGTCGTGTGCGCATCGATGGCATCGCAGGAGGCTTCGTCCACGCCCTGTTCGCGAAGTGTCCAGGCGATCTCCTGAACAAGTTCCGCCTTTTGCAGGATGTCCTGCGTGGCGCCCTCTGTCTGGGTGACAATGGCGTCCAGTTCCGAAGAGGCTTCGGCGAACCGGTCGCCATCATTGGATTCGGTCTTGATCTGGGCGATTTCGCGCTTGGTGCGCGTGATCGCTTCCGCCATGTCGGCAAGGTCGAGCTGGATACGTTCCAGTTTCGGTCCCTTGCGCTCGGTCTTCATCAGGCCTTCGAGCTGGCCGATGGCACTCAGCAGCACTTCGGTGTCGGCATTACGGTTACGGCGTGCGTACTCCGAAAGGAACCAGCGCCCGCGCGTCGTCTCCATGACGGCGGATTCAATCGCCTCATAGTCCTCTTCGCGCAGAGCAGGAGTTTGGCTTGCTGCGGCCATTCTTTCTCGCCTTGGTTCAGTGCCTGAATTCATATCGCAACGTGCCAGATGCGCCCTTTCCCCGGCGCAGCAGGCGAATTACTGTGACCATCTCTACCTCCAAAATAGTTAACGCCAGTTTAGAAAGCACTCATGCCTCCCGTGTTCACGGCTCCGTTGGCGCTAAAAAGGCGTGTCGGACTGCTTTTTGCCCTGCAATTTTTCGCACAGGGCGTGTTCCTTCCCTTCTTCGGGATCTTCCTTTCCGACAAGGGAATGGGGGACGCCGAAATCGGGATCATTCTCGCCACGCCGATGGCGATCCGGATCGTTTCAGGGCCGATCGTGGCCGCGATTGCGGATATGTTGGGACGTCGTTCGGCAGCGATTTCAATTATTTGTGCGATATCGGGGATGATATTCGCAGGCTTTCTGTTCGCGGACGGATTCGTACAAATCCTGACCGTGATGATTGCCATGGCCATCACCAACGCCGCGATCATTCCGCTCAGCGACGCCTATGCAATGGATACCGTCCGTGCCGGACAGGGTGACTACGGACGTATGCGGCTTTGGGGATCGGTGTCCTTCATGATCGCCACGCTGGCCGGGGGCGCGGTGCTGGAGGCAACGTCCTCCACGCTCGTTCCCGTCACGGTTTCCGTGTCATTGCTTGCCTGTTCGCTCATGGCGCTGATGCTGCCGGAACTGGCGCGGGAAACGCCGCTTGAGGCCGATGGCGGGATTGCGGCCGCGCCTCGGCTCAGGGATATCGGCTTTCTGGTGGTGTTGCTGGCGGCGGCGCTCGTGCAGGGCAGCCACGCGGCCTATTACGGGTTCGGGTCGCTCTACTGGCGTGGGCTCGGCATCGGCGGGACGATGATTGGCTTCTTCTGGGTCATCGGCGTGGTGGTGGAGGTGGTGCTCTTCCTGCTGGCGTCCAGGCTGGGCATGCGTCTGCCACCGCTTGCGATGATCGCCGTCGGTGCGCTGGCCGGCGTGGTGCGCTGGTCATTGTTTACGGTGGTTCATGACCCGGTGGCCGTGCTCGCCGTTCAATCGCTTCACGGGTTCACGTTCGGGGCGACCCATCTGGGGCTGGTCGGTTTTATCGCATCGCGCATTCCCGCGCGCAGGGCCGCCACGGCGCAAGGGCTTGGCGGCACCTTTGTGGGGCTCGTAACCGCAAGCGGTACGCTTGTCAGCGGCCCGCTCTACAGCATCGATCCGGCTTATGCCTTCTGGGCGATGGCGGCATGCTGCGCGCTGTCGCTGGCCTTGCTCGCGCTGATCGCCCTGCGCTTTGCAGGGCGCAAAACGCAGGGCGAAGTCTGAAGGATCAAGGGAACGACTATCCCTCGATGCCGCCCCACAGGGCCGGGTCGTGGCCGCGAATGATGCTTCCATCATAGATCAACCCGTGGTCGCGGTCCGTGGCGAGGAGCAGCGGCGCGTCGAGATCGACGAAGGATGCCCGGGCGGTGAGGGCAAGGGCCGGGGCCATGGCGAGCGAGGTGCCCACCATGCAGCCGATCATCACTTCGTAACCGAGCTCCAGCGCGCGGTTTTGAACGTCAATCGCCTCGGTCAGGCCGCCGGTCTTGTCGAGCTTGATGTTGACGGAGGTGTAGCGGTCGCGCAGGCCCTCAAGGTCCGCGGAGGTGTGCAGGCTCTCATCCGCACAGATCAGGATCGGGAAGTCGGCCCCGCGCAGGGCGTCGTCCTTGCCGGCCGGCATGGGCTGCTCGATCAGCTTCACGTCCGCCTTGGCGCAAGCGGCGACGTAATCGGCAAGGTTTTCCGCCTCCCAGGCCTCGTTGGCATCCACGATCAGGGTGGAGTTCGGCGCGGCCTCGCGCACCGCGGCGATGCGCTCCAGATCGCCTGCGCCGCCGAGCTTCACCTTCAGAAGCGGGCGGGCCTGCGCCTTGCGGGCGTTTTCATGCATCGTTTCCGGATCGCCGAGGCTGATCGTGTAGGCGGTGGTGACCGGCGGCGGCGGCGTCAGGCCCGCGGCCTCGATCGCCGGAATGCCGGAAAGCTTCGCCTCAAGATCCCACATCGCGCAATCGACGGCATTGCGGGCAGCCCCGGCGGGCATGGTCTTGCGCAGGGTTTCGCGATCCATGCCATCGGCCAACCGGGCTTCCAGGGCCTGAATTTCGGCGATCACGCCATCGACCGTCTCGCCATAGCGCGGATAGGGCACGCATTCGCCCTGGCCTTTATGGCCGTCCTGTTCAAGCTCGACCGAAACGACAACGGCCTCGGTGCGGGAGCCTCGGGAGATCGTGAAAGCCTGTGCCAGGGGCCAGGCTTGCCTGCGGGTGATCAGACGACGTGTCATTTCGATCGTGGCTTTCGAAAAAAAATGCAGGGGAATCGGGTGTTTGCTTGCGGACATGTTATGTCAAACAGGTTAATCTTGGCACCCTGTTTTGGCTCGCGACCCTCGGAACTGGATGACCTATCACAATAGTTCGCCTGAACCGGCGATTTCATCCGAGCAGACGGGAAGCACGGTTTTCCTGTCATTGGAAGGTCCCTGGTCGCTGCCGCACGCAGCCGCCGCGGAGACGCTTGTCCAGACGGTTCATGTCGATAAGCCCGTCAGCGTCGAGATCGATCTGACGGGGGTCAGCCATCTCGACACCGCGGGCGCGTGGCTCATTCACCGTCTCAGGGGGCATTGCGAATATGCGGGCGCGCGCGTCCGCTACAAGGGCTTGAACGATCGCTCCCGCGTCCTGCTCGACGAGGTGGAAGCGCACCATCCTCCCATGTGGAAGGCGAAGACAACCAAGCTCTCGCTCACATGGCTGGCGGAAACAACCGGCCGCCAGATGGTCGAAGTTGCCAAGGATGCGGTCGCCGTTCTCCATATTCTCGGCACGCTGGGTGCGGTGATGGCGAACATCATCGTTCATCCGACCCGGCTCCGGCTCGTCTCCGTTGCCCACCAGTTCGACCGAACGGGCATCGGGGCCATTCCCATCGTGATGCTGATGAGCTTCCTGATCGGCGCGATCATCACCCAGCAGGGCGGTTTCTACCTGCGCCAGTTCGGAGCCGATCGCTATTCGGTCGATCTGGTGGGTGTGCTGGTGCTTCGCGAGATCGGTGTGCTGCTGACCGCGATCATGGTGGCGGGCCGTTCCGGCAGCGCGTTTACCGCCGAACTCGGCTCGATGAAGATGCAGGAGGAAATCGACGCGCTGCATGTCATCGGCATGCGGGTGGCGGAGGTGCTCGTTCTGCCGCGCATTCTGGCGCTGATGCTGGCGCTGCCGATGCTCGCCTTTTTCGCCGATCTGGCCTCGCTTGCCGGCGGCGCGATGGTGTCGTGGGTCTATCTCGGCATCAACCCGCAGAATTTCCTGCAATATCTGCGCGCGGCAATCGATTTCCAGACATTGATGATCGGGCTCGTGAAAGCGCCCTTCATGGCGGTGATCATCGGGCTGGTGGCTTGCGTGGAAGGGTTGAAGGTGCGCGGAAGCTCGGAATCGCTCGGCCTTCACACCACGCTTTCGGTGGTGAAGGCGATCTTCATGGTGATCGTGATGGACGGGCTCTTTGCCATGTTCTTCGCGGCGATCGGGATCTGAGGCCATGGAGAGCGCGACAGAAACGAAACAGGCTGAAGGCTTCGATGGAAACGGGCGCGAAATCGTGCTGAGCGCGCGCGGGGTGACTGTCGGCTTCGGCGAGACAATCGTGCTGCGCGATCTCGACCTCGATGTCTATCGCGGCGAAATCCTCGGTTTCGTCGGGGCGTCGGGCACGGGCAAGTCGGTCCTGATGCGCGCGATCCTGGGGCTCACGCCGAAGCGGGCGGGAAAGATCTCGGTGCTGGGCACGGACATGGATACGGCCTCCGACGAGGACCGCGCCCATGTGGAGCGCAACTGGGGGGTGCTGTTCCAGCAGGGGGCCTTGTTTTCCTCGCTCAATGTGCGCCAGAACATACAGGTGCCAATGCGCGAGCATCTCGACCTCAGCCAGCGGCTGATGGACGAACTGGCCCTGTTCAAGCTGGATCTTGTCGGCCTGCCGCGCGATGCGGCGGAGAAGTTCCCGTCCGAACTGTCGGGCGGCATGGTCAAGCGGGCAAGCCTTGCGCGCGCGCTCGCCATGGATCCGGAGATCGTGTTTCTCGATGAACCGACCTCCGGGCTGGACCCGATCGGGGCGGCAGCCTTCGATGACCTGACACGGAAACTGCGCGACACGCTCGGGTTGACCGTCTACATGGTGACGCATGATCTCGACAGCCTGCATTCGATCTGCGACCGCATTGCCGTGCTGGGCGAAAAGCGGGTTCTGGTGGAGGGCACGATGGCGGAGATGCTCGCCTTCGATCATCCGTGGGTGCAGGACTATTTCAATGGCGTGAGAGGCGCGCGCCGGGGAAAGACGTGAAATGTGTGGGCGACAGGTGATGCCCGCCGATGAAATGATGATCCGCCGCGAGCCGATACCGGTCGCGGCTGAAGGAGCTTAGGGGCATGGAAACCCGCGCGAATTACATCGCCATCGGATCGGTCGTCCTCGTGTCGATTGTCGCAGCCTTCGTGTTCACCTGGTGGTTGGCGACGACGGGAGAGGGCAATTCGCGCCGGACGCTGCGTGTGGTCTTTCCCGGCGCCGTGACGGGCCTTGAGGTTGGCGGCACGGTCTTCTTCAACGGCATCCGCGTGGGCGACGTGACCCGGCTGACCTTTGCGGAGGATGACCCGACCCATGTTGTCGCCTTCACCGCGATCAATCCCAACACGCCGCTGCGCGCCGATACCAAGGCCTCGCTGGGCTTTTCCGGGCTCACCGGTGTCGCCTATGTGGAGCTGGTGGGCGGCTCGCGCGACAAGCCCGCGCTATTGAGCGCGGAGGAAAACCCCGAACTCATCGCGGATCGCTCAGGGTTTCAGGATCTCATGGCGGGCGCGAGCGACGTGCTGGCCAAGGCGGACAAGTCGCTCACCTCGCTCAACGATCTGATCGAGGAGAACCGGCCAAGCGTGACCAAGTCGGTGGAGAACGTCTCTCGGTTCACCGAAGCGCTGGCGTCCAACTCCGATGGCGTGGCCGACTTCATGTCCAGCATTTCCGATGCGACGCAGGCCTTTTCCCGTCTTTCCGGCAAGATGGAAGGGCTGGTTGCGAAAGCCGATGGGCTGGTAGGCGCGGTCGATCCCGAACAGGTTTCGCGTTTCGTCGACAACATGGCCAACGCCTCCGACAAGCTCGACAACGCACTGACCCAGGTGGATCAGGTTGCGGTGGGAGCGCGTCAGGTGACGGATGAGCTGACCGCCTTCACCAAGGGCCTCAACGAGGAACTGACCCGGATCAGCGGTGTCATTTCCGCGGTCGACCGGGACAAGGTCGCAACGATTGTCGCCAACGTGGAAACGGTGACCAACCGCGTCACGGACAAGCTCGATACCATGGACAGGCTGGTCAGCGATGCGCAGGGCGCCGCAGCCAGCATTCGCAAGACCAGCGACGCGGTGGCCGAAAAGTCGGAAGATATCGCCGCCTTTATCGAGACGGCGAAGTCCGTGACGGATCAGCTCGGTTCGGTGGCGCAAGAGGTGGAGCGGGTTGTCGGGGAGACCGGAAGTGTCATTTCCGCCGTCGATCCCACCCGTGTGGGCGAGATCGTCGCCTCCGTGGAGAAGGTGACCCGGAGCCTTGCCGGGCAAAGCGAGAATATCGAGGGGACGATTGCCGATGCGCGCGGTGCATCCGCGGACCTGAAAGCCTTCACCTCCGATATCCGTGAGCGCCAGCCCGATATCGATCAGGTGATCGCGGACGCGAAATCGGTTTCCGGCAAGCTCGACGAAGCCTCAACCAAGGTCAACGACATCCTGGTCAAGGTCGACGGATATGTGGATGGCGACGGTGAGGGACTGATCAGGGAAGCGACGGCGGCGGCGAAATCGATCCGTATCGTGGCCGATACGCTTGCCAAGCGCGTCGGACCGATCACCGACGGGCTGGACCGCTTCTCCAACCGTGGCCTGCGCAACATGGAAACACTGATCGAGCAGGCGCGGGTCACTCTGGTGGAGATCCGCAGGGTCTTTACCAATTTCGATCAGAACCCCAGCCGTGTTCTTTATGGCGGCGAAGGCGTTCCTGTTTATGACGGGGAACGCAAAAGGCGCTGAGACGCTGGACAAGACAGGTTTCGGCCTGCAATTAGAAGTGGTACGCCGGAGGCGATCTGGCGGGTTCTGCAACAGCTTGCAGGTTTGCGAGCGGGTTGAGAGACATAACTGGAAGAAGGCGCGCGATGGATGCGGGCTTGGGAGCTGATGGCGTCATGGCGCTGAAAGGGAAAGTCGCGGCTGCGACGCGACGTGGAACGGCGCTGGTGCTTCTGGGTGCGGCGCTGGCAGGCTGTGCCGCGATCACGGGCGGGCCGGCCCCGCGCGATATCTATACCCTGAGTGCGCCACGCGATTTCGGCCCCTCCGCCAAACGCAGCCGGGCGCAGATCCTGATCGCCGCGCCCAAGGCGATGGCCGCTCTGGATACCGACAATATCGCGGTTCTCTCCGACAACATTGCCATCAGCTATTTCGCCGGGGCGGCGTGGAGTGATCGCGTCCCGCAGCTGTTTCAGCGCAAGATTATCGAATCGTTTGAAAATTCCGGTCGCGTTCGCGCCGTCGGTCAGCCTGGAGAAGGGCTTTTGATCGACTATCAGATTGCGACAGATATTCGCGCCTTCGAACTCGCGGTGGATGGAGGCCGTGTGGCGCGGGTGGAGTTTTCCGCCAAGATCATCGACGACCGCAATGGTCGCGTGCGCGCTTCGCGGACCTTCCGTCGTGAGGCGGCTGCCGCCGGTGACAGCGTGAATGATGCGGTCAGCGCGATGGACCGGGCTGCGGATGAATGCCTCGTCGATCTCGTGAACTGGACGCTTGAGCGCATCTGAAGCCGCTCGCAGGACCGCCGTTCAGATCATTGGCGGTGTTGGGGATCTTTGATGGCTCCGCGAACCGAACGTCTTCTCACACTCCTTCAGGCTCTTCGCGAACATCGCCGCCCGGTGAGCGCGCGGGAGCTTGGTGCGCAATTCGGTGTCAGCGAGCGCACGATCCAGCGTGACTGCAAGCTCCTGGCGGAACTTGGCGCTCCGGTCGAGGGTGAGGCGGGCCTCGGCTATGTGCTGGCGGACGGCTATTTTCTTCCGCCCCTTTCTTTTTCCCCACTGGAAGCGGATGCGCTGTTGTTGGGCCTGCGTTTCGTGGCCCGCAGGGGTGACCTGGAACTGGCGGATGGGGCGGCGAGCGCGCTCGCCAAGGTCGTTGCCAGTCTTGATGGAACGCGCGCCACGGCCATGCGCACCAACGGACTGGCGGTAGGGCCATCCGGGTCGGGCGATGGTGAGCGGATCGGACGCGTCCGGCGCGCCATTGCCGATGAGCACAAGCTCGAAATCACTTACCGCGATGGGGCAGGGGCGGAC
Source organism: Breoghania sp. (assembly GCF_963674635.1). NCBI lineage: Bacteria > Pseudomonadati > Pseudomonadota > Alphaproteobacteria > Hyphomicrobiales > Stappiaceae > Breoghania > Breoghania sp. Next base: position 169,813 of record NZ_OY771475.1, read on the forward strand.
ACCCAAAGGGTCGTCTGGCCGATCGCGCTCGCCTTTTTCGACGACATGGAAATGCTGGTCGCGTGGTGTGAACGGCGCGAGGCTTTTCGTCATTTCCGCCTCGACCGCATCCAGACGATGACGGAGCTCTGCGAGCGCCTTCCTGCGCCGCGCCGCATCCTGCTGGCGGAATACCGGCTGGAGGAGCCGGGCGCGGACCTCTGACGCCACGCTACCGACATAACCTGACCGACCCCGGTGCTAGCTCCCGCGTTCAAGACGAACGGAAAAGGAGTTTGAAACCGTGCATATCATCCTGGGCGGAACCGGGCAGGTGGGAGGCGCGGCTGCGCGTCATCTCCTTTCACACGGGCAGGCGGTGACGGTCGTGACGCGCGACCGGGCCAGCGCAAAGGCCCTCATGGCGGCGGGGGCACAGCTTGCGGTGGTCGATATCCGTGATGTTGGCGCCTTGCATGACATTCTCGCAGGCGGGATGCGGGCGCTGATCCTCAATCCGCCCGCCAATCCGGCGGGGGATTTCGATGCCGAGGAACACGCGAATATCTCCGCCATCCTTGCGGCTCTCAAAGGTGTGCCGCTGGAAAAGCTCGTTGTCATCTCCACCTATGGCGCGCGGTCCGGCTCCGGCTGCGGTGACCTGACCTCCCTTTATGCGCTGGAACAGGGGGCACTGGCCGGGAAGGTGCCTGCCGCCATCAACCGCGGCGCCTTCTACATGAGCAACTGGCTTGCCGGGGCTGAACAGGCCAGAAAGACGGGCGTTCTTCTGTCTTTCTGGCCTGCCGACATGCCGCTTGCCATGGCCGCGCCGCAGGATCTGGGACAGGCGGCGGCCGAGCGGCTGATGTCGCCCGCCGAGGACTGTGAGCTGCGCCATGTGGAGGGGCCGCGCCTCTATAGCCCCCGTGAGGTCGCCGATACGCTTGGCCAGATGTGGGGGCGGCGGATTGAGTTGGAGGTGGTTCCGGCTGCGCAACGCGAGGCGCGCTATCTGGAAATGGGCTTTTCGCCGTCGGCTGCCCTCTCCTTCGCCAATATGGCCGAGGTGGTGGCCGATGGCGGCCTTGAGGCTCCGAAAGATCCGTTGCGCGGCGCAACCGGGCTTGAAGCCTATCTTCGGGCCCGGCTGGGCTGAGCATCACGGCGGAGCGGATACGAAAAAGGGCGCGTCATTGACGCGCCCTTTTGATGTTTGAAAGGGAACGTGCCTCAGTCGAGGCGACCGCTGGCATGGGCGAGCATCGTGTAGACCTTGCCAGTGTCCGAGGACATGTAGGTCTCGCTCAGCATGTTGTCCCGGTCGTTTTGGGAAACCTGCGCCAGCAGGGCTTCGAAATCCTCGATGTACCGATCGACGGCGGAGCGGAACTCCGGATCGCGATGATACTTGGAGCGGATCTCGTCGAAGGTCTGTTGACCCTGCAGCGTGTAGAGACGACGGGTGAAGACATTGTGTTCACCTGCACGGTAGCGGTCCCACAGGTCGACGAAGGTTTCGTGGTCGATGGCACGTGCAATGTCCATCGACAGCGAGTTCAGCGATTCAACCATGTGAAGCTGCGAACGTCCGCCGTTGCCGTTTCCACGTTCGCGACGCGCAGTCGGCTCAGGCGCTGTCTCACGCTCGTCCTCCGAGGCTCGGCGCAGCAGGTCGGAGACCCAGCCCTGAGACTGAGCGGCCGCGGGCGTCTGAGGCTGTGCGGGCCGCTGCTGGGCAGGGCGGGCCTGCGGCGCACGTTGCTGAGGCTGTGCGGGCTTCTGAGGCGCGGGTTCCACACGCCGCGGCGCGGGAGCCGGAGCCTTGGCCTGAACAGGCGGCTGTGCCGGGCGCTGCGGCGCGCGGACAGGGGCCTGCGTCTGGACCGGAGGGGCGGCGCGCGTCTGGGCCGGAGCCGGAGCCGGGGCCGTCGCCTGTGCCGGAGCCGCCGCCTGTGCCGGAGCCGATGCTCGTGCGGATGCAACGGCCTGGGCAGGAGCCTGACGGGCCTGCGCCGGGGACACGTCGAGCGCGTTGGACTGGCGCGAGACGATCTCTGACAGTTCGTTGAGCGCCCGGATCTGCTCGGAAACCACCTTGCGCATGGCTGCGGTGGATTCCTGCGTCTCGTCCGGAAGGTCGAGCACACCGCGCTTCAGCTCTGCACGGGTGGCTTCCAGTTCGCGCTGCACTTCGCGGGCGACTTCGCGCATGCGCGCCGTCGCCTCGTTGAAGCGCTCGGAGGCCTCGCCGACCGTGCGGCCGACTTCTTCCATGAGCTGGTTCTGGGCCGAACGAACGGCGTCACGTGCCTTTTCACCGTGGGCCGACGCGGTCGCCTCAAGCGAGGTGAGCTGCTCATGCAGCGTCTGCGTCGCGGTGTCGGCGGTGCGGCCAAGCAGGTTGACCACGGCGCGGGCCTTGTCGTCGGCGCTTGTCAGTGTGCCGGCCAGAAGCTGTGCGAAATTCTGCATCAGCTTGTCGACCGCCTCGGTCTTGGTGACGAGGTGCTCCGCCGCATTCTCCATGGTGGAGGCCTGGTCGCTCACCGTCTGTGAGACGTTGCGCTGCGTGTCGTCGAGCTGACGGGCGGCGGAGGTGATCGACAGGCTCTGCTTCTCGAAGCGGTCGGCCAGATCCGTGATGTCGGTCAGCATCGCGCCGGAAACGGTGCGCAGCGCCGCCACCTGATCGCCGATGATCGCCGTCGACTCGTTGGTGTCGCTGACCGCGCGATCCACCGCATCGCGGAACTCTCCGGTGCGCTGGGTGAGTTTGGTCTCGATCTCGTTGAGGTTGTCGCCCGCGTGGTTGAGCACCTCGTTGAGACCGGCGTTGGACTGGTTGAGACGGTCCAGAATGCCCGCGATCTCCGCCTGGACACGGTCGTTCGTGTTGCCCAGAAGCGAGACGGCGTCGCGTGAACGTGCCTCGATCGCATTGGCGACTTCCTCGCCGGTCGCGGTCATGGTGCGCGTCGCCTCCAGCCCCTGACGGGCAATGGCTTCCGACACGTCGCGGCCCTTGACGGTGATCGCGTCGAGGATGGCGGAGTGGACCTCGCCCATGCGACCGGTCAGGTCGCGCGAGCGCTGCTCGATGGCGTTCAGAAGCTCGTTGCCATCGGTGCCCAGCAGGCTGGACAGCTCTTCGGAGCGCGCAGACAGGGTTTCATTGAAGCTGTGAGCCTGGGTCTTGAGCGCCTCGGTCACGCTGCGGCCGCGATCGGCAAGAACGCGGGTGGCCTCGTTGACGGCCATGGTGACGCGCTCACGCAGATCCTCGGCTTCACCGGAAACCAGCTGCTGGAGCTGATGGGTGATGCCTTCCAGAATGATGCGGGCGTGTTCGCTTTCGGCGTTGAGAGAGCCGGAAACCTCGGCCACGGTGCGGGCCATGTTCTCGCGAACCTGCTCGCTCTCACCCGACAGCGCGCCGCCGAGTTCGGCCAGCGTTGCGGTATAGAGTGTGCGGGCCTTCTCGCTTTCCGCGTTCATGGACCGGCCAGCCTGTTCGACGGCCTGCAGCACCAGATCGCGAACCCGGCCGCTCTCGCCCTCCATGATGGAGGAGGCGCGGTTCATGGCCTCGGTGACCACCGAACTTGCCTTCTCGCTCTCCTCGGCCAGCGAGCCGGTGATGGCGGCAAGGCGTTCGTTCAGGATGCGCTCGATCTCGCCGGCGCGACCGTCCAGCGTTTCGGCAACCTCGAAGACCTTGGAGCCAAGCGAGACGTTGATCTCCGCGATGCGCTCCGAAAGGGTTTCGGTGAGCTGCTGGGTCTGGCGGGAGAGCACCTGGCTCACCTCTGCCAGACGGCTGTTCAGCGCGTCGGTCATCTCGTTCTGGCCGACGACAAAGGCGCCCGCGATCTCGCGGGTGCGGGCAATCAACGTTTCGCTGATCTGGCGGGCGCGGGTGTCGAGAGCCTGGTCCACACGCGTGATCGAGTTCGTCATGGTCTCGACGAGCTGATCGGAGCGCTGGTTGATGTGGCTCGTGGCCCCATCGATCCGTTCGCCCACCGCGGCGTCGAAGGATTCCAGCCGCTCGCGCATGGTCTCGCCGATGGCCTGCGAACGCTCGTCGAGACGACGGGCGATCTCGTCGGTGCGGCGGTCGAGATCCGCACCGGCCTCGCCGACGCGCTGATTGAGCACCTCGGAGACGGCAGCGGTCTTCTCGTCGAAGGTGTCGGCGATACGGGTGCCGCCTTCTTCCAGAGTTGTGGAGATGCGCTGCGCGCCGCTGTCCAGCGTTTCGCTGATGCGGGAGGTGCCCGTCTCAACGGTGTCGCCGATGCGGGCGCTGGTGCTGTCCATCGCCTCGGTGAGGCGGGTTGCGTTGGCATCCAGTGTGGAGGCGAGAGCGTTGGTCCGGGTTTCCAGAGCCTCGCTGAGAGCGCCGGCGCGATTGTCGAAGGTCGCGTCGATGGAAAGCGCACGGCTTTCCAGCGTTGCGTCCAGCGTCTCGGTCCGCTCTTCCAGAGCGCGGTCCATGACCCCGATACGCCGCTCCAGTGCGCTGTTGATGGTGCCGGTGCGCTCTTCCATCGTGGCGTCGATGGTGTCGCGATGCCGGGTGAGGCTCTCGGAAAGCGCCTGACTGCGGGCGGCAAGCGCCTCGTCCATGGCGCCCAGATGCCCCTCCAGAGCGGTGGAAAGCTCGCCGGTGCGGTTGCCGAAGGCTCCGACCAGTTCGCCGCCGCGCTCGTTTATCAGATGATCGAGTTCGCTCAGGTGGCTCGCGAGGCTGTCATGCAGTACACGGGCGCGCACGTCGATGGTCTCGGAGATCCGGCCGCCGATGGTGCCCAGTTCGTCGGTAATCGCCTCGCCGCGCGCGCTCATCAGGCGGGCAAGCTCGGTTCCGGTCTCCGACAGACGCTGGCCGAGCTCGTAGGAGCGTTCGCCCAGCGCCGCGCTGATTTCGGTGGTGGCGGAGGCGACGGTGGCGTCGAAATCCGCCGCATGGCTGGCAATCAGCTCGCCCATGGCCTCGCCGCGGGCAGCCAGGCGCTTGTCGAGTTCTTCGCCTTCGACGGTGATGGATTCGTGGATGCGCTCGCCGATCGAGCCCAGACGTTCGGCCAGATCGCCGCCCTTGACGGTGATGGTCTCGGTGAGATGGCTTGCCGTGCTGTCGAGCTTGGCCGCGATCTCGCCGCCGCGCAGCGACAGGTCCACAACGATGGATTCGCCGGTCCCTTGGAGGATTTCGGCCACTTCGCTGGTGCGGCTGGTGATCGTGTCGATGACCTCCGCGCCCTTGGTCGCGATATGGTCGGCGACCTCGCTGCCCTGATGGGTGATCGTCTCGATAACCGCTTCGCCGCTTGCGCGCATGCTGTCGTCGAGCTTGGTGACCTTCTCGTCCAGGCTCTCGATGAGTGTGCGACCCGTGGTGTCGAGGCGCGAGGCGAGCTCGTCGGAATGATGGGCGAAGGCTTCGGTGATGGTCGAACCCGCGAGCGTCAGCGTGTCGTTCACTTCCGCCGTGCGCAGGCCGATGGTCTCCGTCACGCTCTCGCCGGTCTCGCTGAGCAGGCGGCTGATGGCGTTGCCGCGATCCATGAGCGTGGTGACCAGGCTGTCTGCGGTCTCCGACAGGCGCACGTTGATCTCGGTGCCGCGCTGGCTGAGGACTTCCGAAAGCTCCGAGGAGGAGCGCGTGATCCGCTCGACGTAATCTTCCCCGCGTTCCGACAGGCTCTCGACCAGAGAACGACCGGCGGCGTCCAGCGAGGCGTTCATGTCCTCGATGCGTTCGTCGACGGCGCTGGTGAAGTTCAGGGTGCGGGAATCGAAGGTCTCCGTCAGGCGGGAATTGACCGCGCCCACGGTGCTGTCGATCTGTTCCACGGTCGCGGAAAGCTGGGTGGCGAGGCTTTCATGCGCGCCGGAAATGGAGGTGCGCACACGGTCGGCATTCGCGGTGATCGCTTCGCGCTGGCTGACGAGATCGTCGATCAGCGCGCGGATCTTGAGTTCGTTGTCGTTGTAGGAACGCTCCAGCGAAGCGACCTCGTTGTGCACCAGCACTTCAAGCTCGCTTGCCCGCGCAATGGCGCGTTCGATCCCGTCGCCCATGGCGGCGACTTCGCGGCGGATGGCCTGACCGACATTCAGGACCGATTCCTTGGCGATGTCTTCCGGCTCGGCAAGGCGCAGGGCCACCTCGGTCATGCCGTGGGCCACGATGCGCATTTCCTGCGCGCGGCGGATCATGACGGCAAGCACAAGGAAGAACAGGACCGGCAGGACAAGCGCGATGGCCGCCACGATCAGCGAAGGGTGCTGGGTGATCTGGCTGAGCGCAGTCATCTGGTTGATCTCGCCGCTGAGGGCGGACCAGACGATGCCGCCGCCAATGGCGAGCCAACCGATGGACAGCAGGAAGGCGATCCAGACCGGAGCCGTGGAAGGCTGACGCTGGAGCGCATAGATCAGGTTGCCGATCGAGCGGCGGTCGTCATTGGCCGGGCTCTGGCGCGCGGAGCGGCTGCGCCGTCCACGGCGCGGCGCGCTTTGGGCTTCCTTCTCGCGTGCGCTCACAGCCGCCGCAATCGCATCGACGGCATCGCCGTCCGCGGCCTTCGCGCCATCCCCATTGTCGCTCTCAACGGTTTCCGGCTTCTGCGTGTCGCTCTCAAACTCGAGCTTCAGCGCCTCTTCGACGGCCGAAAGGGCCGCCTCTGCCGGATCCGTTGACTTTCGCGATTTACCCGCCATGTCAGATCGCCTCTGTCGGTACTCTGTACTTGCCGGCGACAGATTGCCGTTTGTCGCCGCCATATCCGATGGACCCGGCGAGCGCCTTCGCCGAGCCATGCGCATGTGGTTTTACTGGATCTGCCGGGCCGGGCGTCTTCACGACGTCCCCTTTACGGCCAAATCCCGCGCTCGCATGAAATCAGCGTCTGTCAGAAGTCGGATCCCCGTCCGGTGTCCCGCCCTCTGCAAGCTTTCGCCGCTACCACAGTGACTCTTAATAAGACATTGTGGCGACAATAGCTTCTTCGCATACGACCGCCTCAGTATCGGTAATGGCACAATCAGGGTAAATGGACAAGAAATCTCGGGCTGTCGGGGGCTCCCAGCGCGCCCCAGTGGGCCCCAAAAACCCAGGAAAAGATCGTCAAAAATGACGATGAACAAGGGCCGGTTCGTGACGGCGTCACGGGCGTGAGCGAGGTCGCTGGTCTCCCTCCTTTGGGATCCGGAAAGTTGCTCGGCGAGGCGGCGGGGACTTGGTACGATCCTCGTCGCGTTTTTGCGGCTGGTGACCTGTCCGATCCCGCGAGCTCGCGCTTAACGCACTGTAATAATATATAAAATTTGAACGAATGACGGGGGTGTCGGTTCTGACGGCCGCGACGGAACTGTGCTTGATTGCAAGGGGTTGCGGCTGTCTCTTTCAGTGATTTCGCCGCCCCGATTTCGCAGATGCGATATGCGTTTCGAACCGTCGCAAAGTGCGAATGGCCTGAAAGTGTGAGAATGCGTTAACCAAAGATTCATTTTGTTGATTTGTGCGGGGCTTGCGGACTGAAAAACGTCTTTCATTCTTAACGCGATTTTTTCCGGTGAATGAGATGCTGGCTGCGTTCAAGACGAGGTCCGCTACGTCATTCGGGGGAATCCATGTCAACACCAGCCAGTTCGAGTGTATCCGGGACAGACCGTGCGCCGGTGGATCTTGCGCATCTTGCGCGCCACACCTTTGGTGACCAGGGTTTGCAGCAGGAGGTTCTGGCGCTGTTTGAAAGCCAGTCGGCCGTCTGGATGGACAGGTTGAAACAGGCTGGCGACGTGGGGGAGATGCGTGAAGCGGCCCATTCGCTCAAGGGCTCCGCGCGCGGGATCGGTGCATGGCAGGTGGCGGAGCTGGCGGAGCGTCTGGAGGCGGACAGCGGGGAAGAAAACAGCCGCGTCCCATCGCAGATGGCACGGGTGCTCACCCGCGATCTGGAGGACGCGCTGGCCGAGGTGAACCAATTCATAAGGACGTTTCTGGAAGGTGTCGGCTGAAGCTCAATGGGACGAGCGGACGGTGCAAGCCTGACCTGGGGTTGCAAATCGTGGTCTGGGCGGACTGACCACTTGACTTGACTGGCCCGCTGAAGGGCTTATGTCGGGAGAACTTCCCACCTTCCACACTCAATAGGCCAGCGTAGCTTCATGCCCAAGATTACTTTCGTCAGCGCCGACGGCAGCGAGCGCAAGACCGTGGACGCCGCCGTCGGGACCACCGTCATGGAAAATGCCATCAAGAACATGGTTCCCGGTATCGAGGCGGAATGCGGCGGCGCCTGCGCCTGCGCGACCTGCCATGTCTATGTCGACCCCGAATGGGCCGAGGTGACAGGTTCGCCCGATCCGATGGAAGAGGACATGCTCGATTTCGCGTTCGAGGTTCGCCCGACTTCCCGCCTGTCCTGCCAGATCAAGGTACGCGACGAGCTTGACGGCCTCGTGGTTCAGATCCCTGAGCGCCAGGCCTGACCGGCGGGCGCCTTCTCGCCGTCGATGTCATTCGTTCGATCGCGACGGGCCGCAGCCGTGAGGCTGGGGCCCGTTTTGCGTTCGGCGTCTCGTTCATGAAGTCCGGGTGAGTTCGCGCCGTTCGCGGCTCAGACATTCAGAAGCAGGTACTCGCGCTCCCACGAGGAGATGACCTTGTTGTAGAGGTGCCATTCGAGGTTTTTCACGTCGACATAGGCATCGACGAAGCGCGGGCCGAGGATGGTTCTGAGCGGCTGCGATTCCTGCAGTTCCGACAACGCCTGATGGATGTGCCAGGGAAGCGAGACGCCAAGCGTGTGTGCGTCGACTTCCACCATCGGTTCCGGGCCCCTCTTTTCCTCAAGCCCCAGAAGCCCGCAGGCAAGTGTTGCCGCCATGGCGAGATAGGGATTGCTGTCCGCGCCGATGACCCGGTTTTCCACCCGTCGTGCGGCGGGCGGTGAATCCGGCACGCGCAGGCCGCAGGTGCGGTTGTCGCGCCCCCAGTGCACGTTGATGGGCGCGTCCGATTCCAGCCGGATGCGGCGGTAGGAATTCACGTTCGGACAGAACAGCGACATGGCCGCAGGGACATAGTTCTGCAAGCCGCCGATATAGTGCAGAAGCGCGGGGGCGTCCGCGCCGGTCTCATCGACCAGGATGTTGGTGCCGTCGGAACGCCGGACAATGGACTGGTGGATATGGGTCGCGGAGCCGGGCATGTCCTGATGCGGCATGGCCATGAAGGTGGCGACCATGTCGTGTCGGCGCGCGGCAAGACGCGCCGTGCGCTTGAACAAAAAGGTCTGGTCGGCCAGCTCGATCGGGTCGCCATGGCGGAAATTCATCTCAAGCTGCGCGGGCCCCGCCTCATGCGCCATGGTGGCGATCTCGATGCGGCTCATTTCGCAATAGTCGTAGATCAGGTTCACCACGTGGTCGTAGTCGTTGGCATGCTCGATGCCATAGGCCTGATGGCCGGATTCCTTGCGGCCAGACAGGCCGGTGGGAACGGAAAGCGGCATGTCCGGGTCGTCATTGCGGGCCGTGAGGTAGAATTCAAGCTCAGGGGCGACAATGGGCTGGAGCCCCTTTTCGGCATACCGATCCAGAACCCGCCGCAGCACTTGTCGCGGCGCAAAATCGACCGGGCTGCCGTCCATGAAAACACAGTCGCAGATAACCTGCGCGGTGGGTTCCTCATACCAGGGCACAAGGCGCATGGTGGTCAGGTCGGGGATGGCGCGGATATCGCGATCCAGCGGATTGACCACGCTGCTCTCATCGGCCGTGTCGCCGGTGACCGCTTGAAAAAAGAGGAATTCCGGCAGCCGCAAACCGTCTTCCATCAGGCGGATGAAATCCTCGCGCGGGATGATCTTGCCCCGCATGATCCCGTTCATGTCGGGGACGATGCACTCCACTTCATCGATGCGGGCCGCGCGAAGCCAGCGGGTGGCCGCTTCCGGGGTGGAGGTGACTTCGGTCGCGAGTTCTTCGGAAATCATTGGTTGGGGTCCCGTTGTCAAGCTGCCGTCGGGGCGCGGCCCGTCCGATCCGGGGACAGAGGAAGCGCTGTGCAGCGGGTGGCGTCAAGCGGAACGTTCATGCGGCCAGTGGAAATGCTGTGATATCTGCATTGTTAACAAGATGGCCAGATTGTACATTCCCACAATGATTGTAAGCGTATGGCGGTCTTAAGAGACTGTGTCTTGTGCAGCGGCGGTCATGCGAAACTCTCGGGGGCACATGTATAATTCCATTCTTGTTCCAATTGATCCCGCAGAAAGCGATTTTGCCAACCCCGCGTTGAAGATGGCCGAGCGGTTCGCCACCCAATACGGTGCGGTTCTCAGGCTGGTTGCGGTCATCTCGCCGGTGCGCGGCGTCATCACGGAGATGTTGGACGCGGATTTCGATACCCGAATTGCCGATGACGCGCGCAAGCTGCTTGTCGAGATCGCCGGTTCGCTCAACGTGCCGAAGGACCGGGTGAGCATTTCGGTGCGCGCGGGCACGGTCTATCACGAGGTTCTGGAGGAGGCTGCGGCCTTCAATGCCGACCTGATCCTCATCGCCTCGCATGGCGACAGCTTCTCCAGCTACCTACTCGGCTCCAACGCCGCCAAGGTCGTGCGCCATGCCGATTGCTCGGTGCTGGTGGTGCGCGGTGGCGAAGACGAAGACGAAGACGAAGACTGAAGCCTCGGTCTCACATGCGTTCGCTCGCTAGCGGGCCAGTTCTTTCATGGCCGCGTCGAGGCCTTCGAGCGTCAGCGGGTACATGCGGTCTTCCATGATCTGGCGGATCATGTGGATGGATTCCGTGTAGCCCCAGTGGTTCTGCGGCACGGGATTGAGCCAGACGGCGCGGGAATAGAGGTCGGTCACGCGGCGCAACCAGGTTTCGCCGGACTCAGCGTTCCAATGCTCCACCGCGCCGCCGGGATAGGCGATCTCATAGGGGCTCATGGAGGCGTCGCCCACGAAGATCACCTTGTAATCGGCGGGATACGTGTGGAGCACGTCCCAGGTGGGCGTGATTTCCGAATGGCGGCGCTGGTTGGACTTCCACACGCCTTCATAGAGGCAATTGTGGAAGTAGAAATGCTCCATGACCTTGAATTCCATCCGCGCGGCTGAAAACAGTTCCTCGCAGATGCGGATATGGTCGTCCATTGAGCCGCCGATATCGAAGAATAGCAGCACCTTGACCGCGTTGCGCCGCTCGGGGCGCATCTTGAGGTCCAGATAGCCACGATGCGCGGTGGCGCGGATGGTGTTGTCGAGATCAAGTTCTTCGGCAGCGCCCGTGCGCGCGAAATGGCGCAGGCGTTTCAGCGCGACCTTGATGTTGCGTGTGCCCAGTTCCACCGTGTCGTCGAGATCGCGGAACTCGCGCTTGTCCCACACCTTCACCGCGCGGCGGTGGCGGCTTTCCTTCTGCCCGATGCGCACGCCTTCGGGATTGAAGCCGTAAGCGCCGAAGGGGGAGGTTCCGGCTGTGCCGATCCACTTGTTGCCGCCCTGATGGCGGCCCTTTTGCTCCTCAAGGCGCTTTTTCAGCGTCTCCATGAGCTTGTCCCAGCCGCCCAGCGCCTCGATCTGCGCCTTGTCCTCTTCGCTCAAGTGCTTTTCGGCGAGCTTGCGCAGCCATTCCTCCGGGATTTCCGCTTCCACGGCCTCGCTCATCAGGTCGAGGCCCTTGAAGACATGGCCGAAGACCCGATCGAACTTGTCGAGGTTGGATTCGTCCTTCACCAGCGCGGCGCGCGCCAGATAATAGAAATCCTCCACCCGGCGCTGCGCCAGATCCGCCTTCAAGGCTTCCATGAGCAGCAGATATTCGCGAAGCGAGACCGGCAGGCCCGCGGATTTCAGTTCCTGGAAGAAGTGGACGAGCATGGCTGATCCCTGTTGAACGCAGAGTATCTTCGCAGCCTTGATAGAAAATTTCCCGACCTTTTTCACTAGATAAAAGGGCGGTCATCCTTGTTTTTCTGTATTCAATATATTTAGCTTTTTACTCAGAAAGAATGACATAAAAACAAGAGATGCGGCAAGTAAGTGTATCGAGTATACGACTATATAGCGGTTAGAATAGTCCATGCTTAATAGTATATTTTTCAAGTGATGGCCGGTTACTTCAGTGGTCTCGATGTATCGCATTTTGTATTCGTCAACCATTGCTCCTAGGAAACGGTATGTCGAGTTTAGTGCGTTAAGATTTATAATGGAGAATAAAAGGTAGGCGATTGATCCAACGAATTTGTGATATGGACTAGGAAGTTCTTTAGATACGTAGAAATAGCCAAGTATAGCTATGTGTATGCCTATAAACATATTCCAAAGCGTGTCGATTTTGTCGCCGATCGCGATTATGCTTTCCAAAATAGATTCTGCGGGCATTTAAAAAAGCCTCAAGGTTGATTGATGCCAAAACCACCCCGGCCACCACATATCTGATGCCCTGCGAATTTCTTGCATCCGCCGAAGCATGGTGATCCACGGAATAGGGCGACCATTTTTAGTTCCAGTTGGTTCATGTCCAATATTGATCTGCCCTGTGTGAGCATATCGACAAATAATTGATCGCATTGGCAGCTATAAAGCCCGTATTGGCGGTAACATAAATCATGCGCCATACATGCTGCGTCCAGAGCGTCGACAGGTTTGGGGTTTGTATTGGCGCGTGGATAGCCGGAACCGCACCAGTTTCCGCATATGGGCATCGCGCCGTCTGGGTTGCCCTGTGCTTTGGCTGCAATTGGCCCTGTCAAGTTGAACAGGTGTGTGGGCGCCAACACCATGCCTACCATGCTGGTAAGAGGAGAAGTGAGGTCATCCGCCATCTTCTTTAAGCCAAGTGGATCATCAATCCGCTCTCCACGAAGCCGACGTTCCCATTGCTTCACATCCTCTTCCCTCAGGCAGACCTCGTAGGCGCCAGTCTTCTCATTCTTTGGAATGTTGAAGGATAGGCTTCCAGAAGGTTTCACCTTGGTGCTGACGTCGGGGTCCGGGCCTTTTTTCAACGGGTTGGCATCGGGATTGCAAGCGCCAATAAAGCAACAAATTAAAATAAGCGATATGAGGTAGTATACAGTTCGCATCTCATCAGCTCCCCCAAGCAGATGGGAGGTAGGAAAGCACATGGTGTGACGTGCGAGTATTTGACTTAAGTATAAAAGATACCTATTCCGGCGATTTTTCTCCGACCGTATCGGCGGCGCTTTTGAGCCCCGATATGAAATCGGTGACACGGGGCGCGCGTTCGCCGATAAAAGGCGCGGGGCGGCAGACATCGATGGCCGCTGCGCCGATGCGCGCGGTCAGAAGCCCGTTGATCACGCCTTCGCCCAGACGTGCCGAAACACGCGCGGCGAGGCCCTGTCCCAGCACTTGCTGAAGCAGGCTGTCGCCTGCCGCCATGCCGCCGGTCACGGCCAGATGGGCGAGCACGTGACGAACGAGGCGGAAAATGCCGAGCGTACCCGGACGCCCGCCGTAAAGATGCGACAGCGCCCGGATCAGCCTCAGGTTCTCAACCGCCACCACAAGCAGGTCCACGATTGCGCGCGGGCTGATGGCGGTGATGACGGACACGCGCTTGGAGGCATTGGCGACCAGATGGCGCGCGCGCGCATCGAGCGGTTTCAGCAATTCGCGCTCGGTGAGAACGACGAGATCGCGCCCGTCGATGATCTCGCTCGACAGCGAGGAGAGCGCGGTGCGGCCATGGGCGGTTTCGGGCCTTGGCGCATAGAGGCTCATCAGGTCATTCAGTGCGGCGCGCGCGGTCTTGCTGTCGTCGGTGTCTGCAGCGGCGCGAAACTGGGCGCGCAGCCGGTCGATCTGTCTGAGGCGCGAGAGGCCCGCGATCTCGCGGATGACGAGAGCCAGAACGGCGAGCACGGCGATGGCGGCGAAGGCAATGCCCACCCAGCCGAGCCATTCGGTGCGGGCGAAGAGATCGCGCACCAGCCGGTCCACCGCAAGGCCGGCGCCGAGCGAGATCAGGCCGCCCAGACCGATCGCCAGCCAGCGCCCCCAGCGGCGCGTGGGTCGCGGCGGGAGCGGCGCGGGCAGGGCTTCATCCGGCGGAAGCGGCTCGGGGATGATCCGCGCGGAGGCCTTGCGCGGGCGCGGAGCCTCGCTTGTCCCGTTGTTCTGGGCGGGGGCGTGATCGTCCTCGATGATCTGGTCGCCGTCGATGCGGAAGGCGCGCGGGGCGCGGCGCGGCGGTTCTCCACTCATGCGAGCTTGTCTCCAACGAGGAATTGCAGGGCCCGGTCGAGCCGGATATGCGGCAGGGAGAGCGTGACGCCCTCCGCCGTGCGTTCCAGCCGGGGCGGGCGGAAACGGATGAAGCGCAGGTCGGGCCCGGCGGCAAGGTCGCTCCCTGGCTCGTAGATCGCGGCGGGATCGTCGGGCAGATCGCCGGGAAAGAGCGCGATCTCCGTGTTTCCGTCATAGGTGGCCTCGCCGAGCGTCTCGCCGGGAAGGGGGGTGCCCAGGATCGCGGGCAGGGTGACGCCGTCCTCCTTCAGCTTCGCCTCGCGAGTGGCGCGGATGGCGGCGATGGCCGCGACATCCACCTGCGCACCCTTGAATTTTGCGCGCTCCACCGCCTTTTCCACCAGCTTCGACAGGATCGCCTCCAGCCGGTCGTGATCGGCATGGTGGAGATGATCGGCCTTTGTGGCTGCGAAGAGAATGCGGTCGATGCGGCGCACCAGAATGCTGGAAAGCCACGAGTTCCGGCCCGGACGGAAACAGCGCAGGATGCCCGCAAGAGCTGCTTCCAGATCCTGAACCGCGGCGGGGCCGGCATTGAGGGCGGCAAGCGCGTCCACCAGCACGATCTGCCGGTCGAGCCGGGCGAAATGATCGCGGAAGAAGGGGCGCACGACGTGTTTCTTGTAGGCCTCGTAACGCCGCTCCATCATCGCGTGAAGACTGTTTCGCGCGGGTGATCCGACATCTTCCAGATCAAGCGGGCAGAAGGTGAGGGCGGGGGAGCCCTCCATGTCGCCGGGCATCAGGAACCGGCCCGGCGGAAGCAGCGACAGCGCATGCTCATCCGCCCGGCAGGCCGCCAGATAGGCGGTGAAACGGGCGGCGAGGTCACGGGCCTTGTTTTCGTCGGCCTCCGCGGTCGGATCGCTCGCCGTCAGCGCTTCGAGCCAGTCGGAGGCGAGCGCGGTGCGGGCGGGGTCGCGGGCAAGCTCAAGCGCCTCGTGCGACCATGTGCGGAAATCCTTGTTGAGCAAGGGCAGGTCGAGCAGCCATTCGCCAGGATAGTCCACAATGTCGAGGTGCAGCTTTCCCCGGCCCATCATGGTCTTGAGGAAGGTGGCGGATTCGTACTCGATGGTCAGGCGCAACTCGGAGACCTGCCGGGTGGATCGTGGCCAGACACGTTCATCGAGCAGCGTATCGATGTGGCGCTCGTAATCGAAACGGGGAACGGCATCGTTGGGCTGGGGCTGGAGGAAGGCGCGCGCCAGCCGTCCGCTGGCCCCGGCTTCGAACAGCGGCAGCCGCCCCCCGTGGATGAGGTTGTGAACGAGTGCTGTGATGAACACGGTCTTGCCGGCGCGCGACAGGCCTGTCACGCCGAGGCGCAGGCTCGGGACAGCCAGTGCCTGCGCGCCGTCCACGAGATTGTCGAGTGTGTTGCGTGCCTCGTCGGTAATGCTGGAAAGTCTGATCAAGGGCCTGGTCGCTTCACGGTCAGGAAGGGCGCGACCGGCCGCTTCGAACGTCGGGCGCAAGGTGTTCGTAGTCAAAGATGTAGGAAGGCGAGGCCCCTATCGCAAACGCTTTTGCCCGCCAATCTCAATTCTGGCTGAGTGCAACGCCATGTTCAGCCAGCATGGCCTCCAGTTCGCGCGGCTTGATGAACGCGGTCAGGTGACCGCTTCCCGGCTCCAGCGCGCCCGCCGTCGGCGCCTTGAATTCGATCACGGCAAGGGCTGCGGTGGGGAAGCCCTCGCGCAGATGCTGCAGGGCGCCCGGATCGCCGTCGCAGACGAGAGCCAGCGCAGTGTCGTGAATGACCGGGTTGTGGCCGATCACCATGAGCGTTTCCGCCTGTCCTGCATGGGCTGCGATGATGTCGCGGTAATCGTCGTCAAGGGCGTCATAGATCTCGCGCAGCAGCTCGATCGTCATGTCCTTGCGCATGAAGGGCAGGATCGCGGCCAGCGTCTCGCGGGTGCGCAGGGCGGAGGAACACAAGATGCGGTCGGGCAGCAGGTCATTGGCCTGCATGTACTGGCCCATCATGGGGGCGGCGCGCAGGCCGCGCTGGGCAAGCGGGCGGTCGAAATCGGTAAGCGCCGTCTCGGTCCATGACGACTTCGCGTGGCGAAAGAGCAGCAGGCGGGACATCACAGGTCTCCGTCTCGGGGCGCGCTCACTTCATGGAGCGCAGCGTTTCCACCATGTCATTATAAGCCGCTTCCACGGCCTTGTTGTCGCCTGGATAGGCGTAATTCATCCACAGAACCAGACCACGCCGCCCAATGGAAATGGGCCAGATTGTCTCGCGTCGCTGACTGTCGCTGCTGCGAGCGACAATGAAGGTCAGCCCTTTTCGTGCCACGCCCGACCCCGTCACCTGCGGGAAGCCGATCCCGACGAAATGGTCGCGGTAGTCGCGGGTGGCGCGCAGAAGATACCCCTGCTCCCAGATCTGCACCATGAGATAGAGGTTATTCGTTCGATAGGTGCAGCTCGCCAGCATGGTGGCCGTGGTGCCCGCCACTTCGAAACGCTCCAGCGCGCCAATCCTGTCGGGGCAGGAGAGGCCGGAGTGATGCGTCAGCGTGCCGAAATCCTCCCGCCAGCCGTTGACGGCGCCGGCCGGGATGAGGCTTGCGGCAAGGGCAAGCATTGCCCCGCAAAGAACGGCTGAGAGACGGTGTCCACCACGTTGCATCGATCAGCGACCCTGACGGCGGGCCATGAATGCCAGCCGTTCAAACAGATGCACGTCCTGCTCGTTTTTCAGCAAGGCACCGTGCAGCGGCGGGATCAGCTTGGAGCTGTCACGCTCCTTCAGCGTTGCCAGGTCAATGTCCTCGTTCACGAGGAGCTTGATCCAGTCCAGCAGTTCCGAGGTGGAAGGCTTCTTCTTGAGGCCGGGAACTTCGCGCACTTCATAGAAGATCTTCATCGCCTCGGTGAGCAACATGCTCTTGAGACCTGGATAGTGGACCTCCACGATCTCGCGCATCGTCTCCTCGTCGGGAAACTTGATGTAGTGGAAGAAGCAGCGGCGCAGGAAGGCGTCCGGCAGATCCTTCTCGTTGTTGGAGGTGATGATCACCAGCGGGCGCTGCTCGGCCCGGATCGTCTCGCCCGTCTCGTAAACGTGGAACTCCATCCGGTCGAGTTCGAGCAGAAGGTCATTGGGAAACTCGATGTCGGCCTTGTCGATCTCGTCGATCAGCAACACGGGCCGGGTTTCGGAGACAAAGGCCTCCCACAGCTTGCCGCGCTTGATGTAGTTGGCGATGTCGTGGACCCGCTCATCGCCGAGCTGGCTGTCGCGCAGGCGGGAGACGGCGTCATATTCGTAAAGGCCCTGCTGCGCCTTGGTGGTGGATTTCACGTGCCATTCGATCAGCGGGGCACCGAGGGCTGCGGCGACTTCCTGTGCCAGAACGGTCTTGCCGGTGCCGGGCTCGCCCTTGACCAGAAGGGGACGTTCCAGAGCGATGGCGGCATTCACGGCGATGCGGAGATCTTCGGTCGCAACGTAGTCGACAGTGCCTTCAAAACGCATTCGTATGTCCTGCTGTTCGATGCTGGGGGTGAACCTTCGTCCGCCGCAGCGCCCCGTGTGAGGGCTTTCATCCATTCCGGCGACCGGTTCCGTTACGGAGGGCAGAGCATAGGATGCCGAAGGTGTCCTCGCCAAGCGGAAGCGGGCCGTTTGCAGTGCCAAACTTGCCTGTTGCCCGGCAAACTTTGCCCCGGGCGGCAATAATTTACCGGGTTGCGGCCCGGTTGCCTATCCCTTCGACCCGACTAATGCGTTGAAAATACAGGAATCCGACGCGTTTTCCGGTTTGGCACGGGGGTTGCGATAGGGGGAGGGAGTTTTTGTGTCCCTCGCTGATAAGCGACCACTCGTGAGGAGAAGTCGATGGGCATCTACGGCGCCATCAACGCGGCGATTTCCGGTCTGAGGTCTCAGTCCTACGCGCTGGAGAACATTTCCGGCAACATCGCCAATTCGCAGACCACCGGCTACAAGCGCCTGGATACCAGCTTCTCTGATCTGGTCGCCAGCGGCGGTACCGATCAGACCACCCAGATCGCGGGCACGGTGATCTCCAATTCGCGCGCGACAAACGACATCAGGGGTGATCTCCAGCGTTCGGATATCGACACCCACATGGCCGTCAACGGCGATGGCTATTTTGTCGTTCAGGAAAAGATCGGCGAGCAGGATGGACGGCCGATTTTCTCCGGTACCAACGTCTATACGCGCCGCGGCGACTTCACGGTGGACAAGGACGGCTATCTGGTCAACGGCGCGGGCTACTATCTGTTCGGCAACCCGATCGACGAGACGACGGGCAATGTGTCCGGCACCGTGCCGGAGCTGATCCAGATCACCAACGACTTTATGGGCGCGCGCCGGACGACCGAGATCGAGTATCGCGCCAACCTCCCGACCTATCCGATCACTGCCCAGTCTGATGCGACGGTGCCGGGCTCGGAGCTTCTGGACAGCACCATCACGCCAGGCAATGACATTCTTGCTGCGGACAAGACTGCGTTCCTGCGCAGTTCGGTCGCTGGCGAGGCGATCACCATCTATGATGAAAACGGTTCGCCGGTGAATGTGCAGGTCCGTTGGGCGAAGTCACAGAATGCCGATGCGAGCGTGCCGCAGAATGCGCAGTGGGAGATGTACTATCTCACCGACGCTGATGCCGCCGGTCCTAATCCGGTCTGGAAGCATGCGGGCCAGTTCGAGTTCGACGGCTCTGGTGCGCTCGTCTCGCCCACCGGCGGCAACATCACGCTGGCCAATCTGACCGTGGACGGCAACAACGTCGGCGATTTGCTCTTTTCCTTCGGCTCCGACGGCCTCACCCAGTATGCGGATCCGAACGGCGCGGCGAAGGTGAAAACGCTTTCGCAGGACGGCTATGCCTCCGGCGAGCAGACCGGCGTGAAGATCGGCGGCGGTGGACGTATCGTGGCCACCTACAATAACGGCCAGACCCGCGATCTCTATGAGATCCCGATCGCATCGTTCGCCGCGGACGCTCGCCTTGAGCGTCTTGATGGTGGCGCCTTTGCCCAGACGACGGATTCCGGCGAGCCGTTGTACAGCGCGACCGGCACCATCAAGGGCAATACGCTTGAAGCCTCCAACACCGATATCGCCGACGAGTTCTCCAAGCTGATCATCACGCAGCAGGCCTACTCGGCGAACACCCGTATCGTCACCTCGGGTGACGAGATGCTCCAGGAAGCCCTGAATATGGTCCGCTAAGGCGGGCCTGTGAGCCGCCGATCCAGAAGGGGTCGGCGGCGTTAGAAAACCTTATCGCCAGGATGGTCGTGCCATGGGTCTGAGTTCGGCTCTCAACACCGCTCTTTACGGTCTTGCCTTCAACCAGCGTCAGCTCGATGTAACAGCGGCGAATATCGCCAGCGCTGATACGGTCGGCTACACCAAGAAGAGCATTCAGGCTTCCGTCGCCTATGGAAGAAACGGGCAGGTCATCGGAGTTGTCTCCGACCAGATCACCCGTTCCCTCGACGAGAATGCCCAGCGGGAATACCGCACCAGCTCGGCGGACATGTCCTACCTGGACCTGATGAAGTCCTACGCGTCGCGCGTCGATGCGCTGATCGGCACGCTCTCGGATCCGGGTTCGCTCAACAAGGTCATGGCCCAATTCGTGTCCGACCTGTCGGCGCTCACCACGTCTCCTGAAGACTACACTGTTCGCCTGCAGGTGATGCAGAGCGCGAAGGCGGTCGCCTCCGAGCTCAACAGCGCCACCAGTGCCGTTCAGCAGATGCGGCAGGAGGCGGAGAACCAGATCGGGGATACGGTCGGGCGCATCAACGAACTGATCCGATCGGTCTCCGACATCAACAAGGAGATCGTGACGCAGAAGGCGGGCTACCAGTCGACCGCCGATCTGGAAGATCAGCGCGATCGCTATCTGGACGAGCTCTCCGGGCTGATTGACATCAATGTGCGCGAGGATCCCAACGGTGCGGTCCGGCTGTACACGACCGGCGGCATGTCGCTGCTCGATGTCTATCCGTCCGAGCTTCGCTTCGATGGGCGCGCGACCGTCACCGCCGAGGCCCAGTGGAGCGAAGATCCGGCGCAGCGAAAGACCGGCACGATCACCCTGGTGACGCCGGGCGGTTCCACCATCGACCTGATCGCCAACAAGGGCCTTCATTCCGGCCGTCTGGGCGCGCTGGTGGACATGCGCGACAACTATCTGGTGGAAGTCCAGGACCAGCTTGACGAGATCGCCAGCCAGCTGTCCCAGGCGCTGTCGAGCCACAACGTAGCGGGCACCGACGCGGGCGCAACGCCGCCGCAGCAGGGTCAGAATCTCGACATGGCGGCCCTCCAGAAGGGCAACAAGGTCACACTCACCTACAAGGATGCGGCCACTGGCGAGGACAGGACGATCACCTTCATTCGGGTGGACGATCCAAGCCAGCTGCCGCTCGACAACTCCCAGACCGCCGATCCGAACGACACGGTCTACGGCATCGACTTTTCCGGCGGATACGCCTCCGCAGCCGCGCAGATGCAGGCGGCTCTCGGCGGGACGGGCTTCACCGTCACCGATACCGGGTCTGTGTTCAGTTTCGTGGATGACGGCGGTACGACCTCGACCCTGTCCGGCGTCACCGGCACATACACCGCCACGGGGCTGGCGGATGAGGGGACGCCGGCTCTGCCCGTCTTCACCGACGGGCTTGCCGGCCAGCCTTATACCGGGGCGCTGGAGGGACGTGATCAGAAGGTCGGCTATGCGGGCCGTATCTCGGTCAATCCGGCGCTTATCGACGATATCTCCCGGCTCGTGGTCTACGACTCAGCGGCGCCAACGGAAACGGGTGATCCGACGCGCGCGCTCCATCTGCTGAATGCGCTCACCCAGACGTCTCGCCAGTATGACAGCAAGGCGGGGATCGGCACCGAGAGCGCGCCCTTCAATGGCACGGTCGTCGACTATCTGTCCGAGGTCGTGTCGCGTCAGTCGGCCAAGTCCGCGAACGTGAACAGCATGCACGCGGGTCAGAAGGTCGTCACAAACAATCTCAAGAGCCGGGTGGACGATTCCTCCGCCGTCAACATGGACGAGGAATTGGCTCGGCTAATCCAGTTGCAGAACGCCTACACCTCCAATGCGCGAGTGATGACGGTGATCCGCGAACTGTTTGATGTACTCATGAACGCGTGAGGTCGGCTATGGCAGTCAACTCCGTCTTTTTCAAAAATTCCTCGTTGATCGATCAGCTCACACGGATGCGGACGACCTTCGATGATCTGCAGCGCCAGCTGGCGACGCAGAAGAACTCAACGACCTATTCCGGGCTGGGACAGAACCGCAGCCTCGATCTGGCGCTGAAGCAGCGTATCAACGAGATCGGTTCCTATCAGCAGACGGGAACCTTCGTCGATCTGCGCCTGAGCGTGATCGACAAGACGATCAGCCGAATGGACGAGATCCGTTCTGAAGCCCGCAAGGCGATGGATCCCAACAATTTTGTCCAGCAGGCCGATGGCGCGACCAACAGCCAGACCTCGGCCGAGGTTTCGCTGGTGGAACTGCTGGGGTTGCTCAACAGTGATGTGGCGGGCCGTCATATCTATTCCGGCAGCAAGGTCGATACCGCTCCGGTGGTCGACATGGATCTGATCATGAATGGCGATCTGACCCATGCCGGACTGAAGCAGGTCATTGACGAATATGTGCAGGCAGATGCGGGCCCGCTCAATAACGGACGCCTGACGAGCGCGCTTGCTGGTACGACAGTGACGCTTGCCGAAGACGGTGCGCATAATTTCGGCTTCAAGATTGCCGGTGTGACGTCGGATCTGTCGAATGTCACCACGAATTACACCGCCGGGCCTCCGGCAAGTCAGGATATCGACTTTGCGG
This sequence comes from Breoghania sp., assembly GCF_963674635.1. Taxonomy (NCBI): domain Bacteria; kingdom Pseudomonadati; phylum Pseudomonadota; class Alphaproteobacteria; order Hyphomicrobiales; family Stappiaceae; genus Breoghania; species Breoghania sp. The sequence goes on from NZ_OY771475.1 coordinate 191,973, forward strand.
GACAGCCGAAGGTGGGCGAGACCATCAAGGTCTATCTCGACATGCCCGATGGCACGCAGACGAGCGTGGAACTGAAGGTCGCGGATGGGCCGGGCGTCAAGAACGGCTTCGAGCTCGGCGCAACGCCGGCCGATACGGCAGCGAACCTAAAGGCTGCGCTCGACACCGCCGTGCAAGGCAAGGCGTCCAGCGATCTGAAGGCGGCTTCGCATTATCGGGCGTCCGAGGCCTTCTTCGACACCTACCAGGGGCAAGAGGTTCCGCGCGTCGATGGTCCGCCCTTCGACACGGCGACCGGCACACATCCTGGCGGTGCGGATACGGTGGCCTGGTATGTCGGCGATCAGACGGTCGGAAATCCCCGCAGGGGAGCCACCGCCGTGATCGATGACAATTTCGAGGTGAACTACGGCGCGCGCGCCAACGAGGATGGCATCCGCGAGGTGGTGCAGTCCATTGCGGCCTTCGTCGCGGCGGATTTCTCCGGCGAAAGCGAGGAAAACCACGACTTCTATTCCGCAATGGCGGAACGTGCGCGGTCTCCCTTGCAGAACACCGAAGGCAAGACCTCCGGCATCCAGAAAATCGAAATGGAGATGGCGACCACCCATCTGGCCGTGAAGCGCGTGGCAGAGCGCCACAAGACCATGGCGAACTCGCTCCAGACGTCGGTGGACGAGATCGAGGGCATCGACAAGAACGAGGTGGCCGCGCAGATATTGCAGCTGCAGACGATGATGGAAATGAGCTACCGCACCACATCGATCATGTATCAGCTCTCGCTGGCGAACTATCTCTAGAGTGCAAGCCGACAGCGCGCGGTCCGCGCGCGTAATTGGAGAAGGGCGCAAGCAGGGCTTGCGCCCTTTTTTATGCGCATGCAGGCGCTCTGGTGGGGGCGCTGGGGCAGGGCCGGGTCCGGGCGCGGCACAGGAGCGGAGCCCTCAGGCAGGGGATTGCGCCGCGCGTAGGCGCGTTTGGCCCTTGAGGCTGGAAACGGGCGCCGGAACCGGAGCCTCAAACCAGGACCCTCAAAACTGGGGCCAAAACGACAAAACGCGCGCCCTTGGGCGCGCGTTTTTGATGGCGTGGCTATGTGTGGAGCGGGTCAGCCGCGGCCACGCAGGCCTTCGGCAATGTTGCGGTTGATGGAGATCAGGGACTCGATGCGCTGCGGGTTCGGATGGCGCAGGACTTCCAGGGTCCGGTTCATGATGAACACGCCGAGATTGGTGATGTTCATCTTGATCTGGTCAGGAAGCGGGTTCTGCTCTTCGCGTACGGCAGCCAGAAGATAAGTCCACAGTCTGCGGTTGTAGGTGAGCTGCTCTGTAAGATCCGCCGAGGTCATTTCGTCCCAGTTATCTACAACATTCTGCAGCTTTCCAGCGGCTTTCATCAACAGCGTGGCTTCAAGATCGCGGGGATTTACCCCCGTTTGGCTCATTTTCTGGTAGGCCGCTGCTGCCTGATTGTACATGCCCGATCAGCTCCTGCTCGTAATCTATCAGTGCTCTCGCCTCTTTAAGAGCATGATACAATGCACCGGTTAAGATCTTGTTATTAATGCGGTCGATTATTTGGAATGTGCTAGGCGCCGCGTTAAGGACATCTTTTACAAGGTCAAAATAGATCTTTTGATGCGGTCCGGCTTCTCCATCGAGGTACATCAGCTGTACGATCAGATAGATGCGCTTTGCCGGGGTGTCCGCTGTTTCCTTGGTGAGAATATCCTTCTCGCGCAAGATGGGGGCTTCACCGGAAATGAACAGCCGGGTCCGATGATCTCCATTCGTGATCACGCTGGAGCCCAGTATGAACTTTTCGCCGGGTTTTAGCTCGATTTTTAGCGCCATGACGAAGAGTTTCGCCTGCTTTGGTTTAAGGATCTTTACCGCGTGTGCCGACTGTGGACAGGTGGCGACGATATCGCCACCTTGTCACGTTCGTCGGCGGAGCGCCAGAGCTTGGCCTGGAACAGGCTGAGCGGGGCCTAGAACAGGCTGAGCGGGGCCTGGTCGGCCTGCGAGGCCAGCGAGAGGGCCGTTGTGGACAGCTGCTGACGGGTCTGCAGGGCCAGCATGTTCGCCGCTTCCTCGTTGCCGTCAGCCAGGACGAGATTGTCCGCGCCGGTCTCAAGCGTGTTCATCATCATCTTGGTGAATTCGGTGCGGTTTTCCACAATCGACAGGTTCGAGCCGAATGTGGAGGCCTGGGAGCGCACCGTATTCAGGGCGCCCTTCACGGTCGCAAGCAGCGTGTCGATGTTTGAGTCCAGATCCAGATCGACGGCGTCGAGATCGGAAAGGCCGAGATAGGCGGAATTGATCGTCGCGCCATCCTTGGTCTGGATGTTGATCGTGGAGGTGCCGGTCTCGTTGAAGGTCAGCTTCAGGTTGTCGCCACGCAGCAAGTTGATGCCGTTGTAGGAGCTGTCATCGGACAGTTTGTCGAGCTGATCGCGAAGCTCGTTGAACTGTTCTGCGAGGTCGGTGCGGACATCGTTGCCTTCGATGGACGTGGTGGAGGTCGATCCGTCGGCGGTTCCGCTGGCGGTCGTTCCGGTGACGGTCAGGTCCTGGGTCGACTGGTTCTCGATGCGCAGCTTGCCGTCGTCGTTGGAGGCGCGGATCTTGTCGTCGAGCGCCGTGTTGGCCGCAATCTCGTTGACGAGATCGGCAACGCTTTTCGCCGTGATGTTTGTGGTCGAGTTCACTGCGCCGCCAAGACCCGAGCCGCCCCCGATTCCGGCTTCTGCAAGGTTGGAAACCGTGATGGCCGCCGTGGAGCTGCTGGAAGCGGTATCGGATGTGAACTCGAGTTCACCACCGTTGGTGCTTGCCGTGATGCCAAGGCTTTCAGCATCAAACAGGGTGTTCAGCGCGCCTGCTATTTCGTCGGCGGTGACAGCTTCTTCGTTAGCCACAGTGAAAGTGACCGCGGTGCCGCCGTCCAGCGTCAGCGACAGCGTGTTACTTCCCGCGCCACTTACTGCGCTGATGGCAACAGATCGAGCGGCGCCACCGTCGATGGCGATGTCAAAGTCTATTGTACCGGCGTTGGTGTCACTCGCGGCACTATCGAAGTTGACTGCACTAAAACCGGAACCTGTGGCGACGCCCTGCGCGACGGTCAGGTCGATATCGACGGGTGTCGTTCCGATGGCGCCGTCGGAGAAGGACAGCGTTTCGGTGCCGGTGGGCGTGGTCCCGACGTCAATCGTGTAGGCTTGGGTGAAATAGGTCTTGTCCTGCCGCGCCTGGCGCAGTGTGGACTGCATCGATTCCAGCGTGTTGGTGATGGCGGTCAGGCCGTTGTCGGCGGCTTCCAGCGTCTTCACGCCGTTGGTCATGGAGTCCATGAGCTGCGACAGGTCGTTCGCGCGGGACTGCAGCGACGACGATGTGAAGAAGTTCGTCGGATTGTCGAGCGCCGAATTCACCTTCTTGCCGGTAGCGAGACGGTTCTGGGTCGTCGCCATCAGATCTGCAGTGTTTTGCAGAGAGAGGAGGTTCTGCCGCACGCCGGCGGAAAGGGTAATGTCAGACACGGTCGCCATCCAATCCTGAAAACGCAGGAGTTCGTTAAGGTTAATTAACGGATGACATCTAAATGGTTAATGCTTTGTAAACAACACCCTCTTTGAGGCGTTTTCAGCGGTTTATACGTAAAAAAAAGGCTAATTCCTTGCCGGAAATTCGTAATTGTCCGGAGAAATTGCCTAGCATGGTAAATGGTTTATGACCATCGGGCGGTGGGCTGGGCGTGGGTTGGGCGAGGGGCAATCCGGAGCCCGGCGCGCGTGTTCCGGCCGGTGAAGGCCGGGGCCGCGGGTGGCGTCCGGACACGCCGCGCGCAAGGCAGGCGCCAAAAAGAAACGGCGGAGCCAGAGGCCCCGCCGTTCGATGTCGTTTTGCGATGTCGCGTTGGTCTTAGAACAGACGCAGCGGCGCCTGATCGGCCTGGGAGGCCAGCGACAGGGCGGTGGAGGAGAGCTGCTGCCGGGTCTGCAGAGCCAGCATGTTCGCCGCTTCCTCGTTACCGTCCGCCAGCACCAGATTGTCGGCACCGGTCTGCAGCGTGTTCATCATGACTTGGTGAAGTCCTGACGGTTCTCAACGATCGACAGGTTCGAGCCGAAGGCCGACGACTGCGAACGGACCTTGTTGATCGCTTCCTTCACGTCACCGAGCATCGAGTCGATGTTCGCGTCGCTGTCGAGATCCTTGGCCTCGATGTCGGCCAGGCCCAGGGTTCCGGCGTTGATCGTCTCGCCGTTCTTGGTCTGGATGTCGATCGTGGACGTACCGGTCTCGTTGAAGGTGATCTTCAGGTTGTCGCCGCGCAGCAGGTTGATGCCGTTGAAGGAAGCATCATCCGACAGCTTGTCGAGCTGGTCACGCAGCTCGTTGAACTGCTCGGACAGATCGGCACGCACACTGTTGCCGCCGATCTCGCTCGTGCTGGAGGAACCGTCAATGTTGCCGGAGGTGGTCGAGCCGCCCACGGTCATGTCCTGCGTGGACTGGTTCTCCAGGCGCAGCTTGCCATTGTCGTTCGACGCACGAACCTTGCCCTTCAGCGAGGTGTCGTTGTTGATCGAATTGACGAGCGTATCGACCGTCTTGGCAGTGGTATTGACCGTGGAACCAGTGCCGTCGGCGATGCCGGTGGAGCCGCCGGCGACCGTCGCGGCAAACGAGCTCACTTCGATCGACGATTTGCTGGTGTCAGTGTCCTTTGACGTGGTTGTCAGCGTCAGTTTGCCGCCCTCAACCCCGGCCTCGGCTTTGACGCCTGCAGCCGTCAGCTTGTCGTTGATCAGTCCGGCCATTTCCTCAGCGGTAATAGCCCCCTCGTCCGCGATGGTGCCGGCGGCAGCAGCTGCAGCGGTATCTGAATCGGAAACCGTGATCGTCTGTGCGGTTCCGCCATCGACGGCGATGTTGAAGGAGACGCTGTTGCTGCTGCCCGTCATGTCAACCGTCGTGAACGCGCCGGCCGTGATCTTGGACTGAGAAGTCGTCAGTTCAAGTTCCTTGCCGGTCTCGCCGATGGCGCCGCCGGAAAGGGTCATCTTTTCAGTGCCCGCCGGGGAGGAGCCGAGGTCAACCGAATAGGACGCGGTCTCGAAGGACTTGTCCTGACGGGCCTGACGCAGGGTGGACTGCATCGATTCCAGGGTGTTGGTGATCGAGGTCAGACCGTTATCGGCCGCTTCCAACGTCTTGATGCCGTTGGACATGCTGTCCATCAGCGATCCCAGATCGCCTGCACGCGACTGCAGCGATGAGGAGGTGAAGAAGTTGGTGGGATTGTCGAGGGCCGAATTGACCTTCTTGCCGGTGGCCAGACGATTCTGGGTCGTGGCCATCAGGTCCGCAGTGCCCTGCAGAGAGAGCAGATTTTGGCGGACGCCGGCGGAAAGGGTGATATCAGACATTTACTAATTCCTTTCTTGGAACTCAAACGCCCCCTTTCTGGGAGCTGTCAAAAACTGACCTGTATGTATTAACAGGCATTTAATACTTACATATCTGTCAGTTTTCGGAGTTCACTTTAAAACTTCAAATGAAATGGCGATAGGGGAAAGCGCGAAAGACGCGCGATCTGCCGCAAGGGCAGGGGTGGCGTATTTGATCCGGGACGGGGCGAGGGGAGGTGGTCGCGGCGCGCTCAAATGTGCGCTTTTGGAGCCTTCTGCGCGCAGGTTCCGCGCAAAGGTATGCGGTAAATTGTCTCACCCAATGGGTGGGCTGTGGAAAAAGGCGGTGAGGCTGGGGGCTGACACAAGAAAAACGGCGGAGCCAGAGGCCCCGCCGTTCGATGTCGTTTTGCGATGTCGCGTTGGTCTTAGAACAGACGCAGCGGCGCCTGATCGGCCTGAGAGGCCAGCGACAGGGCGGTGGAGGAGAGCTGCTGCCGGGTCTGCAGAGCCAGCATGTTCGCCGCTTCCTCGTTACCGTCCGCCAGCACCAGATTGTCTGCGCCGGTCTGCAGCGTGTTCATCATGGACTTGGTGAAGTCCTGACGGTTCTCAACGATCGACAGGTTCGAGCCGAAGGCCGAAGACTGCGAACGGACCTTGTTGATCGCTTCCTTCACGTCACCGAGCATCGAGTCGATGTTCGCGTCGCTGTCGAGATCCTTGGCCTCGATGTCGGCCAGGCCCAGGGTTCCGGCGTTGATCGTCTCGCCGTTCTTGGTCTGGATGTCGATCGTGGACGTACCGGTCTCGTTGAAGGTGATCTTCAGGTTGTCGCCGCGCAGCAGGTTGATGCCGTTGAAGGAGGCATCATCCGACAGCTTGTCGAGCTGGTCACGCAGCTCGTTGAACTGCTCGGACAGATCGGCACGCACACTGTTGCCGCCGATCTCGCTCGTGCTGGAGGAACCGTCAATGTTGCCGGAGGTGGTTGAGCCGCCCACGGTCATGTCCTGCGTGGACTGGTTCTCCAGGCGCAGCTTGCCATTGTCGTTCGACGCACGAACCTTGCCCTTCAGCGAGGTGTCGTTGTTGATCGAATTGACGAGCGTATCGACCGTCTTGGCAGTGGTGTTGATCGCGGAACCAGTGCCGTCGGCGATGCCGGTGGAGCCTGCGCTGACCGTCGCGGCAAACGAGCTCACTTCGATCGACGATTTGCTGGTGTCAGTGTCCTTTGACGTGGTTGTCAGCGTCAGTTTGCCGCCCTCAACCCCGGCCTCGGCTTTGACGCCTGCAGCCGTCAGCTTGTCGTTGATCAGTCCTGCCATTTCCTCAGCGGTAACAGCCGTCTTGTCTGCGACGGTACCGGCTGTAACGGCTGCAGTGACATCTGACTCGGTAACAGTGATCGTCTTTGCGGTTCCGCCATCGACAGCGATGTCGAAGGAGACGTTGTCGCCGCCGGCGTTAAAGCTCACGTTTGTGAACGCGCCGGCCGTGATCTTGGACTGAGAAGTCGTCAGATCAAGTTCCTTGCCGGTCTCGCCGATGGCGCCGCCGGAAAGGGTCATCTTTTCAGTGCCCGCCGGGGAGGATCCCACGTCAACCGTGTAAGACGCGGTCTCGAAGGACTTGTCCTGACGGGCCTGACGCAGGGTGGACTGCATCGATTCCAGGGTGTTGGTGATCGAGGTCAGACCGTTATCGGCCGCTTCCAACGTCTTGATGCCGTTGGACATGCTGTCCATCAGCGATCCCAGATCGCCTGCACGCGACTGCAGCGACGAGGAGGTGAAGAAGTTGGTGGGATTGTCGAGGGCCGAATTGACCTTCTTGCCGGTGGCCAGACGATTCTGGGTCGTGGCCATCAGGTCCGCAGTGCCCTGCAGAGAGAGCAGATTTTGGCGGACGCCGGCGGAAAGGGTGATATCAGACATTTACTAATTCCTTTCTTGGAACTCAAACGCCCCCTTTCTGGGAGCTGTCAAAAACTGACCTGTATGTATTAACAGGCATTTAATACTTACATATCTGTCAGTTTTCGGAGTTCACTTTAAAACTTCAAATGAAATGGCGATAGGGGAAAGCGCGAAAGACGCGCGATCTGCCGCAAGGGCAGGGATGGCGTATTTGATCCGGGACGGGGCGAGGGGAGGTGGTCGCGGCGCGCTCAAATGTGCGCTTTTGGAGCCTTCTGCGCGCAGGTTCTCCGCAAAGGTATGCGGTAAATTGTCTCACCCAATGGGTGGGTTGTGGAAAAAGGCGGTGAGGCTGGGGGCTGACACAAGAAAAACGGCGGAGCCAGGGGCCCCGCCGTTCAATGTTGTTTTGCGATGTCGCGTTGGTCTTAGAACAGACGCAGCGGCGCCTGATCGGCCTGGGAGGCCAGCGACAGGGCGGTGGAGGAGAGCTGCTGCCGGGTCTGCAGAGCCAGCATGTTCGCCGCTTCCTCGTTACCGTCCGCCAGCACCAGATTGTCGGCACCGGTCTCAAGCGTGTTGATCATCGAGGTCGTGAATTCCTGACGATTTTCAACAATCGAGAGGTTGGAGCCGAAGGCCGACGACTGCGAACGAACCGTGTTGATCGCGTCCTTCACGTCTGCGAGCAGCGAGTCGATATTGGTGTCGCTGTCCAGATCGGCGGCCTCGATGTCGGCCAGGCCAAGGGTTCCGGCGTTGATCGTCTCGCCGTTCTTGGTCTGGATGTCGATCGTGGACGTACCGGTCTCGTTGAAGGTGATCTTCAGGTTGTCGCCACGCAGCAGGTTGATGCCGTTGAAGGAGGCATCATCCGACAGCTTGTCGAGCTGATCGCGCAGCTCGTTGAACTGTTCGGACAGATCGGCGCGCACGGTGTTGCCACCGATCGTGCCTGTGCCCGAGCCGCCATCGGCGACGCCGGTCGTGGCATTGACGCCGGTCACGTCCAGATCCTGCGTGGACTGGTTCTCAAGACGCAGCTTGCCGTTGTCGTTCGAGGCACGAACGTTGCCTGTGAGCGACGAGTTGGCATTGATCTCGGAGACCAGCGTATCGACGGTCTTGGCAGTGGTGTTGGCCAGGCTATCGGCCGCAGAGCCGAGGCCTGAGTCAGAGGAGCCTGCCAGGGTTTCCGCGACGGCCGACACGGTGACGGCAGCGGTGGAGCTGTCGGAAGCCGTGTCTGAGGTCAGCACGAGTTCGCCGCCGCTTGTGCTGGCGGTGATGTCAACACCTTCGGCGTCGAAGCCGGCGTTGATCACGGAAGCCAGTTCGTCGGCGGTGACTGCCTCGACGTCGGCGACGTCGAAGGTGGTCGCGGAGCCGCCATCGATGGTGATCGACAGGGTGTCGGCATCGGTCGCAGTGATTGCGACGGTCTGCGCGGTGCCACCGTCAATGGCAACATCAAAAGTCAGCGAGCCGGCATAGGAGTTGTCGGCGGCGCTGTCGAAGTCGAGGGCAGAGAAACCGGAGCCGGTGGCAACGCCCTGAGACTGGGTGAGGTCGATATCGACGGCAGTGGTGCCGACGGAACCACCGGACAGAGACAGCTGCTCGGTGCCAGCCGGGCTGGAGCCCACGTTGACCGTGTAAGACGTCGTCTCGAAAGACTTGTCCTGACGCGCCTGACGCAGTGTGGACTGCATGGATTCAAGCGTGTTGGTGATCGAGGTCAGGCCATTGTCCGCAGCCTCCAGGGTCTTGATGCCGTTGGACATGCTGTCCATCAGGCTATCAAGGTCGCCAGCGCGAGACTGGAGCGACGAGGAGGTGAAGAAGTTGGTCGGGTTGTCGAGAGCCGAGTTGACCTTCTTGCCGGTCGCCAGACGGTTCTGCGTGGTCGCCATGAGGTCCGCGGTGGACTGGAGCGAGAGCAGGTTCTGACGGACGCCTGCGGAGAGAGTGATATCAGCCATAACAGTTTTCCTTGTTCTGGAAACAGAGCACCCGTTCTGGGTGAACGTGGCCGAAACTAGTTTTAAGGTGTTAAAGACAAGTAAAATGAATAGTTAAACCATAGTAATCAGTGACGCGTATGGAAAAAGTGACAATATTAAGGGCTAAATAGGTCAAATGGATACAAACAAATTACAGTGTACATGAGATCTTTGTTTTACTTTAAATAGAAAACACAATTAAAATATGGTTTTTAATACTTGGCTTGCACATATGGCGCTCGGCACCTGGTGGCGCGACGCTACGCGCGGTCCGCTGGTCGATTTCGGCGCTGTCTGATTGAAGGCGGCCAGAGCCTCAGTGTGCGGGCTTGCGGGCAAAAAAGGGGGGGGCTTAAATGAAAAAAAGCCGCTCACGGCGGCCGGGGCACAAGGCACAAAAAACATCACTGCCGCCGGTCAGGGGCCGGGGCTAATCAAGATCAAACAGTCACGCGCGCTCGTGAGGGCAAGCCTAGAGCATGCGGCTGATAGTCGGCTCCAGGTCTCCTGCGCCCACGTTGACACCGTCGGCCGGCACATGCGGGGCGGCCTGGTCTGCGAGGGCCTGGCGAAGCCGAAGCATGGCCTCTTCGGGGATCTGGCGGACAACCTCGCCGGATTCCGGATCCAGCGCGCGATAGATCAGGGTGTCGGTTTCCTGATCGAAGAAGGTCTCGCGCTTAAGCTGCTGGGCGTTTGGCCGCTCCTTTTCAGGACGCGAACGGGCGCCGGCTTCACTCTCGGTGACCGGTGTAACGACCTGCTCAGGCGGCAGTTCCGTCTCGTTCGCTGTCGGCGTGCGCAGAGCGTATTGCGCCTGTGCCGTCGCGTTTTGACTGAATGCCGAGACGGGTTTCAGGGCTCCCGCATCCATGGCAATCTCCTTCGGGCCCAATACTCACAACTCAATGTGCCCATGTTTACGCTTCCTAAGTATATAGTCTGGCTCTAACCGGTTTCAAAAGGAAAGTGCTCAAAATTAAGATAAATTAAATCTAATGATTTGGCTGAAATCGCGCTTGCTGATTCTTGCAGGCGTCATCGTGGAAACTGCCAATTCGAAAACATAAGTATTTACGCGCTGTTACGGCGCTCGGGCGGCGGGCGTGGCGCGATATACTGTGCTCATCCTGCGCATATGGGCGGGAGCATAGTGCCGCGGAGCGTCATCGTTTTTTGCGAAAGAAAATTGATCTGGCCGGCTGGATGAGGCGAATCACCGCTCGCTTTGCGGGGTGGTCAAGCCATGCCGGAAGGGGCCCATGTGCCCTTCTGCGGCGTCGGGCCGCAGGGCACTTTGGGCGGCATTGGGGTGGTCAATGCGCGTTGGCGGCGGCGGGAGCCGGCCGGGGGAAGCCGCCGCAGGCTGAGTGGCCCGCGGCGCTCCGAAGTCTTGAAGTCCGGATCTGAACCTAGAGGCTGCGATTGATCGCGAGGCCGCGGGTGGAATTGGTCTGAGGATGCGCGCCGGCCCGCGTGTAGGTCTTGGGCGTTTCAGCGACCCCGACGCTTTCGGCGACCGAGCGCACGAGCCTTTCAGCCACCTCACGCGCGGTGGCCAGCACCGCCAGATTGATCTTGAGGACCGCCTGGAATTCCACATGGCCGCGACGCAGATCCGCAACCGCCACGGGGGCCAGATTGCCCAGCGCCACGGAATTGTCCCGCGTGCGGTTGAGGCGCTGGATATATTGCTGCATCAGCTCCGCCTTGCGCGGTTGCAGTTCGCCCGCCTGGCGCAGCTTTCCGTCACGCACCAGGGCGGTCTCTTCTTCGATGGCGGAGAGAAGCGAGTCCATGGTGAATTTCAGCTCCGAGCACTCCGCCTCGGCTTCCGCACGTGTTGCGATCTTCGTGCTTTCCTTGTCGGCACTCGTGTTCGAGCCGGGCGTCTGGTTGAATGTCTGTGTCATCACAGGGAGCTTTCCTGAAGGGCCAAGAGTTCGCGTTGGACGGTAGCGGCAATGCCGATGCCGCCGGCATCCGTGATGGCGCCGGCATATTGTTCGGTGAGCATGCCGCGCCAGATGTCTGAAGAAGCGCCGTCGCCGAAGGTTCCGCCGCCCTCGATGGTGTCGAACATCGAGGTGAGCATCTGCTGCAGGAAGGCGGATTCGAATTCCTTCGCCGCTTTTCCTGCGCCGGAAGCGTCGATTGCGGCGTCGCCTCTGCGGGCGGCGGGAAGGGGCATGGAGTGAAGTCCTGACGCAGGCACGCCGGCGAACAGGGAGGCGGTGTCGCGGGTCATCATCAGATCACCTCGATTTCTGCCTGGAGGGCGCCTGCGGCCTTGATCGCCTGAAGAATGGAGATCAGGTCGCGCGGGCCGATGCCGAGGGCGTTGAGGCCATCGACGAGCTGTTGAAGGGTGACGCTTTCGGGAACCACTGCCACGCGCTTTTCCGATCCGTCGGTGACGGTGACATCGGTGCGCGGAAGGGCGACGGTCTGGCCGTTGGCGAAGGGTTGGGGTTGGGAGACGACCGGGCTTTCGGCGATCGTCACCGTCAGGTTGCCTTGCGCAACGGCCACGGTGGAAACCTTGACGTTCTGTCCCATGACGATGATGCCGGACTTCTCGTCGATGATGATCTTGGCGGGCAGGTCGGGTTCGATGCGCAGCTGCTCGATGTCGGTCATCAGGTCCACGATGTTGCCATTGAACTCGCGCGGCAGGGTCAGGCGCACCGTGGCAGGGTCGGAGGGCTCCGCCGTCGGCAGGCCGATCAGCTCGTTGATCGCAAGGGCGATGCGGCGGGCGGTGGTAAGGTCGGGATTGCGCAGCTGGATACGCAGCGAGGTCATGGCGGCGAGGCGGAAATCGAGCTCGCGCTCGACCACCGCGCCGTTGGAGATGCGGCCCGATGTCGGCACACCCTGCGTGATGGAGGCGGCCGCGCCCTGCGCAGAGAAGCCGCCAATGGCCAGCGGGCCTTGCGCGATGGCGTAGACCTCGCCATCCGCACCGATCAGCGGGGTGACCAGAAGTGTGCCGCCCTGCAAGCTGTCGGCGTCCCCCATGGCGCTGACGGTCACGTCGATGCGGGTGCCTTGAGTGGTGAAGGCGGGCAGGTTTGCCGTGACCATGACCGCGGCGACATTCTGGGTCTTGAGGTTGGTGCCGCGAATGTTCACGCCGAGCCGTTCCAGCATGGCCTGCAGGCTCTGCTTGGTGAAAGGCGCGTTGTTGAGGCTGTCGCCCGTGCCCTGAAGGCCAACGACAAGGCCGTAGCCGATGAGCTGGTTTTCGCGCAGGCCTTCGAAATCGGCGATATCCTTGATGCGCGAGGCGGACTGGGCCGCTGTGGCGACGAAGGCCGTGGCGACGAAGACGATCAGGCGCAGACTGGAAGCCAGGGACATCGGGTTCTTCCGCAAACAGAATCTGTGGCACGCACGTGGCGCGGTTCATCAGCTCCATTGCGAGGAGCGTGCCAACCTGGCGAGAAAACGGAAAAGCACCGAGTCCTGTCTTTAACGGATTGAAATTCAAGGCGATTTGGAGTGTTCTGTCGGGACTGGTAGGATTCGAGACCCTTTGTTGACCCGGCAAAAACTGCCTAGTGGGTCAATTTGGTTTGAGAATTCGGAAAATTCTGCCCGACGCGGTGCCCGGAATGTGGGAAGCGCGGGGTAACTCTGGACAAGCGACATGCGGATCGGCGGACCGTCTTCCAGCACAAGCGTTCAAAAGCGCTCCGGGACAAAGAGCTCGGCCAAGTCCGGCTCGTCCTTTTCTCCCATTACCGAGGGTGAGACGGAGACGACCGGTGCGACCGGCGGTGTGAATGCCGCGCATTCGGTTGATGCCTTGCTTGCCTTGCAGGAGGTGGACGATCCGTTGACCGGCCGCAGGCGCGGCGCTGTCCAGCGCGGGCGAGATCTTCTCGATGCACTGGAGGAGATGAAGGCAGACCTTCTGGCCGGCGTCATTCCGCCCGCGCGGCTTGAGCGGATCCTCAATCTGGTGAGCGCGCGCATGCCGTCCGGAGATCCTCGCCTTGAAGAGGTTTTCGACGAGATCGATCTGAGGGCGCGAGTCGAGCTGGCCAAGCTCGGTCAATATCCGGACTAGTCGCGGCTTTTTCCCTCTGCGGTGGCCGCGTCACCTGACGCGCTACATCTCAGGTTGTGCGAAAAGCGGGCTTTCTCGTACGGGTTGCGATGCCTTGGAAGATTGTCCAATAGACCTATGTCTTTCAATCTATTAATGTATTTTAATCGAAAGCTGGTTCTCGGACAGGAGGAGCTGGCCAGGGTGAGGGCAATCACGAGAGCGTTATAAAATTCCATATATCGTCGTTGCGACTTGTTGGCGTGATCGCTATATTCCGCGCGGCCTCGTTAGGTTTTCGGAGTTATCCATGACGGTTGAAGTCGAAGTTGATTATCGTCCTCATGAGGACGAACCGTTCATGAATGAGAGGCAGCGCGAGTATTTTCGCTCGAAGCTGCTCGCTTGGAGAGAGGATATCCTGCGTGAGAGTCGGGAAACGCTCGCTCACCTGCAGGAAGAAAGCCAGAATCACCCCGATCTTGCCGATCGTGCTTCTTCTGAATCAGATCGTTCCATTGAACTGCGGGCGCGCGACCGCCAGCGTAAACTGATTTCGAAGATCGATGCTGCATTGCAGCGGATCGAAGACGGAAGTTATGGCTATTGTGAAGAAACAGGCGAGCCGATCGCGTTGAAGCGTCTTGACGCCCGCCCGATCGCAACGCTCTCTCTCGAAGCTCAGGAGCGCCATGAACGGCGCGAACGGGTTTATCGCGACGATTGATGAATCGATCGATTTTGTCGAACTGAAGCAGGCCGCCCTTGAGCGGCCTTTCTTTTTGTCCGGGTTCCGGAGATCGGCAGCACGCGTGGGGTGGGGAGCCTTGCGTGCAAGCGTCGGTGGGGAGGGGCCGACGGGGAAGGGCCGATGGGGGATGTCGGGACGATCGCGTGTTCTGGCGCGGGCCGTCGTTGAGGGCGAAAGCCGCGTCAGAGCCTGAAAAGAAGAGAGGCGCGGTGCAGACTTTGGGGAGCATTGCACCGCGCCTTCCCTCTGTCTGCCAGCCCGGGGAGCGGAGTGGCAGCCTGCAAAGAGCCCTGGGGAGTGGCTCTTGTTCGAGCTCTGGGGGAGCTCGGGGGAGCTTGGAAGAGCTTGGGGAGGGCACCGCCCTGGTGGGGCGGTGCCGGGGGCCGGATCGACCTTAGAAGGGCAGGAGGATGTCGAGCGCCTGGGCGCCGTAGCGGGGCTGCTGGACGTCCGTGATCTGGCCGCGTCCGCCGTAGGAAATGCGGGCCTCGGCGATCTTGGCGCTGTCGATCGTGTTTTCCGCCCCGATATCTTCCGGTCGGATCACGCCGGCCACGATGAGTTCGCGAACCTCGAAATTCACCCGGACTTCCTGGCGGCCCTCGATGACGAGGTTGCCATTGGGCAGAACCTGCGTCACCACGGCGGCGACCTTGGTTTGCAGGGTTTCCGAACGGTCGACCGTGCCGGAACCGGACTGGCTGGATGCGGAGGTGACGTCAGCCAGATCGCTGGAATTGACGTATCCGGGCAGCAGGAACTTGTCGATCACGGTGCCGACCGCGCCACCCGCGCCCACGCTGTCTGAGCCGGAGCGGCTGCGCGCGGTGGCGTTGTCGATTTCGGCCTTGTCCGTGATGGTCACGATGACCGTCAGCAGGTCGCCGACCTGGCGGGCGCGCTGGTCCTTGAAGAAGGAGCGCGAACCGGACTGCCACAGGGAGTTGGCGGCATAGTGCACCGGCGTGGGTTGCGGCATGGGCATCTTGACCGGCCGGTAGCCTGCGGTGGTCGTGGGGTCGTTGATGGCGCTGAGTGCCGGGGGCTGACCGATGTTCTTCAGCTTGTCGGCGGTGCCGCAACCGGCTGCAAGAAGAGCCACGGAGCAAACGAGAAGGGTACGATACGGGCTCACTGGGTGGCCTCCTGGAGGCTGGCGATGCGCCCGGCGGGACGCGGCTGGACGGAAACGCGACCGGGGCCGGTGACGAGGGCCTGCACGGTGCGGTTGGACTGGGTGTTGAGGACGTCGATCACGTCGCCCTTCACGCCGTCGACCATGGCTTCCCCCTGAACGGTGAGGGTGAGGCCGGCGAGCCTGTAGGTGATGATCACCTTCGAGCGGCGCGCGACGACGATCGGTTCCTCGAAATCGCGAGGTGCGAGGAGGCGGCCCGGCGACTGGGCACGGCGAAGCGCCATGCCGACGATCATGGCCGGGTCGGTAATCGTATCGTTGCGCAGGGTGGCCTTGGGGACGCGGATGGTCTGAAGATCGCGCGCCGAGACGGTCTCTCCACGCGCCAGGCGACGGGCGAGGGTGACGACCTCAGCGGTCTCGCGAGCGAAGCCGGAGACGGCGAAGGAAGCGGTGCGCTCGCCAAGCTGAACGGCGAAGATCGCGTCGAAGCGACCGGAATGCGAGGAGCGGGTGAGCCGTGCCAGGGAAACCGGGACAAGGGCCGCCGGATCGGCGCTCAGGTTCGGCACATTATCGGAATAGCTGATTTCCAGGGCATCGGGGTCTTCAAGCCCCATGCGCTCCATCAGTGCGTCACGCACCAGTGCCCGCAGATCGTCGGGGGTAATGGTGAGGGCGGCGCGGTGAACGGTGATCTGAAGCAGGCCGTTCGAAGCCGGGTTCGCGAGCCCTGCTGCGCGGGCACGGCGCAGAACGTCGAGCGCGGGCACGGTGCCGGTTTCGCCCAGATCGGGGGCGCGGAAAAGCGGGCGGTTCGCGACGGATCCGGCATTGTCGAAAAAGTCGCCGACGGTCAGGACCGCACGCGTGGCCGTGACCTGGGCGCGCAGGGAGGCGCGTTCGCCGGCCTGGGCTCCTGAAAAGGCGGCGGCGAGCGATAGGGTCGCTGCGACGACAAAGAGGCTGAGGGCGCGCATCATGGCTTCGGTTTCCTTGCCTTAGCGCAGCTGCGAGCTGGTCTGCATCATTTCGTCAGCCGCCTGGATGACACGGGAGTTCATCTCGTAGGCGCGCTGGGCGGAGATCAGGTCGGTGATTTCGCTGACCGCTTCCACGTTGGCCATTTCCAGATGCTTGTGGAGCAGGGTTCCGGTGCTTTCGTCGCCGGGATTGGAGACCTGCGGGGCGCCGCTGGCTTCGGTCTCAAGGTAGAGGTTTTCACCGATGGCCTGCAGGCCCGCCTTGTTGGTGAAACGGGCGAGCTGGAGCTGGCCGAAGGTCTGGACGGCGCCATTCACGGTACCCTGCACCTGGCCGTCCGAGCTGATGGAGATGTCGAGCGTATCACCGGGAATGTTGATGCCGGGCTGGACTGCGTAGCCGTCCACGGTGACGAGCTGGCCGTTGGCATCGCGTTCGAAAGCGCCGTCGCGGGTATAGGCGGTGGTGCCGTCCGGCAGGTCGATCTGGAAGAAGCCCTCGCCCCGGATGGCGACGTCGAGCTCCTTCTTTGTGAGCTGCGGGGTGCCCTGGGACATGATGCGGCTGGTCGCGGCGGTACGCACGCCGGAGCCGATCTGAACGCCGGTGGGAACCCGCGTGCCGGCATCGGAGGTGTCCGTGCCCACACGGCGCAGGTTCTGATAGAGCAGATCCTGGAACTGTGCACGCTGGCGCTTGTAGCCGGTGGTGCGCATGTTCGCGAGGTTGTTCGAAATGACTTCGACGTTGAGTTCCTGGGCTTTCATGCCCGAAGCTGCGATATGGAGCGCCTTCATCGGCTCATCTCCTCAAAAACTGTGGGTTGGCCGGGGCTTTAGCTATCGGTCGTGCCGAGGGTCTGGATGGCGTTCGTCATCAGATCGTTCTGGTCCTTCATCATCTGGGCCACGGTCTGATAGGCGCGGGTGACCTCGATCATGCGGGTCATCTCGTTCACACCATTGACGTTGGAGCCTTCCAGTGCGCCCTGCTGGACGCGCGGGGCCGCCATGTCGGTCGGCGGATTGTTGTCGACGTCGGCGACAAACAGGTTGCGCCCGATGGGGCGAAGGGCGCTGTCATTCTCGAAGCTGACGACGCGCAGACGGCCACGCACACCTGCGGAGGTGGAGATGGTGCCGTCGCGGGCGATGTTCAGATCCGTCTCGTCGGGAGCAAAGACGATCGGTCCGCCCTGGCCCTGAACCGTATCGCCGTTAACGGTGACCAGTTCGCCATTGGCGTTGATTTCGAAGTTGCCGGCACGGCTGAAGCGTTCGCCGTCGGCCGTGTCGATCACGAACCAGCCCTTGCCATCGACGGCGACGTCAAGCGGGTTGTTGGTGGTCCGCACGTCTCCCTCGCTCATGTCGCGGAAGGAGGTGAAGTCCTGCACGTAGGACAGCGGGCGGTCGGGACGGCGAAACTCGCTCATCGACGCGACCGGCATCATGTATTCCTCAAACAGCAGGTTTTCGCCCTTGAAGCCGCTGGTGTTGAGGTTAGCGAGATTGTTGGCGATGACCGACAGGTTGCGCTTCAGTGCCGTCTGTCGCGTCAGCCCGATGAGCTCCGCATTCTGCATCGTTAACGTTCCTTGTGCTCCCCGATGCCGCACCCAGTCTCCCCAGACGGCGCGGTCCCGTTCCTATGAGCACAACTCGTGCCAATTTTTAAGCTGTTGAAAAACAAAGAAAAAGAAAACGGACCTCCGTTGAATGCGGTAAAAATTGCCGACCATTTCTTCCTCGGGGAAAACCTTGCCGGGGGTGTATACGGGACACCACTGAAAGGATTTGGAAACCTTTCGTTAACCATTGTGAATTTATGTTTAAGAACGCGGGCGCACGGGGAGCTGGGGAGCTTTAAGCGTCGCGCAACGGCGGGGAGCCGTATATGTCTGATGCGGAACAGGGCGCGGTCGAAGAGGCTGGCGCCGACGGTGAGGCACCGTCCAAAAAGAAAAAGATCATCCTGATCGCCGCGGCCGCGGCCGCACTGCTGATTGTCGGTGGTGGGGCAGCCTATCTGTTTGGCGCGTTCGGTGGTTCGGATTCGGAAACGGCAGCAGTTCAGTCCGCCGACGGCGGTGCTGTGCCGGATTTCGTTCCGCAGAAACAAGTCTATTTCTACGACCTGCCCGAAGTGACGGTAAATCTCGCCACGCAGGGGCAGGCCACCTACCTGAAAGTGCAGATCTCGCTTGAGGTTGCCAGCAGGGAGGTTGCCGATCAGATCGAGCCGTTCCTGCCGCGCGTCATGGATGCCTTTCAGGTCTACATGCGCGAGTTGCGTCCGGTCGATCTGGAAGGGTCCGCAGGACTGTTCCGGCTCAAGGAAGAATTGTTGAGGCGCATCAACGTCGCGGTCTATCCCGCGCGGGTCGATGGCGTTCTCTTCAAGGAAATCCTGATCCAGTAGGTGAACGACTATGGCCGACGACGATGATGACCTGATGGTCGACGACCTGGACGCAGCCTGGGGCGATGCGCTTGCCGAGCAGGGGGGCGGGGAGTCCGAGGACGACGATCTTGCCGCCGCCTGGGGCGCGGCTCTGGAAGAGCAGGGTGTTGGAACCGCCGACGACATGGCCGCCCACTGGGCGTCGATGGTCGATGCCAGCGAGCCGGAACTCGAAACGGCGACGCGCGGCGCGGACCGCATTCTGAACCAGGAGGAAATCGACAACCTCCTGGGTTTCAACATCGAGGATACCATTTCCGGCGAAACCAGCGGCATTCGCGCGCTGATCAACTCGTCGATGGTTTCCTACGAACGTCTGCCGATGCTGGAAATCGTGTTCGACCGCCTCGTGCGGCTGACCACGACCTCTTTGCGCAACTTCACCTCCGACAACGTTGAAGTCTCGCTCGATTCCATCACGTCGGTGCGTTTCGGCGATTACCTGAATTCCATTCCGCTGCCGGCGATCCTCACCGTCTTCAAGGCGGAAGAGTGGGACGGGTTCTGCATGGCGACGGTGGAATCGAGCCTGATCTATTCCATCATTGACGTGCTTCTGGGCGGCGGACGCAGTGGTGCGCCGGTGCGCGTGGAAGGGCGGCCCTACACCACCATCGAGATCAATCTCGTGCGCCGGATGGTGGAGATCATCCTGTCTGACGCCGAACAGGCCTTCGCGCCGCTTTCCCCGGTCCATTTCAGTCTCGAACGGCTGGAGACCAATCCGCGCTTCGCGGCCATCTCACGCCCCGCCAATGCGGCCATCCTCGTCGAGCTTCGCATCGACATGGAGGATCGCGGCGGCAAGATCGAGATCATGATCCCCTATGCCACGGTGGAGCCGATCCGCGATCTGCTGCTGCAGCAGTTCATGGGTGAGAAGTTCGGCCGTGACACGACTTGGGAAGGCCATCTGGCCACCGAGATCAACGCCGCCGAGATCGAGGTCGATGCGGTTCTCTACGAAACCGAAGTGCCGATCAGCCGGATCATGAAGATGGAGCTGGGTGAGACACTGATGTTCGATCTCGGCCCGCAGGATCCTGTTACCATCAAGGTTGGTGACATTGCGCTCACCGAGGGCAATATCGGTCGCGTCGAAGACAATATCGCAATCGCGGTCAGCCGTGGTCTGCGCAAACCCAAGATGACACTGTCTGCCTTCGAAAAGGCGATGCAAAGCGAAACGGAGTCCCTGTCGTGACCCAACTTCCCCTCGGTCTGGTCATTGAAGGCCTTGTTGCCTGCCTTCTGGTACTCACCATCGCCTATTGCGCGGTTCTCAACGGTCGCCTCAAGCGGCTGCGGTCCGACGAGGAAGCGTTGCGTGCGACCATCTCCGAACTCATCACGACCACGGAAATCGCCGAACGCGCCATTCTGGGGCTCAAGACGACGGCTGCCGAGTGTGATCAGACGATCGGCCAGCGCATGGCGCAGGCGGAGCGGCTCTCGATGGAACTTGCCAGTCAGCTGGAGACTGGTGGGACGGTTCTCTCGCGCATTTCCCAGATCGCGGAAGCCGCCGGCCATGGTCAGTCTGTGCGCGCATCGGGCAT
This sequence comes from Breoghania sp., assembly GCF_963674635.1. NCBI lineage: Bacteria > Pseudomonadati > Pseudomonadota > Alphaproteobacteria > Hyphomicrobiales > Stappiaceae > Breoghania > Breoghania sp. Next base: position 212,272 of record NZ_OY771475.1, read on the forward strand.
GGAGGCAGGAATGGCTTCCTGTGCGCCCAATACCGCGCCTGCCACGCCGCAGCCCCAGCCCACCCGGTCCGTATCCGCACAGGATCTGCGTGCCGCCGCCGCTGAAGCCGCCGCCCGTCTGGAGCGGTTCCGTCAGCGCAATGGGGAGCGGGCCGCTTGAAAAAGCTTCGTCTCCTCCATCTGGTCTTCCTGTCGACAGGCGCGCTGCTGGTGTTCAAGAGCATCGGTATCGTGACCCAGTCGGGCTTCGTGCTGAGCCCGGTCCTGGAAGCACAGGCCCAGGGGGAGGCGGCTGCGCCCGCGGAAAATACCGCGGGACCCGACGCCGGAGCGCCAGCCGACGGGATGGCACCTGCTGGCGACGACCTTCCGCCCGATCTGGGGGCAATGCCGGCGACCGGCGAGGATGGCGGGCTCGGCAATGGCGGTCTGCCGCCGGAAGGCACCATCATCAAGGGCTCGGATCTGGGGCGGTCGCGCTCCGAACGCGTGGTGCTGGAACGCCTGAGGCAGCGGCGCAAGGAACTGGATGAACGTGAGGCGCATCAGCGGCTTCGCGAGGATCTTCTGAAGGCGGCGGAACAGCGTATCGAAAGCCGCGTCAGCGAGTTGAAGCAGCTTGAGGCGCGCATCGGCGTGGCTGTCGACGAGAAGAAGAAGCAGGAAGAGCAGGAATTCATGAACCTGGCGCGGATGTATGAATCCATGCGCGCCAAGGACGCTGCGCGGATCTTCGACCGGCTGGAACTCAGCATCCTGGTGAAGGTGGCGCGCGCGATGAAGCCGGCCAAGGTGGCGGACGTGATGGCGAAGATGCAGCCGGAAGTCGCCGAGCGGCTGACAATCGAACTTGCGACCGGTGGGGACGGCGGTGGCGCGACATCGGTTGGCGATCTGCCCAAAATCGGCGGAAACTGACCGTAGTCGCCGGTTTTAGAGCATTGATGTAACAGCACGTTAAGCCCGCTCGCGTAGGTTGGCTCGTTAGGGCGGGGGCCGGTGATAGGTATCGAGTGGATGACGAAGCGGTTGCCCGCGAAAAGGAACACTGACGGGACGTTTGGCGCGCGCGCGATCGCGGCGTGCGCCATGGCGGCCCGTTTTGTCGTTCTTGCGCTTGTCGCGAGCCTGTTTCTGGCGCCTCGGACAACCGTCGCGCTCGCCCAGGAACGCCCTGTGGCCTATGTGGAGGCCAGCCAGGAAGAGGGGTTCGGCCGGATCGTCGTCACGTTCCGCAATCGCACGCTTTTGCCGACCTATGATGCGCGGATATCCAGTGGCGTCCTGCGCATCACCTTCCAGGAGCCGGTCACGCTGGAGCCGCGTGGCGCATTGGCCAGTGCGCTCTCCGCCTATGCCTCCGTGGTCCGGCTTGATCCGGACGGCTCCGGCCTGCGGCTGGCGCTTTCCGGGGATTCGCGCATCAACACCATGGAGGCGGGCGAGAAGCTCTTTGTTGATCTGCTTCCCGCCAACTGGGTGGGCATGCCGCCGAGCTTGCCGGATGACGTGGTGAGGGAGCTGGCGCAGCGCGCGGAAAAGGCGATGCGCAAACTCAGGGCGATGGAGCAGGCGGCGCTGGAAAACGGAACCATGCCGGCGGTCGAGCTGCGTGTGGGCGAGCATCCCACCTTTTCCCGCCTCGTTTTCCAGTGGACGGTCCCCTTCGATTCCCAGTTCGTGCGCGAGGGGGATGTGGTGAAGGTGTCGTTCAACCATCCGGTTGATATCGACATTTCCGATCTGAAGGTGCATTTGCCGCAAGGGGTGGTGGACGCCACCCAGTTCACGGCCAAGGATCGATTGAACTTCCTGCTCCGGGTGGATCCCTCGGTGAAGGTTCGCGCCTTCCGAGAGGGCAACAATTACGTGCTCGACGTGGTGCGCAACCCGGTCGGGCCGGTCGATGCCAGCAATGCCAAGGTCTCCCAGGCTCTTTCCGACGGGGTTCCCAGCAACGCGACCGGCGTCGTTTCCACATCCGGAGTGAGCGAACCGGACAAAGAGCCTGAACCCGTCGTGGCGGAGGACACGGAGGCGACGCTGTCCGAGCGTCTCGCGGACGACGCTGCGCTGACGGCAGCGCCGGCTGAAGAGCCGGTGATGATCCCGGTCGGCGCGGCAACCGTGGCTGATGCCTTGCCCGCTCCCACCCCGGCGGAGCCGGCGGCGACGACCGCGGCTGCTCCGGCCACGCCTGCGACACCCGCCACGCCTGCGACACCCGCCACTCCGGCCCCGTCCGCCCAGGCGGCTGCGCTCGTGCAGCCTTCGACATCCGCAGGGGCGGCCATGCCCGCTCCGAACCCGGCGCGGAGCGTGACGCAGGCGCCGCCAGTTCTTCGGGCTCCCCCGCAGGAGGCCGCTCCCGCTGTGACCGCGGAGACGACGCCCGCGCCTGAAACCGCGTCCGGATCAGAGCCGAAGGCACAGACCGATACGGCGGCGGCGCAGGCCGCACCGGTTGCACAACCCGTTCCGGCACAGTCCGCGTCTGGACCCGTCGCGGAACCTCAGCCCGTCCAGGTGCAAGCGCCTGCGGCAGCGCAGCCGGAAGACGACCTCAGCAAGCTCATCGCGGAGAACAGCTACGCGCCGAGCGACACGCCCGCCGCGCCTGCGCAGAGCCTGCAGGATGCCCGCGCAAATCCGGAGCTGGTCGATGACGACCAGTTCAGCGAGGTCCGCAACTTTGTCAGCGTCGAGGCGCGGCGCATCGGTGACACGGTGCGGATCGTGTTTCCCTTTCTCGATCCCGTTGCTTCGGCGGTGTTCCGCCGCGGCAACGTCTTGTGGATGATCTTCGACACCGATGTTCCCATCGATCTCGGGGCCGCGCGCACCGCGCTCAAGGGCGCAGCCCGGTCCATCGAGCGCGAAGAGCACGGCGATTGGCAGGTGGTTCGCGTTGAGTTGAGCGACAGGGTGCTGACCACTGTTGGAACCGACGGGCCGGGCTGGATCCTGACCATCGGCGAGATGATCCTCGAACCCTCCAAGCCGCTGGCGGTTCAACGCAACATGCGTGGCGACGGCGGGCACCTGTTGCGCATCCCCTTCGGCAAGCCCGTTTCGCATCACAAGGTGGTCGATCCTGTCATCGGCGACACGCTTGAAGTGATTACCGGCTATGGCCCGGCGCGCGGTCTGATCAAGGCGCAGTCCTTTGTGGAACTGGATACGCTGTCGTCTGCCCATGGCATCGCGATGGTGCCGATGGTGGACGACCTCGATATCGTGTTTTCGGGGGATGACGTCCTGGTTCAGCGGGTCGATCGCGGGCTGACGCTCTCCAATTCGCAAGGGCGCAACGGCGCCCTGCTGCTGAACGGCCAGCCGATGTCCACGCCGAGCTACGGTGATCTCACCCAGCTTGTCATGCCCGACATCAACGATTACGTGCGTGAATTGCGCAAGCGGGAATTGGCGCTGGCTGAAATGGATCCGGGCTCGCGCGGGCCTGCGCGTCTGGCGCTTGCCCAGTTTCAGGTTGCCAACAGCTTCGCTTCAGAGGCGCTTGGCATGCTGGAGCTTCTGGCTGCGAACAATCCGGCGGTCGTCAATGATGCGGTCTTCAATCTGACGATGGGCGCCGCCAATGTGCTGGCCTCGCGTCCGGCGGAAGCGTTGACGCATCTTGAGCGGCAAAACCTCACGGAAAGCCCGGATGCGGCGGTCTGGCGGCTGATGGCGGATGTCGCGCTTCAAAACTGGGCCGATGCCCGGGTGGAAATTCCCCGCGCCCAGGCCGTGATCGGCAACTATCCGGAGAAATTTCAGGACGAGTTCAATCTTGCCGGCGCCAAGGCACTTGTCGAATTGAACGATTTCGGAGCTGCATCCGGCTTTCTTTCGGAACTCGATCCGACCGGTTTGTCGAAGACGCAAGCGGCGCGTTACGACGTGTTGCGCGGTCAGGTGGCAGATGCTGGCGGGCGCTCGGAAGAGGCGCTCAGGGCCTTCGATATTGTCGCGCGGTCCACGGATCGCCCGCGGGCCGCGGAAGCGACCCTGCGCGCCCTGCGCATCCGCTATCGCGACGGCGGGGTCGATGCGGAGGAGGCCAAGAAGCGTCTGGAGGGGCTGACGACCATCTGGCGCGGCGATGAGACGGAGCTGGCGGCCCTGCGCTTCCTCGCCCAGCTTTCGGCCGAGAACGGTGACTACCGCGAAGCCTTTGAGGCGATGCGCGCCGCGGTGGAGGCGCATCCGGGCTCCGAGACCACACGTCGTTTGCAGGAAGAGATGAACGCGGTGTTCTCCTCGCTCTATCTGGACGGCAAGGCCGACGAGATGGAGCCAATCGAGGCATTGTCGCTCTATTATGATTTCCGCGACCTGACGCCGATCGGTGCCGATGGCGACCTGATGGTGCGCCGTCTGGCGGACCGGCTCATCTCCGTCGATCTTCTGGACCAGGCAGCCGAGCTTCTTCAGTATCAGGTCGACAACCGGTTGAAGGGCGTTGCCCGCGCCCAGATTGCAGCCGACCTCGCGCTTGTCTATCTGCTCGACCGCCGTCCGGAAAAGGCACTTGGCGTGCTGAACCGCACCCGACAGGCGCAGCTGCCGCAGACGCTGGATCGTCAGCGCCGGCTGGTGGAAGCCCGCGCGCTGGCCGATACCGGGCGTTCGGATCTGTCGATGGAACTGATTTCAAACCTGCGCGGGCCGGAGGTCGATCGGCTGCGCGCCGACACGCTCTGGCAGGCGGAGCGCTGGCAGGACGCGGGCGAGCAGCTTGAGCGGATGCACGGTGTTCGCTGGGCCGACGACATGCCGCTTGAGGATCAGGAACGCATGGACGTTCTGCGCGCGGCCATTGCCTATTCCTTCGCGGGCGATCAGCTTGGCCTGAACCGGCTGCGTTCCAAATATGCGGAGAAGATGGCGAACAGCCCAAGTGGGGCCGCCTTCGAGGTGGTGACCCGCCCGATCGACACGAAGGGCGTGGAGTTCATGGGCGTTGTCCGCAACATCGCGGCTGTGGACACGATGGAGAGCTTCCTGTCCGAGTATCGCCGCCATTACCTGAATTCGGATCGTTCCGGTGGCGGCGGTGCGGGGGCTATCGGCATGGCTGACACAGCCGCCAACGCTTCCTGAAGCGGTTCTCTCTTTTCGTCCCGATAATCCCACGCTTTCCCGAAGGTCTCATGACCGCCATCGGGTGCGTTCTGGTGAGCCTGCGCGGCATGGCCGGGCACGATCAGGCGCGCCCAGCGCACAACGGCACCGCTTGACGTCGTGATGGGATGGGGACAGGGGATGAGGGGGACGGGAGAGCCTGCGTGACGGGAAAGGGGGCGGCTTACGGCCTGCGGCGCGGCCGCTGGTCAGCCGCCGCCGAAGGAACGCACCAGGCTGCCCGCGATCAGGTTCCAGCCATCCACCAGCACGAAGAAGATCAGCTTGAATGGGAGCGAGATCACGACGGGTGGCAGCATCATCATGCCCATGGACATGAGGACGGAGGCGATCACAAGGTCGATGATCAGGAAGGGCAGGTAGAGCAGGAAGCCGATTTCAAAGGCGCGGCGCAGCTCGCCGATCATGAAGGCGGGCACCAGGATGCGCAGCGACAGCTCTTCCGGCGTGGCAGGCGGTTCCTCGTTCGCCATTTCCATGAACAGGGCGAGATCGTTTTCCCGCACATTGTTGCGCATGAACGCGTGGAAGGGCACCGAGCCGCGCTCGAAGGCCTGCTCGAAGTCGATTTCTCCGGCGACCAGTGGCGCAACGCCGGTGTCATAGGCGATCTGGAATGTCGGCGCCATTATGAAGGCGGTGAGAAACAGCGCGAGGCTGATCATGACGGAGTTGGGCGGCGCGGTTTGAAGGCCTATGGCCGAGCGCAGCAACGAGAGCACCACGATGATGCGCGTGAAGCTCGTCACCATGATCAGGATGGAGGGCGCCAGGCTCAGGACCGTCAAAAGCGCGACTAGCTGCACGGCGCGCTCGGTGAGCGTCGTGTTGTCGTCGAACTGGATCGAGAACCCTTGCGCGAGCGCTGCCCCGGCGGAGATCGCGATTACGGCTGTCGCCGCAATCGCGATGAGTGCCGGGCGGCCGAGACGACCGCTCCTGCCACCGATCATGACTTGTTGTTTCCGCCGATCTCCTTCAGGAGCTTGGCCATCTCTTCCTCAATGGTGTCGATGGTCACGTCCTCAAGGGGAAGGGGGCCGTCCTCGTCATCGTTGCTGTCGTCCTTGCCGGTCGCGGCGGGGGTGGGCGCAGCCTTGGGGGCGGTAGCGGCAGGTTGAGAACCGGCCGATTGCCCCGCATTCGGCTTGTCGTCGGCCTTGGCCGCAGACGCGTCGTCCGCCTTGCCCGCGCCTTCCGGCGCCGGGGCCTTGGCGGCCTCACCAGAAGGGGTAGAGGCGGCGGCAGGCGGCGTCGCAGCCGTGTTTGCCGGAGCAGGGGGCGCACTCTGCGGGGCAGGCGCGGCCTTGGGCTCATCCACCTTCGCGGCTTCGACCTTGGTCGTGGCCTCGACGGGGGCTTTCTGTTCGGGAGCCTCCTGCTTTGCCGGCTCGTTGTTGACGGGCTCCTGCTTGACGGGCTCGGCCTTTGCGGGCTCGGCCTTTACAGGCGCAGGCGCAGGCGCAGGCGCAGGCGCAGGCGCGCCCAGATCCAGATCAAGCCCGCCAAGCAGGGCGGATTCCAGATCGGCGGCAAGGTCGGGGCTCTCGGATGCCGGGGTCTTGGGCTCCGGCTTCGTCTCTTCGGCCTTGGCCTCAGCAGGCTTTGCCTGTGCCGCGGGTGCGTCGGGTGCCTCGGGGGCCTTTTGCGGCGTCGGCGCAGTGGCCTCGCGCGCTTCGGGCTCGGGCTTCGGTTCCGGTGCCTTGGCTTCTGGTGCCTTGGCTTCCGGGGCCTTCGGCTCGGGGGCCTTGGCTTCCTGCGTCCTGACGGACAGAGCCTCCATGGCCGGTTCGGTCCTTGAGAGGGCCGAAATGTCCACTGTGACCGGGCGGGGCGTGCTGCGCGACATCTCGAAACGCGGCTCGCGGCGGTGCTCGTCGGGCCTCTGGCCGCGCGCGCCGGACGGCGACGAAACCGGATTTCCATTGCCATTGCCGCTGGCCGGAGAGAGGCGCTCGGGGTGTGTGAGGCTGCCGAAGGGCGGTGCCGGGCGATGAGCCGGACGCGCGGCAGCTTCCCGCATATCCGGGCGCGGCTCCTGGCGCGGTTCGGCACGCAGGGGCGCAGGGCGCGGCTCGGTGCGCGGCTCCATCTGCGCCGGGACAGGCGCGTGTGGCGGGCGTTGCGGCTGCTGGGGCGTGACAGCCTCCGGTTTCACAGGCTCCTTCGGCGCTTCGTTTTCAGCTCTCTGGGGACGTAGATGCGCGGCCGGAGCCTGAGCCGTGACAGGGCTCTCTGGGCTTGTCGGGCCTGCATGCGCCGCCGGAGCGGCCGAGCGTGGATCGGGCTGCTGGGGTTCCTGCGTGTCACCGGTTCCCCTGTTGCGCAACTGGCTGACCGCTGCACTGCGCTTTTCGCTCAGCGTGTTGCGAAAGCGCGCGACGGCCTGCGCGGCGCCCGCGACCGCGGTGCCCGCACGCGCCATGCCACCGGTGGTGGCGGGGGCTTCGGGGGCCGCCTTCTGCCCGGCAGCGGCAGGCTGCATGGGGGCAGGTGTCTGAGCATTGGGGTGGGGTTCTGAGCGCGGGGCCTGTGTTGCGCGCTGGCCGCCCTGGTCGGCCGGATGAAGCGGCATGACTTGCGGTGTGGGCCGCCCCTGGGGCTGCATGGGCGGCTGGGCGCGCATGGGGGAGGGCATGTCGCCGGTGACGATATGCTGGCCCGCGGGCTGGTGTGTCGTTGTGTGGGGCGCGGGCTGTTGATGCGCGCTCTGCGGATGCCCGCTCTGCTGATGAGCGGTTGGCTGATGAAGCGGCGGTTGGGGCGCGACTTGCGGCTGGGGTGTCGGCGCTTGCGGGGCGACTTGCTGAGGGGGCACCTGGGGCTGGTGGTGGTTGCCTGGGCGCGAATAGCCGGAAGCCGGCTGCACACGCACGATATTCTGTTCCACCACCACATCGGACGGCCCGCCGACAAGCAGAAGGTGTTCGATGTTGTCACGCCGGATCAGTATGAGCCTGCGGCGCGCATCGAGCGCGGCGTGGTCCATGACGGCGATCCGCGGCTGGCGATTGCGTGGCACCCGGCCCATGCCGCCACCGGAAATGCGGCGCATGATCCAGATGAAGACGGCAATCAGCCCAAGAACGATTAGCAGTGCGATGACGAATTGCAGACCACGGGCAAAGCCAGGGTCGAGGTTGAAGACCTCTTCCAGCCAGTTGTTCATTAAGTCCTCACTGTCCTTACTACTCTGCCGATTACGCTGCCCAGTGTGCGCCTTTTTGCGGAAGTCGTGAATCGCCGCCGCATGTTATTCAGGCTTTCTATTACAATCTTGGCGTCGCTTTGTCCCATTTTCGAGCAAAATCCTTTGCTTCGGCAAAATGATGGCGCGATCTATCCAGAACAATTGTGTCGCGGTTAGGGGGCAGGCGCCCGGCAAAGTCTCTGATCCGTTCCTGCTTCACCTTGTGCTTCCCCGTATACCGCTCCTTCATAGCGCACGAAAGGCCGACCTGCGATCCGGTCGCGGCGGGGGCGCGGATTGCGGAATCTGCGGACCGTGTGCAGCATAAGGTTAACAGATGACGGCAAAAAATGCCGGTCAGAAGGATTGCGGATGATGTCTGTGTGCGACAGCGGCATCATGGCGCGCAAGTTCCTGCGGTGTTTTGGTTATCAAAAACTTAACGGTGTTAACACCTCATTAACCATATGGTCGGCAGGATGTGCCTTGCGTTTGTCACCCGCATGGGATGTTGCGGGTGAGCCAAGCAACACCAAGGAGCGGCCCCGTGGGCATTTCCAATATTTCCGTCTTCCAGGCGCTGAAGACCAAGATGCAGTGGCATCAGGAACGTCAGGGCGTCTTGTCGCAGAACGTCGCCAACGCGGATACGCCCGGCTACATGGGCCGCGACCTGAAGGCGCCTGTCTTTTCCGATTCGCTGGAAAAGGCGACGAATGTGAAGCCTGTTAAGCTGGCGGTGACGGAACCGGGCCACATGCGTGCCTCCTCCGACCGGACATTCGGCCTGGACCGCAAGGCCGGTTCCTTTGAAGTGACGCCGGACGAAAACTCGGTCGTTCTTGAAGAGCAGATGATGAAGGTGACGGCGAACCAGATGGATTATCAGGCCGCCGCGACCCTTTATTCGCGAGGCCTCGGCCTTCTCAAAACGGCCATTGGCCGAAGCTAAGGAGGACTGACGTCATGGATTTCATGAAGTCGCTGATGATCGCGGCCTCCGGTCTGAAGGCCCAGAACGGACGGATGCGCGTCATCGCGGAAAACATCGCCAATGCGGATTCGATCGGACGTACGCCGGAAGAAGACCCATACCGGCGCAAGATCGCGACCTTCAAGACCAAGTTCGATCGCGAGCTGGAAGCGGAAACCGTGCGGCTGGGCCGGATCCAGGAAGACCGCTCTGATTTCAAGACGCGCTACGAACCCGGCAACCCGGCCGCGGATGCGGATGGAAACGTGCGCTTGCCCAATGTCGATACGCTGATCGAAACGGTCGACATGCGTGAAGCGCAGCGTTCCTACGAAGCCAATCTGAACGTCATCCAGTCCACGCGGCGCATGCTGCAGAGGACGATTGACATCCTGCGCGCCTGACGGCGCGCAGCCCCCTTTTCGCGCCGAACTGCCGATCCCGCCAGACCAAATGGATAAATGGCCATGACCATTCCGTCGATTGCCGCAAATGCCTATCAGAACACCGCGCGCCTGACCGGGCAGGGCGGTTCGCAATCCCTCGGCGGAGGGCTCGGTGGAGCTTTGGGGGGCAAGTCCGGCTCGCCGAGTTTCGGCGACATGGTGGAGACCGCCGTTCAGGGTGTGGTCGATCAGGGGCGCGTTGCCGATACCAAGACCGTGGACATGATGAACGGCAAGGCCAATGTGGTCGATGTCGTGACCGCGGTGTCGGAAACCGAGGTTGCGCTGCAGACCATGGTCTCCGTGCGTGACAAGGTGATCGCGGCCTATGAAGAGATCATGCGGATGTCGATCTGAGATCCGGTCGCCCTCATTTGGCGCCTTTCTGGCGGATTTTTCATGATCCCCGCGGTTGGCCTGTCGGCCCCCGGGGATCTTTCGTTTTGCAGACCGGCCTTCGTTATAAGGCGTATGCGCGAGGCGGCGACTCTGCCTAGAATGGTAAACGCTTTTTAACAAACAGGATCGCCATCGGCTTTGGCAAACGGGCGCTGGCGGTGCATGAAACTGAAACGGGTATAGGTGTCGTGAACGGTCCGGAAGTGCTCGATATCGGCCGGGAAGGCTTTTGGGTCCTGATCAAGATGCTGACGCCGGTCATGGTGGTCGGGCTCGCGGTCGGGCTTGTGGTCGCGCTGTTTCAGGCGCTGACCCAGATCCAGGAAATGACACTCGTCTTCGTGCCGAAAATCCTCGCGATCTTTATCACGCTGATGCTGGTGCTGCCCTTCATGGGCCAGGCGATCGCCACCTACATGAACCAGATCATGGCGCTGGTCGTGCAAGGATAGGGGACGCGCATGAACGTCACCATCCTGCCGCAGGTCGCGCTTCTCTTCATGCTGATCTTCGCAAGGCTCGGCACGATGATGATGCTGATGCCGGCGCTGGGTGAATCGAATATCCCCGCGCGCATCCGCCTGTCGATCGCGCTCCTTCTGACGCTCGTGCTCTATCCGCTTCTGGTCGCGAAATTCCCCACGGGTGTGCCGGACAATTTCGGCGCACTCTTCGTGCTTTTTGCCAGCGAGTTCGTGGTTGGTCTCTTCATCGGGTTGTCGGTGCGCCTCGTCATGGCGGGCATTCAGGTCGCAGGCGCGATCATTGCGCAGCAGTCGAGCCTTGCCATGGCCATGGCCTTCGATCCGACCCAGTCGGCGCAGGGTGTGCTGTTCGCCAATTTCCTGTCGCTGATGGCCATTGCCCTGATCTTCGCAACCAACCTGCATTACCTCGTCATCGCGGCGCTGCATGACAGTTACATGCTGTTTCCTCCCGGCCAATGGATGCCGGTGGGCGATCTTGCCAAGAGCGCCGTCGATACGGTGGCGGCTGCCTTTTCCATCGGCATGCGCATCTCCACGCCGTTTCTGGTGTTCGGTCTGGTCTTCTATTTCGGCCTTGGTCTGCTCAACCGGCTGATGCCGCAAATGCAGATCTTCTTCATCGCGATGCCCGCCAACATCTTCTTCGGCATCGCCCTTCTCATGTTGCTGCTCGGCACCTTGATGACATGGTACATGAACCATATCGAAGCGGTGCTCGGCCGTTTCGTGGTCCGATAGGGGGATCCGATGGCCGATAGCGATCAATCGGAAAAAACAGAAGATCCGACACAAAAGAAACTCGACGATGCCCTGAAGCGTGGTGACGTGGCCAAGAGCCAGGAGGTTTCCACCTGGTTCAGCCTCGTTGGGGCCACGGTGATCGTGGGGCTGTTCTCGCCCGCCATCGTCACGAAACTTGGCAGCGGCATGAAGGGCATCGTGGCCAATTCCTGGCAACTCAAGATGGATTCCGGCGGCGCGCAGGACATCTTCGAGGCCAGCGGAATGATGATCATGGCCGCGGTGGGATTGCCCTTCCTGTTCATCCTGGTTCTCGCGCTTGCCGGTAATCTCGTCCAGCACCGCTTTGTGTGGTCGGCCGAAAACATGAAGCCGAAGCTGTCCAAGATCTCGCCCCTTGCCGGGGTGAAGCGCATCTTTTCCAAGGACAGCCTGGTCAATTTCATGAAGGGCGTGATCAAGATCAGCGCGGTCGCCGTTCTGATGTTCGCGGTGCTGTGGCCGATGCGCGACGAACTCGACACGATGGTGATGCGCGATCTCACCATGATCCTGCCGGAGACGCGCTCCATCACGCTGAAGCTGATGGGAGCGGTGATTGCGCTGATGGCCGTGGTGGCAGCCGGCGATTACCTGTGGCAGCGGCACAAGTGGTTCGAGCGCCAGAAGATGACCCTTCAGGAGGTCAAGGACGAATACAAGCAGGCCGAAGGCGATCCGATGGTCAAGGGGCGGATCCGTCAGATCCGCATGGAGCGGTCCCGCAAGCGGATGATGGCCGCGGTGCCGAGCGCGACTGTGGTCGTGACCAACCCGACCCACTATGCGGTGGCGCTGAAATACGAGGAAGGCATGCAGGCCCCGCTTTGCGTGGCCAAGGGCACGGACAATGTGGCGCTGAAGATCCGCGAGATCGCCAAGAAGGTGAATGTGCCGGTCATCGAGAACCCGCCGCTGGCGCGGTCGCTCTATGCCCAGATCGAGGTCGATCAGGAGATCCCGGAAGAGCACTATCGCGCGGTCGCGGAAGTGATCGGCTATGTTATGCGCATGAAGAAGCGCAAGTCATGGCGCGCCACTTGAGGATCGCGCCAGCTCACTTGAAGGCCAATTGCCGGATAGGCCTTGAAATCGCGTCGACAGATCAAGCACGCATCGGGCTCACATCGCGACGGAGCGGCACGATGATGCGTGGTGAGCGAATGGTGCGAGCGTTTGACGCAAATAGCGCCGGCTTTTTGCGCAAAACGCATGGAATGCGCGGGAATCGTGGTATCCGGAGGCTTCGCGTTGCCGTATCAAGGGCGGCGTGGGCGCCGGGGAATCGCGGCGCACGTAACGTTAAGTATTTGAAAGATCGAGCCCAGCGGACGCCGGACCGTGGGTTCATGGGGAACGAGCGGCCATGAGTGAACCCTCATCTCAACCGTCTGGACATTCCGTTGGGCGGCAGAACGGACAGGCGTCCGGGCCGGTGATCGACCGTTCCGAGCGATCCGGCAGCATCGGGCTGCTGGTTCTGCTGGCGCTCATCCTTGTGGGGGCCGCGGGAGCGATTGCCTTCATGAGCCGGGAGCAGGCGGAGCCCTATGTACTGGGGATGCTGGGCCTGCTGGCGGTGGTGGGCGTGTTCTGCCTGTTTGCGGGCGCCATCGGTCTGTTGCGGTTTTCCGGCCGGGCGCGGGCCAATCCCCTGGCACAAGCCTTTCTCGATACGACCGATATCGGCACGGTGATCACCGACGCCTCGGGCCGCATCATCTATGCCAATGAATCCTATGCGGAATTGACCGGCTCATCCGAACCCGGCGAGGTGCGTTCGGTGGAGCGCGTCTTCGCCAGCGATCCGGATGCGGCGGATGCCATCTTCCGCCTCTCGCAGGCCGCGCGCAGCGGAATGCGCGCTCAGGAAGAGGTTCGTCTTCCCTATCCGATCGGACAGTCGGAAGGTGCGCCGCGCTGGTATCGCATTCGCGTTCGTCCGCTTGATGTGGATGAGGAAAGCGGAAGGCGCGTCTGCACCGTCTGGCTGGTCGCCGACATCACCCGCGACCGTGTGGAGCAGGAATCCTCCTTCCAGGAACTCCAGCGCGTCATCAATTTTCTCGATCACGCACCGGCGGGCTTCTTCTCAGCCGATGGCATGGGACGCATCGTCTATCTCAACGCCACCCTGGCCGACTGGCTGGGACACGATCTGGCGCAGTTCGAGGCCGGCGCGCTGCAGCTGTGCGATATCGTGCGGGGCGATGGGGCGGAATTGATCCACTCCATTGCCGGTCAGCCGGGCGATGTGAAATCGGAGACGATCGATCTCGATCTTGTCACCCGGCAGGGACGCACGGTTCCGGTGCGGTTGCTGCATCGTGTGCCCTTCGGGGCGGACGGGAAGGCGGGCGAGAGCCGAACGCTGGTGCTCAACCGCTCGCCTGGCGAGGAAGCGCAGGAGGCCCTGCGCGCGGCCGAAGTGCGGTTCGCGCGCTTCTTCAACAACACGCCGATCGCCATTGCATCGGTCGACCGCGACGGCAAGGTCGTGCGCTCCAACGCGCCGTTCCTGAGGCTTCTGGGCAAGCCGGAAGGTGGGGAAGAGGACAAGCGGATGCTTGTCGATTTCGTGGCCGGGAACGGGCGCGAGATGCTGAGCGCCGCGCTTGCGGCGGCCGCGGAAGGGCGCAGCGAAATCCACCCCATGGATATCGAGCTTTCGCAGGACGGAGAACGGTCCGCCACATTCTATATCTCCGCCGTCGAGGACGGAGATGCGGATGGCGAGGCGGCCATTGTCTATGCGCTGGAGACGACCAAGCAGCGCGCGCTGGAGATGCAGTTCGCCCAGAGCCAGAAAATGCAGGCCATCGGCCATCTGGCGGGCGGCGTGGCGCATGACTTCAACAACGTGTTGACGGCGATCATCGGCTTTTCCGACCTTCTGCTGGCCAATCACCGTCCGACCGATCCGTCCTTCCAGGACATCATGAACATCAAGCAGAACGCCAACCGGGCCGCCGGTCTGGTGCGTCAGCTGCTTGCCTTCTCCCGCCGCCAGACGCTCAGGCCCAAGGAGCTGGCGCTCAATGACGTGATGGCGGATCTGTCCATCCTGCTCGACCGGCTGCTCGGCGAGAAGGTGGAACTGAAAGTGGTGCATGGGCGCGATCTGTGGCCGATCATGGCGGACCAGAACCAGCTTGAGCAGGTGGTGGTGAACCTTGCGGTGAATGCGCGCGATGCCATGCCGGAAGGCGGGCGGCTGACCATTCGCACCAGCAATATCGATGTGGAGCAGTCGCGCGCGATGGAAGACACGCGCGGAATGCCGGACGGCGAATACGTGCTGATAGAGGTGGTTGACACCGGCTCGGGCATTCCTGCCGACATCATGGAAAAGATCTTCGATCCGTTCTTCTCCACCAAGGAAGTGGGCAAGGGAACGGGCCTCGGGCTTTCCACGGTCTATGGCATCATCAAGCAGACGGGCGGCTACATCTATCCTTCCTCGGTCGTGGGAGAGGGAACGACCTTCCGCATCTTCCTGCCGCGGCACGTTTCGGAGGAAAAGGAAGCTCCCAAGGAGGTCGTCGCGGAAACCCCGATGACCGATCTCACCGGCTCCGCCACCATCCTTCTGGTGGAGGACGAGGAAGCTGTGCGCGCCTTTGCGGCCCGCGCGCTGGCCTCGCGCGGCTACAAGGTGCATGAGGCGGGCTCGGGCACCGAGGCGCTTCAGGTCATGGAGGAAACGGAGGGCGCGATCGATCTGGTGGTGTCCGACGTGGTGATGCCGGAACTGGACGGGCCGAGCCTGCTGCGTGAGCTGCGCAAGACCCGGCCCGACCTGAAGATCATCTTCATTTCCGGCTATGCGGAAGGCGCGTTCGAGAAGAACCTGCCGGAGAACGAGAAATTCTCGTTCCTGCCGAAACCTTTCTCGCTGAAGGAGCTGGCCACGGCGGTGAAGGAAGCGTTGTCGGCGGAGTGACCGCCGCAACCGCGTTCCGGCCAAGGCGCGACCGGCGTCAGCCTTCTATGCTGGCCGCCCATGCGGCGACCGCGATGCGGGCGGCGAGGCGGGCATTGTTCACGACAAGGGCGATGTTCGTCTCAAGACTGCGGCCATCGGTCAGTTCGAGGATCTTCGACAGCACATAGGGCGTGACGTCCTTGCCGCGAATGCCGTTGGCGCTCGCCTGCGTGAGGGCGGCCTCGATGTGCCGGTTCATTTCACCAGATGGGATTTCGGCTTCCTCCGGAACGGGATTGGCCACCAGAATGCCGCCATGGCCCGCAAAGCGGGCGCGCGTGGAAATCAGGCGCGCGATTTCCTGTGCGGTGTCCAGCCTGTAAGGGGCGACAAGGCCCGAACCGCGGGACCAGAAGGCGGGCAATTCATCCGTGCCATAGGCGATGACCGGCACTCCGCGGGTTTCCAGCACCTCCAGCGTTTTCGGAATATCGAGCAGCGCCTTGGGCCCCGCCGCGACGACGCAGACCGGCGTGCGGCCCAGTTCATCGAGATCGGCGGAAATGTCGAAGCTGGTTTCCGCCCCGCGATGCACACCGCCAATGCCCCCGGTGGCGAAGACGGAAATACCGGCCGCATGGGCTGCCATCATGGTGGCAGCCACGGTGGTGGAGCCGGTGCGGCGTTGCGCGATGGCAAAGGCCAGATCCGCGCGCGAGAGCTTCATCACGCCGGAGGCTTGAGCCAGATCCTCCAGATCCGCCGAGGACAGGCCGATGCGCAAGATACCGTCAATGACCGCGATGGTGGCCGGCACAGCGCCTTCCTCGCGGATGACGGTTTCGACCGCGCGTGCGGTCTCGACGTTTTTCGGCCAGGGCATGCCGTGGGTGATGATGGTCGATTCCAGCGCCACAACGGGCCTGCCGGTGACAAGCGCCTCTTCGACTTCGGGCGAAGGGATGATTTCTTCAATCACGGTCCGGTCTTTCCTGTTGAGCCCTGCGGGGCGGCCGGTCAGGCCTCCGGGGGCGTTATGTCATAAGCTTGAGCGGATTGACTGTCAGGCGAGCCGATCCGCCTCGGCTGCATCGAGACGCAGATGCAGGGCTGCGAGGGTCAGACTTTCGGGGGCTGCGCCCGTTGCTTCCAGTGTGAGGGCGGCGGCGGCGCGACCGTAATCCAGGGCTTCGGCAAGGTCGAGGCCTGCCATCAGACCTGCGAGCGTTCCGCCCGTCAGGGCATCGCCTGCTCCGGTGACGTCCAGCGTTCTGGCGGGTAGCGCGGCGCGGCGGACGGGCTTTTCGCGCTTGCGCGCCATGACGACGCCATGCGCCCCGTCGGTGATGATGGCAGCGCCGACACCTTCGTCGACCAGCGCCTGCGCCAGGCTTTCCGCCGAGCCGCTCCGATCGACAAGGGTCTCCGCCTCGCCGAGATTGGCAAAGAGAAGATCAAGGCGCGAGAGGATCGGTTCCAGTTTTCGGGCCTTCGCTTTGGAGACGGCATCCGCCACCAGAAACACGCCGTCCCGGCGCAGGCCCGCAAGACGCATGAGCTCTTCCACCGTATCGGCGCGCAGGTTGGTGTCCATGAACCAGATGCGGGCTCCCGCCAGAAGGGAATGGTTGCGATGGAGCGTTTGCGGAGAGTACTGGGCGGTGATCGCGTCATCGACCACGGCGGCGGCCAGATGTCCGTCGGGATCGTGCAGCGCGAGATAGGTTGCGGTCACGCCGCGCCCCTCGGCGACGCCGCTCAGATCGAGGCCCAGCGCGCTCAACCGCTCCACAAGCTCCTTGCCATCGCCGTCCGCGCCCACACAGCCCAGCAGGCGGGCGGAGACGCCGAGACGGGCAAGAACCATGGCCACATTTGCCGCTACCCCGCCGGGGCGCCTTTCGATACGGGCGGGGGTGGAGGTGTCGGGCAGGATGCGCCGGTCCGCATGGGCGATGCGATCCAGATGGAGGCCGCCGACAAGCGCCACAGCCCCGGTGGGGCGCACCGGCGGCGAGCTTTCGCTTGGGGGAAATGGCGGCGTCATTGCGCGGCGGCTCCTTCACTCTCCGCCCGATTGCGGGCCCGATTGCTTCAATCTTCGTCTCAAGAGCGGGTCGCGCCAAGGGGGCGGGAGCGATTCCCGGCAGATCTCGTTCGCGACGCAGCGAAAGCGGCGGTGTACGTGCGCCAGGAACAAGATGTGAACATACTGAAATTAAACCATAAAATAGAGGCGCTTGACATGGGGATAAATATGCAGAACAAACCAGGTACATTGTAGCAGTTTGAAACCGCCTGACGGGCGTGGAATAAGGAGCCAGACATGTCACAGGCCTCACTTCGCCTCGTCGAGGGGACGGGAATGGATAAGACCAAAGCACTGGACGCAGCCCTGGCGCAGATCGAGCGCGCCTTCGGCAAGGGATCGATCATGCGGCTCGGCGAAGGCCAGGTCGTTGAGGTGGAGGCGATCTCCACCGGGTCGCTCGGGCTCGATATCGCACTCGGCATCGGCGGTCTGCCGCGCGGACGTATCGTGGAGATCTACGGTCCGGAATCCTCGGGCAAGACCACGCTGGCGCTGCACACGATTGCCGAGGCCCAGAAGAAGGGCGGCGTATGCGCCTTCATCGACGCCGAACATGCGCTGGACCCGGTCTATGCGCGCAAACTGGGCGTCACGATTGACGACATGCTGATCTCGCAGCCCGATGCGGGCGAGCAGGCGCTGGAAATCGCCGACACGCTGGTGCGCTCCGGCGCGATCGACGTGCTTGTGGTTGATTCCGTGGCCGCGCTCACCCCGCGTGCGGAACTTGAAGGTGAGATGGGCGACAGCCTGCCCGGCCTTCAGGCTCGTCTGATGAGTCAGGCGCTGCGCAAGCTCACCGCTTCGATCTCCAAGTCGAAGACCATGGTGATCTTCATCAACCAGATCCGCATGAAGATCGGCGTGATGTTCGGCTCGCCCGAAACAACGACCGGCGGCAATGCGCTCAAGTTCTATGCCTCTGTGCGTCTCGACATTCGCCGCATCGGTTCGATCAAGGACAAGGACGAGGTTGTCGGCAACCAGACCAAGGTCAAGGTCGTCAAGAACAAGCTCGCCCCGCCGTTCAAGCAGATCGAATTCGACATCATGTATGGCGAAGGCATCTCCAAGATGGGCGAACTCATCGATCTGGGTGTCAAAAGCGGGATGGTGGAGAAGTCGGGGGCCTGGTTCTCCTACAACAGCCAGCGTCTGGGGCAGGGGCGTGAGAACGCCAAGAATTTCCTGCGCGAGAACCCGGCTGTCGCGGAAGAGATCGAGCTGGCAATCCGCCAGAATGCGGGGCTTATCGCGGAAAAGATCACCGACCCGGAAGGCGGTGAAGAGGGCCCGAGTGGTTCCGTCGACGATTGATCGCCCCCATGGCGGGAGGCTGCCAAACGGGTGGCCTCACGTGGGAAGTGTGCGCCTTCGTCTTCGACAGACAGCATTTGCAAGTGAAAAGCCCCGTTGGAGCATCGGTTCCGGCGGGGCTTTTTGCGCTCAGGGTTCCGTCAGAACTTGGGCTTCGTCAGAACCGGGGTTTCCTTGGACCCTGGGTTTTCCAGAAACCGAGTGCTTTCGGCAGCGGAGCGCCCACCCGCGCCGGTTGGCCCCGTGCATCTGGCGGCGGCGCTTGAGGCGCGCCGTACTTGTGGATTGGTGCGCGCCTTCTGCGCATGCGCGCGGATAACGGATATGATCCTTTCCCGTCTCAATTCTCACGACCGGTTCCGGTACGCGCCACCTGGTGTGGTTCCAGGTTCCATCCGGTCGTTTTCCTCTGCCGTTCGGGCCTCCAACCGTTCGGCATCTCCCGGCCAGAAGACCGCTCGGTATTTGGCCTCCGCTTGACCTCGTCTCTCTCACCGAAGGGATACCCATGAATTCCGCTTCCTCTCTTCTCGCAGCCTCCCTTCTGGGCTGCGGACTTGTCGCCGGTTCCCCCGCACTTGCCGCCGATGCGCCTGTCGCACCGAAGGTTCTCGTCATCTCCATGTTCAAGCACGAAGCCTCCAGCTGGTTGGAGAAGGAAGGCTTGACCGACAAGATCGCCATTGACGGTCTGTCGGAAGATTTCCCCGATCTTTCCTGCAATGATCGCGGGCTGTGCCTTGTCACCACCTCCATGGGCTATGCGAATGCCGCAAGCTCCATCACCGCGCTGGTGCTTTCCCCCAAGGTCGATCTTTCTCAGACCTATTTCCTGATCGCCGGCATTGCCGGTATCGACCCGGCCAATGGCACGCTGGGCTCCGCCATGTGGGCGCGCTATGCCATCGATGGGGGCCTGCAGTGGCGGATTGATGATCGCGAGGCGCCTGAAGGGTGGGTTTCCGGCGGCTTCGGGATGTTCTCCAAGGGCTATGGCGAAAAGCCCGGCTCTTTCTATGGCACCGAGGTCTATCACCTGAACGAGGCCCTGGCTGACGCGGCCTTCGAGGCGTCCAAGGATGTGGAACTCGCCGATAGCGAGGGGGCGAGCGCCTATCGCGCGCATTATGCGGAAGAGGCCGCGAAGGCGAAGCCGTCCGTCGGCATGTGCGATACGGTTTCCACCGACCAGTGGTGGCATGGCGTTGCGCTGGGTGAGGCGATGAACGACTGGGCCGCGCTGTTGAGCGATGGGGCTGCCGACTATTGCACCACCCAGCAGGAAGACAACGCCACGCTGACCGCACTTTCGCGCGGTGAGAAGCTCGGCAAGCTCCACATGGATCGCGTCGCCATCCTGCGCACCGCCTCCAATTTCGATCGTCCCTATCCCGGTCAGGCCCCGCAGGATTCGCTGAACGCCAATTCCGGCGGCTTCATGCCCGCCATCACCAACGCCTATCTTGTGGGCAAGGCTTTCACCGATACGGTTCTGGACAACTGGGGGGACTGGAAAGACGGCGTTCCGGCCCGCTAGAAACGGCCTTCCAAACGGCAGAAACGGGCCAGTTCGTAACCCGGGTTGCGGCCTGGTCCGTGATATGCGCCGTATCGGTCGCATTTTCAGGGAAGCGGGGCCAAGCGCACCGCTTCCCTTTGCTGCCTTAAGGCTTTAAAACCCGCGCGGTGCAGTTATGAACATGATCCTTGCGCGCGGCCTCCACTTGCGTGTCGCGGACACAAGGGGCCGTCGGCAAAGCGGCTTGCGAAACACATGATGACGAGGTCGAAAATCTGATGAGCGGCGTCAACGAAATCCGATCGACGTTCCTGGACTTCTTTCGCCGCAACGGTCACGAGATCGTTGCCTCCGGCCCGCTGGTGCCGCGAAACGATCCGACGCTGATGTTCGCCAATGCCGGCATGAACCAGTTCAAGAACGTGTTCACCGGCCTGGAAAAGCGCAACTACACCCGCGCGACAACGGCACAGAAATGCGTGCGCGCCGGCGGCAAGCACAACGACCTCGACAATGTGGGCTACACCGCGCGCCATCACACCTTCTTCGAGATGCTCGGCAACTTCTCGTTCGGCGATTACTTCAAGGATGTCGCCATCGAGCTTGCCTGGAAGCTGATCACCGAAGAATACGGCCTGCCGAAGGACAAACTGCTCGTCACCGTCTATTCGGAAGACGATCAGGCGTTTGATCTGTGGAAGAAAATTGCCGGTCTCTCGGAAGACAAGATCATTCGCATTCCGACCTCGGACAATTTCTGGACCATGGGCGATACCGGCCCGTGCGGTCCGTGCTCGGAGATCTTCTTTGATCACGGCGATCACATCTGGGGTGGCCCTCCGGGCTCGCCGGAAGAAGACGGCGATCGCTTCATCGAGATCTGGAACCTCGTCTTCATGCAATATGAGCAGAAGACGAAGGAAGAGCGTGTGGACCTGCCGCACCCCTCCATCGACACGGGCATGGGGTTGGAGCGCATCGCGGCCGTTCTTCAGGGCGTCCATGACAACTATGACATCGACCTCTTCAAGGCGCTGATTGCGGCGTCGGAAGCCGCCACGGGCACGCCTGCGGAAGGCGAGAAGCGCAATTCGCACCGGGTCATTGCCGATCATCTGCGCGCAACCTCCTTCCTGATCGCCGACGGTGTTCTGCCGTCCAACGAGGGCCGTGGTTATGTGCTGCGCCGCATCATGCGCCGCGCCATGCGCCATGCGCGCCTGCTTGGCACCGAACAGCCGGTGATCCACAAGCTGGTTCCGGCCCTGCTTGGCCAGATGGGCCGGGCATACCCGGAGCTTCAGCGTGCGGAAAGCCTCATCACCGAGACCATCGAGCTGGAAGAAAGGCGTTTCGGGCGCACGCTGACCCGCGGCCTGTCGCTGCTGGATGAGGCGTCCGAGGGCTTGGACAAGGGCGATATTCTTGACGGCGAGACGGCCTTCAAGCTTTACGACACCTATGGCTTCCCGCTGGACCTCACCCAGGACGCGCTGCGTCCGCGCGGTGTGGGCGTCGATCTTTCCGCCTTCAATGATGCGATGGAGCGGCAGAAGGCGGAAGCGCGCGCGGCGTGGGCGGGTTCTGGCGAAGCGGCAACCGAGAGCGTGTGGTTTGCGCTGAAGGAACGCGTGGGTGCGACCGAATTCCTGGGCTACGAGACGGAGCGCGCGGAAGGCGTCGTGACCGGGCTCGTGCGTGACGGCGAAGAGGTCAAGGAACTGAGCGCGGGCGAGACGGGCGCGCTGGTGGTCAACCAGACACCGTTCTACGGCGAATCCGGCGGTCAGGTCGGCGATACGGGTCTCGTCATCGCCTCTGGCGCCAATTCCGAGCTGAAAGCGGTCGTGAGCGATACGCAGAAGAAGGCCGACGGTGTCTTCGTGCATTTCGTGACCGTGGAGAAGGGCTCGCTGCGCCTCGACGATCCGATCGAGCTGCTGGTGGATACGGCGCGCCGCAGCGCGATCCGCGCCAATCACTCCGCTACGCACCTGCTGCACGAGGCGCTGCGCGAAGTGCTGGGCAGCCACGTGGCGCAGAAGGGCTCGATGGTTTCGCCCGACCGCCTGCGCTTCGACTTCTCCCACCCCAAGCCTCTCGATGCGGCGGAAGTGGCGCGGGTTGAAGATATCGCCAATGCGATCATCCTGCAGAATGCGCCAGTGGAAACGCGCCTGATGGCCGTCGATGACGCCATCGAGGCGGGCGCGATGGCGCTCTTCGGCGAGAAGTACGGCGACGAAGTTCGTGTCGTCTCCATGGGCACCGCGATCGACGGCGAGAAGGCGGGCAAGACCTATTCGCTGGAACTGTGCGGTGGCACCCATGTGCGGCGCACCGGCGATATCGGGCTGGTCAACCTCGTCCATGAAGGCGCTGTGGCTGCGGGCGTGCGGCGCATCGAGGCGTTCACGGGTGAGGCCGCGCGGCGTCACCTGGAAGAACAGGACCAGCGCCTTCGCGAGATCGCGGGGCTTCTCAAGGTCAGCCAGATCGAGGTTCCCGCCCGCGTTGCCAGCCTCATGGAAGAGCGCCGTAAGCTGGAAAAGGAACTGGCTGAGGCCCGCAAGAAGCTGGCGCTTGGCGGCGGCGGCGGTGTCGCGGCCGATGCGGGTATCCGCGAGATCGGGCCGATCAAGCTGATGGCGCGTACGGTTGAAGGCATTGCGCCGAAGGACCTGAAGGGCCTCGTCGATGAGGCCAAGACCTCGCTCGGCTCCGGGATCGTGGCGATTGTCGGTGTCAGCGAAGATGGCAAGGCCGGGCTCGTGGTTGGTGTAACCGCCGACATGACCGACCGTTTCAACGCGGTGGATCTGGTGCGTGCCGGGTCCGTGGCGCTGGGCGGAAAGGGCGGCGGTGGACGTCCGGACATGGCGCAGGCTGGTGGTCCGGATGGTGCGAAAGCCGACGCGGCGCTGGACGCCATCGAGAGCACGATCAAGGCCGCGCTCTAGGCGGCTTCTGCCCACAGGACGGGCTCACACGACCA
Source organism: Breoghania sp. (assembly GCF_963674635.1). NCBI lineage: Bacteria > Pseudomonadati > Pseudomonadota > Alphaproteobacteria > Hyphomicrobiales > Stappiaceae > Breoghania > Breoghania sp. The sequence continues at coordinate 235,544 of NZ_OY771475.1, forward strand.
GACCTTTTGGTAAACCCCCAGGCGCCGCACGCCTGGGGGTTTATTCTTGCCAGCAACATTCCCCAGCGTAAATATGCGCGCGCATTGAGGGTTGGCATGATCCGGCGCGCCGGAATCGGCTATCCTCAATGCGCCCGGCCACGTGTCGCATGCGCCTTGAACGCGCAATGCGCAGGTCTGACCGGAGCGGGAAACGGTCAAACCAAGGGCAGCGTCCATGCGGGTTCCATTGAAGCGCAGGGTTTATGAGCTTCTGGAGCAGGGGGCTGTCGGGAATTTCGCCTCGCTGCTCGTGGACCGGGTCTTGATCGCGCTCATTCTGGTCAATATCGCCTCTGTCATCCTGTCAACGGAGGCGAGCCTTTCTCGCTTGTGGGGCGGGTTGTTCGTGGGCGTGGAAATCGTCTCCGGACTGGTCTTCACGATTGAATATTTCTGCAGGCTATGGGTGGCCGATCTGCATCCGCCCTATCGCGGCATGGGGCCGCTCCGGGCGCGCCTTCTTTATGCCCGTCAGCCCTTTGCTGTCATCGATCTGGTCGCGGTTTTACCGTTCTGGCTGCCGCTTGTGGCGGGTGACCTGAGGGCGCTGGTGATCTTTCGCCTGCTGCGGTTCCTGAAACTCGCCCGCTACTCCCCGGCGTTGCGCTCGCTTGCCAGCGCGCTGGCCTCCGAGCGGCGGGCCTTGACGGCGAGTTTCGTGATCATTTTCGGGATCGTGCTGTCGGCGGCCACGGCGCTTCACGTGATCGAGGGGGCGGAGCAACCGGAAGCCTTCGGCTCCATTCCCGACAGCATCTGGTGGGCCATCGCGACGGTGACTACCGTGGGCTACGGCGACGTCGTGCCGATTACCGGCACCGGCAAGATCGTCGGCAGCGTCGTGATGCTGATGGGATACGGGCTGCTGGCGCTTCCCATCGGTATCGTGGCCAATGCCTTTGCGCGCGAAATCCACAGTCGGGAATTCGTGGTCACCTGGGGCATGGTCGCCCGCGTGCCACTGTTTGAGGATCTCAACGCCGCCGATATCGCGGAGGTGACCGGGCTTCTGCATTCGCATTCAGCAGATCGCGGCGAGATCATTTCCCGGCAGGGGGAGCCGGGCAACAGCATGTTCTTCATCGCCTCCGGTTCTGTCGAAATCCACCTCGACGATCGCGTAATCTCAATGCATGAGGGAAACTTCTTCGGTGAAATGGCGGTGTTGCACCGAACCTTGCGGTCTGCGACCGTGGTTGCCACGTCCCGTTGCCGTTTGCTGGTGCTGGACGGGGAGGACCTGCATCGCCTCATGCGGCGCAACCCGTCCATGGCAAGGCGGGTGCGGGAGGCGGCACGGGAACGCCGGGCGCAGACGGATGGCGGCGACATGGCGCCGGAGGAACTGATCGGTGGAGAGGTCCGGGAGGAGACCGGCAATAGCATGCCGGATACCCTGCAAAAGAGCACCCCGCAGCGCGATGGCGAGACCGAGTAGTGGCAAGGTCCATTTCGCGGAAGTCTCTGCATCGTTGAGCGTCTCTATCGCAGAGCGGCCATATTCCTGTGATTGCATACGTCATGGGACGAGGAGGTTGGATGGAACGATCCGGGCGGGATGGCGTTCATACCGGTAAGTTCACTAGCTCCTGCCATGTGCCGGCGGGACTGGTGCCGGGATGAAAAAGACGCAAGGCATGCGCCGACCTGACGGTGGTCGCATGCGAGTGGGCCGGTGGGAGGAACCGCTTCTCCGGTTTGCTGCGACACGGGGGCTGTAGCGTTGCTGCCTGTCGGATGGAACAGACATCTGGCCTGCGGCTGCAGACGGCCAAGACGACCTATCGACTTTGAGAGGACAGGGACATGTACAAGAAGGTTTTGATAGCTGGCGCCGCGGTCTTGATGCTTGCAGGTTGCCAGACGGACAGTCAGGGCGATCGTGCGCTTGGTGGCGCGGGCCTCGGTGCCGCGACCGGTGCGGTGATCGGCGGTGTTACCACGGGCACGGGCGGCGGTGCCGCTGTGGGCGCGGTGGCCGGTGGCGCCGCTGGCGCCATGATCGGTGCCGCCACGACGCCGAAAAACTGCTGGGCGCGCGATGCCTATGGCAACCCCTACCGGGTCGCCTGCCCGTAAGGGACATTCCAGTTCAGATGAAGAAGGCGGGCCCTGTGCCCGCCTTTTTTGTTTGCGCAATCGAATGCGGGATTGGCCTCAATCGTGTTCGGCCATGGCTTTTTGCAGGTTCTCGTCGATCTTGTCGAGGAAGCCGGTGGTCGACAGCCAGCTCTGATCAGGGCCGACGAGAAGCGCCAGATCCTTGGTCATGTATCCCGCTTCCACCGTCTCGATGCAGACGCGCTCCAGCGTGGAGGCGAACCGGGCGAGCTGGTCGTTGCCATCCAGCTTGGCGCGATGGGCGAGGCCTCGACTCCAGGCGAAAATGGAGGCGATGGAGTTGGTGGAGGTCGCCTGGCCCTGCTCGTGCTGGCGATAGTGGCGGGTGACGGTGCCGTGTGCGGCCTCGGCCTCTACCGTCTTGCCGTCCGGGCTCATCAGAACCGACGTCATGAGGCCCAGCGATCCGAAGCCCTGCGCCACGATGTCGGACTGGACGTCACCGTCATAGTTCTTGCAGGCCCAGACATAACCGCCCGACCACTTCAGCGCGGAGGCCACCATGTCGTCGATCAGGCGGTGCTCATACCAGATCCCGGCTTCGGCGAATTTCTGCTTGAACTCGGCCTCGTAGATCTCCTGGAACAGATCCTTGAAGCGCCCGTCATAGGCTTTCATGATCGTGTTCTTGGTAGACAGATAGCAAGGCACCCGGCGCTGCAGGGCGTAGTTGAAGGAGGCATGGGCGAAGTCGCGGATGGAATCGTCCAGATTGTACATTGCCACGGCGACGCCGGAAGACGGCGCGTCATAGACCTCGTGCTCGATGGTCTCCCCGTCATCGCCGACGAACTTGATGGTGAGCTTGCCCTTGCCGGGGAAGCGGAAGTCGGTGGCGCGATACTGATCCCCGAAGGCGTGACGGCCGACAATGATCGGCTGGGTCCAGCCCGGCACGAGGCGCGGCACGTTCTTGCAGATGATGGGCTCGCGGAAGATCACGCCACCGAGGATGTTGCGGATCGTGCCGTTGGGCGAGCGCCACATCTTCTTCAGCCCGAATTCCTCAACGCGCGCCTCGTCCGGCGTGATGGTGGCGCATTTCACACCGACCCCGTGCTTCTTGATGGCATTGGCGGCATCGACGGTGATCTGGTCGTCGCTCGCGTCTCGGCTTTCGATGGAGAGGTCGTAATACTCCAGGTCGATGTCGAGATAGGGGTGGATCAGCTTGTCCTTGATGAACTGCCAGATGATCCGGGTCATCTCGTCGCCGTCGAGTTCAACGACCGGGTTCGCAACCTTGATCTTCGCCATGGCCCTCATCTCCTCGCGTGTTGGGTCCGTTGCGCAGCCAGGGAGAGCCGCGCCGGTAAATCGTGTGCCGTTGTATACGATTTTTCATGCAATGCGAGCTTTTTCCAATGATGGCTATAGCAGAGCGGGCTGACGCAGGGATAGTCCGCAGCCCTGCGTGGAGCGCGTGAGGGCGGAAAGTGTCGCAAGGCGAAGGCGGGCGCGAATGAGGCCTCTGGTTGAGGGGCGGGCAGGGACGCAGGCAAGGCGCCGTTTCCAGCCATCGCAGTAATCGGCATATCCGCATATCCGCTCTAGCGCGCCGATTTATGAACAGCGGCAAGCCCGGAACCAGCCCCATTTGGCTGAAGTGGATTGATCCAGTTTAGAAAATTTGTATATTATCACATACGAATATACGGATATGAAGGGGAGAGGTCGTCATGGCCATCAGTCAACGTTCACTCGGGCGCTACCGCGAGGGGCCGCGGCCGTTCTGGCCGCCGCTCGTCGCCGGGTTCGCGCTCGGGTTCGCCCTGCTCGTGACTTTTCTTGTCTCCGGCCATGGGCTCGGCGCTTCGGGTTTCGTGACGCGTTTCGCGGTTCAGGTCAGCGACTGGGTCGCGCCGCAGGCTACAGCCGACAATTCCTATTTCGGCCCCTTCATGGCGGCGGGCGCTCCGCTTGTCTCATGGATCACGTGGGAATCGATCGGTGTGCTGATCGGCGCTTTCATCGGTGCGCGCACGGCGGGGCGCACCAGCATTCAGGTTGAGCGTGGCCCGCAGGCCTCGCGCATGCAGCGTTTCGTTCTGGCCTTTGTCGGCGGTGCGCTGACCGGTTTCGGTGCGCGTCTGGCGCGGGGATGCACGTCGGGCCTCGGCCTTTCCGGCGGTGCGACGCTGGCGGTTGCGGGCTTCGTGTTCCTCGCCGGCTTTTTCATCGCGGGCTTTGTGGTCTCCATGCTGGCACGGAGGGTCTGGCAATGAGCATTCCCTTCTATGACGGCGGCGTCGCCAGCGGTCTGCTGGCCGGTCTCCTCTTCGGTCTGGCGCTGGAAGGGGCGGGCTTCGGCTCGCCGCGCAAACTGACGGGCCAGTTCTCCTTGAAGGACTTTTCGGTCTTCAAGGTGATGTTCACCGCCGTTCTGGTGGCGGCCATCGGGCTCTATCTGCTGCGCGTCGCGGGCGTGATCGCGGACAATTCGGTCTATGTGCCGACGTTGTTCTTCTGGGCCATGGCCGGGGGCGGCTTGCTGATCGGTGCGGGCTTTGCGCTGGGCGGCTATTGCCCGGGCACCTCGCTCGTGGGCATCGGGTCAGGCCGCATCGATGCGGTGGTCTTTTTTGCCGGAATGGTCGCCGGGACGGCGTTCTTTGCGACCGTTTTCGATCCGCTGACCAATTTCTATTTCGCGGCTCAGGGGCCGGAGGGCGAGCGGCTCACCGACCTGACCGGCCTGCCGGAATGGCTCATTCTGGCCGCCCTCGTGGTCATCGCGGTGATTGGCTACACGCTGGGCTCCAAGCTTGAGCGCGCCCGTGGCGGCCCCTTCACGGCCGAAGAGGTCTGCACTCCGCTCGATGAACAAACACAATCCGTCAAGACACACGGTCAGGCCTTGAACGCCTGAACCGAGGAGGAAAATTCAATGTCCATGAAGTCCCGCAAGAGCCTGCTGTCGGCAGCCCTCGTTCCCGTCACCGCCGTCATGGTGAGCGCAGCGGCGCCGGCAGCCCATGCACAGCCAAAAAACCCTTGCGCCCCGGCGCTGGTGAACCCTTGCGCCCCGGCTGCCCGCCCGTCCAATCCATGCGCGCCTGCCATGAAGCCGATGGCGAACCCCTGTGCGCCGGCGGCTGCAAAACCTGCCGCCGCCACGGAGGCCGCCCTTCCGAAAGACCCCTACGACACCACGACAAAGTTCACGCAGGCGCCCTATGGCGACAAGATGCCGGGCATCGTGAAGAACTACCTGCGCGCCACGCCCTATATCGGGACCGGCGGTGTGATCGATCAGGCGAGCATGGGGGTGCTGGCCGCACTTGGCTTCAAGACCGTGCTGAACCTCAACACCGCGGAGGAAGGCGCGACGGCGGAAGGTCCGCTCGTGGAGCAGGCCGGGATGGCCTATATCAACGTTGCGGTGCCGACCTCTGCTCCCACGCCTGAGCAGGTCGCCGAGATTTCGGCGATCCTGAACGACGCCACCAAGTACCCGATCCTGATGCATTGCGAGTCATCGAACCGCGTCGGCGCGACCTGGGCGCTTTACCGGGCCGCGTCAGGCGTTCCGGCACAGATCGCCGTTCAGGAAGGCCGCACGGTCGGAATGAAGACCAGCCGCGAGAAGGCGGTGCGCGAACAACTGGGGCTTCCCCCGCTCTGATCCGTCAGGCTTGACGATGTCATGACGCGGTGAGGCCGGGGGAGAGCGAACGATCCCCCGGCCCCCTGTTTTCAAAGGTGCTTCACGCTGAACCAAAGCGATCAGCCGCTGTCGCCGCAGGATGCGGGGCAGGTGACCTTTCGCGGCACGCCGACGGGCATTAGCATGGGGGCACGGGCGCATGGCAGGGACGGGGGGAGGCCCCATGGCGAGGTGCTATCATGGCGAGTGCTGAAATGATCACCCGGGAACGGCATGGCGCGGCCCTGCCGGATTTTGCGCGCCTGTCGCGCGAACAGCTTGAGGCCATGCACGATGCCGCGGCCACCGTGCTTGAATGCGAGCATGTGCTGGCCAAGTCGGGCAGCAATGTCGTTCTGGAGGTTCTGCGCGATCAGGGGGATTTCCTCATCTGGGAAAGCTATCCCAAAGGCGACGTGCAGGACCCTGAAACGCACAGCCAGTATTTCTATCATTCCCACACGCCCGAAGAGATGCTGGACGGGGAGAATGGCCATTTTCATCTTTTCGTGCGCCCGGCGGAAATCCTGCCGGACATCGAGCCGTGGGACCTGCCGGGAGCTTTCGTGCCGGACGAGCCGGAGGCGCGCTTCGTGCATCTGGCGGCGATCAGCGTGGACGGCACAGGGTGGCCCTTGCGCATCTTCACCACCAATCGTTGGGTGACCAACGAGACGCTTTACCAGGCGGACGACGTGATCGGTCTTCTCGACCATTTCCGCATCGCTCTGGCGCACCCCAACTGGGCGGTGAACCAGTGGCTCAATGCGATGGTCGTTCTGTTCCGACCCCAGATCGAGGCATTGATCCGGCAGCGCGATGACACGCTCCAAGCTTGGGCGGCACAGCATCCCGACAGTGAGGTGCTGGAAGACCGCGATTTGCAGAACACCAGCGAGGTGAGGATCGACACCGTGGCGCAGATAAGCGGGCTGGAAAAGGCGCTGGGGTTCTAGGTCCGCAAGGCGCGCTGTCAATCGCCGTGCGTCGTGAGGCGACCGTCCTCCAGATGGAGCGTCCTGTTGGGCGCGAGGGAGGTTGCGAAGGCCTTGTCGTGGCTGATGACCAGCAATGCGCCATCATAAGCCTCAAGGGCTGCTTCCAGTGCCGCGATACCGTCCAGGTCTAGGTGATTGGTCGGCTCATCGAGCAGCAGCAATTGGGGCGGCGGCGTGGCCCCCAACGTGCAGGCGAGGCCTGCGCGCAGGCGTTCTCCCCCGCTCAACGATCCGGCCTGTCTGAGGGCGTCGTCGGCGCGAAAACCAAAGCGCGCCAGCGCCGCGTGGGCCATATGTGCATCGGTGGATGGGTGCAGGCGCAGGAAATTCTCCCGCAGGCTTTCCATCGCGGTGAGCAGTCCGACATGCTGATCCAGCAAGGCATGGGGAACAGGCAGGTCGATCCGGCCCCGGTGCGGCGTCAGCTGGTTCATGATCAGTTTGAACAGCGTTGTCTTGCCGCTGCCATTCGCGCCGGTGACGAGGACGCGCTGTGGCCCGGTGATCGTGAACGAGAGGTCGCGGATAACCGGAGCATCGCGATCGTAGCCGCCGCTCACGTCTTCAAGTCGCAACACGGTCTTTCCGGCGGCGAGACCGGTCGAGGGGATGGTCATGTTGAGGGGCTGGTGTATTTCCAGCTTTTCACGGGCCACGGACAGGGTTTCGTCGGCGGCCTTCAACCGGCTTTCGCGCAGACGGATATCGGCCGCGCCTGAGGCTTCGGACCGGGCCTTTGCGGCGTCCATCAGCATTTTCGGCTGATCGCCTTTGGCGCGGCTTTTGCGTCCGGCGCTGTTCTTGCGGGCCTTGCGTTCGGCTGCCTGCTGCGCCCGGCGTGCGGCTTCGCCCTTCGCCTTTTCGGCGTGCGCCACACCTCGTTCCGCCGCTTCCAGTTCAATCTCCTTCCTTTGACGGAACGCGCTGTAGTTTCCGCCATGAAGGCTTGCGCCGAGGGATGTCAGTTCGACGATCGCGTCCATTTCCTCCAGCAATTCGCGGTCGTGGCTCACGATGATCGCACCGCCCGTCCATTGACGGATAATGTCGATGACAGCCTGTCGTCCGGCCCGGTCGAGATTGTTGGTCGGTTCGTCCAGCAGAAGAAAATCAGGCTCGGCCACCAGAAGTCCGGCGAGCGATGCACGGTTGCGTTGGCCGCCGGAAAGGTGGGCCAGGGGCGTTTGCGGTGGGCATGAAAGCCCGCAGCGCAAAAGCGCGGCTTCGATGCGCGACGGCAACAACCAATCGGCCTGCGCCAGATCCTCAATGGTGGCGATCCCCGCCTCGGCGCGCTCAAGGAGCGCCAGCGCGGGGCTTGCGCCCATGAGGTCCGCGATCGTGTCGCTTGCCCGCACCATCGCCTCCTGCCGCACCATGGCAAACGTCCCCGATCTGCGGATCTGGCCGGAGGTCGGGGGCAGCTCACCTGAGATCAGGCGCAGGAGCGTGCTCTTTCCGACCCCGTTACGCCCGACAAGGCCGGTACGTGCGGGGCCGAAGCTCAAATTGAGATCGGTGAAAAGCGGTGTGCCGTCAGGTGTGGACCAGGACAGGTCGGACAGGACAATGGATGCTTGCATAGGACATGAACTCTCGCGGCAGGGAAGGCGTGGTGAATGCGGCGAGGGTCTTGATCATGTCGAATGCGTCTCCTGTCGTGATGCACCTGAAGGTAGGTGCGGTCTCATGATGTGGCAAGGGCCAGGGCGAGGGCCAGGGCTGGGGGGGAGGGGCGGCCGTGGCCGCCCCCTTTTCTTTTCAGGGGTCACAGTTCCCGGAAGTCCGGCCCCTTGAAGCAACGCACCGGATTGCCGCGCTCCACCTGCTTATGCAGCAGATTTTCCGACATGCGTCGTTGCTTTGCCTCGGCTGCTTGCGCGAAATAGAGGCGTGCGGCGAGGCGTTCCAGCGCCATCTGCTTGTTGCGGTGCTGGGAGCGTTCGTCCTTGGCGATGACCGAAACGCCGCTCGGCACATGCGTCAGACGCACCGCGCTGTCGGTGGTGTTCTGGTGCTGGCCACCCGGCCCTCCGGCCCGAAAGGTCTCGAAGCGGAGATCGTTGCGGTCGATTTCGTCGGGAAAATCCGCCCCGGTCTCCACCGCGAAGACACCAATGAACCAGTTCTGGCGCTTGTGGTGGGGCCGGAAGGGGCTGGGCGCGGTCCAGCGAACCGTCCCCAGCCAGCGCGCGGCAAAGCTCTCCGCCTTTTTGCCCGCAACGGTCACCAAAGCAGAGGAGAGATCGTTATCGGGGGCCGTGCTCAGGGTCTGGTCATCGGGCAGGGCAACGGAGATCGCAAGGCCCATGCGGGTTGCTTCGCGTTCCATCAGCCGGAGGCAGCGCGCCACTGCCAGGCGGCATTCGCGCGGCCCGTCACCACTCGTCACCAGAAGCCGCAACTTCTTGTCGTTGCTCATGGCCGCAGCCTCCTTTCCCGGCGGCGCTGGTCGCCGCGCTGCCGATCCCTTTCCTTCCTTTGCGTACCCTCGGGGGAGGACTTCTTGAAAGTCACCAGCGGGGTCAGTGTTGCGAGTGGGACCGCAAGCCCGGCCTGTGCCAGATCGTCGACGACCTGTTGCGGGTTCTTGTAGGCCGAGGGCGCTTCCTCGATCAGCAGGGTGCGGTCGTCACAGATCACCACGCCGCCCGATGCGTTTCGGGTCAGCTTTTCCCGGTCCGAACGGGTCTGCCCGACGCGTCCGGCCATCGACTTGCGATCATATTTGCGACCCGACCCATGCGAGAGCGTGGAAAGCGCCTCGTTACGCCCCGGCAGGGGGCGCAGGAGGAAGCTTGGCGTGTCGCGTGAGCCCGCAAGCGGAACCAGCGGCATGTCCGCCTTGGCCGCGCCCTTTCGATGGAGGAAGGCGTCTCCGCGCAGCTCGATCAAATTGTGGGGCGCATCGCAGATCAGCCGACACCGCGTACGCAAGGCCGTGGCGGCCCGCTCCGCAATGATCGCCCGGTTGAGCGCGGCCCAGACACGTGCATCGTCATGTGCCTTGAGATAGGCAAGGGACTTTTCGCATGTGCCGTCAAAACCGCGTCCGGCCTCCTGCACGGTGTTGAAAACCGCCGCGCCCAGCGAGCGGGAGCCCGAATGGACCAGCAGAAGGGCACTGTCGCGCGTAAGGCCCGCCGCGAGGGCCTCACGGTCGTCGATGGCTTCAACGCCCTGCAATTCGCAGAAGTGGTTGCCGCCGCCAATCGTGCCCAGTGCGTCGGGCTGGAGGTCGGGCGCAAGGCCCGCCGCCTCAAGGCGCGCGGACGCGTCGCCGTCCCAGACGCCTTCCAGGGCTCTCAGTTTCTCCGCCGCCTTGTCGAGCCGCAGCTTGCGGACCGGAACGTCCAGCACGAAAAGCGACATGCCGCAGCCGATGTCTGTTCCGACAAGATGCGGGTAGAGGCGGGTGGAGAGAATGGCGCTGCCGACCGGGCCGTAAGTGCCGGGGTGAAGATCGGGAAATGCCGCGACCTGCTTGACGCCTTCAAGGCGCGACACCTGCCGCAACTGTTCAACCGCCGCCCCTTCGATCCAGGTGGAGGCGGAATAGAATGTATGGATGGAAGCCCCGCCGGGGTCTGCCGGCGAGCCATCCGATAAAGGATTGCCCATGTGGGATGCCTTTGAATACGAGAATGGGTCGGGAGCAGGGTGTCCCTGTCCCGCACATCCTGGCCTGGCCGCTAACGCGGTCTAGCTCAGGTGGGCTGCCCTCTTGGGCAAGCGGCGCGCGAACTTCATTTGCGGCTTCCCGTATTCAAATCAAAAGCGATAGCCGGGTATCGGCGGGGGATAGATGCGTCCTCTGGACAGAGAGTGCAACCCCGATCCATCCAGATTGTGCAAGTGGGATACACCTGTTGCCAAAAAACAATAGGGGCGGCCACTGGCCGCCCCCTTGTTCGTTTCGTCGGTGAAGGCCGCTGCCGTCAGCCGATGATGCCGTTCAGTGTGGTGCTCGGGCGCATGGCGGCGGCAACCTTGGCGTCTTCGCCGTGGTAGTAGCCGCCCAGATCGACCGGGGAGCCCTGGGCTGCCTTGAGTTCGGCCAGAATGGTCACCTCATTGTCGGCAAGCGCGCGGGCGACGGGCTTGAAATGCGCCTGCAACTCCGCGTCCTTGTCCTGCTCGGTCAGAGCCTCGGCCCAGTATTTCGCCAGGTAGAAGTGGCTGCCGCGGTTGTCGAGTTCCCCGACCTTGCGGCGCGGCGAGCGGTCTTTGTCGAGCAATGTGGCAATCGCTGCATCGAGCGTATCCGCCAGAACCTGCGCCTTGTCGTTGCCGGTGGTCTGAGCGAGATGCTCCAGCGAGGCACCAAGTGCGCAGAACTCACCCAGTGAATCCCAGCGCAGGTGGCCTTCCTCGACAAGCTGCTGCACATGCTTGGGCGCGGAACCGCCAGCCCCCGTCTCGAACAGGCCGCCACCGGCCATCAGCGGCACGATGGAAAGCATCTTGGCCGAGGTGCCGACCTCAAGGATCGGGAAGAGGTCGGTCAGGTAGTCGCGCAGCACGTTGCCGGTGATGGAGATTGTGTCCTCACCCTTGGCGAGACGCTCCACGGAAACCCTGGCCGCCGCTTCCGGGGCCATGATCTTCAGGTCGAGACCGGTCAGATCGTGCTCCGGCAGATAGGCGTCCACCTTCTTGATGAGCTGGGCATCGTGGGCGCGCTTCTTGTCGAGCCAGAAGATGCCCGGCATGCCGGACAGGCGCGCGCGGGTCACGCCGAGCTTCACCCAGTCGCGGATCGGGGCGTCCTTGGTCCGGCACATGCGCCAGATGTCGCCTTCCTCAACCGTGTGCTCCATCAGCGTGGTGCCCGCCGCATCGACGACGCGGATCGTGCCATCGGCGGGAGCCTTGAAGGTCTGCGGATGGGAGCCGTATTCCTCCGCCTTCTGGGCCATCAGGCCGACATTCGGCACAGTGCCCATCTTGGCCGGATCGAGCGCGCCGTTCTCCTTGCAGTGATCGATCACCGCCTGATAGACGCCCGCATAGGAGCTGTCGGGGATCACGCACTTGGTATCGTGTTCCTTGCCGTCCGGGCCCCAGCCCTTGCCGCCGGCGCGGATGAGAGCCGGCATGGAAGCATCAACGATGACGTCGGACGAGACGTGCAGGTTGGTGATGCCCTTGTCGGAGTTCACCATGTACATGTCCGGGCCGTCATCCAGTGCTGCCTTGATGGCCGCCTCGATGGGCTCCTTCTTGTCGGCGGGCAGGGCCGCGACCTTGGCCAGCATGTCGGCAAGGCCGTAATCGGCATCAACGCCCGCTTCCTTGAGATCGGCGCCGTATTTTTCGAAGACCGGCGCAAGGAAGGCCTTCACCACATGGCCGAAGATGATCGGGTCGGAGACCTTCATCATCGTCGCCTTGAGGTGGACGGAGAAGAGGACGCCCTGCTGCTTGGCCTCAGTGATCTGTTCCTTGAGGAACTTCGACAGCGCCTTGGCACTCATGAAGGTGCCGTCGATGACGTCGCCGTCTTCAATGGCGAAATCGCTCTTGAGCGGGGTCACCGCCCCGTCCTTGGCGACAAATTCGATCTTGGCCTTGCCCGCGGAGGCGGCCTGAACGGTCAGCGACTTTTCATTGGCGAAGAAGTCGTCCTTGCCCATCGTGGCGACGTGGGTCTTGGAGGTCTCCGACCATGCGCCCATGGAGTGGGGGTGCTTCTTGGCATAGGCCTTCACGGCATTGGGCGCGCGGCGGTCGGAATTGCCTTCGCGCAGCACCGGGTTCACCGCAGAGCCCTTGATGGCGTCGTACTTCGCGCGGACGGCCTTTTCCTCATCGCTTTCCGGGTTTTCCGGGTAGGCGGGGATCTTGTAGCCTTGCGCGTTCAGTTCCTTGATGCAGGCATGGAGCTGCGAAACGGATGCGGAGATGTTCGGCAGCTTGATGACGTTGGCTTCCGGTTCCTTCACCAGTGCGCCGAGCGCGGCCAGGTCGTCCGACTGCTTCTGGGCGTTGGTCAGGTATTCCGGGAAGGTCGCCAGAATGCGGCCGGCCAGCGAGATGTCCATGGTCCCGACCGTGATGCCGGCCTGGCTCGTGAAAGAACGGATGATCGGCAGGAGCGAGGCGCTTGCGAGCTGCGGGGCTTCGTCGACCTTGGTGTAGATGATGTCGGGGCGTCCGGTGTCTGCCATGTTTTAAAGGTTCCTGAGAAGTGGATCTGAGGCTTCGCGATCTGGAAGGTAGGGAGGGCGCGGCATAAGCCAAGGGCTTGCTGTTGCCTGTCGTTGGGGACGGCACTGTGCTGGCGCTTGTTCTGTCTGATCTCCCCCACCGCCATGGCCGCCGGTAAAAGGCGGCCTTTCTGGACCGAGGGTGTTTTATTCATTGGCGCGCCGCCACGCAACTGTTGCCAGCGTGACAAGTGCATAAGACGTCGCACCCCTCAACGTATCGGGGCGAGAGCCTTGCGCTATCGGCCGGGTTGGCGGAATTCGTCGGCGATCCGCCTGAAGGCGCCAGGAAAAACAGGCGTAGCCCACGTCTTCGCGGTGCATAACCCGGCATTGTCCCACTTCCCATGCTCCCCCGGTTGAGCTAAATCCGTGGCCCATGTCACACGCATCTGAAAACACCACCGGTGAAGCCGGGGGCGGGGCGCAGACCGCGCCGTCGTCTCTCATCCTGCCGCCCGCCGTCATTCTGTGCGAACCGCAGCTTGGCGAGAACATCGGCACAGCGGCCCGCGCCATGGCGAATTTCGGCCTTCGCGACCTGCGTATCGTCAATCCGCGCGACGGATGGCCCAACGGGCGCGCCAATGCCGCCGCCAGCCGGGCCGATCACGTCATCAGTGCGGTGAAGGTCTTTGATCGGGTGGAGGATGCGGTCGCCGATCTGCATTTCATCTTCGCCACCACCGCGCGGTCGCGCGAGATCCCCAAGCCGGTGCGCGGACCGGACGAGGCGGCGGTGACACTGGTGCAGCACGGATCGCAGGGGCTCGCCACGGGCATCCTGTTCGGGCGCGAACGCTGGGGCCTCAACAACGAGGAAGTGGCGCTTTCCGACGAGATCGTCACCCTGCCGATCGATCCGACCTATGCCTCGCTCAATCTCGCGCAGGCAGTGCTGGTTCTTGCCTATGAATGGCGCAAGCTTGCCACGGGCGGCGCGCTGCCTTTCCGCGAAATCGAGGGGGCTCCGGCAACCCGCGAAGAGCTGATCCGGCTGTTCGATCACCTGGAAGGGGCGCTGGAGACAGCGAATTATTTCCGCACCGAGGACAAGAAGCCCGCCATGGTGCGCGCGCTTCGCAATATCCTGCACAAGGCCGCCTTGAGCGAACAGGATGTGCGCACCTTGCGTGGCGTCGTGGCAGCTCTTGAGGGGCGCAAACCCCGCGCCTCCAAGATAAAAGGCCCGGCGGTGACGCCCAAGGGCTCGCTTCTTGGCGGGGTAAAACCGGAGGCCGCGCCGACGCCCGCCGACGCTGAAGAGGAATGAGCGACGACGCGATGCCCGGTCAGAAGAAGAGCCGCCCGGTCCTGATCTTCGATTCCGGCATTGGCGGGCTCTCGGTGATGCGACATGTCAGGGCGCAGGAGCCGCAACTCGATCTTGTCTATGTGGCCGATCATGCAGGCTTTTCCTATAGCGACTGGGAAGAGGCGGCACTGGTCGGTCATGTGGTCGAGCTGATGGGGGAGCTGATTGCGAGGCACGATCCGCGTGCGGTGGTCATCGCCTGCAACACGGCCTCCACCCTCGTCTTGCCCGCACTGCGCGAACAGTTCCGTGTGCCGTTCGTGGGCACGGTTCCGGCAATCAAGCCCGCGGCGGCTGCCACGCGCTCGGGGCTCGTTTCCGTGCTTGCGACGCCCGGCACGGTGCGGCGCGACTACACGTTCGAGCTGATCCGGCAGTTTGCACCGCAAATCGCCATCACACTTGTGGGGGCTCAGGGGCTGTCGCATCTGGCGGAACTGGCGCTTGCGGGCGAGCCGGTGTCTGATGGCGACGTGATGCGGGAGATCGCGCCGGTCTTCGTGGACCGCGATGGCGTGCGCACCGATACGGTCGTGCTCGCCTGCACCCATTACCCGTTCCTGCAAGCCGCCTTCGAGCGCATCGCGCCATGGCCGGTCTCATGGATCGATCCGGCGCCTGCCATCGCCCGGCGGCTTTCCACGCTCATCATGGACGGGCCGCAAGGGCGCGGTTCCACGGTATATTTTTCCACCCGTCCGCCTGCCACGTTTCCTTCCTGTTTCGACGCAGAAGGCCGGTGGGAACAGGCCTGAACGGCATCGCCGTGTTTTTGCAGTGCAGCGAATGGGGCTTGACTTTCAGGCGGGCATACCGACATAAGGCACCATCGTTACCGCGTCGCCCCGGCAGTATGATGCTGCTTTCACGTGAAGGGGATAGTCGCGGACCGCGCATTGGGTGCGGTGTCCGGCGATCGACGCGAGCGGTTCCTCCCAACTGACGAACTGCATTTATCAAGCCGCTCAGCGGCCCGCGCTGTGTTGCGCGTGGCTTGCACTTGGGCGGGAAAACCGAAAGTACATCTTTGACCCAATTCAGTGATCTCGCACTCAGCGCCCCCATTTTGAAAGCGCTGGCCGACGAGAACTACACTTCGCCCACGCCGATCCAGGCTCAGGCGATCCCTCTCGTGCTTGGCGGGCGTGACCTGCTTGGCATCGCCCAGACCGGCACCGGCAAGACCGCAGCTTTCGGGCTGCCGCTTCTTGAGCTGCTTTCCAAGCGCCATGTCCGGCTGACCCCGCGCTCCACCCGCGCACTGATCCTCGTCCCGACCCGCGAACTCGCCCAGCAGGTGGCCGACAATCTGTCTGTCTATGGCAAGAACCTGCGCCTGCGCACCTCCGTCGTCGTCGGCGGTGTGTCGATCGGCGGGCAGATCCGTCGCCTTTCCGGCGGCACCGACATTCTTGTGGCGACACCGGGCCGTCTTCTCGACCTGATCGACCAGAAGGCCGTCACCATCAGCGCTATCGAAACGCTGGTGCTCGACGAGGCCGATCAGATGCTCGATCTCGGCTTCATCCACGACCTACGCCGCATCACCAGGCTGGTGCCGAAAGAGCGTCAGACGCTGTTCTTCTCCGCGACCATGCCGAAGCAGATCGCGGAACTGGCCGCCGATTACCTGAATGATCCGCTGCAAGTCTCCGTGACCCCCGTGGCGACCACGGCGGAAAAGGTCGAGCAGCGGGTTATCTTCCTCGACAAGGGCGCCAAGACCGCGCGTCTGCGTGATCTGCTCGGCAACAATGATGTGGAACGCGCCATTGTCTTTACCCGCACCAAGCACGGCGCTGACCGCGTCGTGCGCGATCTGGGCCGCTCCGGCCTCGAAGCGGCTGCGATCCACGGCAACAAGAGCCAGAGCCAGCGTCAGCGGGCTCTGGGCGCTTTCCGCGATGGCGGCTTGCGCGTTCTTGTCGCCACCGACATTGCGGCGCGCGGTATCGACGTGGACGGCATCTCGCATGTCGTGAATTACGAGCTGCCGAACGTGCCGGAGACCTATGTCCACCGCATCGGGCGCACCGCGCGTGCCGGGGCGACGGGCATTGCGATCTCGCTTTGCATGCCGGAAGAGCGGCCGTTCCTGCGTGATATCGAGCGCCTGACCAAGCGTCCGCTGGACCTGATGCCGGGCGAGGATCCGGAGACGGATCCGCGCGGCAAACCGGGCAGCGAGCGCGGCGGGGCGCAAAAGCAGGCGCGTGGCGGCAACCGTAACCGTCCCCGCAATTCCGAGCGTCGTGATGGCGATGCGCCGCGTCAGGCGCGGGGCGAAGGTGGCCAGCGTCGCGACCGGAATCAGGATCGGAATCAGGCGCGCGATCAGGATCGCGAGTTCGAACCGCGCCGCGAGCGCAGTGCGGCTCCGCAGCGTGATCGCGACAATGGTGCGCGTCGCGAGCGAGACGGCGAGCAGGTTCGCGGCGAAGGCGCGCCGAAGCGTTTCGGCAAGTCCAACGGGCGTGGCGGAAAAGCCGGCGGGCACAATGGCAATGCCCAGAACGCCGCCGGTCGTGTGCGCAAACCGCACCGCAAGGGCAGCGGGCCCAATACCCATCAGGGTCATGGCGAAGGTCGTGGCGAGGCTCGCAGCGAAGGCGGACCGGTGCGCTTCGGCGCCTGACGGGGCGCTTTTGTGTCGATACCGCCGCTCCGAGGTTTGACACGGGCGGCGCATTCGACTAGATCAACGCGCGTCCATGCGGGTCCAACAGGGCCCGCGTGGCGTTTCACGCACCCGCGGGACGCGGCAAACGCTTTGCCGACGTTCCTGTCAGTGTCGCAGATCTTTACCGGTTCACACCGTTCTGAGCGGCACAGAGGAGGGCGCGTGTCCTTACAAACAGACAAAACCAAGGACCACGCGAATGTCCAAGCGTCAGAGCTCGAAGTATAAAATTGATCGCCGTATGGGCGAGAACATCTGGGGTCGTCCGAAGAGCCCGGCTAACCGTCGTGAATATGGCCCCGGCCAGCACGGCCAGCGCCGCAAGGGCAAGCTCTCCGACTTCGGCGTGCAGCTGCGCGCCAAGCAGAAGCTCAAGGGCTACTATGGCAACATTTCCGAGAAGCAGTTCCACAAGATCTACGTTGAGGCAGCGCGCCTGAAGGGCGACACCTCCGAGAACCTGATCGGCCTGCTGGAGCGTCGTCTCGACGCGATCGTCTACCGCGCCAAGTTCGTTCCGACGGTCTTCGCCGCGCGTCAGTTCGTCAACCACGGCCACGTCAAGGTCAACGGTCGTCGCGTGACGATCCCGTCCTACCGCGTGCGTCCGGGCGACGTCATCGAGGTCCGCGAGAAGTCCCGCGAGCTGGCCATCGTTCTGGAAGCCGTGCAGTCCAACGAGCGCGACGTGCCGGAATACATCGTGGCCGACCACTCCAAGATGACCGCCACCTTCACCCGCGCCCCGGCTTTCGCCGACGTGCCGTACCCGGTGATGATGGAACCGAACCTGGTCGTCGAATTCTACTCGCGCTAAGCGATCGGGATTTCGCAAACGCTTACGAAAGGCCGCCTTCGGGCGGCCTTTTTTATGCTCTGATGGCATCGATGGTGCGAACGCGCCCGTTGACGTCTCTTGTCGCATCCGCCCGTTTTGTGGCGTTGTATTTCATCGTCTCTAATTTTATTTCATTGTTATAAATATCAAAAAAGAAAATCCTTCATAACCGAAGGTTAAACGATTATTAATTAACATGGCATATCTGTTCCCGTCGCGTGATGCCCGCCAAGCGATCTTGAAATATGGAGAGGCTACAGGGTGGAGGATCCGATCATTTCGCTCTGTCAGACCGATCCAGGCACCGCCACAACGGTATGCGAAGAGGCGCGGCTCGCCCATCTGGCGGCATACGATGTCATCGACACGGGGCCTGAAGACGAGTTCGATCGCCTGGTGCGGATGGTTCGAGCCACGTTGAATGCGCCCGTCGCTCTCCTGTCCTTTATCGATTCCGACCGTGTGTTCTTCAAATCCGAGATCGGATTTCAAAATGGTCCGATCCCGCGTCAGGGTGCGTTCTGCGACCAGACGATCCGGCAGGACCAGCCGTTTCTGATCCGCGATACGCTTCAGGATTCCCGTTTTGCGGACTATTCCTTCGTGCAGGGGGCCCCTCATGTGCGCGCCTATGCCGGGGCGCCCCTGATCGCTGGCGACGGGATCCGCCTGGGTGCCATCGCCGTATGCGATATACGGCCGCGAGACTTTAGCGAAAGCGAAATCCAGTCATTGGTGGATCTCTCGCGGGTGGCGGTGGATGAGCTCAGCCTGCGCCGGTCCAAGCGTGAGGCGGAGGTCGCGCGCAAGCAGTTGCGTGCCGCCATCGAGGCCATTCCCGACGGGTTCATGCTGTTTGACGAGGAAGACCGGCTTGTGCTGTTCAACCGTCGCATCAAGGAGATCTATCCGCCGAATGCGACGAAGCTCCAGTTGGGGGTGAGCTATGAGGAGATCATTCGGGAAACGGTGATGCTTGGCTGGTATCCGGACGCGATCGGGCGTGAGGAAGAGGTCATTCAAAGGGCTCTTGCCTATCACCGCGATCCGAAAGGCGTGGTCGAGCAACCGACCGCCAACGGGGGCTGGCTTCGGGTGAGCAACACGCGGACGGCAACGGGCGAGACGGTTGCGTTCCGCGTCGACATCAGCGAACTCAAGCAACGCGAACAGGACCTGTTCTTGCTGGCGACACGTGACGCCCTGACCGGGTTGCTGTCGCGCGGTTCCATTCTCAAGGAGCTGGATCACGAGATCGAGCGCAGCGAGCGTTATGGGACGCGCAGCTCAATCCTTATCGTCGATGCCGACCACTTCAAGCAGATCAATGACAAGTGCGGGCATCTGGCCGGAGATGACGTGCTCAAGGAACTCGCCGTGCGCATGGCGTCGACGCTTCGGGACGTGGATCGGATCGGACGGCTGGGCGGCGAGGAATTCATCGTGATCCTGCCCGATACCGGAATTGCCGGGGCGGTGCAGACCGCCGAGCGCCTGCGCCAGGCAGTCGAGACCCTGGTCGTTCCGGCCCGGGAAAGCCAGCGCGCAAAAGAATACTTGCGTGTCACGGTCTCGATCGGCGTCGCCGAATTGCGCGCCGGAGAGAGTTCGGAAGGCATCTATGCGCGTGCTGACAACTGCCTCTACGCGGCCAAGACCGCCGGTCGCAATCGTATCGAGTGCGATTGCGAGCTTGAGGGGTGGGATGCGCATTTGCAGATGAAATTGTGAGACGGGGCTGAGGCTCCTGTTGCGGGGCTGATGTCTTGCGTCAATTTTCATGATGTAAAAGAAGGCATTCCGACGCTGGATACTCATGCGTATTATTTCATATACTGACATTGCCTGTAGTTATAATGAAAAGAATCTTGTATTTGATGGGGTGTTGGTAAGAACAAATTGACGGACCCTTAATCAGTAAAGATTACATGTTTGGCAGTTTTGAAACGGGAGGGCTGCCTGACGGTGGCGCGCGCGTGGAGTTGCAGGGGGAGCTGATGGCGTTTCCCGATATTCGAAAGAGGTCGGGGCTGATCATCTTAGCCGCCCTAGTGTTGGCCTGGGTTTGTGCTGCTGTGCTTTTTCCGCGTCCTGCGCAGGCCAAGGACAGGCCACACGTCGTCTTCATCAATCCCGGCGCCACGGGCGAGATATTCTGGAGCCTTGTCTGTCAGACCATGCGGGCGGCTGCGGATCAGCTTGACATCGACCTTGTCATCGAGACGGCGGAGCGGGACCGCGGGCGGATGAGGCAGCTCGCGCTTTCCCACCTCGACGTGACCGACAAGCCGGATGTGCTCGTTCTCGTCAATGAGGAGCAGGCAGGCGCCTCCTTGCTGGAAGCGGCGCATGCCCATGGGGTGAACGTGTTGATGTTGATCAACGACGTGGTCGTGCCAGAGAGCAAGCGGGCGGGCAAACCGGGCACAAGGCTGGGCAACTGGATCGGGTCTCTTGTCTATAACAGCCGCGCCATGGGGCAGCGCCTTGCGCGCGCTCTGGGAGCTTTTGCGGAGCGCAACGGCCTGGGTGCATCGGGGGGCGGCGACGTCAAGGAAACGAAGCGTCCGCTTGTCGCGTTGTTTGGCGACGCCATCACTCCAGGCTCCATAGAACGCAATAGCGGGCTGCACGAAGTTGTTGCGGGGGGTGAATATGGTTTGGTGGTCGACCATGAGCTGATGGCCTACTGGAACAAGTCGAAGGCGCAGACCCTTATGGGCCGGGCACTGGCGCATTATGCGCGCGCAGGGACGCCGCGCCCGGTCGGTGTCTGGGCGGCCAATGCGGCGATGGCGATGGGAGCGATTGCCGCATTGCGTGAGGCTGGCATGGAGCCTGGCGTGGATATTGGCGTCGCAGCGGCGAACTGGTCGCCCGATGCCCTCAACGCGGTCGAAAACGGCTCGATGGAGGTGATCGAAGGCGGGCAGTACTTCAGCGGCGCCTGGGCAATGGTGCTTCTGCGTGACTATTTCGACGGAGGCGGTATCGCTGTCGACAGGCAACAGGTCTTGGTCGAGATGTCGTCGATTGATGCAGGGAATATATCGACTTTCAGAAAGACAATTGGTGCTATCATTGAGCGCCGGTCTTTTGAGGATATTGACTATTCGGCGTTTCTTGTCGGGCCGGATGGCGATGCTGCCGACTATGACTTCAGCCTCGACGCTCTGATGAACGTCGTCGGTACAGATTTGAGGACGCCTGGTTGATGCCCTCAATTTTCAGCCGAATGCGCCGACGCAGTTTGCGCGCCCTGATCTGGTACCGCCGTCGCCGGCAACGCAGCTTCGCGTTCCGCTTCTACACCACGCTCATTCCCGCCATCGTGATCGTCAATCTGATTGTTGGCGGCATCCTGGCCTATCGCGGGGTGGAGAAGGCACACACCGAAATGGAAATCGCGCGCGCCGATCTGATCGAGGCGGTTGTCTTTGCCAGCGGCCAACCGTTGAACGATTTCGAATACGCGCACCTGGAACGGCTGTTGCGCAACTTTCTGCATCCGGGATCGATCGAAGCGATCTGGATAACGGATGACACCGGTTACGAGGTGGCTCGTGCGGGCAACCTCAAGGCCGAGGGGATCGAGGGGGTGGTGGAAGCCCCGATCAAGCATCGCAAGGCGAATGTCACGGCCGATGTCGGAACGCTGCACGTCGCCTTCTCGAATGTGAACATAAATGCGGTCGGTGTCTGGGTTCTCATGCACAGCCTGTTGCTGACGCTGGCGACAACGGTAATGGCCCTGATCATCACCGGGCGTCTGACCCAGAAGGACGTGATCCGGCCGCTTCGAGACCTCACGCAGGCAATCACACGCACACGCCGCGACGGGACACGCCATCGGGTCGATTACAAGACCGAGGGCGAGTTCGGCTTCGTCATAGAGGGGTTCAACGCCATGCAGGCGCGGCTGGATCGCGACGAGCAGGCGTTGCTGATCATCAATTCCAAGTTGCGACGTGCGGCAAGCGTGGACAATCTGACTGGCTTGCTCAACCGGGACGGGTTTGAACAGGCCGCGGAAGCGGCGCTTAATCACGCGAAGGCGGACAACGTCGGCGTGTTGTTGATGTTCATCGATCTCGACCGCTTCAAGTCGATCAACGACACGTTCGGCCATGCGGTGGGCGACGAGGTGCTGCGCACCGTCGGGAACCGGCTGGCTTCCAGCGCCCCGCTTGGGGCGCTTGTCGCTCGTTTGAGCGGTGATGAATTCGTTCTCCTGCTCACTGGAGAAACCGTTGCCGCGCAATCGCCGACCCTGACAAAGACGCTTCATCGTGAAATTGGACGCGCACTGGATATCGAGGGCCACATGATCCGGCCGATCGGCTCCATCGGCTACGTCGCCACGTCGGAGGACTATTCCTTGTCCTCGCTGATGATGAAGGCCGATACGGCCATGTATGAGATGAAGCACTCCGCGGAGCTGATGCCGGCGGCTTACACGCCCCATATGGGAACGCGGACGCAGGAGCGCATTTCTGCCGAGCAGGTGGTCACGGAAGGCTTTTTCGGAGAGCATTTCGCATTGGTCGTCCAACCGATCGTGGACCTGAAAAGCCGCCTGCCGATTGGCGGCGAAGTCCTTTTGCGTCTCAACCATCCCGTCGTGGGGGCTTTGTCGCCGGACGCGTTCATTCCGGTGGCGGAGGATTGCGGATTGATGCCCGAGCTTGGGTTGCAGGTCATTGACGAGGCGCTGGACGCCTTGAAGGTTCTGCAATCGGTCGATGCCACACGGCACTTCTATCTTTCGATCAATGTCTCCAGTGTGCAGCTTTCCAATGCCTTTCTCACGCAGTTGCGCCAGCTCTTCGCGCGCCACAAGGCCGACACCCGATATGTCGTGCTGGAGCTGACCGAGAGCGTGGCGTTGAATGCCGATGGCAAGCACGGGGAGATCATCCGCGCCATTCAGGACATGGGCATTCGTGTTGCGCTGGATGATTTCGGGACCGGCTATTCCTCGCTGACCTATCTGAAGATGCTTCAGCCGGACATCATCAAGATCGATCGCAGCTTCGTTCAGGCGGGCAGCCTGTCGCGCGAGCTGGCCGGAGAGAAGCACCTGCGCTATCGGCTTGGCGCACTTGGCGACGCAATCGCACAGATTTGCGAGGACCTGAACCTGCCGATGGTCGGCGAGGGGATCGAGACGGAAGAAGAGCTTTCCTACTGTCTGCGCTCCGGTATCGCTTATGGTCAGGGCTATCTGTTTGCCCGGCCCATGTCGCTTGCCGATTTCGTGGCGTGGAGTTGCGAGCAGGTGGCGCCAACACGGCATGGCGCGCTCGCGGAAGCCAAGAAGGGATGCCGATAGCGCGCGCCAAGCCCGTCTGTCTGGCGAAGTCCGCTTTTCCCTCAGGACGCTTTTCGATATAAGCCGCCCATGAATTCGACACATCCATATTCCCAAAGCGCCACGCAGGACGCGGAGCAGCCTGACGGCGAGGGCGGTCCGGTTTTCTGCGGCGCTGAGCATCCGCTCTTTGCCAATGCGCCGGACAGCGTGAATTTCCGCAAGCTGCGCAAGCGGCTGGTGCGCGAAGTGCGTCAGACGCTGGCAGATTACGGGATGGTGCGCGAGGGCGCGAAGTGGCTTGTCTGCCTGTCGGGCGGCAAGGACAGCTACGCGCTGCTTGCGGTGCTCAGCGACCTGAAATGGCGCGGGCTCCTGCCGGTGGAACTGGTCGCCTGCAATCTGGATCAGGCGCAACCTGGCTTTCCGGCCCATGTGCTGCCGGACTTCCTAGAGCGCCATGGTATTAAACATGTGATCGAACGGCGGGACACCTATTCCATCGTGACGGAGAAGGTGGCGGCGGGACAGACCTATTGTTCGTTGTGTTCAAGGCTGAGGCGCGGGCATCTTTACAGGATCGCGCGCGAGCAGGGATGCGAGGCGGTTGTGCTGGGGCATCACCGCGAGGACATCGTGGAAACCTTCCTGCTGAACTTTTTTCATGGCGGGCGGATGGCGGCCATGCCGCCGAAGCTTCTCAACGAGGACGGCGATCTGACCGTGTTGCGCCCGATGGCAGCCTGTGCGGAAAAGGATCTGGCCCGGCTTTCCTCCGCCTTGCGTTTTCCGATCATTCCTTGCGATCTTTGCGGTTCGCAGGACGGGCTTCAGCGGCAGAAAATCAAGGACATGATGGCGGGGTGGGAGCAGGAGCAGCCCGGACGCACGCAGATCATGTTCCGCGCGCTTGCCAATGCGCGGCCGAGCCATTTGCTGGATCGACAGCTTTATGATTTCGCTTCTCTTGCGCCGGGGGACGCCCGCGGGACGGCAGGCGCGGATGGGGACTGCGGAGCGGCGCTCTCCATGATCTCGCGTTTGCTGCCCTGAAGGCGCCACGAGACCGGCTTCGGGCTGCAACAGAGCGGCTTGCGCGAAACCCTAATGCTTGTGGGTGGTCTCGGGCAGGGCTGCCATCTGAAGGCCCTCATCGCCACCGACCAGAAGATCCTTCACGAGAATGGTCAGGCTTCCGCGCGTGTCGGTCTTGCTGGCGGTGAGGCCGCCAAAGCCCGAGCAGACCTGCTCATCGGAAGTCGTCGTGATCGGCGTGTAGACGATCAGCTTGGCGCATTCGACGCGGCGCATCTCCGCCTCGCCCGATTGAGCGAAGGCGTAGAGCACGAAGGCCAGCAGGCAGGTTGTCGCTGCAGCAATGTGTTTCATGTTCGAGTTCCCCCGAAGCCCCCTGCGCCTCATGCAGAAAGGTCCGTCTCAATAGGCGTGGTCGTTTGAGGTTGCACGATAGGTGTGCCCTTGCCAAACCCCGATGCGCCGGATGCGTTCCGTCATCATGGCGAAACTTCGACGAGACTGTGCCATCCCAAGCTTGCACGAAGCCTGAAACCGCCGTTCATCCTGCATTCAGGGATGACGGCATTCGATGCAGGCGGCAAGTCCATCCTGGTCGGACACAGTCGTCACGATCGGATCCTTCCCATGCGTACGATGGCGGAATTCCGCCAATAAGGCTGCGCAAAAACAGAATTCTGCGCACCAATCTCAGCGCCTAAAGCCGGACCGGGATTTTTCGGTCAAGCTTAACGCAAGGTTAATTTTTGGCTGTCTCCAGCACAATCCGGGGGAATGCGTGAGCGGTGACACGGATGCAGGTGCGCAGCTGTTCCGGGTGCGATCACATTTGCGTCACTGTTTCGCCCAACCGTCGGAACGGTCCCGAAAAACGAGAAAAGGCCGCTCCAGAAGGACCGGCCTTTCAAATCATCGTCGGCTTTTCGAATCAACCGTGAGGCGCGCATTTGCGGCGCTACTCGGCGACTGCGCCTGTCGCGATACCCTTGTCGGCGAAGACCTGCTGAAGCTCTTTCGCCTGGAACATCTCGCGCACGATATCGCAGCCGCCCACGAATTCTCCCTTCACATAGAGCTGAGGGATTGTCGGCCAGCTGGAAAAGTCCTTGATGCCCTGACGAAGGTCAGCGTCCTCAAGTACGTTGATGCCTTTGTAGGTCACCCCGAGATAATCGAGGATCTGCACGACCTGGCCCGAAAACCCGCATTGCGGGAAAGTCGGAGTACCCTTCATGAAGAGCACGACGTCGTTGGTCTTCACTTCGTTTGCGATCCAGTCCTGGATTCCGCTCATGTCCGAAAGTCCTTAAGTTCTGCCGACTTCAAGGGCCGGTGAAACGCCGGAAACTGGTTAGCTTGTCCGAACGCCTGATACTGTCATGTGACTGCTTGCCCCGTCAAAAGCGCGGCAAGCAGCCGGTGTTCTCTATTCCGGGGCCGATGTCTGAAGGGCGAGGGCGTGTAGCTGGCCGCCCATGTTGCCCTGCAGGGCCTGGTAGACGAGCTGATGCTGCTGGACACGTGTCTTGCCGCGGAAGCTCTCGGAGATCACGGTCGCCGCATAATGTTCCCCGTCACCGGCAAGATCGCGGATCTCGATCTTTGCATCGGGGAGCGCCGTCCTGATCATCGATTCGATTTCGCGTGCGTCCATCGCCATCGGCATCTGTCTCCTGGATTTCCATTGCGGTTTTTGGTCCGCAAGCTCTTGGTCGTTCTTTCCGGGTCAACCCGGTTCGCCATCCATGAAAACCGGGAACCAATTCTCATGGGCTTTGGTCATGTTTGCAACGGATATGGAGAGGACACCGGCGACTGTCAAATCATTGCCGCCCACCGTGCCGAGGCGCGTGAAGGCAATTCCGGCGGACTGCGCCGCGCTTTCGACCCGCTCAAGCTCTCCTTCCGGCAGGGTGACGACGTAGCGAGCCTGATCCTCGCCGAAGAGCTGGGCATGGACGGGGCCTGCTGTCTCATCAAGGCTGACGCTCGCGCCCTTCTGGCCGGAAATCGCCATCTCCGCCAGGGCCACGCCAAGGCCGCCGGAGGAGATGTCGTGGCAGGCAGTGAAGGTGCCGGAACGGATGAGGGGGCGCACGAAATCGCCGGTCTTGCGCTCAAGCGCCAGATCCACCTGCGGGGCGGGGCCCGAGACTTCGCCCAGCACATCGCGCTGGTAGACGCTCTGGCCCAGATGTGAGCCCGCCGCGCCAATCAGCGCCACGACATCGCCGTCATTGGCGAAGGCGGCTCCGACGCGCTGGGACACATCCGGCAGAAGGCCGACGCCGCCGATCGCGGGGGTCGGCAGGATCGCCTCGCCGAAGGTCTCGTTGTAGAGCGAGACATTGCCGGAGACGATGGGGAAGTCGAGCGCGGAGCAGGCTTCGCCGATGCCGCGGATACAGGCCACGAGCTGGCCCATGATCTCCGGCTTTTCCGGGTTGCCGAAATTCAGGTTGTCGGTGGAGGCAAGCGGCTCGGCGCCCACAGCGGTCAGGTTGCGCCAGCATTCCGCCACCGCCTGACGGCCGCCCTGCACGGGATCGGCCTTGCAGTAGCGTGGGGTCACGTCCACGGCGAAGGCGAGGCCTTTGGTGGTCGCGTTGCCCTGTGAGTCATCGACACGGATCACGCCCGCATCGCCACCCGGTGTCGCCAGCGAATTGCCCTGCACCAGCGTGTCATACTGTTCGTAGACCCAGCGGCGCGAGGAGCCATTGGGCGAGCCCAGAAGCGCCAGCAGCGCCTCGCCGCAATCGGCGGGGGCGGCGACATCGTCTGCGGCAAGCGGGCCGGGAACGGTCGGCTCGATCCACGGACGGTCATATTCGGGAGCTTCGTCGCCCAGTTCCTTGATCGGCAGATCCGCGACGACCTCACCCTGATGCTTGACGATGAAACGCAGCGTGTCGGTGGTCTTGCCGACGACGGCGAAGTCCAGACCCCACTTGCGGAAGATCGCCTCGGCCTCGGCCTCCTTTTCGGGAGACAGAACCATGAGCATGCGCTCCTGGCTTTCCGAAAGCATCATCTCGTAGGCGGTCATGCGCTCTTCGCGCACGGGAACGCGGTCGAGATCGAGCTCGATGCCGAGATCGCCCTTTGCGCCCATTTCAACGGCCGAGCAGGTGAGGCCCGCCGCGCCCATGTCCTGAATGGCGATAACCGCGCCCGATGCCATCAGCTCAAGGCAGGCCTCCAGCAGGCATTTCTCGGTAAAGGGGTCGCCGACCTGAACGGTCGGGCGCTTTTCCTCGATGGTCTCATCGAATTCGGCAGACGCCATGGTCGCGCCGCCGACCCCGTCGCGACCCGTCTTGGCGCCCAGATAGACGACCGGCAGGCCCACGCCCTTGGCTTCCGACAGGAAGATCTTGTCCGCATCGGCAAGGCCGGCTGCGAAGGCATTGACGAGGCAGTTGCCGTTATAGGCGGCGTCGAACTCGACCTCGCCGCCGACCGTCGGCACACCGAAGGAATTGCCATAGCCGCCGACACCGGCGACGACACCGGAGACCAGGTGACGGGTGCGGGCATGATCGGGCGCGCCGAAGCGCAGCGCGTTCATCGCGGCCACGGGGCGCGCGCCCATGGTGAAGACATCGCGCAGAATGCCGCCGACGCCGGTCGCCGCCCCCTGATAGGGCTCGATGTAGGAGGGGTGGTTGTGGCTTTCCATCTTGAAGACGATGGTCTGCCCGTCGCCGATATCGACCACGCCCGCATTCTCGCCCGGCCCCTGAATGACGCGCGGGCCCTTGGTGGGGAGCGTTTTCAGCCACTTCTTGGAGGACTTGTACGAGCAGTGCTCGTTCCACATGGCGGAAAAGATGCCGAGTTCGGTGAAGGTCGGCTCGCGGCCGATCAGCTCCAGAATGCGGTCATATTCATCCGGCTTCAGGCCGTGAGCGGCGATGAGGTCCGGGGTGATGGCGATGTCGTTGGGAATCATGGCGTCCGGGAAGTTTTGGGGCTGCATGTCGGGCCGAGCATTGGCCTGCCAAATAGCAGATTGCTTCGCCATTGGGGAGAGGGAAGCAGGCGCACCGCGCAAGAGAAAGCGGGAGTGATGGCAATTGTGACACGTTCCGTAGCTGAAAGTGTGGAAACCGTGCCGTAATGAACGGTGCGTGACGCGCTTTCAGGCAGCCGACGCAGCACCCCGGTGGCGTGGGGCTGGCCGGCGAAGGGATATGATCCTCTCTGCGCAAACGGTGCGGAAGATGTCTCGCGGCATGAGGGGCGATTGTTCTCTATTTTTCGTGTTCGAAAAAAAATCTCTGCCAGATTATGATGTTAAATAAATATTTAAATCATTATTTCTACAATGTTCCTGCGCGCGAACGTAACGAAAATGCGCGCAAGAGCCCGCGCACACGCACGAAAAGAAAGCGAACGCGCAGAAGGAGCCATGTGGATGTTTAAGAGAACGCCTGACTCACGCAGTGTGACCGACAGCCGGTTTCAATCACAAGTTGTTTCGACGTCGGAAGACGCCGAGGGATCACACGCGTTGCTTGCGGAGGTCTTGAGCGACCTCGCGGAAGGCCAAATGCGCGAGGATCTGGACGGTCTGGCCCCGGACGTTGCGCAAGCCGTTCGCGAGCTTGCCAGGCGCATCGGTGCACGTGATGAAAGGAGCCTGTCCCAGACGGTCGAGTTCTCCATCCAGGCCAGTGAGGCGATGGCCGCCACGGCGCGGATCACCGGCGAGATCCGCGAGACGGATCTGCGCGCGCAGAACATGGCGGCGGCGGTGGAGGAGCTGACGGCCTCCATCGACCAGATTGCCGAGACCGCAAAGAGCGCCGCCCTTTCCATGGAAGACGTTTCCAGGGGAATGACAAACGGTGCCGAGGCCACACGAAGCACCGCGGAGGCGAGCCGGCAAATCGGCGCGTCCTTCGAGCGCATGACGACAACCGCCGATCATCTGGCGCAGGCGGCTGAACAGATCGGGACCTTCGTTGCGACGATTGATGGCCTGTCACGCCAGACCAATCTGCTTGCGCTCAACGCGACGATCGAGGCGGCGCGGGCCGGAGTGGCCGGTCGCGGGTTCGCCGTTGTCGCCTCGGAGGTGAAGGTGCTGTCCGGCGAAACGCAGAAGGCGACGGACGACATCCGCTCCAGGATCGAGCGGTTGAGCGATCATGTTCACGAGATGCTGGAAACCGTGCATGAGGTGCAGGACCTGGTGCAGGGCAGCGTCGACAAGTCGGAAGAGGCGGCGGACCAGATCTCGCATATGCTGGACGATGTCGCGCTGAACGGCGAGCGGATGAACGAGATTTCCAACGTGCTGGCCCAGCAGGCCGAGGCCGTGCAGGAGGTGTCGGCCGGTGCGCAGTCGATCGCGGAGCATTCGGGCACCGCGGCAGAACTGTCGCGTGATGTCATCGATTTTGTTGGGCGTTCGGAGCGGATTGTCGCCGAGCAGTTCAAGGACCTGGAGACACGCGACGTTCCCAATTTCATCCTTCATCGCGCCAAGGCCGACCATCTCATGTGGAAGAAGCGCCTCGCGGAGATGTTGGTGGGCCTCCAGTCGTTGAGTGGCGCGGAATTGTCCGACCATCACCAGTGTCGTCTGGGGGCGTGGTACGACCGCACCGATGACGTTCGCATCACAAGTCATCCGGCCTATCGTGCCTTGTTGCCCGTGCACGAGAGTGTGCACGCCTGCGCGCGCGAGGCCGTGGAGAGGCATGGGTGTGGCGATAGCGAGGGGGCGCTGGAAGCGATGGAGAAGATGGGGCACGCCTCGACAGAGGTTCTGCGCCATCTCGACACCCTGATCGGAGTGCGGCACGAGCTGCTCCGTCAGGCCAGTGCCTGATCCGGAGGCTTTCAGGCGCATCAAAGGTACGCAGTCGCAAAGGCTGTCGGCCGCATGATGCTGCCGCCGCCGGGACGGCGGTCACACAAAAAAACCGGCGCAGATGCCTTTGCGCCGGTTCTCCTTTTCAGCCTTGCGAATAGTCCCTTGAGCCTCAACTCTCGCGCAGCGGAAGGGCGACCGTGTCCTTGACCGTGGAGACCACGATGCGCGACTGCACGTCGGAGACCAGCGTGTTGTCGAGCAATTTCAGACGCAGAAAATCGTCATAGGTCTTGATGTCGTCGGTCACCACCTTGATCAGGTAGTCCACCGCGCCGGTGATACGTTCGCATGTGACAACCTCGGGCCAATGGTTCACCAGCCGGTCGAACTCCTCCATGTTGTCGCGGCTGGGAAGCGCGAGCTTGACGAAGGCGTAGGAGACGAAGTTCAGGCCGACGGCCTCCCGGTCGACCACGGCGGCAATCTGGCGGATGACGCCGCTGTCCTTAAGCTTCTTTATGCGACGCCAGCACGGGGTCTGGCTCATCCCGGCCTCACGGGCGATATCGGCAATGGATTGCGAGGCATCGCGCTGGAGAATCTGCAATACGCGGATGTCTGATGGATCGAGTAGCTTTTTTTCGCTCATGCCCTAAATGTCGAAACCGTCTTTCTGTTTGAAGGTGTTAGAAGGTCAGAATAGCACAGAAATTTTTGGTCTGAAGGACTATTCTTTACCGAGTATTCGCTGATTTCGAGGGCGTGCGCAGCTGGGACGGAGAAGGCTGCCCCTTCGGAATGCTCGGGAGGGATGTTTGATGAATGCCATTGTTGGGCCTGTGGGCCTTGACGACAAATATACCGCGTCCAGTGGCCGGGCTTACATGACCGGTATTCAGGCGCTGGTGCGTATCGCGCTCGATCGCGGGCGGCTGGATCGCGCCAACGGGCTTGATACCGGTGGGTTCATTTCCGGTTATCGCGGATCTCCGCTGGCCGGTTATGATACCGAGCTTGCACGCGCGGCGCGGTTTCTCACCGAATATGACGTCCATTTCCAGCCTGGCGTGAACGAGGAACTGGGCGCGACCGCCGTCTGGGGCTCGCAGAAGGTTGGTCTGCACGGCCAGGGCTCCACCAAGGATGGCGTCTTCGGCATCTGGTATGGCAAGGCGCCGGGCGTCGACCGGGCTGGCGATGCGTTGAGGCAGGCGAGCGCCTCCGGGACGGACCCCAATGGCGGTGTGTTGGCGCTGGCCGGTGACGACCATCTGGCCAAGTCTTCCATCATTCCCGCGCAGAGCGAATTCTTTTTCCAGCATGCGGAAATCCCGGTGCTCAATCCGGCCGATATCCAGGATGTTCTGGACTATGGTCTGCACGGGCTGGAAATGTCGCGCCATTGCGGGTTGTGGACGGCGATGATCTGCCTCGCCGACACGATGGACGCCTCGGGCATCGTCCGTGTCGATGACACGCGGCTGCGCTTCGTGCGTCCGCCTTTGCTGGATGGGCATGATCTCGGCGACCGCACCAAGCCGCTTCTTTTGAAATACCGCCTTGAGATCGAGCGCGTAATGCGCGATGCGCGTGTTCCCGCGGCTCAAGCCTATGTGCGTGCGAACGGGCTGGAAGGCATTCGCTTCGGCGCGGAATATCCGCGCATCGGGCTTGTCGCCACCGGCAAGGCCTATCGCGATCTGCGTCAGGCGCTCCAGCTTCTCGGCATCGACGAGGCGCGCGCCAAGGCGATGGGGGTTGCGATCTACAAGGTTGCGATGCCCTGGCCGCTGGAGCCGGTGGGGCTTTCCTCCTTCGCCCGTGGCATCGATCGGCTGCTGGTGGTGGAGCACAAGCGCGCCTTCATGGAGCCGCAGATCAAGGATCTCTTCTACAATTGGCCGGTGGATCGCCGTCCGCCGGTATGGGGCAAGCAGACACCGGACGGAAATCCGTTCCTGCCGGATGTGCTGGAGCTTTCCGCTGCCGACCTAGTGGTCGCGCTCAACGCCTTCCTGCCGCAGGACCACATCACCGAGGAAATGCGCGCGGTGGCCGAGCGGATGGCCCATCAGGCGCAATGGGCGGCCAGCCATGCCGAAGGCGGCGTGCGCACGGCCTATTTCTGCTCCGGTTGCCCGCATTCCACCTCAACCAAGGTGCCGGACGGCGCGCGCGCCCTGCCGGGCATTGGTTGTCACGCCATGACGGAGATCAACGAGCGCACCACGGACGGTCAGATCGCCATGGGGGGCGAGGGGGTGCCGTGGATCGGTCAGATGCCTTTCGCCAGGGACAAGCATGTCTTCGCCAATCTGGGCGACGGCACCTATTTCCATTCCGGGATTCTGGCGATCCGACAGTCGGTCGCCGCGAAGTCGTCGATCACCTACAAGATCCTGTTCAACGATGCGGTGGCGATGACCGGCGGTCAGACCCATGACGGCCCGCTCGATGTGCCGACATTGACGCGCCAGCTTGCCGCCGAAGGTGTGGGCAAGATCGTGCTCGTATCCGAGCGGCCGGAGCTTTATGCAGGCCGCAGCGATCTGGCGCCGGGTGTTCCCGTCCATGAGCGCGACGAGCTGATGCAGGTGCAGGAGGAGCTGGCCGCCTATCCGGGCGTGAGCGCGATGATCTACGATCAGACCTGCGCGGCAGAAAAGCGCCGCCGCCGCAAGAAGGGCCTTTATGAGGACCCGGACAAGCGCCTCTTCATCAATGAGCGGGTTTGCGAAGGCTGCGGCGATTGCTCGGTCCAGTCCAACTGTCTGTCTGTGGAGCCGATCGAGACCGATTTCGGCCAGAAGCGCCGGATCAACCAGTCGAGCTGCAACAAGGACTTCTCCTGCGTGAAGGGCTATTGCCCGTCCTTCGTGTGGGTGGAGGGGGCCGAGCTGAAAAAGAGCGACGGCGGCAGCGTCGATCTCGATGCGCTGGTGGCTGAACTGCCTGTGGTGAAGCCCGCCACGCTCACCGGCACACACAACACGTTGATCGCGGGTATTGGCGGCATGGGCGTGACGACGGTTTCCGCCGTCCTTGCCATGGCGGGCCATGTGGATGGGATCAACGCCTCCACGCTCGACATGACGGGCCTTGCCCAGAAGGGCGGGCCGGTGACCTCGCATGTGCGGTTCTCTCCCGCCTCCATGCCGGTGGAGGGGCCGCGTATTCCCACCGCGGCGCTCGATGTGCTGCTGGCCTCCGATATGGTGGTCTCCTGCGGCTCCGACGTGTTGACCATGATGAAGTCCGGCCATAGCCGCACCTTCGCCAACTCGCATGTCGCGCCGACGGCGGAATTCGTCATGAAGCAGACGCTCTCCTTCGACGAAGCGCGGATGATGGGGACGCTGAAGAAGGCGTCCGGCGAAGTGATGGCGCGCGATGTCGCGGGCATTGCGGAGAAACTCCTGGGCGATGCGATCTTCACCAACATGATGCTGATCGGCATGGCCTGGCAGTCGGGCGCGCTGCCGCTTTCCTGCGCGGCGATCGACACGGCCATCCGTCTCAACGGGGCGGCTGTGTCGCAGAACCTTCGCGCCTTCCAGGCGGGCCGGGTGCTGGCGCATGATCCGCAGGCGCTGCTCGCCGGGCTCACGATGGAAAAGGCTCCAGAGCCGAGGGGGCTGGAAAGCCGCATCGCGTTTCTCACCGACGAGCTTTCGCGTTATCAGGATGATGCCTATGCCCAGCGGTTTGCCGATCTGGTCGCGAAGGTGAAGGAAGTGGACGAGGCGCGCGGTGTGGGCGCGATGCGCCTCACGCGCACGGTTGCCGACAATCTCTACAAGGTCATGGCGATCAAGGACGAATATGAGGTGGCGCGCCTTTACGCGGAGCCGGAATTCCGGGCGAAGCTGGAGGCGACCTTCGCCAACCCGAAGGCGGTGAAGGTGATGCTGGCCCCGCCGCTTTTTGCCAGGACCGATCCGGCAACAGGCCGTCTGAAGAAGCGGGCCTATGGGCCGTGGGTCTTCAAGGCGTTCGGCCTGTTGGCAGCGGTGAAGAGCCTGCGCGGCACGGCGTTCGATATCTTCGCCAGGAACCGCGAGCGCAAGGCGGAGTTTGCTCTGCGCGATCAGTATATGGCCGATGTCGAGAAGATCGTGCGCCGCATCGCCGACGCCAATTACGGGCTGCTGGTTGAACTGGCCCGCGTTCCGGATCAGATCCGCGGTTATGGCGTCCTGCGCGAGGAGGCAATGGCGAAGGCGGCGGAACGCCGGGAGATGTTCCTCAAGCGCCTCGATGGCGATGATCCGCTTGTCCAGGGCGACGGCCCGCGTACGGCCTTTCTGGAGGCGGCCGAATAAGAGCGCGCCAGGCCTCGCGCGCAAGCGATGAAACGAAAACGCCGTCCGGCCATCGGGCGGCGTTTTTCATGTCCGCTGTGGTTCGGTTTTATGCTTCAAGCGTCGCCAAACCGGCTTTGCCACGTCGGTACACGGTCGGCCTCGCTGGATTCGGCCTCATAGACGCCGCGGGCGATGGCGCGGGCGAGTGTGGAGGCTGCGGCTGCGCCCAGCATCACGAGCTCCGCCGGGCTTTCGAGCTGGCGGTGACCGGTGGACAAGGCGAAGACGAGGTCGCCATCAAAGGGCGTGTGGGCGGGCCATATGGCGCGGGCCATGCCATCATGGGCCATCACGGCGAGCCTTTTGGCCTCCGATTTGGTGAGGGTCACGTCCGTTGCGATGACGGCAATGGTGGTGTTCGCGCCCGATTTCAGCGTGTCGGCCTTGGTGCGCACGGCCATGGCATCGCCAGGCAGGGGATGGGGCAGGCCGAGCGCACCGAATTCCGCGTCCTGCTCGAAGGGGGCGGCCCAGAAATGGGGGCCGTCGCCGATGGTCACGCGGCCAAGCGCATTGACGGCGACGAGCGCGCCGATGGTCGCGCCATTGGCGAGAATGGTGGAGGCGGAGCCAAGGCCGCCTTTGAGGTTCGCGGTGGTCGCACCCGTGCCGGCGCCGATCGTGCCGAGCGCGAAGTCATGGGCAGCCGTCTCGCAGGCCGCGCGGCCAAGATCGCGATAGGGCGCGCTGGCATTCCATTGCGCATCGGGCTCGGTTTCCATGGCAGAGCCGTTCAGGAGATCGAACAGGATGGCTGCGGGAACGATCGGCACACGCACGGGCCCGACCGCATAGCCGCGCCCCAGTTCGGCCAGCCGCGACTGCACGCCCGCCGCCGCATCGAGCCCGAAGGCGGAGCCGCCCGACAGGACCAGCGCATCCACGTGGCTGACCGTTTGTTCCGGTTCCAGAAGCGCGATTTCACGGGTGCCCGGCGCGCCGCCATGAATGGCGACAGAGGCCACGGCAGGAACTTCCGGCAGCACCACGCTGACACCGGATTTCAGGCGCGGATCGGAGGCGTTGCCGACCAGAAGGCCTCTCACATCGGTGATCAGATTGCGCGGGCCAGGCCACATGGCGGGGGCTCCGGCTGAAGGTCCTGCGGGCGTGCTCATGTCTGTCTGCCTTTGCGGAATTCCTGCGGAGACATTCCAGTCTGGGTGCGGAAGAACCGCGAAAAGTGTGCCGGATCGGCAAAGACGAGGTCGTAGGCAATCCGGGAAATGGGCTTTTCGGTGAAGAGGAGCTGCCGCTTGGCTTCCACGACGAGCCTCTGACGCAACAGATGGCCAACCGTAACCCCGGTGATCCGCTTGCAATGCTCGTTCAGCCGCTCCGCTGTCATGCCGAGGCGGTCGGAATATTCCGTGATCTTGCGCATTTCGCGGAAATTATCCTCGATCAGATCGCGCAAGGCGGTGATCGTTTCGTCCATGAAGGAGGAGGCGCTGACTTGTTCGTGCGGATCGGATGACCTTGCGCGGGCCACTTCCACGATGAGCAGGCTGAGCCGGGCGTGCAGGGCAAGCTGGTGGCCGTCGCGCGCCAGGGTCAGTTCGTCGGCAAGGGCGTCCACATGTTCGCAGATGGCGTCGAACGCTGCGCCGCGCGACAGCAGCAGCACGGGATCGGCGAACATGAGTGCAAGGCGCTCACGCAGTGGGGGGGAGGCGTCGCCGCTGGCGGTGATCACGTCACCGGAGAAGGTCACGATATGCCCGTCGATCGACTTCTCGAACTCAAAGCCATGGGCGACGGTGGCCGGCATGCACAAAACGGCAGGACCACGAAAGGCGGTTTCGCGATCCTCGATGCGGAGGGTGCCGTTGCCCGAACGGATGACGAGAATGTGGCTCAGATGACGGTGACTGTGCAGCGCAATCGTCCAGCCGTGGCGCACGGAGCGCGAGGCGAGCGTCTCGACATGAATGAAGTCGAAGGCGGAATCGTCGGGGGCCTCGCCGAAGAGGTGGAATTGCGGGATCGCCTGAATCTGCGTCATGCGCCAAGTCTAGTCGATATCCTGACGAAACGGTATCGGCTTTGGCTGATCGCGCCGTGCCCGCAGAGGGGCGGCCGCAAGCCGCGGTGCGGCGTCAGATGCTGACATAGCCTCGGTTTCGATACGCCAGGGCAAGCGTATCGTCGTTGCCGCTTGCAACCGCTTCCACTTCACCAAAGAACACCCTGTGGGTTGCCATGTCGATGGCGTGGGTGAGGCGACAATCGAAGGCTGCGAGGGCTGTCTTCAGCACAGGTGCGCCGGTGGCGAGTTCCGCCCATTCTCCCAGTGCGAACCGGTCGTCGATGGAAAGCTGGCCACGGCCGGCAAAGGCATCGGCAATGTCCTGCTGGCTGCCGGTGAGCGTGTTGATGCAGAACGTCTTCGCGCTCTCGAAATGGGGAAAGCTGCGGCTGGAGCGATTGACGCAGAAGAGCATTGTCGGCGGGTCGTCGGACACGGAGGCTGCCGCTGTGACGGTTACGCCGAAACGGCCTTCGGATCCGATGGTCGTCACCAGATGAACCTGTTGCGAGAGCAGGCTCATCGCCTGACGAAAGTCGTTCGGGTTCACGCTGGACAAGGCCGTCCCTCTCACGTCGCGTTCAGACATCTCATTCCTTCTTTCGGCCACACGAGCCTCGTCTCAGGATCCGTCCCGAGCAGATACAGGTAGCGCATACACTGTTCCCGTCCATGGCGGGAAGGGCAAGACCGAAAACTTCTTAGCCCGTGACGCGAGATGCGATGCGTCTTCGCGGGAGGTCGCGTTGGGCCGGAGCTGACGTAGCGGGGAAAAGGGTTTGCAGGTCTGCGGCCAAAAAAATAGGGGAGGGGAAAAATATTTCGACTTGGGAGGAAATTCGAAAAGTCTTTCTTTTCATTGGTCAGGTGCCTGAGCGGAATTGTCTGTGCGGCTAGGTCTTGCTAAGAATTTGACAATTATGAAAAGTCGCCGCCGCCCAAAGCGGTTGAGACGACTTCACCATCTTCCGCGGGGGTTAGCTGAGAGAAATGGAATATTTCCTTCAACAGCTGATCAATGGCGTAACGCTCGGGTCCATCTACGGGCTCATCGCCATTGGTTATACTATGGTCTATGGCATCATTGGCATGATCAACTTTGCCCATGGTGACATCTTTATGGTTGGCGCCTTCCTGGCGATGATCATGGTCGTCGCCTTCGGCGTGACTGCGACCATGCCGCTTGCCTTGCTCATTCTCGTGTTGCTCGGCATCCTTGTCGTCGCCATGGCGCTGACATCGGTCTGGGGCTGGACGGTCGAACGGCTTGCCTACAGGCCCTTGCGCGGATCGTTCCGGCTTGCGCCGCTGATCACGGCGATCGGCATGTCGATCACCTTGCAGAATTTCGTCCAGCTCAGCCAGGGCGCGCGCAACAAGCCGGTCGAGCCGCTGATCTCAGGCGGTTTTCCCCTGATGACCGGGGGCGGCGAGGACAGCTTCGGCGTCCAGATCTCCTATCTACAGATCTTGATCATCGTCCTGACCACCGTCTTGATGATCGGCTTCACGATGCTGATCAACAAGACCTCGCTGGGGCGTGCGCAAAGGGCATGCGAGCAGGATCGCAAGATGGCGTCGCTGATCGGCGTCAACGTGGACCGCACCATCTCGCTGACCTTCGTCATGGGCGCGGCGCTTGCCGCCGTGGCCGGTCTGATGTTCCTGCTCTATTACGGCGTGATCGACTTCTACATCGGCTTCCTCGCCGGCGTGAAGGCGTTCACCGCTGCGGTTCTGGGCGGGATCGGCTCGCTGCCGGGCGCGATGCTCGGCGGTCTGCTGATCGGGCTCATCGAGACGTTCTGGTCGGGTTATTTCTCGGTCGAATACAAGGACGTCGCCGCTTTCTCCATCCTCGCCATCGTGCTGATCTTCCTGCCGGAAGGCCTGCTCGGAAAGCCGGAAGTGGAGAAGGTCTGAGGCCATGTCCGACAACGTAACCGAAAGCCGCATCAGGGCGTCCGTCAAGGATTCCGGCATTGCGGCGCTCATCACCGCTGCCCTCGCTTTCATGCTGGTGGGCATGCACACCCAGATCACCATTGGTGGTCTGGAAATCGACTACCGCTGGGCATTGGTCGGCATCGCGATCGCCGTCGTGTTCTTCGGACGGCTGCTGCTCAACATGTATGTGTGGCGGGTGCAGGAACCGCGCACGCCGATGTTCCGCATGAGCCTGCTGGGGCTGTCGATCATCGGCGCTGGTGTCGTCTTCTATCTCAGCGACGGGTTCCTGGGGACCTTCAGCGGCGTCTCGCCCATGGCGGCGGCGTCCGAAAACCGCTGGTTGTGGATCGCTGTCATTCTGCTGCTGGCCGCGGCCGCGGCGATCATCACCCCGATCCTGTTCTCCATGGCTGGCAAGTCTCGCGGTGGTGGCGGAAAGACTGTCGGCGCGGCGCTGGAACCTCTGGGCAAATGGAGCGCCGTTCTGCTCGGCGCGCTGGCCTTTGCCATTCCCTTCATCCTGATTGCCTGGCTCGGATCGCGCGGGTCGCGTCAGTATCTCGATCTGGCGATCCTGGTTCTCACCTACATCATGCTGGGATGGGGGCTGAACATCGTTGTGGGGCTCGCCGGTCTGCTCGATCTGGGCTACGTCGCATTCTATGCGGTGGGGGCCTATTCGTTTGCGCTGCTGTCGCAATATTTCGGGCTCGGTTTCTGGATCTGCTTGCCGCTGGCGGGCATGCTGGCCGCCTGCTGGGGCATGGTGCTGGGCTATCCGGTGCTCCGATTAAGGGGCGACTATCTCGCCATCGTGACACTGGCCTTTGGCGAGATCATCCGTGTTGTCCTGCTGAACTGGTATGAGTTCACAGGCGGCCCGAACGGCATTTCCGGCATTCCGCGGCCGACGCTTTTCGGCATCGAGTTCGATCGTGGCGATGACGGTTTCGCAGCCCTGTTCGGGCTCAGCTATTCCTCGATCCACCGGATCATCTTCCTCTACTACGTGATCCTGATCCTGGCGCTGATCACCAATTTCGTGACCATGCGGCTGCGCCGCCTGCCGGTGGGGCGGGCCTGGGAAGCCTTGCGCGAGGATGAGATCGCCTGCCGCTCGCTCGGCATCAACACCACCAACACCAAGCTCTCGGCCTTCGCCACGGGCGCGATGTTCGGTGGTCTTGCCGGGTCCTTCTTCGCAACGCGTCAGGGCTTCATCTCGCCCGAAAGCTTCACCTTCATGGAAAGCGCCGTGATCCTGGCCATCGTGGTGCTCGGCGGGCTTGGCTCGCAGATCGGCGTCGTCATTGCCGCGGTGGTGATGATCGGCGGCTTCGAGTTCTTCCGTGATCTTCAGGAATACCGAATGCTGGTCTTCGGCCTCCTCATGGTGATCATCATGGTGTGGAAGCCCCGGGGCCTGATCTCGACCCGCAAACCCACGATCGGACTTGTGTCGAGGAAGGGCATATCGGCCGACATGGTGCAGGAGGGGCACGGATGAGGCGCTGGAAGAACAATCCCGTATTGACGGTCGAGCATCTGACCATGCGCTTCGGCGGTCTGGTGGCGATCGACGATCTGTCTTTCGATGTGGGGCGTGGGGATATCACCGCCCTGATCGGGCCGAACGGCGCGGGCAAGACCACGGTCTTCAACTGCGTCACCGGCTTCTACAAGCCAACGGAAGGGCGGATCACGGTCCGTCATTCCGACGGGGCGTCGCATCTTCTTGAGCGGATGCCGGACTTTCAGATCTCGCGCGATGCGAAAGTGGCGCGCACATTCCAGAACATCCGCCTGTTCGGCGGCATGACCGTTCTGGAAAACCTGATGGTGGCCCAGCACAACCCGCTCATGATCGCCTCCGGGCTGTCGTTTGCGGGGCTGCTCGGGCTCGGCACCTTCCGGCGGGCGGAGAAAGACGCGGTCGACAAGGCGCGATACTGGCTGGAGAAGGTCGACCTCGTTCCGCGCGCCGATGATCCGGCAGCGGATCTGCCCTATGGCGATCAGCGTCGGCTGGAGATCGCACGTGCCATGTGCACCAATCCGCAGGTGCTGTGTCTCGACGAGCCGGCCGCCGGCCTCAATCCGCGCGAGAGCGCGGAGCTCAATGATTTGCTCATGTATATCCGCAACGAGCACGACACCTCGGTGGTGCTGATCGAGCATGACATGTCGGTGGTGATGGAGATCTCCGACCACGTGATCGTGCTGGATTACGGCGAGAAGATCGCCGATGGCACGCCGGAAGAAGTGCGCAACGACCCCAAGGTCATCGCGGCCTATCTGGGCGTGGCGGACGAGGAAGTGGAGCTGGTCGAAGAGGAGGTGGGGCTGTGAGCGAGGCAAACGCAGCAGCGGCGGTGGCCGCGGCGGTTCCCGCCGGGGAGCCGCTTCTCAAGGTGTCCGGCGTCAAGACGTATTACGGCAAGATCGTCGCGCTTCGCGGCGTGGACATGGAAGTCCATCAGGGTGAGATCGTCACGTTGATCGGCGCAAACGGGGCGGGCAAGTCGACCCTCATGATGACGATCTGCGGCTCGCCGCAGGCGCGTGAGGGATCGGTGACCTTCGAGGGGCAGGACATCACCACGATGCCGACCCACGAGATCACCCGGCTTTCCATCGCCCAGTCGCCGGAAGGACGGCGGATCTTCCCGCGCATGTCGGTGATGGAAAACCTCCAGATGGGGGCGTCGGTCACGGACATGACCCATTTCGATGAGGATCTGAGGCGGGTCTTCGACCTGTTTCCGATCCTGTCGAAGCGAAAAGGGCAGCGTGGCGGCACGCTTTCGGGCGGTGAGCAGCAGATGCTCGCCATTGCCCGCGCGCTCATGAGCCGTCCGAAGCTGCTTTTGCTGGACGAGCCGTCGCTGGGACTGGCGCCGCTCGTGGTGAAGCAGATCTTCGAGATCATTCATGAACTCAACGCCAATGAGGGGCTGACCGTCTTTCTTGTCGAGCAGAACGCCTATCATGCACTCAAGCTCGCCCATCGCGGCTACGTGATGGTCAATGGCCTGATCACCATGTCGGGCACGGGCCGGGAGCTTCTGGCGCGCGATGACGTCAAGGCAGCCTATCTCGAAGGCGGCGCACATTAGGGAGCGGGAAACATGAACGTCTTTTACGAAGTCTCGCTCGGCGATTTTCTCCTGGTCACCGTCATTCTCGGTGGCGGCGCGGCGTGGCTCACCGGGCGCGCCTCTGCGCTCACCTGGCGGCCACTTTGGCGGCTTGCATGGTTTCTTGTGCTGCTTTCCCTAGCGGTACGTTTTTTGCACTATGCGTTGTTCGAAGGTAGTCTGCTGAGCATTCAGTACTGGCTGGTCGATCTGGTGATCCTGTTCGTCCTCGGTTTTGCCGGATGGCGCTACACGCGCGCCTTGCAGATGACGACCCAGTATCGCTGGCTCTACGAGCGTACGAGCCCGTTCAGTTGGCGGGAACGCCAAACGACTTCCGGAGGCGGGGCCTAGAGGGGGCCTGCCTTCGGCGGAGAGGATGGCCTGTTTGCGGCCATCTTCGCGAATTGCAGGGCACAATGCCCGCAAATTGGGGAAAAATCCCCTTCCAGAAAGGTTCGACTGCATCATGAACCAGGGAGTAGTTGCATGAAAAAGATCCTGATGGCCGGTGTTGCCATGTCCTTCGGCATGGCCATGACGTCTGCGGCTCTTGCCGACATCGTTATCGCCACCGCCGGTCCGATGACCGGCCAGTATGCCTCGTTCGGCGAGCAGATGAAGGCTGGCGCCGAGCAGGCCGTCGCCGACATCAACGCTGCCGGCGGCATCAATGGCGAAAAGCTGGTTCTTGAAATCGGCGATGACGCCTGCGATCCGAAGCAGGCCGTGGCCGTCGCCAACCAGATGGTCGGCAAGGGCGTGGTCTTCATGGCCGGGCACTTCTGCTCGGGCTCTTCGATCCCGGCATCCGCGGTCTATGCCGAAGAAGGCATCATCCAGATCTCTCCGGCGTCCACCAACCCGAAGTTCACCGACGAGCGTCCTGGGCCGGGCATCTTCCGCGTCTGCGGTCGTGACGACCAGCAGGGCATGGTTGCCGGCGCCTATCTCGCCGAGAACTTTGGCGACAAGAACATTGCGATCATCAACGACAAGACCGCCTATGGTAAGGGCCTTGCCGACGAGACGCAGAAATACATGGAAAAGGCCGGCAAGAAGCCGACGCTGGTGGAATCCTACACGGCCGGTGAAAAGGACTACACCGCGCTGGTTTCCAAGCTGAAGCAGGAGAACATCGGCGTTCTTTATGTCGGTGGCTACCACACGGAAGCGGGCCTGATGGTTCGCCAGATGCGTGATCAGGGCATGGACACGATCCTCGTCTCCGGCGACGCGCTGGTCACCGACGAGTACTGGGCGATCACGGGTGATGCGGGCGCAGGCACGCTGATGACCTTCTCGCCCGACCCGGCGAAGAATGAAGTCGCGGCTCCGGTCGTGGCCAAGTTCAAAGAAAAGGGCGTCGTGCCGGAAGGCTATGTCCTTTACACCTACGCCGCGATCCAGGCATGGGCCGATGCCGTCAAGGCCGCCGGTTCCACCGACTATGACGCCGTTGTCGCCGCTCTGAACGAAGGCAACTTCCCGACCGTGCTCGGCGATCTGTCCTTCGACGACAAGGGTGACGTCAGCCTGCCGGGCTACGTCGTCTACGAGTGGAAAGATGGCGGCTACGACTACGTGAAGTAAGTCGCCCCGCCTAAACGGCTCCAATCTACGGCCCCCGGCGCATAGCGTGCCGGGGGTCATTTCTATTCAGAGGCCGGGCTTGTCCGGGTTTCAGAGAAAGGGATCAGGATGACCACCCGCAAAGCCATTCTTGCAGCCGCTGTGTTGCTCGCCTGTGGCCCGGTCCTCAAGGGAACGGCATCCGCGGCGACTGCCCAGGTGGATTTCAAGCGGTTCCTGTCAACGCCCGCGGGCGCTGCCGGGGTGGCAGCCGCCGTGGCCGGGCTCGGGACATGCGATACGCCCATCAACTGGGAGTACGGCTTTGACGAGACCTTGGGTGATGTGAGCACGGATGTGCTTTTTCTCGGCTGCACCGAAACGATCGACGGCGAGGACGATCCGTTCGAAAAATCCGTCGTGGCGAAGTTCATGTTTCTCGATGGCAAGCCGTCGCTGGTGAGCCTTCAGTACCTGCCCTGACGCCTCCGCCTCAGCTCACTTTCCTGAGCCAGTCGCGTGGATCTGTCGTCTGGCCGGTGTCGCCCGCCAGCGCCTTGCACAGATCGGATACGGCGTCGAGCGAGTGGACGGGACGGAACTCGTCCACATGGGGCAGCATGGCGCGGATGCCGCGGGCACGGGCCTCAAAGCGGTCGAAACGCAGGAGCGGGTTCAGCCAGATCAGCTTCCGGCAGGACCGGTGCAGCCGATCCATTTCCGGGCCCAGGTCCTCATGCGTGTCGCGTTCCAGACCGTCGGTGATCAGCAGTACGATGGGCCCGCCATGCATGACGCGCCGCGACCATTTCCGGTTGAACGCGTGAAGGGCGGTGGCGATACGGGTGCCGCCCGACCAATCCTCAACCTGATCGGTCACCGCATCTAGCGCCTCGTCCGGATCCTTCATGGTGAGCTGACGGGTGACGTTGGAAAGCCGGGTCCCGAAAAGGAACGTGTGCACCTTGCGCCGGTTTTCCGTCAGCGCGTGCAGGAAGTGCAGGAAGATGCGCGAATACTGGCTCATGGAGCCGGATATGTCGCAAAGCGCCACGATGGGCGGATGAATTTCGGCGG
Organism: Breoghania sp.; assembly: GCF_963674635.1. Lineage (NCBI taxonomy): Bacteria > Pseudomonadati > Pseudomonadota > Alphaproteobacteria > Hyphomicrobiales > Stappiaceae > Breoghania > Breoghania sp. Next base: position 279,695 of record NZ_OY771475.1, read on the forward strand.
GCTTGCGGTAGCGCAGCGCGATAATGTCGCCGCCCGCGCGCAAGGAGGCGCGCATGCTGCGCCTTGCATCGATGTGGCGGTGTTTGGAGGCGGCGACCAGGCGACGCTGGCGCACGGTATCGACCGGCAGGATCAGGCGTTTGAGCGCGGTCTTGGCCTCGGCAATCTCCACCGCCGTCATCTGGGCGAAATCCTTGGTCTGAAGCACTTCCGCGCCTGAAACGGTGAAGCGGGCGTCAATCTCGATTTCGGGCTTGGTCTCCTTTGCCTCGCGCAGGGTCTCCTGTTGCAGGGCGTTGGCGACACGCGCCTGCGCGGCCTTGGGCTTTTCCGGCTCGCCGCGGGGCGGAGCGACGGGCGAGAGGATGGCCAGCATCTTTTCGACGAGCCCGTGCGAGCGCCAGAAAACGCGGAAGGCTTCATCGAAGACGGGGCGCTGGTCGCGCTTGTTCACGAAGATGGCGTGGAGCGTCCAGTAGAAGTCGTCGCGATTGGCGATGCCCGCCGTTTCCACCGCATGGATCGCGTCGATGATCGCCGCCGGGCCGACCGGCATTCCGGCAGCGCGAAGTGCGCGCGCGAAGTGCACGATATTGTCGGCAAGCGCGCCGCCGCCGGGCTGAGGGGGGGCGGGCTGTCGGGGGATGCTGTCGGTCATCGTGCGGTTCGCGGTCTCCGGGTTGGTGTTGCGGGCAAATGTGGAAGGCGAGGGGGGAGCAAGGGGCCCATCCTTCGAGACGGTCGCTTGCGCGACCTCCTCAGGATGACGTTGTCGTTTTGACCGTTTTCAAGAAACAAGCCCCACACTTAACGTCCTCCTGAGGAGGCCCGAAGGGCCGTCTCGAAGGATCGGCCGCTTGCTCGCCTCATCCAATCTCGAAACGCTGTCTCACATCTCCGCCACGATCTCCTTTTTCAACTCGTCCACGATGCGCTTGGCCTCCGATCCCTGAATGCGTTCGATGTCGTCCTGGTACTTCAAGAGTGTGCCGAGCGTGTCGGTGACCATTTCGGGGTTGAGCGCGAGTTGATCCAGTTCGGTGAGCGCGGTCGCCCAGTCGATGGTCTCCGCAACGCCCGGCTGCTTGAAAAGCTCGTAATCGTGACGAAGTTTCTGCACGAAGGCTACGACCTCCGCCGACAGGCGCTCATTCACGCCGGGAACCTTGGTGCGCACGATGGTCAGTTCGCGCTCTGCGTCCGGGTAATCCACCCAGTGATAGAGGCAGCGGCGCTTCAGGGCGTCATGGATCTCGCGGGTGCGGTTGGTCGTGATGATCACGATGGGCGGCTGCGGCGCACGGATGGTGCCGATTTCCGGGATCGTGACCTGACTGTCGGAAAGCACCTCCAGAAGGAAAGCTTCAAAGGCTTCGTCCGCGCGGTCCAGTTCGTCGATGAGGAACACCGGCGGACCGGACAGATGCGGGCGCATGGCGCGCAGCACGGGGCGCTCGATCAGGAAGCGTTCCGAAAAGATGTTCTGGCCAAGCTCGGCGCGGTCCGTCTCGCCGCTTGCCTCCGCCACGCGGATTTCCACCATCTGCGCGGCATAGTTCCACTCATAGACCGCGGTGGAGACGTCGAGCCCCTCGTAGCATTGCAGGCGAATGAGGTTGCGCCCCAGCGTGCGCGAGAGCACCTTGGCGATCTCCGTCTTGCCCACGCCCGCCTCGCCTTCGAGAAAGAGCGGGCGCTTCATCTTCAGCGCCAGATAGAGCACCGTTGCAAGCGAGCGGTCGGCCACATAGTCGGCGGAGGAAAGCAGGGTGAGCGTTTCCTCGATCGATTGCGGCAGCGCCGCGCCCTTCAGGGTCTTCTCATCATCCATTTTTGCCCGCCTGTTCTGGCCACCTGTTCTGGCCTGCCTGTTTTGGCCCTTGCGAGCCTCAGGGTTCGTTTCCGCCTCAACGTTGCTAACCTTCCGGAAGCCTGTGCGCAATCGTTCGTCAGGCGAATCCGTCATCTTGGGTGGTCGTCGCCATTTTTTCCGACTGTCGGCAATTCCATCTGGGGCGCGGTTGATCTAATCAGGGAGTGAATCGCAGGGACACAAGTGTCATGTGCGTCATGCGAACAATGGGAGAGATGCGTGGTGAACGGTGTCGGAGCGATAGACAGTCGGTTGTTGGGGCACCTGTTCTCCAGCGCACCGATGCACGGCGTGTGGGACGATGCGGCCCGGCTTCAGGGCATGCTCGACTTCGAGGCCGCGCTCGCCCGTGTCCAATCGCGCCTCGGCGTCATCCCGCAGACGGTGGGCGAAGCCGTGAGCGAAAAGGCAAAGGCCGATCTCTTCGACCTTGATGCCATCGGCGAAAAAGTGCCGCTTGGCGGGAATATCGCCATTCCGCTGGTCAAGGCGCTGACGGCGAAGGTGGAGGGGGCCGCCTCCGGCTACGTCCATTGGGGGGCGACGAGCCAGGACGTGATCGACACCGGCTTCATGCTTCAGGCGCGCGCCGGGATCGCGGTGCTTCGCGCCGATCTGGTGCGCCTTGGCGGGGCTTGCGCTGTGCTGGCAGATGCCCATCGCGCAACGCCAATGGTCGGGCGCAGTTTCATGCAGCACGGGCTTCCCACCGTTTTCGGGCTGAAGGCGGCGGGCTGGCTCGATACGGTGGGACGGCTCATTGCGCGGCTGGACACGGTCGCGGAGCAGTCGCTGGCGCTGCAGTTCGGCGGGGCGGTGGGGACGTTGGCCTCCCTGGGCGTAGACGGGGCGGCGGTTCGCGATCAACTGGGGGTGGAGCTGGGCCTTCCCGTTCCCCCCACGCCATGGTTCACCATGCGCGAGCGGATCGTCGAGATCGGGTCCGCGCTCGGCGCCATCGCGGGCATCATGGGCAAGATCGCGGGCGACATCGTCTTGCTGATGCAGACCGAGGTTGGCGAGGTTTTCGAACCCTCCGCTCCGGGCAAGGGCGGGTCCTCCACCATGCCGCACAAGCGCAACCCGGTTGGCGCGGCGACGGCGCGCGGGGCCGCCATTCAGGCTGAGGCGCGCGCGGGCGCGCTTTATCAGATCATGGACCAGCAGCACGAACGCGCTGTAGGCGGATGGCAGGCGGAATGGGGGCTGGTGCCGGAGCTTTTCGTGCTCACCGCCGCCGCGATCGTCCCGCTCATTGCGGTGATCGAAGGCCTTGAGGTGAAGGCGGAGCGCATGCGCGCAAATCTTGAGATCACCAACGGCCTCATTTTCGCCGAGGCGGTGATGATGAAGCTTGCGCCGATGATCGGGCGCGATGTCGCCCATCATGTGCTGGAGGCTGCCTCCAAACGCGCGGTGGCGGAAGGTCTGCATCTCAAAACGGTGCTGACGGAAAGCGACGAGGTGCGGGTGCATCTCGATGAAGCCGAGATCGCCGCGATTTTCGATCCGCTCGGCTATGTGGGCTCGGCGGAGATTTTCATCGAGAGGGCGCTTGAGCATTGGCGGTCAAGCCGCGCAGGCGACGAGGGATAGGCGGGCCGGAAAGGTCCGCCCATGAACGAACCACGACGAGAGGGAACCATGCCCAAGATCACCACCGATGATGGCATTGCGATCCATTACGAATTCGATGGACCCGAGGATGCGCCGGTTCTTCTGCTTTCCAATTCGCTCGGAACCGATCTGCGCATGTGGAATGCGCAAGTGGAGGCCTTTTCCGGCGCGCGCCGGATCCTGCGCTATGACAGTCGTGGCCATGGCAAGTCCGATGCGCCGCAGGGGCCCTATTCGATCGAGCGGCTGGGCCGGGACGTTCTGGCGCTGATGGATGCTCTTGGGCTTGAGAAAGTGGACTATTGCGGGCTCTCCAAGGGCGGCATGGTCGGGATGTGGCTCGGCACGAATGCGGGCGGACGCTTCGGCAGGATGGTCTATGCCAACACCGCCGCGCACATGCCGACGGAGGAGATGTGGCGGCACCGGGCGGCGACGGTGCGCACTGATGGCATGGAGGCTGTCGTGGAGGCGGTGGTCAATCGCTGGTTCACGGAAGCCTTCCAGCAGAACGACGAGGCGGAAGTCGGGCGCATCCGGCAGATGATCCTGGGCACCGCACCGGAAGGCTACGCCGGGTGCTGCGAGGCGATCGCCGTGATGGATCAGCGCACGAGCATTCGCGCGGTGGAGAACCCGGTTCTCGTGATTGCCGGTGCCGAAGATCCGGCAACGCCGCCGGACTATGGCCATCAGATCGCGGAAGCCATTGCGGGCGCCGAGCTCGTCGTGATCCCGCAGGCCGCGCATCTGTCGAATATCGAACAGAGCGCGCTTTTCAACGAGGCGCTGGCGCAATTCCTGAACGGGTGAAAACCTGCTGCAACGCGATCAAGGACGGCTCCCGCGCCAGGGGAAGGGCGCAGGGCCGGGAGGAGGATCGATGACCAAACGACAGCGCGGCGTCCATGCTCGGGCCGCCTGGATGATCTGCGCCATTGCGTTGCTGGCGCCGGCCAGCGCGATGGCGGCGGGCCCTGATGCGGACGAGGCGCGCGACCCGGTCGCACGTGGCCGGATCATGGCTGAGGAGCAATGCAGCACGTGCCATGCGGTGGGCAAGGACGACGAAAGTGCCGCCCAAGGCGCGCCCGCTTTCCGTGATCTCGGTAAACGCTATCCGGTCGATCAGCTGGAAGAGGCTCTGGCGGAAGGTATCGTCACCGGTCACGCGGATATGCCGGAGATCGAGTGGGAGGCTGAGGAAGTGGCGGATTTCATCGCCTATCTGAAGAGCATCAACGAATAGGGACACGCGGCGCCACGCCCACGGCTGGTGTTAGCAGCAGTCTCGCGCGGATGCTGCTAACACATTGATTTGATTTGGTGTTAGTCGAAATGCGGCTTGTCGTGGCGGCGAAGGATCGGAAAACTTGTCTCCGTGTTGAATTGATTGGAGACGGTCCATGGCACATGCGGAATTGAGCGCGCAGATGCGCGGGTACGGCCTCACGACGGCGGAAATCCTCTATCACATGCCCGATCATCCGGGCCTGCTTCAAACCTTTGTCTGGCAGACTTGGGACCTTGCCCCTCAATTCCCTGAATTGCATCAGTTTCTGAAGTTCTGGACCTCGGAACTGGACGGTACGCTCCATTCGGTGCGCTACGCCCACAAGGGCCTGATTGGCCCGTCGGGCTGGCGCCATGTGGATGTGTCGCTGTTGATGCACTGAGCCGGCGGGGGCGGCGAGGCGCTAGAGCCTGATCCCCGCCCCCTCGCGCAGGGCCGCTTCCACGGGCGGGCTAAAGCTCTTGTCCTCGTTGTGGAGCACAAGGCCCTGGCGCAGGGTCATCCCGGCGCGCGAGCCTCGAATGCCGCGCACGAGGATGCGGCTGGCTTCCGCGCCCTCACGGGGAAAAAGCGGAAAGACGCAAATGCCACCGAAACGGCCCGACATCGCCTCAAGCACATCGGCAAGCCCGCCGGCACGAAATACCAACGTGATACTGCCCCCGGAGACCAGAAGGTCTGAGGCCGTGCGGAGCCATGGATCGAGCCCGCCTTCGGCCAGCACATGCGCGCTTGCTCTTGCACGGTCCGGCGAGGCGCGGTGGCGGGTATCGTAATAGGGCGGGTTCATGATCACGTGATCGGCCATGCCCGGCAAAAGCCCTTGCGCCTTGCGGGCGGCCCCTCGTGCGCACACATCCGCCTCAAGCACGTGAATGTGGCTGGAAAACGCACTGTTTTCTGCCAGTTCGAGGCTTTGGCGGCTGAGCGCGACAAGGTCGGGCTCTCTCTCCACCAATGTCACCGAAATGGATCCGAGCCGGGCGGCGGCGCACATGCCGGCGGCGCCAGCGCCAGCGCCAAGATCCATCACCCGGCCCGTCGTCTCCTCCGGCAGGCTCGCCGCCAGCATCACCGCATCGAGGCCGGACCGGTGATGGCGCCCGCCGGGCTGGAGAAGGTGCACCTTGCCGCCCAGAAAAAGATCGCGGGTAATCGGCTTCTTCTCTTGGCCCGCCGCGCTGTCTGCGGGGGGCACTGCGTCGTGCTCGTTCACCCCTGATCTCCCGCGGAAGGCTTCAGTTCATGGCCGAGTTCCGCCTCGATGAGGATCTGGCGGGCCTTTTCCAGATCATCGCTTGCGACCAGAACGCGGCGCGGCAGGAAGCCGAGGGAGCCTTCCATGATGCTCATGTTCTGATCGAGGAGCATGTAATAGACGCCCGCTTCGCCGAGCAGTGCCTCGACAAAGGAAATCAACACGGGATCGTTCGTTTTCAGGAGTTCTTCCAAGCGCTTCGCCCTTTCGGTGTTCGGGCCAAATCTAGAGCATTTGCCGGAAAATGCGATGGAAACGGAGCGCAGGGCAAGGCGGCGTGATTTCAAGCGCTGGCTGGGCACACATTCCGACTGACGCAGCGATTCGCCCGTGTCCCGACGCCATGGCGGCAAGAGGTTATTTTGCGGCTATCGACAAATCTGCGGATAGAACGCTTCCACGCAAGCGGAATCGCCCGGATCGCAAAGGCTTGCCTTGCCGATCCGCGCCAGCCGACCTATTGTCCGCCGGAATTTCGTCAAAGCGGAGATGACAGGCGTGGGCGTGGTCGTTCCATTCGAAGAGAAAGGTGAACCGGCGGGGATTTCCCGACTGAGCGGACTGGTCGCTCAGGGCATGACCGAGGTCAACCGGATCATTCTTTCCAAGGCGGGCTCCGATGTGGAGATGATCCCGGAGGTCGCCAACCACCTGATCTCCTCCGGCGGCAAACGCTTGCGGCCCATGCTGACAATCGCCACGGCGCAGATGTTCGGCTATGAAGGCGACGGTCACACCCAGCTGGCGGCCTGCGTGGAGTTCATGCACACCGCAACGCTTCTCCATGATGATGTGGTTGACGAGAGCGACATGCGTCGCGGCAAGCTGGCCGCGCGCAAGCTCTGGGGCAATCAGGCCAGTGTCCTGGTCGGCGACTTCCTGCTCGGTCAGGCCTTCAAGATGATGGTCGACGTGGGCTCCATGGATGCCCTTTCGGTTCTGGCCGATGCGGCTGCCGTCATTGCCGAGGGGGAGGTGATGCAGCTGGGCGCTGCCAAGAACACCGAGACCACGGAAGACGACTATCTCGCCGTCATCCGCGCCAAGACGGCGGCGCTGTTTTCGGCTGCCGCCGAGGTCGGTCCGATCATCGCCGACGCCACACCCGCCCAGCGCGCGGCCTGCCGCTCCTACGGCATGAATCTCGGTCTGGCGTTCCAGCTTGTCGATGACGCTCTCGATTACGGCGGATCGTCGGCGCAGCTTGGCAAGCGCACGGGCGATGATTTCCGCGAAGGCAAGATCACCTTGCCGGTGGTGCTCAGCTATCGCCGCGGCACGGATGAGGAGCGCGGCTTCTGGAAGCGCTGTCTTGAAGAGGGCAACATCGAGGACGGCGATCTGGAACGCGCCATCGAGATGATGAAGGCCCACGGTGCAATCGCCGACACCGTCGACCGGGCGCGCCATTATGGCGCCGTCGCGCGTGACGCTCTCGCCCCTCTTCCCGCGGGCGAGCACAAGCAGGCGCTGCTGGAAGTCGTGGATTTCTGCATCGAGCGGCTGCACTAACGCGCAACCCAACGGATCAAGCTGTCGCCCCGTTTCGGCATTGCCGGAGCGGGGCGATTTGCGTTTGGGGCCGCATGTCAGGTCAGCGTGGTGGCTGCGATCCACCAACCGGGCCGGGCTTGTTGCAGGAACGCGGCGGCGCGGGCAGCCATGGGGGCATCCTCGAAGATCGCGAAACAGGTCGCTCCGGAGCCCGACATTCTGGCAAGCAGCACGTCCGGCAGGCCGTTCAGTACGGCGAGCACGTCCCGGATCGGTGTGGCCAGGGCGGTTGCAGGCGGTTCGAGATCATTGCGGGTGCCATGCAGGAAGGCCACCAGCTGGGCCGCATCCCGAAACGCTTGCGGCATCGCATCGATGGGCGGGTTCTCACGGCTTGCCAGTGCGCGGAACACCGTGGGTGTGGCGACTTCAATGCGCGGATTGACCAGAAGGAAGCCCGCCTGCGGGAGGGCGGCGAGGGGGGTGAGGCGATCGCCGATACCCTGCGCACGCAATGGGGTGGACGCCAGGCACATGGGAACATCGGCGCCGAGGCGCGTCGCGATCTCATGAAGGCGCGGATCAGTGGTGTCGATGTTCCACAGTCGGCACAGAATGCGCAGGGCCGCCGCCGCATCGGCCGATCCGCCGCCAATCCCGGAGGCGACCGGCAAGTGCTTTTCCAGAACGAGCGCTACACCCGCCTGAACGGCGAAGGCCTCGCGCAGCGCAAGCGCGGCGCGCAGCACCAGATTGTCGCCATCGGCTGTGAGATGGCGCGCGAAGGGCCCCTTGATCATCAGCGAGAGGTCTTCTGCAGGGTCTGCGTGAAGTGTGTCGCCGAGGGGCGGGAAGGCGGCGAGGGTATCGAGTTCGTGATAGCCGTCCGCGCGTTGCCCGGTCACATGGAGCGCGAGATTGACCTTGGCGCGGGCCTGTTCGCTCAGGCGAGGGGCGGGGGATGTCGGCATGGCGGTTTCGATGGATCGGTGAGGGGGCTTGCGAAAACGGCGGCCCGTCGTTGCCGGGCCGCCGTCTCGTCATGTCACATTTGCGCAGCGCTTGTCACTTGCCATTGGCGGCGCGCTCGGGCGCTTCCGCGTCACTGGTGGCGTTTTCCAGCCCGACCTTCAGCTTGCGCTCGATGGTGGCCAGCGTGTCCCCTTCGGCGTCGAGGTCTCGCGCATGGTTCCACTGGAAGGTCGCCTCAAGCTTGCGACCCACCTTCCAGTAGGCATCGCCCAGATGATCGTTGATGGTGGGGTCTTCCGGGCGCAGTTCCACGGCGCGCTCCAGTTCCGGGACCGCATCTTCGAAGCGGCCGAGCTTGAAATAGGCCCAGCCGAGACTGTCGACGATGTAGCCGTCCGATGGGCGCAATTCGACGGCCTTCTCGATCATGCCGAGGGCCTTGTCGAGATGCATGCCCTTGTCCACCCACGAATAGCCCAGATAGTTCAGCACCATGGGCTGATCGGGGTAAAGCTCCAGCGCCTTCAGGAAATCGGCTTCCGCCTCCTCCCAGCGGTCGGTGCGCTCCAGGGTGATGCCCCGGAAATAATAGAGCGACCAGTAGGCGCGACCGGTCTTGTCGCCCAGAGACTCGATGCCGCGGGTGTAGACGTCGGCGGCTTCGGCAAAGATCTTGCGCCCGCGCAGGACATTGCCCAGCGCCACCACGGCTTCGAGATTGGACGGATCCGCATCGATGAGTTTCATCAGGTGGGCGCGGGCCTCATCGACCTTGTCGAGCGCGTTGTAGTTGAGCGCGATGTCGATTTCCACGCCCTTGCGCAGGGGCGAGTCTTCCGGGATACGCTCCAGCACGTCCACCGCCCGGCCATAGTCGCCGATCTGCTGGAAAAGCTGGGCAAGCGGAATGAGCGCCAGCGACGCCTTGGGATCGAGATAGAGCGCAAGCTGCAAATAGGCTGCGGGGAATTCGTCGCCGCCATCACGGCCAAGCGCCGCGCCAATGCCGTAAAGCACTTCCGCTGCCCCCGCCTGGGGCGATGTCGCCAGCGGGGTGGGTTTGCGGTCTTCCTCGATCAGCTTTCGGGTGTTGGCGATGACCGGGCTGCCATTGGCAGTCTGATCGAAAGTATCGAGAACCCCGAGCGCGCCTTCCTTGTCTCCTGCCAACGCAAGCGCGCGCGCGTGCGCCTCGACAATGCGCAGCGAGTTGTTGTCGGACTTGTAGGCGGCGGCAAAGCGTTCGGCCGCTTCCTTGCGGCGGTTGGCCATGTCGAGAATGAGGCCCGCGTGATAGGTGCGGAACGTGTCGAACCAGTCGGGCCCCTGAAGCTCGTTCAAAAGCGCCAGCGCCTCGTCGACCTTGTTGGCCCCCGCCAGGGCCCAGGCGGAGAGCAACTTGTCGGACAGCTGGGCCAGCGGGCCGCCGGTCGCCTGCGAGAAGTTCTTGCGCGCGGAGGAATAGGCCCGCTTCTTCAGATCGTAGACACCGGACGCCAGGCGGCCGAGAAGATTGTCGGGATCGACCGCGAGCACGGCCTTGGTCAGGCCCATTGCCTCTTCCATCTCGCCATTGGCGAGTTTCAGCGTAAAAGTGCGGCCGAGCAGGAACTGATTGGCGGAATCCTGCTTCAATGCGCGGGCAAAGAAGTCGGCGGCCTTCGCAATGTCGTGATCCCCATGTGCGATCACACCGGCCAGATAATTGCCGGAAAGCGTCTGCGGATAATCGACCTCGTCGGCCTTCACATCCGCATTTGCGAAGCTGGAAAACGCCAGAAACGGAAGGGTGGACAGCAATGCAACCCGCAACAACCGGGACGGGGATTTGCTGGAAGGGCCATTCGTGGAGGAGGCGATATGCGCCGCTGCGCCGCCCTGTCTGGCGTCGCGCCCTGCGGCTTCGCGCCGCACGAAAAGGGACCGGATCGGCTGCGTTCTTATCATGGTACCTCTCTGGACGCGCGAATCGCACTTCGAGTGTCCGTTTCGATGGGGCGTCAGAATGGCCCTTTTGTGACCGGGCCGCAAGGAAGTGGCCAGGACGGTCTTATTCAACTGAGGCCTTTCATCTAAATGGCTTCCGAAGAGTTCGGTGGCGGTGAACAGTTTTCAGAAAAACCTTGTTTTGTGCGGAGCGAAATTGCATGGAGTGCGTGCAGCGGTGAGTGTGCGGCCGCAGCACTGTCCCCAACCAAGGGCAGCTAAGGCTTCTGCGGAGGCCGGGTGGGAGGTCGCTCAGGCATCGTGTTCGTGGCGTTTCAGGAAGGGCGAACGATGGCCAAGTGGGTTTACAGTTTCGGAGATGGCAAGGCGGAAGGTGCCGCTGATATGCGCAATCTCCTCGGTGGCAAGGGGGCAAACCTCGCCGAGATGTCCAATCTCGGGCTTCCCGTCCCCCCGGGTTTTACGATTACGACCGAAGTCTGCACCTACTATTACGACAACGGCCAGACATATCCCGGCGAACTTGAAGCTCAGGTCGACGCGGCGCTGGGCCAGATCGGCGCGCTGACGGGCCGGACCTTCGGCGATGCGAAAAACCCGCTTCTGGTGTCCGTGCGTTCCGGCGCTCGCACCTCCATGCCGGGCATGATGGATACGGTCCTCAATCTCGGCCTCAACGACGAGACCGTCGGTGCGGTGGCCGAGGAATCCGGCGATGCCCGTTTCGCCTATGACAGCTACCGCCGCTTCATCCAGATGTATTCCGACGTCGTTCTGGGCGTCGAGCACCATTCCTTCGAGGAGATCCTTGAGATCTTCAAGGAGAACAAGGGCTACACGCTCGACACCGAACTGAGTGCGGAAGACTGGAAGGTCATCATCGAGCGCTTCAAGGCGCTGGTGGCCGAGGAACTCGACGAGCCCTTCCCGCAGGACCCCAAGGCGCAGATCTGGGGCGCAATCAGCGCCGTGTTCGGTTCGTGGATGAACCAGCGCGCCAAGACCTATCGCCGCCTGCATGACATTCCGGCAAGCTGGGGCACCGCGGTCAACGTCCAGGCGATGGTGTTTGGCAACATGGGCGAGAGCTCCGCGACCGGCGTTGCCTTCACGCGCGATCCGGCAACCGGCGAGAACGCGCTTTACGGCGAATTCCTCGTCAACGCGCAGGGCGAGGACGTGGTGGCGGGCATCCGCACACCGCAGAACATCACCGAAGCTGCGCGCATCGCGGCCAAGTCCGACAAGCCGTCGCTTGAGACGGTGATGCCGGAGGCCTTCGCCGAGTTCGACGGTATCTGCAAGAAGCTCGAAGCCCATTATCGCGACATGCAGGACGTCGAGTTCACCATTGAGCGCGGCAAGCTGTGGATGTTGCAGACGCGTGCGGGCAAGCGCACGGCGCGCGCAGCCCTCAAGATCGCCGTCGACATGGCCAATGACGGGCTGATCACCCGCGACGAGGCGGTGCTGCGTGTGGGGGCTTCCGCGCTCGATCAGCTGCTCCATCCGACCATCGATCCCGACGCCAAACGCGACGTGGTGGCGACCGGCCTCCCGGCGTCTCCGGGCGCTGCCTGCGGCGAGCTGGTGTTCAATTCCGATGAGGCCGTGGAAGCGGCCGCCGCGGAAAAGAACGTCATTCTGGCGCGTGTGGAAACGAGCCCGGAAGACATTCACGGCATGCACGCAGCCCAGGGCATCCTGACGACGCGCGGCGGCATGACGAGCCACGCGGCGGTGGTGGCCCGCGGTATGGGCAAGCCTTGCGTTTCCGGCGCAGGCTCCGTTCGCATCGACTATCGCGCCCAGACGCTGACCGTCGGCGGACGGACCTTCAAACGCGGCGACGTCCTCACCATCGATGGGGCCACGGGGCAGGTTCTGGCCGGGTCTGTCGCGATGCTGAAGCCGGAGCTGACCGGCGATTTCGGTACTCTGATGGAATGGGCGGACGGTGCGCGGCGGATGAAGGTTCGCGCCAATGCCGAAACCCCGAAGGATGCGCGCACCGCACGCGAATTCGGCGCGGAAGGCATCGGTCTTTGCCGCACCGAGCACATGTTCTTCGACGAGGGACGCATTCTCGCCATGCGCGAAATGATCCTGGCGGAGAGCTCCGAAGGCCGTCGCGCCGCGCTTGCCAAGCTTCTGCCGATGCAGCGTCAGGACTTTATCGAGATCTTCGAGATCATGCATGGCCTGCCGGTCACCATCCGTCTGCTCGATCCGCCGCTGCACGAGTTCCTGCCGCATACGGATGAGGAAATGGCGGAAGTGGCGCAAGCCATGGGGGTGGAGGTCGAGCGCCTGCGCCGCCGCGCGCACACGTTGTCGGAGTTCAATCCGATGCTCGGCCATCGTGGCTGCCGCCTGCTGATTTCCTTTCCGGAAGTGGCGGAGATGCAGGCCCGTGCGATCTTTGAGGCCGCGGTCGCCGCTGCCAAGAAGACGGGGGCTCCGGTGGAGCCGGAAGTCATGGTGCCGCTTGTCGGCATCAAGAAGGAACTGGATGTCGTGAAGGCGCGCATCGACGCCGTCGCCAAGGATGTGATGGCGGAGGCCGGCGTTACGATCGTCTACCAGGTCGGAACGATGATCGAGCTGCCGCGCGCCGCACTGCGGGCGGACGAGATCGCTGAGGCGGCGGAGTTCTTCTCCTTCGGCACCAACGATCTGACCCAGACCACTTTCGGCATCTCGCGCGATGATGCAGGCTCGTTCCTTGGTGATTACCAGCAGCAGGGCATTATCGAGCAGGATCCTTTCGTCTCCATCGACCGGGACGGCGTGGGCGAGCTCATCCGGATCGGTGCGGAGCGCGGACGCAGTGTGCGCGAAGGCCTGAAAATGGGCATCTGCGGCGAGCATGGTGGCGATCCGTCTTCCATCGACTTCTGCGAAACGGTCGGGCTCGATTATGTCTCGTGCTCGCCCTATCGTGTGCCGATAGCCCGGCTGGCCGCCGCGCAGGCAGCCTTGAAGGCCCGCAAGGACGGCTGAGCCTGCCGGATCAGAACACCGCATTTGCGCCGCTTGCCCATTCGGATGGGTGGCGGCGCATCTGTTTTGGGGCTATCGAACTCAACAGGTTCAATCGGGGGGAGCGACAGGTGCTGCTGGCGAAAGGCATCGCGACGATCGGGGCCATCCGCGAGGGCGGCAAGGCGGCGTTGGCGCGCGCGCTGGCGGCGATTGAAACCGCGCAGGACAGTGAGGAGCTCGCAACGCTTCTCGATGAGGCGACCGCCAATGCGAAGGCGCATGTGCTGGGGGTGACTGGGCCGCCGGGCGTGGGCAAGTCCACCTTGATGCGCGCCCTGATCGCGCAGGGCCGTGCGCTTGGTCTTTCCGTTGCGGTGCTCGCGGTCGATCCCTCTTCCCAACGCACCGGCGGTGCGCTTCTGGGGGACCGCACACGTCTTGCGACCGATCCGGAGGATGACAAGCTCTTCGTGCGTTCCATGGCGGCGCGGGACCGGTTGGGCGGGTTGTCCGACCATGCGGTCGCCGCAGCTGTCCTGATGCGGGCCGTTGCCGATCTCGTCATCGTTGAGACGGTCGGGATCGGCCAGTCGGAATCCGATGTGGCGAGTGTCGCCGACACGGTGCTCCTTTGCATTCAACCCGGATCCGGCGACAGCCTGCAATTCATGAAGGCAGGGGTCATGGAGCTTCCCGATCTCGTGGCAGTGACCAAGGCGGATATGGGGGAGAGAGCACGTCGAGCCCTGGCGGATGTGGAGGGGGCCTTGTCATTGGCAGCCCGACGGGGCGACGGGTGGCGCGCGCCGGTGGTGCTCGTAAGCGCGACGGCGGGGACGGGGCTTGAGGAATTGGCAGGCGCTGTCGGGGCGCATCGGTGCTGGCTGGACGAGGACAGGCGGCTCGCTGCCAAACGACGCGCCCAGGCGTTGGATTGGATTGCGGATGCGGTCCGTCAGCGGTGGGGGCGGGAAGGCTTGCGCCGGATCCAATTCCTGGCCGGCGACGCCGAGGAGCCGTTTCAGGCCATGTTAAGGATAAATCGTAAATTTGAATTGTTCGGATGAAAGGATTAGTTATAAAACACGAATTACTTAAAGTTACATATCTTGAAGTCTGAGTAAAAACATTATAAAAAATAATATATATATTATTGAATACGTGATTTGCATATTAAAATACAGAAAACTACATATACAATATTTCATGAAGTGTTTATCAACCTAAAGCAGGCTGCCCGTGTTTCGATAAACAAGCGACTGTGGGCGGCGACATGCAAGCGATTTCTCGAATTTCCATTGCGTCACGTATCTTCATCCTCTGCCTGATTCCGATGATTGGCCTTGTCTTCCTGGGCGGCACCCGGATCTTGAAGAACCTTGGAAAGATTGAGGTTGAAAACACGATCACTGGCATCGTTGAACGTGCGCCGGTGATTTCCGCACTCGTACATGAGATGCAGAAGGAACGCGGAACGTCGGCTGGATTCATTGGATCCAAGGGGGCGCAATTCGCCGACGCGATCATGCAGCGCCGCGTCGATACCGACGCCGCTCTGGAGACGCTGCGTCGCACGATCCCGAACGATAGCCCCATCTTGAGCAACAAGACTTTCGGCGAGCCGTTTCGTTCGGCGCTGACAAAGCTTGGCGAGCTTCAAAAGCACCGCGCAGCCGTGGATGATCTGACATCTTCCGTCGGCGAAATGGCAAAATACTACACCAGCGTCATCAAGGATCTGCTGGATACGGTAGAGGCCGTCGCGCTGGTTGCTGATGAGCCGCATGTGGTGCGCGACGCCTATGCCTACAGCGCGATCCTGCAGGGCAAGGAGCGCGCCGGCATTGAGCGGGCGATGGGGGCCAACGGCTTCGGTTCGGGGAAATTCGCACCCAATATTTATCGGCGGTTTGTCGGCCTTCGCGCGGAGCAGGAATCTCATTTCGCGCATTTCCTGCGCTTTTCTCCCGGTGATGGCGTGGCGGAATTGCGGCGCGCGCTGGAGAGCCCCGCGGCCGCGCGCATCAGACAATTGCGCGAGCTGGCCGATGCGGCTCCCTTCGGCGGAGACATCTCGTCGGTGACGGGGCCGGAATGGTTCGCTGCGGCGACCGACTGGATCGAGGAGCTGAAGAAGGTCGAGGATGTGATGGCGCATGATCTCGTTGCCGATTCCGATCATGCGCGGGACGATATGCAGCAGGAGCTGAACCTGCTGAGCGGGACGCTGGCGGGACTGGTCGCTTTGGTGATTGTTTGCTCGATCGCCATTGCGCGTTCGATCTCCAAGCCTGTCACGTCGCTTTCGAAGACGATGGCCCGGTTGGCAAAAGGTGATCTGGACGTCGAGATCGCAGAACGCAATCTCCATGACGAAATCGGCGGGATGGGGCGCGCCGTGGAGGTGTTCCGCGAAAACGCCATCGAACGCAAGCGGCTGGAAGAGGAGGCGGTGCGAAAGGCGCACCTGGAAGAACAACGCAAGCATGAGCTGATGGCGCAACTTGCGGATGATTTCGAATCCGCCGTCGGAAAGCTGATTGTGGCGGTGAGCGACAATATGGAAGAGCTGCGCGTCGCGTCACAGAGCATGTCTGCCATGGCGGAAGAGACGTCCAATCAATCCTCGGCGGTGGCCGCGGCGTCCGAAGAGATGTCGACCAACGTTCAGACGGTCGCTTCGGCCACCGAGGAAATGGGGTCTTCGGTGGAAGAGATCGGGCGTCAGGCGCAAATCTCTTCGGAGAAGGCCGGGATGGCATCCACCTCCGCACAGCAATCGGTGGGGCAGGTGCAGGCTCTGTCCGGCTCGGTTCAGAAGATTGGCGACATAGTCGGGCTCATTCAGGCCATCGCCGAGCAAACCAACCTCCTGGCTCTGAACGCCACCATCGAGGCTGCGCGGGCAGGCGAGTCGGGCAAGGGCTTTGCGGTCGTTGCCTCGGAGGTGAAGGATCTGGCGACCCAGACCTCCAAGGCGACGGAAGAAATCTCCATGCAGATTTCGCAGATCCAGACGGAGACCCAATCGTCCGTGGCGGCCATCGAAGCGGTGACCCTCGTGATCAACGAGCTGAGCGAACTTGCGACCTCCATCGCGGCAGCGGTTGAGCAGCAGGGGGCTGCGACGCGGGAAATCGCGGGCAATATCCAGCAGGCGGCGGATGGGACCGAGCAGGTCGCGGCCAATATCGCAGGCGTGGGGCAGGCTGCGGGCGAATCGAGCGCGGCCGCCAGCAAGGTGCTTACGTTGTCGAGCAGCGTTGCCCGTCACACCGCGGAAATGCGTGAGCAGACACACACGTTCCTGCAGCGCGTACGCAGCGGATAAGCCGGGTTTCGCACAGGCGCGACACGGGGGTCTCTGGACATGCCATGTCGCCGTTATAAGGTCGCCCTTCCTGAAACTGGAGGGACGGACATGTCGCGCAAACCGGTGATCGCTTTTCTTGGAATCGGCCTGATGGGCTCGCACATGGCGCGCAGGCTTCTGGAAGCGGGCTATGAGCTTCGGGCCTGGAACCGGACCGCGGCAAAGGCGGAGGCCCTCGTTTCTCATGGGGCCAAGGCATCTGCGACGCCTGCCGAGGCCGCGACAGGAGCCGATATCGTCATCACCATGGTGAGCGACGGCGCGGCTGTGACCGATCTCTACTTCGCGCAAGGTGTTGTCGCGGCGGCTCCGGAAGGGTCTCTGTTCATCGACATGAGCTCCGCGCAACCCTCTCTTGCCCGTGATCTTGCAAAGCAGCTTGGGGCGCTTGGGCGTCGTCACGTGGATGCGCCCGTTTCCGGCGGCACGGCTGGTGCCGAGGCCGGGACGCTTGCGATCATGGCAGGTGGTCAGGAGGCCGATATCGACGAGGCACGCCCGGTCTTCGAGATCATGGGGCGTGTCACCCGCGTGGGGCCTCATGGATCGGGCCAGCTTTCCAAGCTCTGCAATCAGGCCATCGTGGCGATTTCCATCGGCGCTGTTTCCGAGGCGCTGTTTCTGGCCGAGCGAGGCGGGGCGGATCCTGCGGCGGTTCGCGATGCGATCCGAGGCGGCTTTGCCGAAAGCCGCATTCTCGATCTTCATGGCCAGCGGATCGTGGACCGCAACTGGGAACCGGGTGGGCCGTCCCGCCTGCAACTCAAGGATCTCGACAACGTCCTGGACGCGGCCGCCGATGCCGGTGTCGATCTTCCCCTGGCCCGGCAGGTCCGCGAGCAGTTCTTCAAGCTGGTAAATGATCTGGACGGGGCTGAACTCGACCACGCGGCGCTCTATCTACAACTGGAAGCGCATAATTTGTCCGCCGCCGAAGCGTGAGAACGGGTGGCGCCGGGCAAGGGGTGGAATGAGAGCTCAGTGAGGAGCAGATGAATATCGGTGAAGCGTCCCGCCAGACCGACCTTCCGGCCAAGACCATCCGTTACTACGAGGAAATCGGCCTGATCGCGCCGGACCGGAAGGAAAACGGCTATCGCGACTATGGGGATCAGCACATCCACAAGCTGCGCTTTCTCAAGCGGGCGCGGTCACTTGGCTTCGGGATCGAGGATTGTCGACAGCTTCTGTCGCTTTACGAGGATCACGGGCGCGCGAGCGCGGACGTCAAATCGCTGGCGCGCCAGAGGATCGAGGAAATCGACGCCAAGCTGGCGGAGCTGAGTTCCCTGCGCGATACGCTGACAAAGCTGGTTCACGCCTGCCACGGCGACCAGCGGCCCGATTGTCCGATCCTTGACGAGATCGCCGGCGAGGCGTGAGGTGCGCCTGCTCCTGCTTCAATATCGGGTTACAGGAAAACCGATTGTCGTGCCTGTTGTGGCTCAGTTGGCCTGACGCCGGTCGAGCTCCAGTTGTCTGATGTGGCGCTGGAGGCTCCTGGGCTCCAGCCGGGTCTCCGGCTCGTCCTTCAAAAGGGCCTCCGCCTCAAGGAGGGCGGTGATCTGGTCGGCGGGAACGGGGCGCGAGAACAGGTAGCCTTGCAGCTGATCGCAGCCGGATTCCCGAAGGAACCGGTGCTGCCCCTCCGTCTCGATGCCTTCCGCGGTGACTTTCATTCCCAAAGCGTCGGCCAGCGCGACAAGCGTGTGGACGATCGCCGCCGATTCCGGTTCCGTTTCCACCGCCGTGATGAAGGACCGGTCGATCTTGAACTTGTCGAACGCGAAGCGGCGCAGATAGCTGAGCGAGGAGAAGCCCGTTCCGAAGTCGTCCAGCGCGATCGAGACCCCGATCCCGTGCAGGCTGTCGAAAATCCGCACCGCTGAATCGATATGATCCATGACCACGCTTTCGGTGATCTCGATTTCGAGGCGGCGGGGGTCGAAATTCTCTTGTTCGAGGATCTGCTGCAAGACTTCGGCGAAATCCGGGTGCCGGATCTGGGCGGGGGATACGTTTACGGCAAGCGAAAGCTCCGGCCACCTGCGGCCATCGCGGCAGGCTGTGCGGATGACCCACGCGCCCACCTGCCAGATCAGATCGCTGCGCTCCACGATCGGCATGAAGTGGTCTGGCATCAGGAGGCCCTGTTCGGGGTGACGCCAGCGGATCAGCGCCTCCACACCGTTGGTGGTGCGTCCGTCTGCGCTGACCTGAGGCTGGTAGACAAGTTCGAACTGATCTTCCTCCAGCGCCACGCGCAACTCGCGTTCCATCTTCTGCGAGAGGCGGATCTCGTCGCTCATGCTTTCCTGGTAAAGGATATAGCGGCCGCGGCCTTCTTCCTTTGCCCTGTACAGGGCGATGTCCGCACGGCGCAGCAACTCCGCAGGGCTGATATCCTCTCCGCAGGTGATGACCAGGCCCATCGAGCAGGAGGAATGCAGCTGCTGGTCGTCGATTTCGAAAGGTTCGGATATGGCCGCCTCGATCTGGCGGCACACATCGATAATCGCCGATTGGTCCGTGCGTCCGCAGATCAGAAGGGAAAACTCGTCGCCCGAAATGCGCGAGACGCAATCGCCCGGCGCAACGCTGGACTGAAGACGGCAGGCGACCTGTTTGATCAGAGCATCGCCCGCGTGATGGCCGAGCGTATCGTTGACTTCCTTGAAGTAATCGAGATCGACATAGATCACGCCGAGCATCGAAGGCGGTGTGGACTGGCCTTCGAGAGCTTCGGACAGGCGGCGGCTGAACAGAACCCGGTTCGGGAGCTGGCTGAGATCGTCATGCAGGGCACGATGGCGGGCCAGGGCTTCGGAATAGGCTAGCCTGATCGTGGTGACATGGGTGTGCCTCAGCACACCGACGGCGAGGATTGTGAGGACCAGCATCGCCAGCACCATCATCGGGCTCGCCTCGTCCAGCATGGACGTGCCGTGACGGTTGGGGGTCCAGGTCAGATAGCCGATCAGCTGACTGGCGCCATTATAGAGGGGCAGCGTGTTGGGCGGCAGGCGCTCCAGTCGTTTGGTGGCTTCGAAGCGCAGGTCCTGCAAGCGGTTGACGTTGCCGAACCGACCGATCCCGGGGCCTTCGAGGCTGCGAACATGAACAACCATGCTGGGCGGCCCGTCGGCCAGGGCGGTGTCTTCGCCGCCTGGCAGGACCGCCACCACGGTAACGACGACGGGTTTGCCGTCGATGCTGTCGAACGCGGTGGCATGGGTGGGCTGAAGGTGCCTGCCATAGTCATGCACGAAATAGGTCTTGCCGTCAGATGTCGATTTGATGGTCCGCCAGTAGGTGTCGGCGACGGCGCTCAACATGCGATCCAGGCTGGCGGAAACGTTCTGGTTGTTCAGAGTCTGCGTCGTGTAGTTGCCCGTCGTCGTGATGTGACGGCGCGCGCCATTGGCCTTCACCACGGCGACGATGCTGTCATGGGTTGCCGCGGCCAGTCTTTCGCCAATGCGGTTTTCCACCCAGTCCTTGTCGAAGCGCACATGGACATTGCGGTAGGTCGTGTCGCTGATTGCGAAGTTCTCGATTTCCTTGGCAGCGCGCTCCTTCTCTGCATCGAGAAGGTTGCGTAGCAGTCCACGCTCGAAACGGATGGCCGATTCGTCCGTCTTTCTCGCCGCCCAGTAGAGGCCTGCGATCGCGATGGCGACCGCGGCGAGCATGACGGCGGCGAGGGAAAGCGTCAGGCGCCAACCAAGCCCCTGGCGTTGCCGGAGTTGCGCGCGCAGATCCTCTGCACCAGCCTCGGCCGCGCTCTCATGCAACGCGTCCGGCCAATCCTTTTCCTCGCTCAAGGCGCGGTATTGCTGGTACCAAGGCTCCATCTATCAAAAGTATAATTAAAAACCTTAAGCATTTCTGAGCATGTCCCGACAAATCTTTGTATCTATAATATTGCAACATGTGATGTGACGTGAGGATGGTGCGCGTAATCTTCGCATACGCGGTAACGACATCGTAAAGTCTTGAAGCGAGTGATGGTTGCGTGGCGTCTTTCGTTTCGCGGCCGCAAGGAACGGCCATAGCGGGACCCGACGCCGGGTCAGATAAGTTGCAGCCCTCGAAAACTCACATGTCCGGCCCGCCCGACGATAATGTGGTCGTGCAACTCGATACCAAGCGGCTTTGCGACATCGGCAATCTGACGGGTCATCTGGATGTCTGCGCGCGATGGAGTTGGATCGCCGGAGGGGTGGTTGTGAACCAGGATGATGGCGGAGGAGGACAGCTCCAGCGCCCGCTTGACCACCTCACGCGGGTAGACCGGCGTGTGGTCGACCGTGCCGGTTTGCTGCACCTCATCGGCAATCAGGCCGTTCTTCTTGTCGAGAAACAGGATCCGGAATTCCTCGCGTTCGGAAAAGGCCATGGCGGAGCGGCAATAGTCGAGAACCGTGCTCCAGGAAGACAGCACCTTGCGTTGCGAGACCTGTCCGCGCGCATAGCACAGGGCGGCGGCGTGGACCGCCTTGAGGTCATCGACCACCGCCTCGCCGATTCCCTCCACGTCCTTGAGACGTGAGCGAGGGGCGGCCAGCACCTCGGCAAAGGAGCCGAACCGGCTCAGCAGCGCCTTGGCGATGGGCTTGGTGTCCTTGCGTGGGAAGGTGCGGAAGAGCAGCAGTTCCAGAAGCTCGTAATCAGCCAGCGCCTCGTGTCCGCGCTGTCGGAAGCGGGCTTTCAGCCTCTTGCGATGGCCGTGGTAGTGGGGCCGTTCGCCCATATCCGCTTCGGCAAAACCATCCGCGTTATCCGTCATCGCCCGCTATTCTCGCCCTGGATGCCCCTACGTCATTATTGCATGGTAACTACTTGCGAGGCCACGTCCAGATGCAAGAAGGGCACGGATGCGATCAAACGCATCCGTGCCCCCGCGCTCAGGCGATTGGGGGAGGAGGGGATCCCGCCTCAATCCTCCTGCAGCGGCGGCTTGTCGAGACCCTTGGGCGAGCTCGTGAAGATCTGGACTCCATCTTCCGTGACGCCGAGAGAGTGCTCATACTGGGCTGAAAGCGACCGGTCGCGCGTAACCGCGGTCCAGCCATCGGAAAGGACCTTTACCGGCGGGCGGCCGAGATTGACCATCGGTTCGATGGTGAAAATCATGCCGGGGCGCAGCTCGACGCCTTCGCCGGGGCGGCCGTAATGCAGGATATTCGGCATGTCGTGGAAAATGCGCCCGACCCCATGGCCGCAGAAATCGCGCACGACGGAGCAGCGTTCGCCTTCGACATATTCCTGAATGGCGGCGCCAATATCGCCGGTCGTGGCTCCGGGCTTCACGACGGCAATGCCGCGAAGCAGGGATTCATAGGTGACGTCGAGCAGCCGTTCGGCAGCGCGCTTGATCTTGCCGACCGGATACATGCGGCTGGAATCGCCGTACCAGCCATCAAGAATCAGCGTCACGTCCACATTCACGATGTCGCCTTCCTTGAGGGGCTTCTCGTTGGGAATGCCGTGGCAGACGACGTGATTGATCGAGGTGCAGGTGGATTTGGTGTAGCCGCGATAGCCGAGCGTGGCGGGCAGGGCATTGTTATCGCGCGCGAAGGAGTAGACGAAGTCGTCGATTTCGTCCGTGCGGACGCCGGGCTTGATGAGATCGACGAGGCCATCCAGGCACCGCGCGGTCAGTTGACCGGCTGCGTGCATGGCCTCGAAATCGGCCTTGTCGTAGATCCGGATCTGGCCCGTGTTCTTCAGCGGCGCCGTTGCCGCGTCGATGTAGCTTACCATTACGAATTCCCGTTCCGCCGAAGATACGGCGTTGCGTTTCTCAACTGCTGCACCATGGGGCGGCGGCACCCATCTTGTGCGTTGGACGGATATGACCCATGGCATATCCCCAAATGAACGAATCGACCACACTGCGAATTGTGAAAAGCCGCCTTGCAGCGTATCGCGACGCGTCAGATTTTCGCCCTGTCTGCTCCGTATGGGGTGCGGCCTTGATGGCCCGTCGGTGATGTCGGGCCACAGGTCGGCGAGAGCAGGTCTTTCGCCCACATATATTCCCTTCGCGCGCAGATTTCATGCTCGCGTTGAAAAAAATGAGCTGATCAACGCATGAGCGCGGCCGACGGATGAGACTGAGACCACGCGAGATCGCCGTGCGCGACAGCGCCTTCGGGACACTGCGGCCGGGACCCTTTCGCCGCCTTGTGATCGCAGCCACGCGGCGGCTGCCGGAAGGCTGGCTGGGAAGGCGTCTGGCGCTGATCCTGCGCCGGTTTGGCATGGCGTTCCTGTCCCATCCGCTCGATGTGACCGTTTTCGGCGCGGCGATGCGGCTGCATCCCTTCGCCAATGTGTGCGAGCGGCGGGTTCTGTTCACGCCCCAGTTCTTCGATGCTTTCGAGCGTGCGCTTCTGGAAGCGCACATGCGCGAGGACATCGTGTTTGTCGATATCGGCGCGAATGTCGGGATCTACTCGCTGTTCGTGGCGAATCTGGCGGGGAAGGGCGCGCGGGTGATCGCAGTTGAGCCGCAACCTCAGCTTTTTGAGCGCCTGATGCACAATATCGCCTTCAATCCGGCGGGACGGATTGACGCGGTTCCGGTCGCCGTCAGCGACCGTGACGGCGCTGCCCGGCTGTTTCTCGACCCGCTCAATGAGGGGCAGGCGAGCATTCGCTTCATCCTGTCGAGCGATGCGGAATCAGCCCAGATAAACGTTCCCACGCGCTCGCTTTATTCCTTGCTGAAAACGCAGGGTTTGAGCCGTGTCGACGCGCTTAAGCTCGATGTGACGGGGGCTGAGGATCTGATCCTTACGGGCTTCCTGCGCGATGCGCCGAAGTCGTTGTGGCCGCGGGTGATCATCATGGAAAATACCCCGCAACGCTGGGAAGTCGATTGCATCGCTCTCCTGGAGCGGCACGGCTGGCATGTCGTGCAGTGTACGCGAATGAACGTATTCCTTGAGCGCGACGAAGGTGTTCCAGTGCTGGAGATGGCACAGAGCGCCTGACAGCTACGGTTGCGGCGCAGGGCGCCTGAATGTCACGGTTGCGGCCTTGGCATGTGGGCCCTATCTGTAAGGCCTCCCTTGTAATTAGAACGCGTCAGGATGTTCTCAAATGTTGCGGTTTACTCCCGTAGCCCCCGAGTTGAAACGCCTGTTTCTAACCCGGTCGCTTCGCTACTACATGCTCCCCAAGCATAATCGGAAACTTGAGCCGGCCGAATTCATCGCGGAAATCGAGGAACGACTTGGCATCTCGGGCTTGTCTTACGATGGTGAAGGCGATCCAGATGCCTATCTGGGCACGCTCACAGAGCCGGAAATACAACCACTCTACTGGAAACACTGACTGTCCCCGCTCGAAGGGACGCTCATGAGGTTGAAAGAAGGGCTGACGAATCGGCCCTTTTTTCATTTCAAGGCGCTTGCGACTTGAATGCGGCCACGGGTCAAGCTACTCGTCACATCCTGCAGGGCCTTCGCGGACGTATCTGACCCACCAGGCGCAAGGCTCTCATATCCCGTTGGTTTGTTCGGGAAGCGGTTTGCTGACAAGGCCTTGCGGCTGTGAAGCGCTTTGGGGGCCGGAACGGGCCGGAGGGAGGTCGGGCGCGGACGTGATGGAATCGGTAGACATAGCAGACTTAAAATCTGCTGGGCCTTGCCCGTGCGGGTTCGAGTCCCGCCGTCCGCACCATTTCCCGATCAATTTCATTTTCAAAAAACAAGTCCGGTAGCCTCAAGGGGCGCACCGTCTCGGGGGACGCAGCGTCGGCACGGGACCGGGCTGGCTACTGTGCCGCCTCTTCTGAGTTTTCCTCGTCCGTCTTTGCGCCAGGCTTTTCGATTTCGGGGCCGAAGGCGGCGAAGGCCGCGCGCATCTCGTCGAAGGAGACATCGATGCTGTTTGCATTGATGCCGATGGCGTGGAACCCGATGAACTCGTTCAGCTTCATCATCTTGCGCTTGAGGCCGGAGGTTATGTAGTCGGTCGTGGCGCGGGTCGTCGTCACCGAAATGAAACGCATCTTGCCCTTGCCGACCTCACGCAGGCGCTCGACCTCCGACCAGGGGATCGTCGTATCGACGATGCGGCGGTCGAAAACACCGTTTTCATCGATGTGCAGGATTTCGCGCTTTTCCAGAAAGCGGGCGAGCACGAAGACAGTCAAGCCGACGAAGAACAGGAAAGTGACCTGCGCGGTCGCGAAGATATAGGGATCGTCGGTCTGAGCCAGCACCAGGCTGAGAGCCATGAAGCCGAGGCTGGCCGCCAGAAGGATCGTCAGTTTCTTGCGGTCATAGTGAGCGGACAGGGGCATGGTGGGGGCAGTCCTTCGTGACACGATTGGCCGGCATGAGGGGATTGGCCCGATGGCCAGGATCGGCGGCGACCGTAGCGTTCATCGCGTCTGAATTGAACCGGGTTTATCGCTACATGCTGTGATTGTCGCAGTTTATCCCGCAGTCGCGGGAGGTGTCGCTGCGTCAATCGGTATCGTGGCGGCAGGGGCTGGTCGGGTGCAATCGTATATTCCGAGCCCCACAGGCGCATGGGCTGCCGAAAACGGGGTCGCCTGGCGTTGACACAAGGTGCAATTCGTCGTCTCTCGAAAAACTTGAGCGTCCGTGAAGACCAGCCGGGCGCCAAAGACCGGGAGATGTTTTAATGCGCAAGCTTATTCTGCCCTTGAGCCTCGCTGCCGCTGTCGCCGTTCCGGCGATGCTCACCGGCACTGCAGCCACAGCCAAGGATATGGTGACTGTCGCGGTGACCGCCATCGTGGAGCATCCGGCCCTCGACGCCTGTCGCGATGGCGTGAAGGAGGCTCTGGAAGAAGCCGGCTACAAGGACGGCGAAAACCTTACGTTCCTCTATGAAAGTGCGCAGGGCAACCCTGCCACGGCAACGCAGATCGCCCGCAAGTTCGTCGGCGAGAGCCCCGACGTGATCGTGCCGATTTCCACGCCCTCGGCTCAGGCGGTCGCCGCCGCAACGCGCTCGATCCCGATCGTCTTCTCCGCCATCACCGATCCGGTGGGCGCTCAGCTCGTCAAGCAGCTGGAAAAGCCGGGCGGCAACATCACCGGCCTTTCCGATTTCCTGCCGCTTGCGGATCAGGTTGCTTTGATCCAAGAGATCACGCCCGACGTGAAGACAATCGGCTATGTCTACAATCCGGGCGAGACGAATTCCGTTTCCACGCTGAAGGCGCTGCGTGAAATCGCGGGCAAGGCGGGTATTGACGTCGTTGAATCCACAGCCACACGCACTTCGGAAGTGCAGCAGGCGATGCGCGCGCTGGTCGGCAAGGCCGATGCGGCCTATGTGCCGACCGACAACACCATCGTTTCCGCCTTCGAGGCGGCGGTGAAGGTGGCGCAGGAAAACAAGCTTCCGCTCTATGCCGCCGATACGGACTCGGTGAGCCGCGGCGCATTGGCCGCCCTCGGCTTCAACTATTTCGACGTGGGCAAGCAGACGGGCGAGAAGGTCGTGCAGATCCTCAAGGGAACGCCTGTCGGTGAGATCAATGTCGAGGTCGCGAAGGGGACAAATCTCGTCGTCAATCCTGCCTCGGCGGAAAAGATGGGCGTCACGATTCCGGCTGCGGTGATCGAACGCGCAACGAAGGTGGTTGAATAGGGCGGTTTTGCCGCTTAAACCAAGAGACCGCCGCGCCATGTTGCGCGGCGGTTTTGCTTTATGGGGCGCATTCGCGCCCTCCCTTGAATAACGGACGACGTCGTGACTGAAATTGCCTTCTGGGGGGCCGTTGAACTGGGCCTCGTCTATGCCTTTGTCGCTCTCGGCGTCTATCTGGCTTTCCGTGTGCTCGATTTCCCCGACCTGACCGTCGATGGCTCCATGCCGCTGGGGGCTGCCGTCTCGGCGGTGCTGTTGGTGAACGGGGTCAATCCGTGGCTCGCCACGGCCGCCGCCATGACCGCCGGTGCGATCGCGGGCATCGTCACCGCGACGCTCAACGTGCGTTTCAAGATCCTGCATCTGCTCGCCTCCATCCTCACGATGACGGCGCTGTTTTCCATCAATCTGCGCATCATGGGACGTCCGAACGTGTCGCTGCTGATGCAGGACACGGTGCTGACGCCCTTCTACGGGCAGGGCTTGGCCGACTATTACGTCCGACCAGCCTTCCTGTTGGTGCTGGTGGTGATCGCGGTTGCGCTGGTGGCGTGGTTCCTGCGCTCCGAATTCGGCCTCGCGATGCGGGCGACGGGCGCGAATGCGCGCATGGCACGCGCCCAGGGCGTGCGAACCAATCTTCAGATCTTCGTGGGCATGGCGTTTTCCAACGCTCTGGTCGGGCTGGCAGGGGCGCTGTTTGCCCAGACCAACGGTTTCGCCGACGTCACCTCCGGTGTGGGCACGATCGTCGTGGGCCTTGCGGCGGTCATCGTGGGCGAAACCCTGTTACCGAGCCGTCTGGTTACGGTGGCCTTGATCGGGGCGGTCATCGGCTCCGTGGTCTATCGCATCGCGGTGCAGCTGGCGCTTTCGGCGGATGCGATCGGCCTGACCGCCTCCGACCTCAACCTCGTCACGGCGGCGCTGGTGGCCGTTGCGCTCATTCTGCCCAGATTGCGCAAGAAGGGGAGGGCGTCGTCATGATCCGCGTTTCCAATCTCGGTGTTGTCTTCAATGCGGGAACCCCGCTTGAAAAGCGCGCCCTGAACGGTGTCGACCTGACGGTGGAACCGGGCGAATTCGTGGCGGTGATCGGCTCCAACGGGGCGGGCAAGTCCACGCTTCTGGGCGCTGTCGCCGGTGATACGCTGGCCACCGAAGGTTCCATCGTGATCGGCGACAAGGATGTGACGCGCTGGCCTGCCGCCAAGCGGGCGGGCATTGTCGCACGCGTGTTTCAGGATCCGCTGGCGGGCTCTTGCGGTTCGCTGACGATTGAGGAAAACCTCGCACTGGCTGCCGCGCGCGGGCGCAAGCGCGGTCTTGCGGGCGCCTTGCCGCGGTCGCGCCGGGCCTATTTCCGTGAACGCATCGCGACGCTCGGCCTGGGGCTGGAAAACCGGCTGGAAGATCGGATGGGCCTTCTGTCCGGCGGTCAGCGTCAGGCGGTGTCTCTGGTGATGGCGACGCTTGCCAAATCCGACGTGCTGCTGCTTGACGAGCATACCGCCGCGCTCGATCCGCACATGGCGTCTTTCGTGCTGGAGCTGACCTGCAAGGTCCAGAAAGAGCTGGGCCTGACCACGCTGATGGTTACCCATTCCATGCGGCAGGCGCTGGATGCGGGTACACGCACCGTGATGCTTCACGAGGGCAAGGTGGTGCTTGATGTGAAGGGCGAGCAGCGCAAGGGGCTCGGCGTCGACGATCTGGTCGACATGTTCCGCAAGGTGCGTGGGCAGGAACTGGAGGATGACGCGCTGCTGCTTTAGCGCGGCGCGTCTGCTCTTCCGTCACGGAGCCATTGCCTATCGGGCCGGGGCGGGCTATCGCAGAAGCCATGAAACTTCCTCCTCTCGTCCCCGGTCGCCTCATAAAGCGTTACAAGCGGTTTCTCGCCGATGTCGAGCTTGCCGACGGCTCGATCATCACCGCCCATTGCGCCAATCCCGGTTCCATGACGGGCATTTCAGCCCCCGGAAATCCGGTCTGGCTGTCGGTTTCCGACAATCCCAAGCGCAAGCTCTCCCATAGCTGGGAGCTGGTGGAGGTGGAGGGCGTTCTTGTGGGCGTCTCCACCGCACGGCCCAATGCGCTGGTGGAAGAGGCCATTCTGGCGGGTGTCATTCCGGAACTCACGGGCTATGAAACGCTGCGCCGGGAGGTCAAATACGGCAAGAACTCGCGTGTCGACATTCTGCTGGAGGATGCGGGCAAGCCGCTTACCTATGTTGAGGTGAAGAACGTCCACATGATGCGGGAGAAGGGGCTGGCGGAGTTTCCCGACGCGGTAACCGTGCGCGGGGCCAAGCATCTCGTTGAGCTGGGCGACATGGTGGAGGTCGGTCACCGGGCGGTGATGGTTTATCTCGTTCAGTATCCGGGCTGCGAGCGGCTCCGGTTTGCCCGCGATATCGACCCTGCCTATGGCGCGGCCTTTGATGAGGCAAAGGCGCGCGGCGTGGAGGCGGTGGCGGTCGTGTGCAATATTTCTCTAGAAGAAATCCGGCCCTCGCACCTCATTCCGGTGGAAGGCTAAGGGGGCCGTATCTGTCCCGTTCTTGCAGGTTCAGGCGTCCCAGCCCGACCTTCGCGGTTGATCATGTGCAATCACCATGAAGCCGCCGAATCCGAGCGCCAGAGACGCAATGCACAGGGTGTAGAGCCATTCACTGACCATCGGAAAGGGTCCTTCTGTTCGAAGATATGACCCTTTCCAAACGGTTTGACGGGCATTCGGTTCCCGATGCGTCGTGTTGTCAGCTGAACAGGCTGTCGCCCTCCTGATGCACGACGATGCGCGTGTTGGCCGGGACGCGGTCATAGAGATCGCAGATATCCTGATTGAGCAGGCGGACGCAGCCGGAGGAAACGGCCCGGCCGATTGAGGCGACTTCCGAGGTGCCGTGCAGGCGATAGAGCGTGTCCTTGCCGTTTTCGAAGATGTAGAGCGCACGAGCGCCCAGCGGGTTTTTCAGGCCCGGCTCCATGCCCTCGGCGTATTTCTTCAGTTCCGGCTGGCGCTTGATCATTTCCTTGGGCGGCGTCCAGGTCGGCCACTTGCGCTTCCACGCGATATTTGCGCGGCCACCCCAGGCAAACCCGGCACGCCCGATGCCAACGCCATAGCGAAGCGCCTGGCCGTTTTCCATCGTCAGGTACAGAAAGCGCTGCGGCGTATCGACGACGATCGTTCCGATCGGTTCGCTCGTGCTGTAATCGACGAGCTGACGGTAATATTTCGGATCGATCTTGCGCGGATTGATGGCGGGAAGCGGGAACTGTTCGTCCGGCATGGCCGCATACATCCGGGCCGGGTCGCTTTCCAGCGGCGGGGTTAGGGTTGCCGCAGTCTTCTTGCCGGTGGTCTGGCAGCCCGCGAGGGCGAAGGCGGAAGCGGATACGATGAAACTGCGTCGGGTCAGGGACATGAGAGTACTTTCTGGGACGGGCCATGCCGTCGGCGTTCGGCTGGACCTTCTCCAGCGCCGCCGCGTCACGGGATTCGAGCTTGTTATGGTTAATGCTTGGTTTACAGCCCCGGCCAAAAGTCATTGAACCGCGCAATTCGGTCTCCCTGAGAGGTGGGAAACAGGAGGCGGCGCATTGGCCGGGTTCAGATCCGGGAAAGGTTCAGGCGCGCGGGGGAGGTGTGTCCACGCTTGGCACAAGACCCAGAAGTGCGCGGCGCGTGGCGTCGGGGGCGTGAGGGACCGCGCAGGCGGCACCAGGGGCGGCAATCGGCGGATTTGAAAGCGTGGCATCCAGATGCAGAAGCCGCGGGCAGGGCCGCGAAGTGCTGCTTGCCGGCTGGTTTTCGTGGGCGCGCGACGGGATATTCACACGCGCAAGCACGGTGTCGCCCGCGCTTGCCGGCGTTTGTCCCGCCAACTGGCGGAACAGGTGGTTCTGTTGCCAAGTGCCCGTCAGCACGGCGGCCACCAGCAGGGCGATGGCAAAGACGTGCAAGAGAGGGCGGATCGCGCGACGCTTCATGGTTAGACTGATAGCAATCGGGAAAAGCGAACGGAATCAAATGTCGGATCACATTTGCGTTAGCTGTGGACGGCGCCATTATCCTCAGGGCGTGCGCTTCGGGAGGAGGCGGGCCCTCCCCGCGTCCACCTCGAATGCGTCAATTGCCGGTGCCGACCTCAGGCGTCGTCCTTGGTGAGCGGGGGCTGGAAGGTCAGGCCCATGTCCCAGGGGAAATAGATCCAGGTGTCCTGCGAGACCTCGGTGATGAAGGTGTCGACCTGCGGGCGGCCCTTGGGCTTGGCGTAGACGGTGGCGTAATGCGCCTTGGGCAGCATTTCGCGCACGGCCGCGGTGGTGCGGCCGGTATCGACCAGATCGTCGATCACCAGGACGCCTGCGCCGTCGCCGCCGTCAAGACCGATCACCTCCGGGTCGACCGGCTTGATGACCTTGAGCGATCCCTGGTTTTCATAGTCGTGATAGGAGGCGATGCAGACCGTTTCGATCATGCGGATGCCAAGTTCGCGGGCCACGATGGCAGCAGGCACGAGACCGCCGCGGGTGATGCACACGATTGCCTTCCACTCGCCCTGACTGGCCAGGCGCCAGGCAAGCGCACGGGCGTCGCGGTGAAACTGCTCCCAGTGAACGGGAAAGGCCTTCGGCTGCCCCTGATCCATCGTTCTCGAACCTTCCTGTATTCGTCGTTTTCGTTTGTGTCAGGCTTCGGCGCGCAGCCGTTCAAGCGCTGTCTCGATCTCGGTGACCACCAGGTCCAGCTGTCCTTCATTGCGCGAGCGCACCACGAGCTGGGTGGTGAAGTTCTTGCCATCGAACTGAGGATAGGACCCGATCGACACGTCCGTGTGGTCATTCTGGATGCGGCGCAGATCGTCGGCGACGCGGCCCTCCGCCATGCCGGCCTCAATGGTGCGCGATATCACCTTCGTGCCATGTTTGAGCTGCCCCGCCAATGCCTCCAGCATCGCTTCGAAAACAGACGGCACACCGGCCATCACGTTGACGTTGCCGATCGTGAAGCCCGGTGCCTGGGAGACCGAATTGGGAATGAGGGTCGCGCCATCGGGAATGCGCGCCATGCGCATGCGGGCCTGGGTCAGATCGGCGTTGCCGTATCTCTTGGAGAGCATGGCCACGGCTTCCGGGTGGAAGTCGATCCCGACGCCGAAGGCTTCGGCAATCGCGTCGGCTGTGATGTCGTCATGGGTCGGACCGATGCCGCCGGAGGTGAAGACGTGCGTGTAGCGGGCCGACAAGTCGCGCACGGCTTCGACGATCCGGGACGTTTCATCCGGCACGATGCGCACTTCGGCAAGGTCGATGCCGTGGGCGGTCAGGAAATCGGCAAGGTAGCCGATGTTGCGGTCCTTGGTGCGGCCGGACAGGATCTCATCGCCGATAACGACGAAACCGGCTGTCACGATTTCGTCTGCGCTTGATTGTGCACCGTCACCCATTGCCGGTCTCCTGTTCTGGTCAGGTCTGGCGGATCGTTAGGCCGGTTGTCTTAGAGCAAGTTGCCTTCCGGTGGAATTGCTTTGCGCAAAAAAACGTCGTCTGGCGAACATGTCTCACTGCAACTTGTTGCAGTGCGGAGTGGTCCGTCTACTCCGGTTGCCATTTGTAGAGCCAGTCGTAGCGCGAAAGCAGGCGTTGTCCGCCGAGATAACGGATGCCGGTGTCGCGCGCCAGCGCCATCACACCGTTCATGTGATAGGTGCGGGCATTGTCGCGCGCGCTACGCACGACGCGCTCAACGCGCTGCTTGCGCTTGCGCTCATATTCCATCAGCGCTTCGTCGACATCCGGCTCATCGGCAAGGCAACGCGCCAGAACCCAGGCATCCTCAATGGCCATGGCGCCGCCCTGCGCCATGAAGGGCAGCATGGCGTGCGCTGCGTCGCCCAGAAGGGCGATGCGCCCCTCCGCCCATATCGTGCCAGGACCAATGTCGCACAGGGCCCATTTCAGCCAGCTCTGAGGACGCTCAAGCAATTTGCGTACGGCCAGAGGCCAACCCGCATAGTGGGATAGAACTTCTTCCTGGTCGGCCGGTGCCGACCAGTTTTCCTCGCGCCAGTCGTCATCGACAACCGCAACGAGATTGATCTGGCGACCCGAGCCGATGGGGTAGTGGATGAGGTGGGCGTCCTTGCCCATCCACAGACCGGTGTAATTGGCAAGTTCGGGCGCGTCCTCCACCGGAATGGTGGCGCGGTAGGCGACACGGCCTGCGTAATCGGCAGACGGCAGGCGCAGAAGACGGCGGCGGACGGTGGACCAAACGCCGTCTGCCCCGATCAGGGCTTCGGCCCGAGAGCTTGAGACGCCGGTTTCGCCCTGCATCTCGACCGTTATGCCGTCTTCGTCCTCAACGCCGTCGGCAAGGGCGAGGCCGCGATTGATTTCGATGAAGGTACGGCTTTCGGCTGCCCGCATCAGGCCGTTGTGAAGGTCGGCGCGATGGAAGACGCAATAGGGTGCGCCGAAGCGCTTGAGGGCTTCCTGGCCGAGCGGAATGCGGGCGATGGTTCCGCCAGCGCGCACGGAGTTGACCTGGATTGCCTGAGGCTTGCTGGCCGTCTCCTCCACGAAGGGGGTGACACCCAGCGCATCGAGCACACGCCACGCGTTGGGCGAGATCTGGATGCCCGCGCCGACCTCGCCGCTTTGTTGGGAGCGTTCCAGAACCTGAACGCTGAAGCCTGCGCGTTCCAGGGCAAGGGCCGCTGTCAGGCCGCCGATTCCGGCACCGGCCACGATGATGCGGCGGCGGGCCGGTTTTCCGCCAAGGTGCGCGTGAGGGAAGGGGATGGGCGATCCGGATGGGGTTGCTTGCCCGGACCGCTGATATGGCGAAGGGTCGTCTGCTGTCTGATCTGCCATTGCGCGGCGCGCCTACTCCGCAGCTTCAGCTGCTACCCACAGACAGTCGGCCGGAACGGACATGCCGGGCTTCAGGGACTCATCGCAGACATAGAGCGTGGAGCAGTAGGGACAGACGATGGACGTTTCGTCGCCCATATCGAGGAAAACATGCGGATGATCGAAAGGGGGCGTTGCGCCGATGCACATGAATTCACGTGCGCCGATCTTGATGCTCTCCACGCCGCCGTCATTCTGGAAGTGAGGAATGACATGATCCGCCATGGGCTTGCTCCCGTCTCATCTGCTTGAATGTCGTTGGGACAATAACCAGCCAAGCTCGCGATTGGTAGAGGCATTTCACCGGTTATACGGATTTGTGCGCAGCTTTGACTGCACAAGGATGATGTGTCTTTGGCGCGGGGCATGCCGGCACATTGCGGTGCGGGAATGGCCAGGACGAGCGGTTCTGATCACGCCTATTGAACGAAGAGGCCGTTGCACTCTCGCCAATTTTCTGTTTTCGCCTATGTTGTGCGGGGAAGCCCTGTCCGGTTTTGCCGGGGGCTCCTCTCGCCACTGTCGCGTTCTCACTTTCTGTCCTACCGCACATCAGGTCTCCATGCCCGTATTCAACTCCGATGGAATCGATATCGCCTACCTCGACGAGGGGGAGGGCGAGCCGATCTTTCTCATTCATGGCTTTGCGTCCAACAAGAGCGTCAACTGGGGCTACACGGGCTGGATCGATACGCTGGTCAAGGCGGGGCGTCGGGTGATCGCGCTGGACAATCGCGGCCATGGCGAGAGCGAAAAGATCTATGATCCGGAAGCCTATGGCGCTCATGTCATGGCGGAGGATGTGTGCCGCTTGATGGATCATCTGGGGATCGAACGTTCCGACATCATGGGCTATTCCATGGGCGCGCGGATCACCGCCTTTGTCGCCCTCAATCATCCCGAACGGGTTCGCCATGTGATTTTCGGGGGGCTTGCCTATGGCATGGTCACAGGGACCGGGGATCCGGAGCCGATCGCGCTGGCACTGGAAGCGCCGTCCCTGGAAGATGTCGTGGGTGCCGGGGGACGCATGTTCCGCAAGTTCGCAGAGCAGACGCAATCGGATCTGCAGGCCCTTGCAGCCTGCATGCGGTCCTCGCGCAAGCGCATCAGTCCGGAAGATGTGGGGCGTATCACCGCCCCTGTTCTGGTCGTGGTTGGAAGCGAGGATACGATTTCCGGTCCCGCGCAGCCGCTGGTCGATCTTCTGCCGAGAGGGCGGGCGCTGGAGCTTGCCGGCCGTGATCACATGAACGCGGTTGGCAACAAGGTTTTCAAGCAAAGTGTGTTGGAGTTTCTGAAAGAAGAGGTCTGAGGGGGGAGCCTGAGGCCGGGAGGGGACGTGAAGACTGTCAGACGTGACGAGGTGCGTTTCACCGGCGCACACGGCAACACCATTGCCGGAGACGTTTATCGGGGCGCACGTGAAGCGGGCGCGCCGGTGCTTCTGGTCCATGGCGGCGGGCAAACCCGCTACTCGTGGGCTGCGACCGCAGAGAGGCTTGCCGACGATGGGATGACGGCCTTCGTCATCGATCAGCGCGGCCATGGCGAAAGCGACTGGGTGGAGGGCGGCTTTTACCGCTTCCGCGATTATGCCAGTGACATCACGGCAGTTGCCCAATCCATCCGCAGGCACGACGGTGTGCGACCGGTGGCCATCGGCGCGTCGCTCGGGGGCATTGCTTCCACGCTTGCCCAGGGCGCTCAGGGCGACTTGCTGCGCGCCCTCGTTCTCGTCGATATCGTTCCGCGCATGGACCCGGATGGCGTCAACCGCATCACCGGCTTCATGGCCGATCGCATGGAAGAGGGCTTCGGCTCCATCGAGGAGGCGGCGGAGGCAGTTGCCGCCTATCTGCCCAATCGCAAGCGTCCGCGTTCCACGGAAGGCCTGCGCAAGAACCTCAGACTTCATTCCGACGGGCGCTATCGCTGGCACTGGGATCCGCGTTTTCTTTCCGGAGAGCACAGCGTCGGCTCCACTGCTGAAGCCGACATGCGGCGCATGGAAGAAGCCGCGGGCGACTTGCGCTTGCCGGTGATGCTGGTGCGTGGAGGGAGTTCGGAACTCGTTTCAGAAGAAAGCGCGCGCCATTTTATGGAACTAGTTCCGCATACGCGCTTCTGTGACGTAAGCGGCGCGGGGCACATGGTGGCAGGCGACCGTAACGACATTTTCGCAGATGCGGCGATTGAGTTCATCCGGTCGTTGGGCGAGGCCTGATCCGGAAAAGCCCTGAAGACAGAATCCCTTGCGCGCAGGGAATGACGCGTCCGCTGTCATGTTGGCAGGTCGATTCACCTGCGCACGGTGCTGAGCTTCCGGGCCTTGTGGCGGAAAAAGCGGAGTCTTTGGAATCGCTTGGCCGGTGTTGTTAAGATTTCATTCAACATGTTTCCCCGGCTCGGCCATGTGTGTCGGCGCAAAGAGGCCGGTGCCAGCGTGGCACGGAAGAGCCTGTGCAGTCAGCCAAAGTGCGAGTCGATGGAATCCCTTACAGGAATTTGCTGAGATCGCACTTGCGCGGGGATCCGGCGCATGTGGTGTGCGCCGGTGGTGTTAGGCTGGCGCTGCGGCTTCAAGTTTTGAATCAGGTTCAGCCGTTTCGGACCCCGGGCAGGATCCATCCGCGATGTTGATGCCAAGATTATCCGATAATGGTTAGCGCCCGGTGAATCTTGGCGTGCGCCGTTCCAGAAACGCATTTCTGCCCTCGGTGAAATCTTCGCTGTCGAAGCAGATGTCGTTCAGTTCATTGAGGCTGCTCCAGTCGGCGGTCACGTTGGCACAGGCGACCGCATTGATGGCAGCCTTAGCAGCGCGGAGCACCAGCGGGGCGTTGGCGGCGACGCTCTGCGCGTAAGTGCGGGTCTCCGCCTCAAGGTCGCTTTCGTCAAAGAGGCGTTCCACCAGTCCAATGGCGGCGGCTTCTTCTGCGTCGATGCGCCGGGCGGAGAAAAACAGATCCTTGGTGCGGGCAGGGCCCACCAGGGCGGTCAGGTCGCTGATCGCACGTACGGGGTAGCCGATCCCCAGGCGCGCGGCGGGAATGGAAAAGCAGGACCCGCGGGCGGCGAAGCGCATGTCACAGGCCGCCGACAGGCCGAGCCCGCCCCCCATACAGAAGCCACGGATCATGGCGATGGTGGGCTTTTTGCAGTCACGAAGGGCATCAAAGGCGGCGGAGTTCTCGTTCTCATAGGCGCGCGCGCATTCGGCGTTCTTGCGCGTCTCGGCGAATTCGGAAATGTCGGCCCCGGAGATGAAGGTCTTGTCCCCCGCGCCACGCAAGACGATCACGCGCACCTGGTCGTTCTGGTCGAGGTCCCGCACCGCAGCCGGAATTGCCTTCCACATGTCGAGCGAAATGGCGTTGAGGCGCGGCTCGTTGTCGATGACAAGCCAGCCGATGGGCGGTTCAACGAGACGTGTGATGCGCCCGGCCGATGCTGCGTCGCCTTGAGGGGCGTTTCGTGAGATGTTCATTTCGAGATCAAGTCCCATGTGCCAAATGTCCCTAACGTCATAGGGCGGATGAGCGGATTGCGAAAGCACACAATCGGCAGGCAGCTGGCACCAAGGGCCGATTTACGCCGGAGCCGAGATGAGGCAGCCTGTCGGGCGTGACGAGGCAGACTTGCCCTGCGAGGCAGGTTGACCCACTGGCCGTCTGTGGCGATCGCTCAGGTTGGCGAAGGGGGAGCTGTGTACGGGGCGCTGTGTATGGGGGGCAGGACGCTCGTCGGTCTGTCCTGGCCGAAGGATGGGGCTCTTGTTTTCGGGCAGCAGGACCTATGTTAGGGGAAGCATGACTTTGGCAAGGTTTGCTGTTGCATATGGTCCTGCGAAGAGGCATGAGGCCTTCGCCCGATCGGTCGTTATCGGCTGATCGTTATTGTGTCGTTACGGGCGGGCGCCCGTTTCTAAGAGAATTTGCCCCACAAGGCGGGGCGCCGGTTCATGGGTGTATGGGGGCCTTTCGCCGTTGCCTCGGGCAACGATGCGAGAGCACGACGGTGCATCCCGCCGATCCAGACCGGTCAGGAGGAGCAGGGCATGAGCCAGTCCACCCGATTTTCCGCCACGCCGGAACTCGCCAGCCATGATCCCGTATGGGATCGGCTGCGCCTTGAAGCCCAGCAGGCGATTGAGCGTGAGCCGGGCCTGTCCGGTTTCCTGATGGAAAACGTGCTCAATCATGACTGCCTGGAGGACGCTGTCGTCCACAGGCTCGCCGACCGGCTGGACCACCCGGCGTTGTCGGGGGCCCTGATCCGCCAGACCTACAAGCAGGCGCTGGCCGACGAGCCCGTGCTGGGCGAGATCTTCCGTGTCGACATCATGGCGGTGGTGGATCGCGATCCGGCGACCGATCGGGTCATTGATCCGGTGCTCTATTTCAAGGGTTTCCACGCGTTGCAGTCGCACCGGCTGGCAAACTGGCTCTGGCGACAAGGGCGGCACGATTTCGCGCTCTATCTCCAGTCGCGCAGTTCGGAAGTCTTCCAGGTGGACATTCATCCGCAGGTGCCTGTCGGAAGGGGGATCTTCTTCGACCACGGCACAGGTATCGTCGTGGGCTCCACGGCCATTATCGAAGATGACGTCTCCATCCTGCAGGGTGTGACGCTGGGCGGCACCGGAAAGACCGATGGCGATCGCCATCCGAAAGTGCGCCGCGGTGTGCTGATCGGGGCGGGCGCGGAAATCCTCGGCAATTTCGATATCGGCAAGTGCTCGCGCGTGGCGGCGGGGTCCGTCGTGCTTGCGCCTGTTCCGCCGCATACCACCGTCGCAGGGGTGCCGGCAAAGATCGTCGGGAACTCCGGTTGCGCCGAGCCGGCGCGGTCCATGGACCAGCTACTCGGTGAAAAGGATGAAAAAGACGGCTCTTGAGGGTTGGCAAGGGGCCTTTGACATGATGTACGTCCGGGGGAGAAGGGTCGCCTTGTCGCGAACCCCCTGAGACACCGAAGGAGAGGCACCTTGAAGCCTGAAGAAATCCGCAAGCTCGAAGCCTACCTGAAGAAGCTCTTCAACGTTCCCGCCCTGCAGGTGCGTGCGCGCCCGCGCAAGGACGATTCCGCCGAGGTCTATCTGGGTGAGGAATTCATCGGCGTGATCTATCGCGATGATGAGGACGAGGATCTGAGCTACAATTTCCAGATGGCCATTCTGGAGATGGATCTGGACTAGGACGTTGCGCATCCGGGTCACGTCCCGGTGATGCCGTTTGCGTCCGGCTGGATCTCAAGCCGAACTCTCTGAATGCCGGCAGTGTGCGCCACCTTGTGCGCCTGCCGGCTTCATCTGCTGCCGCCAGAGTGTGGCAGAGCCTCAGGGCTTGATAAAGCCCTGCACCAGCTGCACGACCGAGCGATCCAGTTGCTCCCAGTTCGCCAGTTTTTCGCGCGGGAAGCGATAGGTCAGTGTCAGACCCTTTGCCAGTGGCACACGCCGCAGGCAGGTGGCTTCGCTCACGTTCCATTTCTCGCAGCGCGCCGCATAGGGCGTAGTGCGTTTCCCCCTCAATCCCGTTGCGTCATAAACGATCTCTTCGCTCGCATAGGCGCTGGAGGCGGTGAAGGCGCGTGCGAAAAGGCCTCCGGCGACCGGATAGACACCGGGACGGAAGTCGGCCTCGTTGGCGAGGTTCGACCGGTCAGACCTGGCCTGACCCGCGCCAGCGGCGGGCGTCGCGGTTTCCTCCAGCCAGAGGCGAACAAGGTCCGTTTCGCTCCTGAACAGGGGGGCGTGAGCTGCGTCGAAGCCGGCGAGCGAGGGTAGACGCGCGGCAATATCGAGCCGCGTGAGCTGGCCGCCCTGACGTTGGGCTGCATCGGCGATGTAATTTGCGGGAACCTGGAAGGTCCGTCCGGCGAGCGAGAGGCTGACGGCGCGCGTCTCCGCACTCCAGCGCGGTGTGGCCGCGGTGTTGGACGCGCGGACGAACCTGTCGGCGACGAGGACTGTGCCCGCGAGCGCAAGCAGGCACGTCAGCACCGTGAAGGGCCAGCGGCTCGTCGGGACCGGGGCGGGAATCGTCAGATGTGACCTGAGGGGCGAGAAGGCTCCGGGCATGCGTGTGCCGGACGTCCGGGCCGCGCCCCTTGTCCCTATCCGGTGCTCTTGTCCCGCTATGGGACGGGCGAACATGGTGTTCATGCCGCTGCGGCCACGTTTATCGCCTGTTTTTTGCCACCTCGACGGGCATGGCTCTTGCTTAACAATATGTAAACGTCGAGTTTGTCTCACGCGACTCTGAGCCCCTAGCGTTAACAAGAGGTAAACGCCGTGGTTACCCAACTGCTCATTATCGGTTACGCGATCTGCACGGGATTCGTCGTGGCCGGTTTGATCGGCAGCTTCTTTCAGCTGATCACGAACCGTCCGCCGAATTTCGATTTTGCAGCCGGAACCATGGGCGCGTTGGCATCCGGGATGGCCATGTGCATCCTCGCCGGTCCCTTC
Source organism: Breoghania sp. (assembly GCF_963674635.1). Taxonomy (NCBI): domain Bacteria; kingdom Pseudomonadati; phylum Pseudomonadota; class Alphaproteobacteria; order Hyphomicrobiales; family Stappiaceae; genus Breoghania; species Breoghania sp. Next base: position 319,555 of record NZ_OY771475.1, read on the forward strand.
ATCATCATGCGCCATGCCATTCGTGGTCGTCGCATCGAGCGGCGTCCCATCGGCTGGCTGGTCGCGAGTTCTACAATTGCGGGCATGTGGAGCCTGTTCTCCGGCATCCTGATGCTGAATTTCTACTTCATCGCCATGCAGTGATGGCGATTAGCCTGGCATGGCCGGTGGGTCGATGGCAGCCAAGGTCTGCTTGTGAAGGGGGAGGCGTCCGGATCGGCGAAGGATCGGCGGCAATCGGGGCGCTGTTGGAATAGTGGGCGGGGGCACTTTCCCCCCGCAGGGGTGACCGGCCCGCCTTGGGGGAGGCGGGCCGGTCTACGCATAACCGGTCTGGGGACGGGACGGGGGAAGCGACCTGGTTATGCGGTTCGCATCATGTCTGGCGGAAACCCGGCTTAGTTTATCCGTCCCGACCGGGTCTCTGCGCCTCGCGTGTCAGCGAGGAATGCTCGCAACGGCACCGACGCGCGCGTCGTTGATCGCGGTCCAGCGAGCGGCATTCGTTTCCGACTGACGTTTGATGTAGCGGTAGGGCGTGCGATACCACGGAAGAACCGCCTCGATCTGATTGTCGAGAACGAGGTCGCCTCGGTCGGTGCGTACGGTCAACACCGCATGGCCACTGCCATCGATGTCGCGCACGACCGTCATCAGCAGTGATGAGGCGGGCCAGCCGAGCTTGATCAGAACCTTGCGCTTCAAAAGCGCGAAGTCTTCGCAGTCCCCGGCATTGACCGGATAGGTCCAGACCTCTTCCCGATGGTAGAGATCCATGTCCGAGACCGGGCGAATCCGACGGTTTATTTCCGCATTCACCTTGAGCAGCTCATCCCAGCGGGCACGGCTCAACGTCATGAGCTTCGCCTTTGTGGCGGTCATGCCGCATTCCGATTTGCGCTGCCGGCAAAACTCCACATGCCCGACCGGAGCACTTGTGCTGCCTGTCGTTGCCATGAAGGCTTCTGTCCCTGCGGCTGCTTCATCTGTCAGTGAAACGCCGAGGGTGAAAGCCGCTGCGACAAGTGTCGCAAATATTAATTCCCCAAATTTCATGTCAAACCATCCCCGTTTGATGGAATGACATTAGCAGGCGCGATTTTATGTCACGCTAAGCTTCAAAATAGAAGTGTCGGAAAATAAGAAGAAAATAGAGAGCTTCTTTTATACATATTTTATTCAAAAGAACGGAAAGTTTATATTGTATTTGATTCAAATTTTATCGAATAGGCGATCGCATCGCCGGTTGGTTGGGCGGCATTGCGCTTGTCGCGGGGCGCGCGGGGCGCAAAGGGAGGCGCTGTCCGGTTCGAAATCGAAAGGCGGACCGATGACAATCATCGATGGAAAGCGGCAGCATTGGCGTCTCGAAGCCACGCATCTTTTCCGCCGCGGGATTGGCCGAAAAAGGAAATCACCGCCGACCTTCCGCTTCGCCGAAAAAGCGGGATCGTGATTTGGGCGGCTTTCATGGGCAGGATCGAGATCGCTGACCTGGGCCAGAACGCGTTTGACCGGCGGGTGGTCTCGACATGACGTCAGAGCCCGTGACCAATGCTGAAGGTGTGCTGATAAGGGGGGCGGTGCAGTCGTGCCCTGTCAGTCGCCTTCCCTGTTTCGGATGGCGACAGGCGTCCGGGCCTTGCAAACGATTGATCTGCTAAGGGCGAGGAGTGGCAGACGGAAAAGGACGGCAGCGCTCAGGTGCAAACAGATCCCGGATCAGGTGATCTGCTTCTTGACCTCTTCGATATCCTGCACGGCGGCGAATTCGACCGCGATCCCTTCCTCGGTGTGACGCACGACACGGGCGCGCATCTTGCCCAGGGTGATCGGAGTGCCGAGAGCAGGCTTCACGGTTGTTGCAAGCGCTGCGCCCGACAGGGAGACGTCGATCACGCGGCAGGAATATTCGCGACCATCGGAAAGCTCGATCCGGGAAACGGCCTCGCTCGGTGCAAACCGCTCGTGGCGGCGGTCTTCCGGCAGGTTCAGTTCGTGGCGGTTAGCCAGCCAGGTCAGCTGGTTGGCGAGCTTGTCGCGCTTGCGGGGCGTTGCGTTGATGGTCATGGCGAAGCCGCCATCCATCATGCGAACGACCTTGCCCTCGATGCGACCGATATGGTCGATATAGGCGATCACACGCTCGCCAACAGTCGGGGCGACAGGAGCCACCACGGCCGCTCCGCCGGGAGACATGTTGATCACCTGGCAGGGGAATTCCCGTCTGTTTTCAAGCATGAAACGACCGAGGAGGCTCACCTTGACGCGCTGGAACCTGCGCTGGTCCGTCCGCTTGGCGCCAATCGTCGTCAGACGTTCATTCGTCTTGTCTGCGGCGGTTGTGGCTGTCGCCTCTTTCGCAAGGGTGGCCTGAGCGGGCGCCATTTGGCAAATCTCTCCTCGTTCGATCGCCGGTCGCATGTTCACGGGCGCTCGCGAGGCTCAGACTATCGCCGCTGGCGTTAACAAGCGGTTAGATCTCGTGAACAGATCGTCACGAATTGCCAATTTGGTGCCGTTTTCTTATTGGCGATTACGTCAGGGCATTAAATGCTATGGGTAATGAACGGCTTCGAGCATCCGGAATGTGCTTCGCAAGGCCGACTGAGCATAGGAAATGGCGTTGGCGAACCTTGCGGAAAAAGGTGTCGAAGGGGAGGTCCGGGGCGATCACGCCCCAGTCTGACCCTTGCCACCCTCATAGACGGTCAGGTGACCGACACGGCGATACCCAAGCTGGGTCGGATGGGGAAGGCCGTGGCCTTCGTTGACGGCGCTGACCTTGCGCAGGAAGGCGGGCTGTTCGTCCGGCCAGATCAGGCGCAGGCTGCTGATCGACTGGTGAACGACCGGGTGGATGCCGAGCCAGTACGGCTTTTCCATCAAGGTGCAGGAGCCGAGAATCCGCGTGTAGCCCTCGTTACGCATGCGCAGGGGCAGTAACAGGGTCTCGATGTTGACCGTTTGACCGCGGTCTGTGCGGCCCTCGATTCCGACAACGGCGGCCGCGGCTTCGCTGGTGATCGCCTGAAGCATCGTTTCCAGCGCTTCGCGGTCCTTGCCGTCCCACATGCGCAGGAAATCCCGGCCCTTCAGCTCGCGGCAATAGGCTGCGCACATGCGCGTACCGGCGAGGCGAAAGCGGTAGGTTTCCTCTCCCAAAGCTTCCAGAATGAACGTGTCGCCGAGAATCGTGCGGATGTCGCCCGGTTCTATCTCACTGCGCTCAGGCGCGGGCCTGGAACCGCGAAGCTGGTTCCAATAGTCGTAAAGCGCCTGCGTGGTGGCGTGTTTCATAGTTCAATGCCTCACTCGGTACCCAAAACAGCACGACCCCCGGTTGTCATGTCCTCTTGAGGTGTCCCGGTCTGGGCCGGTTTGACGCTCATTGAGAGACTCGCAGGCGGTGCGTAATGGTTAAGAGCAGGTTACATGCCAGCACCACTTTGGGCAGCAGCAGGGCAGTCTTTACGTGTCATTATGGTTAATAACGCGGCCAAGTCTGTGGACAGCTGCATGCGGATTGTCGGCTTTGCCAGCGGCAAATTCGCGATATTCTTGTTTCCCTGCTGATGCAGGTGATTGTCTGACGACCTTTGCCCCCTTATGTGGCAGGGACGGCGCTTGCCCGCGCCCGCGCACAGACGCCACATTTCGGAGCAGAATCAGATGCAGGACCCGATCCGCCGAGAGCCAGATCAGCCGTCGGAGTGGGGCGAAGGGCCCGGCTTTCAGCGCCAGCCGCCCTCCGAGCCGCTTTTCAATCTGCCGGGGGTCGTGGTCGCGCTTCTGGCGCTGCTGGTGCTGATCCATGCGTTGCGGGCGTTCGTCCTGTCCGCGCATGCCGATCTGGAGTTTCTCCTCACCTTCGCCTTCCTGCCGCTTCGCTATGTGAATGCGGGCGATCTGAGCCAGATGCTTGGCGGGACGCCGCTACCGGGCGGCGAGGGGGCGATGGTGTGGACTTTTCTCACCTATGCCTTCCTGCACGGGTCATTCATGCATCTCGTCTTCAACGGCTTGTGGATGGCCGTTTTTGGCAGCGTTCTGGCACGCCGTTTCGGGGTGGGGCGCTTCCTTGCCTTTTCTGCCGTGACGGCGATCGCCGGCGCGGGGGCTCATCTTGCGACACATTTCGGCGAGCCGATGCCGATGGTCGGCGCGTCGGCTGCGATCTCCGGCTATATGGCTGCGGTGGCACGGTTCGCCTTCGACAGGGCAGGGCCGCTTTCCATGATGCGTGCGCATGACAGTCTTGCCTATCGCCAGCCCGCAACCTCCCTGGCGCGTGCCCTCGTCAATCGACAGGTGCTGGCTTTTCTCGGGGTGTGGTTTGGCGTGAACCTGCTGTTCGGTATCGGAACCATCTCCTTTGGCGGCAATGAGCCGTCCATTGCGTGGGAGGCCCATATCGGCGGTTTCGCGGCGGGTTTGCTGTGTTTTTCCCTGTTCGATCCCGTCCCGCGCCGCCGCTAAGGCGCCGTTCGCCTATGGTCCAATACGGGGTTGTCACAATGAGGTTCACGAGACGGCCCTTTTTTGCGACAATCTTAACGTAGCGGCGGGGTCGAAATGCGTATCCGCCGGGGAAGGGTGTCGAAGGCGAGCGGGCTGCCCGACGTGAGATCACGGATTTGGGCGTGACGTTTTTCAATCGGCGTTTCAACGAGCTTGATGGCCAAGCCTCGTATGTCTGTGCAGATCTCGGTCGTTCCGTTGGATGGCCGACTTGGAACAGTAATGGAGGATGCAATGACTGTCGGCGCGATTTTGAATGAAAAGGGAGCCTCGGTCGTTTCGACGCCGGCCGATTCCACGCTTGCGGATGTTTGCGCAATCCTGAAGGAACACCGCATCGGTGTTGTGATGGTGCTCGATGATGCCGGGAATATTGCCGGTATCCTGTCCGAACGTGACGTCGTAGGCGCGATCGGCAAGGAAGGCGCTTCTGCCTTGCAGCGCAAGACTTCGCAATTCATGACCACGCGGGTGGAAACCTGCGTGGAGGACGACACCATCATTCATGCCATGTCTTTGATGACCAAGGGCCGGTTTCGCCACCTTCCGGTCATGCGCGACGGCAAGATCCATGGCGTGATTTCGATTGGCGACGTGGTGAAGTGGCGTATCGAACAGGTGGAACGCGAAGCTGAGGAAATGCGCAGCTATATCGCCATGGCCTGACGCGCAGTCGGGGCTGGCCCCGAGCCCTGCGCCGGCAGTATCTGTGAAGCAGCAAAGGCAGGCGCGTTGCGGGCGTCTGCCTTTTTTATGTTACGGACCTTCGATCCGGCGGTTCATTTCTTTCCGTAAACATCCGCGGGATCGTAGACGCGGGTTTCCACCGTCTCCAGGGCCGTTTGCGGTGATGCGGGCCGGCCGAGCTCGACCGTGCGGTAGAAACAGGAGCGGTAGCCCACGTGGCATGTGGCGCCATTGCCCGCAACCCGCACCTTGATCAGGATCGCATCCTGATCGCAGTCGGTGCGCATCTCCACGACCTTCTGGACCTGACCCGAGGTGCCGCCCTTTTTCCAGAATTCCTGTCGCGAGCGGCTCCAGTACCAGGCTTCGCCCGTCTCGATGGTGCGCGCGAGAGCTTCGGCGTTCATGTAGCCCAGCATCAGGACTTCGCCGCTGTCGGCATCGGTCACGATGGCGGGGATCAGGCCTTCCGCATCGAATTTCGGGCTGAGATTGGACCCGGTCTCAATGGTGGCCTTTTCGGTTCGCGGGGCGAACGGGGTGTCGGTCATGCGGTGAGTTCTCGGTTTTCAAGGCAGGGTCAATGGCGGCGCGCCCTAGCGGTTGACCATGGTCAGGAAACGGGCCTGTGCTGCCGGGTCGTCACGGAAGATGCCCGTGAAGCGGGTGGTCAGCGTGGCGACGCCCGGCTTCTGGACGCCGCGCAGCGACATGCACTGGTGTTCCGCTTCCATCATGATTGCCGTGCCGCGTGGGTTCAGGGCGCTGTCAATGGCGGCGGCGATCTGGGCTGTCAGGTTTTCCTGTGTCTGCAAACGTCGGGAGAAGGTCTCCACAACGCGGGCAAGTTTCGACAGGCCGACAACACCGGCGCGCGGATAATAGGCGATATGCGCCTTGCCGATGAAGGGCACCATGTGATGCTCGCAATGGGAATAGAAGGGAATATCTCTGAGCAGGACGATATCGTCGTAGCCGTTGACTTCCTCGAATGTCGTGCCGAGATGATCTGCCGGATTTTCGCCATAGCCGCGATAGAACTCGTCATAAGCTCTCACGACGCGTTGCGGCGTTTCAAGCAGGCCCTCGCGCGTCACGTCCTCGCCGACATAGGCGAGCAGGGTGCGCACGGCGGCTTCCGCCTGTTCACGGGTGGGCCGGGCCTTTTCGGCGTTTTCAGGCTTCTTGTCGGCGTTCAGGGCGGCGTCCATTGCGGACCTCTTCGTGTCGGGGTAACGATCCCGTGGGTGACCGGGCTCGGTGGCAGCTCTATATGGGAAGGCGTACGGTCCGGTTCAGGGTGATGAGGATGTCGGGCGCGGCGGTACAGCTGGCGACATCTCCGATTTGCCTTCTATATAGACGGTCGGGCACTCATGTGAAGGCGGTGCGGTTCCGGAGGCGAACATGATTGACGAGATCTATAACAGCCGGATCCTTGAGCTGGCGGGCAATATTCCACGGCTGGGGCGTCTTGAAAATCCGGATGGGACTGCGAAGGCGCATTCGAAATTATGCGGCTCCACGGTCATTGTGGACGTCAAGATGGAAGACGGCGTGATCACCGATTTCGCCCATGACGTGAAGGCTTGCGCGCTTGGGCAGGCCTCATCCGCCATCATGGCAGAGAATGTGATCGGCGCGCGCGCGGAAGAAATCCATGCCGTGCGTGACGCCATGCGGGCCATGCTGAAGGAGGGCGGAAGTCCGCCGCAAGGCCGCTTCGAGGATTGCAAGGTTCTGGAACCGGTGCGCGACTACAAGGCGCGTCATGCCTCCACGCTTCTGACCTTCGAGGCAACGGCGGATGCGGTGGATCAGGTGCTCACTCGGCAGAAAGACGGGACGACAGCCCCCTGAGGTGCGTGGCGGCGTTCCGCCAAAGCTGTCGGATTTCGGACGATGTTTTCCTTCCCGGATCACCGGGGTGGCTCGTGAAATGCAAATGGCCCGCAGAGTGAGCTCTGCGGGCCATTTTCGTTTTCAAGCTCTGGGGCGTCTTGGCCTAGTCGGACAAGGCTTCCTTGACCACCTGGTGCTCGCTCATCAATCCCTGCACGATGGAGTAGCAGGCAAGCAGCAGCACGATGGTGAAGGGGAAGCCGGTGGAGACCGCCATTGCCTGAAGTGCGGTCAGGCCCCCGCCCAGCAGCAGCGCGATGGCGACAAGGCCTTCGAACGTGGCCCAGAACACGCGCTGGGGGGTGGGCGCTTCCACCTTGCCACCCGCTGTGATGGTGTCGATCACCAGAGACCCAGAGTCCGAAGAGGTCACGAAGAACACAATGACCAGAATGATGCCGATGAAGGACGAGATCTGGTGCATCGGGAGCTGTTCCAGCATGACGAAGAGCTTCAGGGGAAGCTCCGCATCGGTGACCGCCTGGTAGCCCTGGTTGACGACCTGCTCGATGGCGGTGCCGCCGAAAACGGTCATCCAGAAGACGGAGACCAGCGACGGGATGAGCAGGACGCAGGTGATGAACTCGCGCACCGTACGACCGCGGGAAACGCGGGCGATGAACATGCCGACGAAGGGCGACCACGAGATCCACCAGGCCCAGTAGAAGGCGGTCCAGCCCTGACGGAAGTTGTCATCCGCGCGGCCCACGGGATTTGAGAGCGCGGGCAAATACTCCACATATGCGATGAGGTTGTCCACGAAGCCGCTGATCAGGCTTGCGGTCGGGCCGGTGAGGAGCACGAAGAGCAGCAGCATCGCCGCGAGAACCATGTTGATCTCGGACAGACGCTTCACGCCTGCGTCAAGGCCGGCGACCACCGAGGTGAGCGCCATGCCCGTGATCACGACGATCAGCAGGACCTTGACGGTGGTGGTGTCCGGCCAGTCGAACAGGAAGTGCAGTCCGGCCGCCGCCTGCGAGGCGCCAAAACCCAGCGAGGTGGCCAGGCCGAAAAGCGTCGCGAGCACGGCCATCACATCGATGATATGGCCCGTCCAGCCCCAGACCCTTTCGCCGAAGACGGGGTAGAATACCGAGCGCATGGTCAGCGGCAGGCCCTTGTTATAGGCGAAAAGCGCCAGCGCCAGTGCGACCACGGCATAGATGGCCCAGGGGTGCAGACCCCAGTGGAAGATCGTCGCCGCCATGCCCAGCCGTTCCGCTGCCAGCACATCGCCCGGCGCTCCGGCCAGGGGCGCCCAGCTTTCCGGCGCGCCGGCGTTCTGCGCAAAGGACGTGGCGTAGTGGGTGATGGGTTCGGAGACACCATAGAACATCAGGCCGATGCCCATGCCGGCGGCAAACAGCATCGCGAACCAGCCCGAGTAGGAGTATTCGGGCTCTGCTTCCGTGCCGCCGAGGCGTACATTGCCGAGTGGCGTGACGATCAGCACGATGCACAGAATGACGAAGATGTTTGCGGCCGACAGGAAGAACCAGTCGAATGTGCCAGTCAGCCAATCCCGCAATTCGCTGAACGCGGGGGCCAGACTGTTCTGGAAGGCCAGCGTCGCGAACACGAAGGCGACGATGGAAAGGCCGGAGATCAGGAAAACCGGGTTGTGAATGTCGAGTCCAAAGGGGCCGATGGTCGTCTGGATGTTGTCCTGACCAATGGAATAGTCGGTATCGATGATATCGGCTTCACCCTCTGGGCTCGGTGCGGCCCCGTCCGGTGTTTGGTCATCCTCGATGGGTGTGGTGGGCGATTGGTCGCTCATTGCGTCCCTTTCAGTTGAAATGGATAACTTCGATGATGCGGCTTGTGGCGCTCACGAGCGGATCACGAAAACGGAGATCGACGCATGCTGGGCCAGATAGCCGGCATTGGAGGCGAACAGGTGCTCGGCGGCGCCCGGGATGTGCGAGGCCATGATCACCGCATCGACACCGTTCTCCGCGATCGCCTTCATCAAGGTTTTGTCGAGATCGCGGGCCGGGTCATGGCTGACATAGGTGCGCGCCTCGCCTTCGATTTCGTGGCGGGATATCTGCTCCGCGGCAAAGGCGTTCAGCTTGCGGGTGAATTCTTCCGGGTTCCGGGCGACGGGGCCCGGCAATGTGGTGGTGATGCCGACATAAAGAACCGGCGCGTCATATAGCTTCGAAAGATCTGCCGCGACTTGCAGTGCGTTGCCCAGACTGTTCGTGTGGGCAAGGTCCACCGGGACCATAATCTTGCGAAACATATCTTCACCCCCGTCTTTTATGGTATCCAGATGCCGCGAGCCGGCGCCGTCTAACGTTGATCTCGCGCAAAGGTTCCGCGCGAAAGCAAATATGATTGTGGAAAGTGTGTAGTGGTTTGACCTGATTATAAATCATAAAATCGGTTTCTGGTCTAGGGGGAGTGAATTTGTCGAGGGTCTATGTCAGATGCCTCGCGGATCATTTGGGGTAGTGAAAATATAGACGTTATTTTTTGATTTTTATTTAAGGTATGTGCTTGTGAGAAAAGTAATACGTAGATGTAAGACGTGAGTTCAATTGCGGCATGTCTTGGTCGGATTTTGGTGTTATTTCCCGAGCGTTGGGGGCTGCTTGCGACCGGGCGAAATGCTTGACCCGGTCGCGCCGGCGTGGTCGATGGGGGCGTTGATCGTGAAAGACGCTTCATGAAGACCCTGGTCATTCTCCTCATTCGTCTCTACCGGGTGACGCTGTCGGCGCTCATCGGGCGGGCCTGCCGGTATCAGCCGAGTTGCTCCAGCTATACGGAGGAAGCGATCTCGCGTTTCGGCGTATGGCGCGGCGGTTGGGTCGGGCTCGCGCGGATCGTGCGCTGCAATCCGTTCGGTGCCAGCGGATATGATCCGGTGCCGGAGGAGCTGCCTGCCAATGCGCGCTGGTACCTGCCGTGGCGGTACGGCCAGTGGCGCGGCGATCACATCGATCCCGCGACCCGCATTGATCTAGAGTGAGAGCGCGGCGGGCGGCCTCCTTTTCGGGGCAGGCGCGGCTCATTTGAGGCCATTCCCCTCTTTACGTGCCGGCCCGAAAAGCCTATTCCCCGTCTTCTTATGACAACCCGCTTACCTGCCTCGTTTGCAGGAGTGAGCCAGGAGACAAAGATGATCCATCTGACTTTCCCCGACAATTCGGTGCGTGACTTCGAGCCCGGTATTACCGGCAAGGCTGTTGCCGAGGGCATTTCCAAGTCGCTCTCCAAGAAAGCCGTGGCCATTGCGCTGGACGGTGTGCTTTGCGATCTGGCCGACCCGATCGAGGCCGACGCGAAGATCGAGATCGTGACCCGTGACGACCCCCGCGCGCTGGAGCTGATCCGGCATGATGCGGCCCATGTCATGGCGGAAGCGGTGCAGGCCTTGTGGCCCGGCACTCAGGTCACCATCGGCCCCGTCATCGAGAACGGCTTTTACTACGACTTCAAGCGCGTCCATCCCGACACCCGCGAGGACTGGCCCTTCACGCCGGAAGACCTGCCGGTGATCGAGAAGAAGATGCGCGAACTGATCCAGAAGAACGCGCCCTTCACCAAGGAAGTCTGGTCCCGCGACAAGGCCCGTGAGGTCTTTGCCGACATGGGCGAGGCCTACAAGGTGGAATTGGTCGACGCGATCCCGGAAGATCAGGACGTCAAGATCTACCGACAGGGCGACTGGTTCGACCTGTGCCGTGGTCCTCACATGGACTCAACGGGCCGCATCGGTTCCGCCTTCAAGCTGATGAAGGTGGCGGGCGCCTATTGGCGCGGCGATGCCAACAACCCCATGCTGACCCGCATCTATGGCACGGCCTGGACCGACGAGAAGCAGCTGAAGACCTATCTCCACATGCTGGAAGAGGCCGAAAAGCGCGATCATCGTCGCCTTGGACGCGAGATGGATCTCTTCCACTTCCAGGAAGAAGGGCCGGGCGTTGTCTTCTGGCACTCCAAGGGGTGGACGACCTTCCAGAATCTCGTCTCCTACATGCGTCGCCGTCTCGCCGACGACTATGAGGAGGTGAACGCCCCGCAGGTGCTTCACACCTCGCTGTGGGAGACCTCCGGCCACTGGACCTGGTACAAGGAGAACATGTTCTCCGTGCAATGTGCGGATCCGGAATCGGAAGATGAGCGCGTCTTCGCGCTGAAGCCGATGAACTGCCCGGGGCATGTCCAGATCTTCAAGCACGGCCTGAAGAGCTATCGCGATTTGCCGTTGCGCATGGCCGAGTTCGGCGCCGTCCATCGCTACGAGCCCTCTGGCGCGATGCACGGGTTGATGCGTGTGCGCGGCTTCACGCAGGACGATGCCCATGTGTTCTGCACCGAAGAGCAACTCGCCGCCGAATGTATGAAGATCAACGACCTGATCCTCTCCGTCTACGAGGATTTCGGGTTCGACGAGATCGTGGTCAAGCTCTCCACGCGGCCGGAAAAGCGCGTCGGCAGCGATGAGGCCTGGGATCATGCCGAAGAGGTCATGACCAAGGTCCTCAAGGACATCGAGGCGCAGGCGGGCGGTCGCATCAAGACCGGGATCCTGCCGGGCGAGGGGGCGTTCTACGGGCCGAAGTTCGAGTACACGCTGCGTGACGCCATCGGGCGTGAGTGGCAGTGCGGCACCACCCAGGTGGACTTCAACCTGCCGGAACGCTTTGGCGCCTTCTATGTGGACAGCGACGGCGAGAAGAAAACGCCCGTCATGGTCCACCGCGCCATCTGTGGCTCCATGGAGCGGTTCCTCGGTATCCTGATCGAGAACTTCGCCGGTCACTTCCCGCTTTGGTTCGCGCCGCTTCAGGTGGTGGTGACGACCATTACGTCGGATGCCGATGACTATGCCGAGGAAGTCTATGCGCGTCTGAAGCGCGCGGGCCTCAAGGTCGATCTTGACCTGCGCAACGAGAAGATCAACTACAAGGTCCGCGAGCACTCGCTGGCCAAGGTTCCGGTGATCGTCGTGTGCGGCAAGCGCGAGGCGGAGGAGGGCACGGTGAATATCCGCCGTCTCGGCTCCAAGGATCAGGCGTCCATGACGCTGGACGAGGCGGTGACCTCGCTGACAGACGAGGCGATGGCCCCGGATCTCAAGCGCGTGCAGTAACCCGCCGGATCAAGGCTTCGAGACTATCGGGAAAGCGGGCTTCGGCCCGCTTTCTTTGTTTCTGGAGGGATTTGATGTGTGGCTTGAGCGTTTGGGCTCAAGCGCGGGCGGGGCCTGAGCGTGTGGCCGATCCTTCGAGACGCCTGCTTCGCAGGTGTCTCGAAGGATCGGCTCCATACCCAAGTGCCACTCTCACGATCCATGCAGGAAGCGGGACGCCGCAAGGCGTTATTCGGTCGCCAGACCGGCGGCGTTGCCGTCTTCCGTGCGCACTTCCACCTCGGTGTTGTGGCCGGGGGTGACTTCGAAATTGCGCGAGAACAGGCGGCCCTGATTGCGCGCCACGACGGTGTATTTGCCTGCAACGAGCACGTAGGTGGGGAAAGCGCCATCACCTTCCACCACGCTGTCGCCGGAAGGCGTCAGGATCGACCAGGCGGTGTTGGCGATGGCCTCGCCGCCAAAGGAATTCACGAGTTTCAGGGTGATTTCCGAGGCATTGTGATAGATGGTGGCCTCGGTCAACTTGCCCGGCTCCACGCGAATATCGGCACGCACGGTGGCGTTCACACGGCCATAGCGGCTGGTGATGTGGTAGGTCCCGGCATTGAGCGGCACGATGGTGCCCGGCCGCACGTTGCGCGCGATCAGCTTGCGTTCGCCGCGGGCGTTGAATTCTGTGCCGTAGATATCGAACCGCACCTTGGCGCTGTTGAGCGGGATCGTCTTGGAGACGGCGCTGTTGAGTTTGATGCCGCCGGCATTGAAGACAACGGTGCGGCTGGTCTGTCCCTGCTGGACGGACAGTTTCGTCGTCACGCCCGCATGGCCATAGGCGGTGTGGACCAGATAGGTGCCCGGATCGAGGCGGAATTCCGCGTCGCCGCCTTCCGAGGTGGCGACGAGATCGAGTTCGCCCTGATCGTTGATCTGGTCGGAATAGACGCGCCAGACGAGCCCCGAATCGATCAGCGGCCCTTCGGGGGTCAGGCGCGCCATCATGTAGAGGGTCGTGTTGTCCGGATCTCCGGGCTTGCCCGTGTCGGCGGTGCCGGAGGGGGCATAGGGCAGGACTTCCGGCGACATCAGCGCAGGCATGTTTTCGTTCAGCAACATCTCCAGCGAAGGCTGGGCCGCGGTCGCGTTGTCATAGGCAGCGGCGGAGCCTGCGGGATCATCCAGGCTGGGCTCGCCGTCGACGGGCGAGGGGATCGGCATCGGCGGTACGGGGGCTGCTTGCTGCGCATGGGCCGGGAGGCCTGAAGCGGCGGCGGAGACGAGCACAAGGCTTGCCAGGACCAGCGCGCGAACGCCTTTCGCCCCACATCGTGCAAGGCTTGCGAGCAGATGTGTCCTCATCGACAGGAATGCCATCAACCGGTTCCGTTTTGCGGGAGGCGACATGTGTCTGGCGCGCTCCCATGATCTGTTTTGACGGTTATGCCTTGCCCGGTGGCGCTTGGCCAGTCGAGACCTCCTTTTCAGAGCCGCAAAGGGTGGCGATTTCAAGTCAAGGCCTTGAATTTTCCGATGGCGCCCCGGCTTGGGGACTTCCGAATATTGACAGGTGCGGGGTGCATGGGCTCAAGTTGCGCCCGACTGATTTTCCCGAAATATCGTTTTCGACCATTTTCCATTTTCGGAACGGTGATCCGCGAAGGATCTGCTGTCCTGGTAACTGGAAAACGCCGTGCTCCGCGTATCGGAGGAAGGCAAGGAAGAGAGGCTTGGACGAACAATGCCAGACGCACTCACGCTGCTCACAACCCGGCGCACGATACCTGCGGTGGCTCTGGGAGAGCCGGGGCCCGATGCCGATCAGATCCGCACACTCGTACAGATCGCGGTGCGGGTGCCCGACCATGGCAAGCTGAAGCCGTGGCGCTTCATTGCTTTTGCGGGCGAGGCGCGCGCGCAGGTTGGCGAGGCGCTGCTTGCGTTGCAGCTGGAGGAAAAACCGGATCTGGACGAGGGGCAGCGCGAGAAGGAACGGACCCGCTTTTCCCGGGCCCCGCTGGTGATCGCGGTTGTTTCCAGAACGCAGGAGCACTTCAAGGTGCCTGAATGGGAACAGGTCATGTCGGCGGGGGCTGCCTGCATGAACCTCGTCCTTGGTGCGCATGCGATGGGATTTGCTGCGCAGTGGCTGACGGAATGGTATGCCTTTGACGACAAGGCCAAGGCGCTGTTCGGTCTGGAAAAGGGCGAGAACATCGTCGGCTTCGTGCATATCGGAACGCCGAAGGAGGAACCTGTCGACCGGCCGCGTCCCGATGTTGAAACCGTATTGACCTGGTGGAGCCCCGAAGGGGCGGGAGGAAATGCGCCGTGAATTACGACGCGATCAAGAACAAACATGGACTGCGCCACGACCCCTTCAAAGCCATCGTCGCGCCCCGGCCAATAGGCTGGATCTCGACGCTGGATGCGGAAGGCCGCGCCAATCTCGCGCCCTACAGTTTCTTCAACGCCCTGGGCGACAATCCGCATGTGGTGATGTTTTCCTCCTCCGGCTGGAAACACTCGGTCGCCAACGTGGAGGCAACCGGCGAGTTCGTCTGCAATCTGGCCACCTGGGACCTGCGGGAGCAGATGAACGAAAGCTCCGCGCCCTTTCCCGAAGGCACCTCCGAGTTTGAGGCCACCGGCCTGACGCCCGCGCCATCTGTCGCGGTGAAGCCGCCGCGGGTGGCCGAGAGCCCGATCGCACTGGAATGCCGCCATCTCCAGACGATCCGCATTCACGACCTTGACGGCAAGCCTGCCGATCAGTGGATGGTGATGGGACAGGTTGTCTCGATCCATATCGATGATGCGGTGATCGAGGACGGCATGATCGATGTGACCCGGATCAAGCCGCTGGCGCGTCTCGGTTATCGGGATTTTTCGGTGGTGAACGAGGTTTTCCAGATGACGCGCCCGGCGGGCGGCGGCGGCGCGGCAGGTGGGGCCTGAGGCAGGTTTCGAGATCCCGTAACAAAGAACAAGGCCGGAGCGATGAGGCATCGCTCCGGCCTTTTCAGTGTGCGCTCCTGCAGCCGGGTCAGGCGAAGACGCCCGCCAACCGCGCCCGGTCCAGCAGCTTTTTGGCGCGCGTGAGGTGAGGGCGGTCCAGCATTTCGCCATCGAGCCCGATAACGCCAGCATTGCCCGCCTCTGCAAAGGCGGTGACGATACGGCTGGCGCGTTCGATCTCGGCGGCGTTGGGGGTGAAGGTCTCGTTGATGACGGGGACCTGCGCCGGGTGGATTGCGAGCTTGGCGGTGAAGCCGTCGCGCACCGCCTCCTCGCACTCTGAGCGAAGGCCGTCCAGATCGCGGAAGCTCGTGAAGACCGTGTCGATGGGCGCAACATTGGCGGCGACCGCGCCGAAAAGGCAGAGATTGCGCGCGAACCGGAACGGCTCGGTGAACTCGCCATTCGCGCGGTTGGCGGCGGAGCCGATATCCGCGGACAGGTCTTCCCCGCCCCACGCCATTCCGGCAAGGCGGTTGCTCACCCCCTGATAGGTGCCGAGTTCGAACAGCGAGGCAGCGGTTTCCGTGGCAATGGCAATGATGCCGGTGCGTCCGTCCGGCGTCCCTGTTTCGGCTTCGTGGACAGAGAGCATGGCGTGAAGTCGGGCCACATCACGTCCGCTCGCGGATTTGGGCAGGACGATGCCGTCAGGAGCGACGCGCATGACCGCCTGCAGATCGGCCTCGCTCATGCCGCTGTCAAAGGCGTTGATGCGGACATAAAGGCGTGGGCGCTGGCTTGAGCGCAGAGTGTCGCGCAGGAAATAGCGTGTCGTTTCGCGCGCCTTTTGCTTGGCATCGGCGGCGACCGAATCCTCAAGGTCAACGATCAGCACATCCGCGCCGCTGGCGGTGCCTTTGGCAAGCTTGCGGGTGTCGTCACCCGGAACGAAAAGCAGGGAACGCAAGGCTCAGGCCTCCATGGTGGCGTTGGGCGACTTCTTCATGAATGCCTGCCTGCGGCAGACGGCGACAAGGTCTCCCTTCTGGTTGAAGGCCTTGTGCTCGAATTCGACGATGCCGGCATCGGGACGCGAGCGCGACTCCCGTTTGGCGACGATCTCTGTCGTGACATTCACGGTGTCGCCGTGGAAAAGGGGGTGGGGGAACTTCACCTCGCTCATGCCGAGATTGCCGATTGTGGTGCCGATCGTGGTGTCATTGACCGAGATGCCGATCATCAGTCCGAGTGTGAAAATGGAGTTGACCAGCGGCTGGCCCCACTCGGTCTGGGTTTCGCAGAAGTGGCGGTCGATATGGAGTGGCTGAGGATTCAGCGTCATGTTCGAAAAGAGCATGTTGTCCATTTCGGTGACCGTCCGGCGCAGCTCGTGTTCGATTTTCTGGCCGATGCGAAACTCATCAAAATACAATCCCGGCATCCCGGTAAGTCTCCTTCCCCTCGGCGGTTTTCCGCCCTTGTCCAATTCGCCTAAGCGTTCCGGCTTAGGTGATGGTTAACGTGGTGTTAACGATTTTCGAGCCATGGTTAAAGCCACATTAACCATGGGGTAGCTGGCTCGTCGATTGGCTGGCCGCTCAGTTTTCCTGTAGACCGCTAGGAGGCGGGTGTCATGAAAGTGGCCGATACGTCCTCGATTGCGTCTCGTATCGCGCTGGCCTTCCAATCGGCCAGCACGACGACCGGAACCGATTTCGCATATCTGGTCAAGACGGCATCGCGCGAGTCGAATTTCGACGCGTCCGCGAAGGCCAAGGGTTCCAGTGCTACAGGACTGTTTCAGTTTATCGAATCCACATGGCTGGAGACTGTGAAAACCTCCGGTGAAGCGCATGGGCTTGGCGAATATGCCAAGGACATCATCCCGCGTTCCGATGGCAGCTACACCGTGTCCAGTGCCGCGCGGCGGCGTGAAATCCTTGATCTGCGCAAGGACCCCGAAATCGCTTCGCTGATGGCGGGCGAACTGACGCGCAAGAATGCCGCCTATCTGGAACGCAAGCTCGGACGCGAGGCAACCGATGGCGAGCTTTATGCCGCCCATTTCCTTGGCGCCGGCGGAGCATCGCGGCTCATCCACCTTGCCGAGAACGACCCGGACCGTTCCGCAGCTGCCGTGTTCCCGCGTCAGGCGCGGGCCAACCGATCCATCTTCTATGAAGGGCGCTCTGCGCGCAGCGTGGCGCAGGTGCTTGATCAGCTCGTTGCGCAGCATGACAGCCCCTCCGGGATCAATTACGCGACTGTTGTCGCCTCAGCAAAGCCTGTGCCGACGCCGGTTGCCAAGTCCCAGGCGTTGGGCGCGGCGACGTTCGGCGGCGTTGGTGTGCCATCGACTGCCGGGCAGACGGTGATCGCCAGCCGTTATTATCGCCCGGCCCAGGTGAAAGAGCTTTCGCAGGCCCTTGCCGGTCTGACCGAGCTTGGAAAAAGCCAGCCGCCGATTGGCGACACGGCCCCGATCGAGCGCGTGGTCGCGCAAGCCGATATGCCGGAGACCGCCGATACCGCCGGGGCGGATGATGACACTACAGGCGAGGGCCGCCGCGCCGATCTCCCCGTAGCCGTTGCCGCGATTGCATCGAACGATGCGCCGTTGCCTCCGGCGGCGAAACCGGAACGTACGCCTGCGGTCGCAACTGAGGAACCGGCGATCGATGCCGCGGTGGCTGTTGCGCTGGCGGAAGCCGATGCCGAGGCGGTCGCCAATCCCGTTGCCATCGCGCAGGAGAACGTCGAGGCGCAGCCCGCCTCAACTCTGACTGCCTTCCAGCCCGTGGATGATGCGCGTATCCCCGCAAGGGCCACCCGCGCCAATCAGGATCTCTTTGCAAAGGGAAGCGCGTCCGCCCGGATTTCCAGCGCCTGGCGTGCAACCGAGGTGCAAGCGCCATTCCAGGCGCTTTTCCGCAATGACCAGATTTCGGAAAACGAACGTTTCGACGACACGTTCGTCAATGCGTTCCGGGCAAGGCCTGAGGCTTTGCAGGCCGCCGTTGAGGCGCACACCGCGGCTCGTGCACAACCCCAGCCCGAACCCACGCAGGTTGCCTCCGCAGCTTCGTCCTCTTCCATCGCCGCCAGGGCCCCTGTAGGGGGAAATGGTGATCCGTTCGATTTGACCGGTTTTCTCAAGTACCAGATCTTCAAGGAACCCGAGGACCTGGTGCCTCCGGCCTGATCGACGCTGGTGGACCGAAGTCGGTCACAGCCCCTTTACCCTTGCCAGTTTTCTGATCCCGACTTTCCGGGGCTTTTCGTAGCCCAGCGGCGAGTTATGCTTGCGGTGCGCCTGTCCTCATGCGGCGATGCCGTAGCGTCGCGGGCCGTTTTGAGAAAACATGGTGAACCGAATATTAAACCTTGGCTGGCAGGCTTTGTGTTCAAGGTCGTCCCGCCTGGAATGTAGTCATGCTTATCCGAGATCTCGTTTGCTGGATGGATACCGCTCCGGACGCTGCGCGCGCCCGGGCCGCCCATGCGCTTGCGCGCTCCTTCCTCACATCCGAGCTCGATGATTGCGAAAAGCGCGATGCGGAGGCCGCGCTCACCTGGTTGCTGGATGATCCCGCGCCCACCGTGCGCGCTGCACTTGCCGATGGTTTGGCCGACAGCAAAAATGCTCCGCGCCACCTGATCCTGTGTCTTGCAAGCGATATTCCGCCGATCGCGTCGCTGGTGCTCATGCGCTCCCCGCTGTTTCTCGATGCCGAACTCGTTGATTTCGTGGCCCTGGGCGATGCGGATATCCAGATGGCGGTGGCGCGTCGGCCTTCCGTGTCCGCTGTCGTCTCCGCGTCTCTGGCGGAAACGGGCGCTTTGGAGGCCTGTCTGGAATTGCTGGCCAACCCGGCGGCTGTTTTCACGCGGAGCGCGCTGGAGCGGCTGGTGGAGCGCTTCGACAGCGATGCGGAACTGCGCCGCGCGCTGATGACCCGTCCGGGGATTCCGCTTGCGGTAAAGCAGAAGCTTGTCGCCCAGCTTGCGGAGAGCTTGTGCCGGGCGCCGACGGTCGGCACAGGGCTCAAGGCGGAACGTGCCCGGCATATGTTGGGCGAGGCGCGCGACCGCATCACTGTCGCGATGGCGCAGGATGCGGAATTGCCGGAAATGGTGGGTCTCGTCGACTATCTGCGTGCGAACGCCCAGCTCACCCCCACGCTGCTCTTGCGCGCCGTGTGCACAGGCAACATGGGGCTTTTCATTGCGGCCATGTCGGTCTTGGCGGACATGCCGGTGGAGCGGGTCGAGCAGGTTCTGGCCAATGGCTGGGGGGCGAGCTTGCGAGCGCTGTTCAAGCGGGCAAAGCTCCCGCCGAAGCTGCATTCAGCCTTTGAGACGGCGCTTGTGACCTATCGCGAAATCGCGGCGGCAGACGCTGCGCTGTCAGGCTTTGCCTTCACCCGCCGGATGATCCAGACCGTGCTGGATCACCATGAGCCCGAAGAAGGCTTCGATGACGGGCTCGATCCGTTGCGTCGCCTGCTTCGGCGACTTGAGACGGAGGCGGCGCGGGATTCGGCGCGTCTGTTCGCCCAACAGGTCAGCCTTCCGGCGGCCTGAGCATATTTTTCCAGATAAAGGACAGAAAGGCACCGCAACAAGGCGTTGCGTGACCCTTCCCGTGCGTTCAAAAAGGAGACTGCTGGCAGAGGTTGGAAAAGCCTCGATACCAAAGACAATAGGGAGAGGGCGGTATGGCAGGCCACATCATGGCAATCGATCAGGGAACAACGTCATCGCGGGCGATCGTTTTCGACAGCGCGATGAAGATCGGCGGCGTCGCCCAGATGGAGTTTGCCCAGCACTATCCCAATTCCGGATGGGTGGAGCACGAACCGGAAGATCTTTGGGCAACAGTCCTTTCCACCTGCCGACGGGCCATGACGACGGCGCGCGTCGAAGCCTCCGACATCGCGGCCATCGGCATCACCAACCAGCGCGAGACGGTCGTGGTGTGGGATCGCAAGACCGGGCGCGCCGTGGCGCCGGCCCTGGTCTGGCAGGACAAGCGCACCGCCGCCACATGCCAGAAGCTGCGCGAGGCGGGCCACGAGGAACTCGTGACCTCCGCCACGGGCCTGCTGCTCGATCCCTACTTCTCCGCCTCCAAGATCGCCTGGATCCTCGACACTGTGGACGGTGCGCGAGAAGCTGCCGAAGCCGGGCAATTGGCGTTCGGCACGGTCGATACGTTCCTGCTTTGGCGGCTCACCGGCGGAAAGGTGCACGCAACGGACGCCACCAATGCCAGCCGGACGCTTCTCTACAATATCCGAACCGGGGAATGGGACGACCGGCTTCTGGAGCTTTTCCGTGTGCCGCGCGCGCTCTTGCCCGAGGTGCGCGACAGCGCCGCCGATTATGGTTCCACGCTGCCGCATCTTTTCGGCGGGGCGATTGCCGTTCGCGGCATCGCAGGCGATCAGCAGGCCGCCACGGTGGGGCAGGCCTGTTTTGAGCCGGGTATGGTCAAGTCGACCTATGGGACGGGCTGCTTTGCCGTTCTCAATACCGGCGATACGCCCGTGACCTCGCAAAACCGCCTTCTCACCACCATCGCCTACCAGTTTGACGGCAAGCCGACCTATGCGCTGGAAGGCTCGATCTTCGTGGCGGGCGCCGCCGTGCAGTGGCTGCGCGACGGTATTCACATCCTCGACAATGCTGCGGAATCGGGCGAGCTCGCCGCCGCAGCCGATCCCAATCAGAATGTCGTCATGGTGCCCGCTTTCGTCGGGCTCGGGGCTCCCTATTGGGATGCCGATTGCCGGGGCGCGATCTTCGGTCTGACGCGCGGGACGGGACGCGCGGAGCTGGCGCGCGCGGCCCTTGAAGCCGTCTGTTTCCAGACGCGCGATCTGATCGAGGCAATGCATGCCGACTGGGAGGCCGACGGGCGAGGGGGAGCGGATGCCGGGGCGCCGGTCTTGCGCGTCGATGGCGGCATGGTCGCGTCAGACTGGACCATGCAGAGGCTTGCCGATCTTCTCGATGCGCCGGTTGATCGCCCGACGATCAACGAGACAACCGCAATGGGGGCCGCCTATCTGGCGGGCTATGCGTCGGGCATCTATGGCGAGCCGGAGACCTTTGCAGCGAACTGGTCGCTTGAACGACGTTTCTCGCCGGAAATGGATGGGGCAACCCGTGCGCAAAAGGTGGCCGATTGGGGAGATGCGATTTCGCGAACGCTGTCGCGACCGCGTTCCGCAGCTGACTGAACGGAACGGAACCCATCACTCACTCGTGAATAACGTTTTGTTGTCTTGCAGGTTATCCCGGTCGAAATTGTACCGAGATTGCGCCATGGGAGAGACCTTATGCGACTGCGTTCCGCTTTTCTGTTCACCGGGCTTGGAGCCCTTGTCTTTTCCGTCGCGGCCCTTGCGCAAGGCGACCCTATCAAGCAGCGCCAGGAGGCGATGAAGGCTATCGGTGGGTCGATGAAGGTTCTTGGCGAGATGGCCAAGGGCGAGACGCCTTATGATGGGGCCGCGGCCGAGGCTGCCATGGGGCGGATCCACGAGAGCATTGACGGCTTTACCGGCCTATTCCCGGAAGGCACGGAAATGGGCGGGGAAACCGAAGCCTCGCCCGCGATCTGGGACAAGCCGGAGGAGTTCAAGGCAGACGCCGAGGCGCTCAAGGCCGCGTCCGCGGCTGCCAAGCCGGAGGTCGGCAAGGGGCTTGACGCGCTGCGCGCTTCGCTGGGCTCCGTCGGTGGGGCCTGCAAGGACTGCCACCAGTCATTCCGGATCAAGAAGAACTGATCCGGCGCATCATGGCCTGATGGGCGCGTGAGTTGGGGGGATGGTGCATGCGGACGTTCGTGCGTCTGGTGGTGGTGCTGGCCGTTATCGGCGCAGCCCTATTCTACTGGCTGACGACGCCTGAGCGCATCTACCCGTCCATGATCCCGGCCCATGAGGCGGATCTCGCAAATGGGGAACTCCTTTTCTGGGCAGGGGGATGCGGCTCGTGTCATGCGGTCGCGAAGGCTTCGGGTGAGGAAAAGCTGAAGCTGGGTGGCGGGCAGGAGCTGAAGACGCCCTTCGGCACCTTTCGCGTTCCCAATATCTCGCCCGATAACGCCCATGGTATTGGCGGCTGGTCGAACGCCGATTTCGTGACCGCCATGGTGAAAGGCGTTTCGCCCGATGGGCGTCACTATTATCCGGCTTTCCCCTACACGTCCTATCAGCGCATGCCGATGTCGGACTTGCTCGACCTGAAGGCCTATCTCGATACGCTTCCGCCGGTGGACAATACGGTCGGGCCGCATGACCTGTCCTTCCCCTATAATGTGCGCCGCGGGTTGGGGCTCTGGAAACTTCTCTATCTCGATGGCAAGACCTTCGTGCCCGACCCGTCGGCAAGCGATGCGGTCAATCGCGGAGCCTATCTGGTGAATGGGCCGGGCCATTGTGCCGAGTGTCACACGCCGCGCGATTTCATTGGCGGACTTCGGACAGATCGCTGGCTCGCGGGCGGGCCCGCACCGGAGGGCGAGGGACATATTCCGAACCTGACGCCGGTCGCGGAGGGGCTGGGGGGCTGGAGCGAAGCGGATATCGCCTATTCTCTGGAGACCGGCTTCAAGCCCGATTACGACACGCTCGGCGGCTCCATGACCTCCGTGCAGGAAAACATGGCGCATCTTCCCGCCGAAGATCGCGCGGCAATCGCGGCTTACCTCAAGTCGATACCCGCAATCCCCTGACGCCTCGGTTCATGCTGCGACAGCTGCGCGGTCAGACCATGACCTGCGACGCGATCCAGTCGCAGAACCCTTTGGAACCGCCTTGGGTCGGGAGGACCAGCAGGGCGGGCTCCTCATAGGGATGATTTGCGGCAATGGCCTGCATGACGGCATCCGCGCCCGATTCCATCGTCTTGGCGAGGAAGACGACCTCCTCGTCATCCGCCACCTTTCCCTCCCAGACATAGATCGAGCGCATGCCGGGAATCATGTTCACGCAGGCAGCCAGACGCTGTTGGACCAGACTGGACGCGGCCACACGGGCGCTCTCAAGATCCGGGAAGGTGGAATAGACAAGGACGGGCGTGTCCTGGGCGGATGTGTCTGGCATGGCTTGCTCCTGCGGATCCTATCACGCGGTCAGCATCGGCTCTGATGGTGTATCGATCAATCGTGTTTCGAAAACCGGGCGCAGATGGCACAAATCCCCATCAAACATTTTGCCTGCAAGGCCTTGTTCTGGCTAAACCGGAACAGGTGGCGGGCACGGATGCCTGTTCGCGCCGCTCCGGCAGACAGGACTGGGGCAACCCCATCGAGCCCGCACAGGATTGTTTCATGACCACGCAGCTTGCGAACCCGATCAACAAGCTCTCCTTCGTGACCAGCCGTACGGCGGAGGCGCGGGCCGCGCGTGATCATCTGGCCGCGCTCTATGGCAACGAACCGGAAGACGAGGCGGACGTCATCGTGGCATTGGGCGGCGATGGCCTGATGCTGGAAACGATGCACCGGTTCATGAACCGCAAGAAGCCGATCTACGGCATGAACCGTGGCTCGGTCGGTTTCCTGATGAACGAATATGCGGAGGAGGGGCTGCTGGATCGCATCCGCAAGGCTGTGACCACCACCATCCATCCGCTGCGCATGGAAGCCGTCGACATGGAGGGGGAGGTCTTCACGGCCCGCGCCATCAACGAGGTTTCGATGCTGCGTCAGACCTATCAGGCGGCCAAGCTGCGGGTCACCGTGGATACGCGTGTGCGGCTGGAGGAGCTGATCTGCGATGGCATTCTCGTTGCGACACCTGCCGGCTCGACAGCCTACAATTTGTCTGCCCACGGTCCGCTTTTGCCCATCAACTCGCCGCTACTGGCGCTGACCCCGATCAGCCCGTTCCGTCCGCGGCGTTGGCGCGGGGCGCTGTTGCCCAACCGGTCGCGCGTGGTCATCGATGTGCTGGAAGGCGACAAGCGGCCCGTCAGCGCCGCCGCCGATCATATCGAGATCCGCAATGTGCGATCCGTCTGCGTGGAGGAGGACCAGGACTCGCAGAGCCTTGTTATGTTCGATCCCGATCACGGCTGGGATGAGCGTATCCTGACGGAGATGTTCCGATACTGATGTGGCGCGGGGGCGGAGAGGGCAACTCACGCTTCGTTAACGAAACCGCCTCATACTCAGTGGTTGGATGCACGAGATAGTTGCCTGTTTTTCAGTTTGGGCAAATTTCGATTCTCGAGAGATTGGGCACCGTAAGGAAATGCGACATGACTGACCGCTCCGCCGACGGTGACTTCGAACTCATCACCCCGCCGGGCAACTTGAGCACAAAAGTTCGCAAGCTCAGCGCGCGTGAAGCCGCGAAATTCGATCCCGTTGCCGCCGCCGAGGCTGCGCTTTCCAAGCTCTCCAACAATTTCAACGGCTGGATGGATCAGGAAACCGAGGCGCTGTGGATGTCGTGGAACGATATCCACGCCAATGGCCTGACCTATGAGCGTCGTGACGAGCTTTTCCGCCATTGCCATGACATCAAGGGTCAGTCGGCCACGCTTGGCTTCCCGCTGGCCGGTCATGTGGCCGACAGCCTGTGCCACCTGCTTGATACGGTGCGCAACATTGCGCTGATTCCGGATCGGCTGATCGAGCAACACGTCCAGGCGATCCGCGCCATCGTCGCGGAAGATGCCCGTGACGAGGACGACATGATCGCCAATGCGCTGATCAAGCAGCTCAACGATGTGACCGAGGACTACATCTCCACGCTGGACCCGGAAGCGGCGGCCGACGGCCCCGATATCGGCCATGCGACGGAAGAAGACTGAGCAGCTCGGCTTCTGCTCCCAATTCCCCTGAAAGCCTTCAATCGAGCGTTCTGCGGAAGCGTGTGACCGCCAGCATCATCGCGAACAATGTCAGCCCGGCCAGCATCATGGCGGGGTGAGCAAGATCGCCGAGCCCCGCTCCCTTCAGCATGATTCCGCGGACAATGCGCAGATAGTGCGTCAGCGGCAACGCCTCGCCAATCCATTGCGCCCATACCGGCATGCCCGCGAAGGGAAACATGAAGCCGGACAGCAGGATGTTGGGCAGGAAGAACATGAAACTCATCTGGATCGCCTGAAGCTGGTTTCTGGCGAGTGTCGAGAAGGTGTAGCCGATCGACAGATTGGTGAGGATGAAAAGCAACGAAAGCGCGGCCAGCAGGATGAGGCTTCCTTCCACGGGTACGCCGAAGACGAGGAAGCCGGCCACGAAAATGAGCGTGGCCTGCACAAAGCCCACCACCACATAGGGCGCGATCTTTCCCAGCATGACTTCCAGCGGGCGGATGGGCATGGAGAGCAGGTTCTCCATGGTGTTGCGCTCGATCTCGCGCGTCACCGACAGCGCGGTGAAGATCAGCATCGTCATGGTGAGGATGGTGCCGAGAACGCCGGGCACGATGTTGAGCCGGGTGACGCCGGCCGGATTGTAGCGCCGGTGCTGGCGGATCTCGAAGGCGGCGGTCTGGCTCTGATCCGGCAGCCCGTGGAGGCCGGACAATGCGCCGGATAGAATGCCGTTGAGCGCGCCAAGCGCCGTGCCGGAGGCGACGGGATCGGTGGCGTCGGCTGCAATCAGCAGGGCAGGCCTCTCGCCACGGCGCAAGGCGCGCTCGAAGCCCGCCGGGATTTCCACGACGAATTGCACCGTGCCTGCGCGCAGCCAGTGATCCGTCTGCGCGGCGGAGTGCGCCGTGTGGGTGAACCTGAAATAGGAAGTGTTCCTGAGCGCCGCGACAATGGCGCGGGAGACGTCGGTGTTTTCCTGCGTGAGGACTGCGGTCGGCAGATGGGTCGGCTGGGTGTTGATGGCGAAGCCGAAGAGCAGGAGCTGCATGAACGGGATGAAGATCATCGTCGCGAAGGTCACCCGATCGCGCCGCAATTGCAGGAATTCCTTGATGAACATCGCCCAGAACCGCGCAAGCGACTGCATCGCGTGCGATCGCCTTGCGCGCGGTGCCTTGGGGGTGTCGGGACGGGCGGTCGCGTTCATTGGAAATTGTCCTGCGACTGGCTCATCAGGTCGATGAAGACATCCTCAAGGCTCGCCTGGGAGGCGGTCCAGGCATAGCGTTCATCCTTGCGGAACGGGGCGATGGCTTTTTCAAGCGCGGCGTGGTCGCGTCCGGCGACATGGAGGGAGGAGCCGAAGGGGGCGACCATGTCCACCCCCGGCACGGCAAGCAGTCTTTCCGACAAGGTGTGGATTTCCGGCCCGGACACGGTCCAGGTTTCCAGATTTGCGCTTGCGATCACCTCCTCCACCGAGCCGCGTGCCAGAAGGCTTCCATAGGCGATATAGGCGATCTCGTGACAGCGCTCCGCCTCGTCCATGTAATGGGTGGAGACGAGGACGGTCAGCCCGTCGGCGGCAAGGGCGTGGATCTCGTTCCAGAAATCGCGCCGTGCCTTGGGGTCGACACCGGCTGTCGGCTCATCGAGTAGCAGCAATTCGGGCTCGGGGAGAATGCAGGCGCCGAGCGCGAGGCGCTGTTTCCAGCCGCCGGACAATTCGCTGGCGAGCTGTTCCTCGCGCCCCTTGAGCCCGAGCCGCTCGATGGCCTCGCGTGCCCTCACGCGAGGTTTGGCAAGGCCATAGACGCGGGCCACGAATTCAAGGTTCTCGCGGATGGAGAGATCCTCGTAGAGCGAGAAGCGCTGGGTCATGTAGCCGACGCGCGGTTTGATCTGCGCGCTTTCGGTGACGATGTCGTAGCCAAGACATGTGCCGTGACCGGAATCGGGGGTGAGCAAGCCGCACAGCATGCGGATCGTGGTGGTCTTGCCGGAGCCGTTGGGCCCGAGGAAGCCGTAGATCTGACCGCGGGCAACGCGCATGGTGAGATCGCGCACCACCGTCTTGGCCCCGAAACTCTTGGTCAGGCCTTCAACATCGATGGCGACGGCCTTGCCGTCAGGGGTGGCAGGGGCCTCCTTCATGAGCCAGCTCCCCCTTGTCGCCGTACCGTGACGGGTTGACCGACCCGCAGGGCCTCTGGTCGCGTGGGCGTGGCCTCGATGCGGAAAACGAGTTTGGCCCGTTCTTCCAGCGAGTAGATGACCGGCGGGGTGTATTCGGCCTTGTCGGCGATGAAATCGATGGTTGCGCTTGTGGGCGCGCAGCCGTCGCAGGTGATGGTCACCCGGTCGCCGGTTTTCAACGTCGGGATCGTGGCTTCCGGCACGAAAAAGCGGATCTTGAGCGCATCGGGCGGCAGCAGCGCAACAACGGGCCTGCCTGCGTTCACGACTTCACCTGCGCGGTAGTAAATCTCTTGCACCGTGCCATCCGCAGGAGCCG
Organism: Breoghania sp.; assembly: GCF_963674635.1. Classification (NCBI taxonomy): domain Bacteria; kingdom Pseudomonadati; phylum Pseudomonadota; class Alphaproteobacteria; order Hyphomicrobiales; family Stappiaceae; genus Breoghania; species Breoghania sp. The sequence goes on from NZ_OY771475.1 coordinate 347,091, forward strand.
TGACGACGAGTTTCGAGGCCTGGCGACGGATGCGCTCCAGATTGGCTTCAGCCTCGCTCACGGCCTGCTGCGCCTTTTCAAGGTCGGGTGCGCGGGCTGGCAGCCGGGCGACTGCGATCTGGTTGCGGATCTGTTCAAGCTGGGCGGTGTCGCGGTCAAAGGCGGCGCGGGCCTGGTCGAGAACGGCGGTCGCAGCGGTGCCCTTTGTGGTGAGCGTCTTGGCCCGCTCGAATTCCAGCCGGGCGGCTTCCAGTGAAGCGCGCGCGGCCTTTTCCTGCGCCAACAGAACCTCGATTTCCTCCGGTCTTTCGCGCGGAGCCTTCGCGGCGGCAAGCTGGGCGCGGGCTTGCGAAACCAAGGCTTCCGCCGCTTTCACCTGTGCCTGGGCCTCGTTGCTTTCGCTGGCAAAGAGCGGGGCGCCCGCGGTCACCTTGTCGCCGCGGTGGAGCGAGAGCGAAGCGAGCCTCCCGGTCGTTTCCGGCCCGATAAAGAGGGTGTCGGCCTCCACCCAGCCCTGCCACATGCCGGACGTGTCGTGCGTTTCCAGCGTGTACCAGGCATAGCCGCCGCCAAGGGCGATGAGGAGGGCAAGGATGGGGAGAATGCGTTTCATGGCTATGCCTCCTGGCGATCCGGCGGCTCCGCCCCACTTGGCGGCACAAGAAGGGTGCGGAAGGCGGCCAGCATGCCGTCCACGTCGAGGTGGTGCTTGTCTTCGAAGAGCGCATCCCAGATGACGCTCATGAGAAGCGGGGCCATGACGAGTTGCGGGAAACGGACAAGGGCATCGTCTGCAAGCTCGCCCGTCTGTACGCCGCGGCGCGCGAGGCTGGTGATGGTCGCCAGCCCATTGCGCACGATTTCGCCGTAATAGAACTCCGTGACAGCGGGAAAGCGCGGGCCTTCCTGAATCAGCAGGCGCAACAGGTGTTTGCGGCGCGTGTTCAGGATCTCCTCGACAAAAATCGTATGGACCCGTCTGAGCACGTCCTCCACCGGGAGGTCCGGGCTTGCCGCGAGCGCCTTCAGACCGCCCAGAACCGGCTGGGCGGCTGCGCGCAGCAACTCCACAAAGAGGGTCTCCTTGTCGGGGAAGTAGAGATAGATCGTGCCTTTGGCGATGCCCGCACGCCTGGCGACGTCATCGAGCTTGGCTTGGGTGAAACCATGTTCGGCGAACACGTCGAAGGCCGCGTCGAGGATCTCTTTGCGCCGAACCTCCGCGCGCGCGTCCGCCGACTTGCCGCGGGCGGGCTTTCTTGCAGCGGCGGGGGCTGAGCCGTTTTCGGGCGGGGCGGATTTGCGGGGCACGGTCCTGTCCTTCCAGCTTCGGCGGAAATCCGGTCCGTGCGCACGGCCCGAGATTTTCTGCCGCAATGCCTTGATGTCAGTATGACTGACTGGTCAGTCATAATCTAGGCGGACGCCGGGCGTTCGGCAATAGGGGGAATGACCTATGGGAACCGTTCGATGGGAGATGACCGGCGTGAGGGCGGGGCAGCCCATGGGGTGGCAGCCGGTGCCACCGGGCTCCAGAGCGGCTTGTCGCCGGGCCCTGAAAGGCGCGCGCGCGTGGGCAGACGGCTCCCCGTGGGGGCTTTACGCCCAGGCCATGCTCGGCCAGCGTTTGGCGATCATTGCGGCGTTCAGGCCATAGACCGATTGCAGAAGATTCGGGTCGATGATCTCTTCCGGGTTGTCGCCTTCCGCCACCACGCGGCCGCTTTCCATCACCACCAGATGATCGGCATAGGAAGCTGCAAGCTCAAGATCGTGCAGCACGATGACAACCCCGCCGCCCTCACGCGCATAGGCAGCGGCGATCTCCAGAACCTCGATCTGGTGACGGATATCGAGGCTGGAGGTCGGCTCGTCGAGAAACAGGTAACGCGGGCCGTTTTCGCTCACCGGCTCCCAGACCTGCGTCAACACGCGGGCGAGGTGTACGCGTTGCTGTTCTCCGCCGGAGAGCGTCTGGTAGAGCCGGTTTGCGTGGCGGCTCATGCCGACACGTTCAAGCGCGGTGCGTGCGATGTGCTCCTGTTCGGGAGGGTGCTGACCGGCGCGCAGGCCCAGTGCCACGACTTCGCCCACGGTGAAGGGAAAAGACAGCGCGGAGGCTTGCGGAAGGACCGCCCGACGCAATGCCAGCTCGGAGGCCGGAATTGAGGTGAGGGGGCGGTCGGCCAGCGTGACGCTGCCCCTTTGCGGATGCAGTTCGCCCGTCAGGCATTTCAGCGCCGTGGACTTTCCGGCCCCGTTCGGCCCGATCAGCACCGTCACCTTGCCGACGGGGGCTCGGAGGCTGACGCCATCCAGGATACGGGTGGAACCTGCGGAAAAGGTGAGTTCGTGCGCGGCGAGCATGGGAGATGTCCTAGATATCGATGACCGAACGACGGCGCAGCAGGATGGAGAGGAAGACCGGCGCGCCAAGGACGGCGGTGATGATGCCGATGGGGAGTTCGGCGGGCGCGACGACGAGGCGGCTCAGGATGTCGGCAAACAGCAGCAGCGATGCGCCGAGAAGCGCGCAGGCGGGTAGCAGAAGCCGGTTGTCAGCCCCGACCGCCAGGCGCAGCACATGCGGCACCACGATGCCGACAAATCCGATCACGCCCGCGCCCGCGACAGAGGCCCCCGTGGCGGCCGCGGTGAGCACCACGATGGCGCGCTTCAGGCGCTCCGGCGCAAAGCCCATGTGAAAGGCTTCCGCCTCGCCCAGAAGAAGCGCGTTGAGACCGTTTCCAAGGAAGGGAATGGCGATCAGCAGGACAGCCACGAAGGGCAACATGCCCGCCACCCGTGCCCATGTTGCGCCGCCGAGAGAGCCCATGTTCCAGAAGGTGAAGTCGCGCAACTGGGTGTCGTCGCTGTGAAAGACGATATAGCCCGTCAATGCCATGGCGAGGGCTGCAATCGCGATGCCCGCCAGAAGCATGGTGGCGACCGATGTGCGTCCCGATCTGGTCGCGATGGCATAGAGCGTGAAGGTGACGACGAGACCGCCGCAAAAGGCTGCCAGCGGCAACAGGTGCGGTGCGAGCCAGACGGGAACGGTGATGCCAAGGCTACCCGCCAGCACGATCACACAGACCGCGGCGAGCGAAGATCCTGCGGACACACCGATCAGCGCCGGGTCGGCCAGCGGATTGCGGAACAGCCCCTGCATCAGCGCGCCCGATATGGCGAGGCTTGCGCCCACCAGCAGGCCCAGGACGGTTCGGGGCAAGCGGATATCGAACAGGATCACCCGGTCACGCAAGGTTGCGCCCGTGTCAAAGCCAAGGGCATCGCCAAGGGCACGGGCCGCACCACCAAGTGAGACATCGCTCGCACCGATGGTGACGGAGGCAAGAACGGAAAGCCCCAGCAGGACGGCCAGCACGGGCAGTGTCATGCGCCGTCGCCAGTCGCGATGCTCCATGTCGGTGCCTGCATTTTCTGCTGCGAGTGCCATCGGATCTCCGTCAGTTGGTCAGGGGAGTGGGGGCAGTGCTCAGTCCGTGACGGTGCCGAGATCTCTTGCGAGCTGCAGCAGGGAAGACGCCGTGCGCGGCCCGAAGCCCAGCAAGGCCTGGCCGTCGACCGCGATGAGCCTGTCGGGCTCGGCGCCAGCGGGGGTGAGTTCGAGCCCCGCAAGCTTGCGCAGTTCCTTAATCGGATGTGCGCCAGGGCGCTCCATGGCGATGATGTAGTCGGGCGCGGCCGCCACGAGGGCCTCGGCGTTGATTGGCTTGTAGCCCTCGAAATCGCCGAAGGCATTGACGCCACCGGCGAGCCGGATCACGGCATCGGCTGCCGAATGCGTGCCTGCCGCCATGAGCCGACCTCCGCCCGCAGACAGCAGAAACAGCACGCGCGGATGTGTTTTCGCGCCTGCGACCGCATCGCGTGTGGTCTTGAAGTCGGCGGTGATTTCCGCCTTGATCGCCTCGGCCTTGTCCGCAACGCCCAGCGCCTCAGCGATGGCATCGACCTTGGCGATGACGGCCTCTTCCGAATAGCCTTCGGGCACGTCCACATAGGGCACCGCGCCAGCCTTCAAGACATCCACCGTCTGCAGCGGTCCGGACCCGGCAATGGCGAGGATCAGATCTGGGTTCAGCGCGAGAACGCCCTCGGCAGCGAGCTGGCGCACATAGCCGACGCTGGGCAGATCGCGTGCCGCACTCGGATAGACGCTTGTCGTGTCAACCGCGACGAGCCGGCCCTCTTCCCCAAGCGCATAGACAATTTCGGTCACCGAGCCGCCGATGGAGACGATGCGCTGGGCTTTCGGTTCCTGTGCCGAGCCTGTCGCGCCAAACGGCAACAGGAGGCCAGCGGCAAGGCCCGCGATGACAAGGGAGGCTTTTCTGCGGTTGATCGGGGAGAGGGTCATGATCTCGTTCGTTGTCGTGCAATGGGGAAAGGGGAGCTGGATTTGTGCAGCGCGCGCTACTTGGTGAGAATCAGCTTGTTCAGCTTTGTGATCGTCAGTCGGTAGCAGGCTCCGGCATGTAGAATGCGAAGCTCACGCTCGCCTTTGAAAAGCGCATCGCTGTCGATGGTGCGGGGGGCGTCGATGTTGAGTTCGGAGGTCTGCGAAAGGCGATCCATGGCCGTCTCTGTGTCGTTGAACGCGCCGTTCCGGGGGACGTCGCGCATTGCTGCGGGCTGCTGGGCTTTTAAGGTTCAAGCTCCAAAACTTGAATAATTCCAATGTGAACGCCGGGGCGTCAACTATCTTGACTCTAATACTCAGGTTAAAATAGAAAGGCAATGACCGAGAGGGGGGGGCACCGGAATTCGAGGCCGCTCCATCTTGCACGAGGTAGCAAGCAATCAGCCCCCGGACATGCGGGCTCGCCAGCAATCCTTTGGTCTCCAGACATGAAAACCAAAGTAGGCGACGATGCGTCCGATGAATCTACGAATGGCCGCGCTGATGGCCGCCACCGCTCTGGCCGGTTTCAATGCCGGGAGCGTGGCTTTCGCTCAGGAAGGCGAAGCGGTTTCTACCTCCACCGGTTCCTATCGCAATGACAATGCCATCCTTCTGGATACGGTGACCGTAAGTGCGGCGCGCACGGAAGAATCGGCCATCAAGGCCATGGCTTCCGAGAGTATCGTCACGGGTGAGACGGTCGATCTCATGGGCGCAAGTTCGCTGGTGGATGTGCTGAAGTCGGTCCCTGGTGTGACGGTCGAGACCGCGGCCGATACCCCTGGCGCTGCGATCAACATGCGCGGTCTGTCCGGGTATGGCCGTGTTGCGGTGAATGTGGACGGCGCGCGTCAGAACTTCCAGGCGAGCGGGCACAGCCTTGCCGGTGGTGCGGTGTTCTTCGAGCCGGAATTCCTTGAAACCGCCACGGTGACGCGCGGACCCGTCGCCAATGCATACGGGTCCGGCGCGATTGGCGGCGTCGTCAATTTCCAGACCAAGAAGGCCTCCACCTTCCTGCGCGAAGGGGAAACGTGGGCGGCAGAGAGTTTCAGCCGCTACAGCACGAACAATGGCTGGGCGCAGGGCGCGACCGGGGCTGCGCGCATCGGCGAGGCCTTCGGCCTGCTCGGCAGCGTCGTCTATCGTCGCAATTTCAAATACGAGAATGGCGCGGGCGACACCGTGTTCAATTCCTCCAACGAGATCGCCAGCGGCATGGTCAAGGCGGAGGTCGATCCAGGCAACGGGCACGCGCTTGAAATCGGCGCGATCACCTATAACTCGACCTATCGTTCGGGCGATCCGACGTCGACGAATTACGACAACGATGTCACCGACAACACGATCAGCGCGACCTACAAGTATCGCCCACTCGACAGCGATCTCTTCGACCTGAGGGTCGGCGGCTACTGGACGAGCACCCAGCTCGATCAGACCTATCTGACCGGCACCTATGCGGGCGGCGATCGCAGTTTCGAGATCAACACCTACGGGATCGATGTGGCCAACACCTCGCGCTATGCGACGGGCAGTTTCGATCATGCCACGACCGTCGGTTTCGACGGCTTTTTCGATCTCGTCGATGTGTCCGATGCGGCGGGCGGCAGTGCGGCCTTCTATACGCCCAACGGGCAGCGCAAGGTCTATGGCGCCTATCTTCAGCACCGGCTGAGCTACAGGGAAGTGGTCGAGGTCATCGGCGGTCTGCGCTATGACAGCTACGAGATGAAGGGCGGCGGCACGAAGGCGTCCGGCGATCATGTCTCGCCCAAGATCACGCTCGGGTTCTCGCCGTTTGCCGATACCTTCCTGCACGGGCTCCAGCTCTATGGCACCTATGCGGAGGGCTACCGCTCGCCCGCCATCACCGAGGCGCTGATCTCCGGAACTCATCCCGGCGGCTTTCCGTTCGATTTCCTGCCCAATCCGAACTTGCGGCCCGAAACGGCGCATAACAAGGAAATCGGCGTCAATTTCAAGCGCAACGACTTCTTCACCGCAGGAGACCGTCTGCGCCTGAAGGCAGCCTATTTCCACAATGAAGTCGATGATTTCATCGATGCGGACACACAGACCGCTGGCTGCACGAGCATGATTTTCTGCTACCAGTACCAGAACATCTCCAATGCGCTCATCGAGGGCTTCGAACTTGAAGCGAATTACGACATGGGCTGGATGTTTGTCGGGCTTTCGGGGCAGCATCAGCGCGGGGAGGATGAAGATACCGGCGCGTTCCTCAACACGGTTCCCGCCGACAAGCTGGTGACGACGATCGGGTTCCGTCCGCTGGACGAAGTCAACGCAACGCTCGGCTTCCAGGTTGAGGCGGTCAATGCGCAGACGCGTTCGGATACGCCCGCCAAGGGGTATGGTCTGGTGAACCTGTTCGCCGCTTACAGCCCGCGGGACGATCTTCAGCTTGGGCTCAACGTGGACAATCTGTTTGACCGCGACTACCAGCCCTATCTGGAAAGCGACAGCAGTCCGGGACTGGCCGTCAAGTTCACGCTCCGCGCCCGGTTGGGGGGCTGATAGACGGAACATCGATATTGTGGAGGGCCGGGGCTTCGTGCTCCGGTCCGACGACACGGAACAGGATCAGGAGAACGACACGTGCCCCTTGGCGATCTGGTGACCCGGCTGAAGACATCCTTGATCCCCGGCTTGAACGGCTGGGCGATTGCGGGTGCGTTTTTCCTTTCGGCCTCTGCCGTGGCACCGGTTCTCGCGCAAGCGGAAGGCTCCGAGCGATCCGACGAGGTCATCGCGCTGGAACTGAACGGTGCGCAGACCGTCTCGTCTGCCTGCCGGGCGACCTTCGTCGTGCGCAACGGGCTTTCCCAGACAATCGACGAGCTGGGGCTGGAAATCGTCGTCTTCGACGAAAAGGGCGGGGTTTCCGACATGACCGCGCTCAATCTGGGGGCGATGCCTGCGGGAAAAACGCGGGTGTTGCGCTTTCGCGTGGCCAGACGCGGATGTGATGGGGTGTCATCGCTGCTGATCAATGATGTCCGCACCTGCAAGGGCGCGGGGCTCGATCCGGCGGGATGCCTGTCGCGGCTGAAAACCTCCAGCCGCATCGAAATCGGCCTTGGGCTATAAGATAGCTTCAGGGATCAGAAAAAGGGACCCGGTTACCGGGAGTTCGACATGAATTCGTTCGCTCTGCCGCCGTTTCTGGCGGGACTATTCACTCCGTTGGTGGAGCTTGCGCGCACGGGCGGGCCGGTTGTCGTTCTGCTTGGGATGATCTCGGTGGTCACGCTGGCGCTGGCACTGGCCAAGCTGGTGCAGTTTCATGCCGCGGGCGTCGGGCGTTACGCTCATGCGCGGCAGGTGCTGCAATTATGGATCAATGGTGAGCGCGAACTTGCGCGCGACCGGATGAGCGGCACACGCTCTGTGCTGTCCGAGATTCTCGCCAATCTCATGCGCGGCGCGGGCAGCGGTCGCGGCACCGAAGCCCAGCTTCGTGAGGATATCGAGCGGGTGTGCCTCAACAAGCTCGCCCATTTGCGGTCCTTCCTGCGCCCCCTCGACATGATCGCCCAGACCGCGCCGCTGATCGGCCTGTTCGGCACCGTGATCGGCATGATCGAGGCGTTCCGCGCCATGCAGGGCTCGGGGGCGAATGTCGATCCGTCCGTGCTGGCGGGCGGTATCTGGGTGGCGCTGCTCACCACGGCCGTCGGTCTTGCGGTTGCCATTCCGACCTCTGTCTTCGTGGGCTGGTGCGATGGCCGTATCGAACGCGAGCAGCAGGCGATGGAAGATCTTGTCACCGCCTTCTTCACCGGCAAGCCGACCGAAGCCGCCCATGCGGGCGTCGTCGATCTCGCCAGCCATGGACGCAGGCATGCGCATTGAACGAGCCCGCATAAGGCGGCGGCCCATTGGTCTGACGTCGCTGATCGACGTCATCTTCCTGCTGTTGCTGTTCTTCATGCTGGCATCCACCTTTTCAAACTATCAGGCCCTGCCGCTTGCCGGTGGCGGGCAGGCGACGGCCGCCTTGCGTGAGGAGGCCGCGCGGCCTGCGCTGCTGCGCATTCACGGGAACGGTCAGATGGACCTCAACGGCCAGTCGGTGAGCGCCGAGACGCTTGCCGGGAAGCTGGCGGAGTTGCAGGAAAACGAGACGACGCGCGTGGCGATCTGGTCAGGCGAGGATGCGAGCGTTCAGGATGTCGTCGGCGCCATGGATGCGGTGGTCGCGGCAGGTCTCTCCAGCGTTCTGGTTGCGGGGAGATAGAACAGACATGCGTATTCCCACCCCGCCGCAACGCGCCAGAGCCGACAACACGATCGCGCTGATCAATGTCGTCTTCCTGATGCTGATCTTCTTTCTGTTCGCCGGATCGGTGGAGCAGAACGACGCGCATGACATCACGCCGCCGGATGTTTCCATGGAAACGGAAAAGACCAATACGGGCGGCGCTTTGGTGGTCCAGCGAGATGGCACCATGACCCTGAAGGGGCAGCCGGTTGCGCTTGAGGATCTGGCTCGGTTACTGGCGGCGCAGGCAGACGAAGCATCGCAGTCAGGTGGCGACGATGTGGCGGGTTCCCAACCCCTGCGCATCGTTGCCGACAAGGAGCTTCCTGCGCGCATGTTGAGCGACATCCTGACGGCGGCGCGTGAGGCCGGACGGGTGAAAATCTCGCTCGTTGCCCGTCAGATCCCGTCAGGCAGTGAGGCCGATGCGCTTATGCAGAGCTCTGAGGCTTTGGAGGGCGCGCAATGAGGCAGGGGCGTCTTGTGGCCACATGCCTCGTGGCTTCGCTGGGCATTCACGTGGCGATTGCCGCGCACCTTGGGTTTGTCAGCGATGATCAGAGCCGGGCCGCCTCACCGGGTGGTGATGTTGCGGTCATTGGCGGGTTGGAAGATCTCGTTATGGGATCGTTGCCCTCGCAGAGCGCGGAGCCTGTCGAGGATGTGGCCGAGCCGCTCGAACCGGAACTGCTCGACCCCGAGCCGGTGGAAGAGGCGAGGGAGGACGCAGAGCTTGAGCCGGTCGAGGATGTGACGGCCGCAGACGCGGAAGTCCAGCCGCGTGAAGCGCCTGTTGAAGAGGTTGTCGAGGCCGACACCGCGGAACCGGTTGCGCCGGTAGCCGCGCTCGTCCCGATCCTGCGGGACAGCGAAGCGCCTGCAATGGTGGCGCCTCAGGAGCCCGACCCCGAGGATGCCGAGGTCGAGCCGGAAACGCTTGAGAAAGCCCCGGTTGTGGAGCCTGTTGCGGAGGCCGAGCCGGAACAGGCCGTGGAGCCGGCTGAGGCAGAAGAGGCGGAGGCTGTCGAGCCGGAAAGCGCGGTTGCCGATGTGGTGGTTGCCCCGGTGCCCGATGCGAAGCCCGCCGCCAGGCCCGAGAAACGCGCGAAAAAGTCAAAGAAGGTCGCCCGACGTCCGGCAAGCAGTGCCGGGAATGCGGATCGCGATCAGCAGCGCGGACAATCGGTCGGCGCACGTACGACAAAGCTTGGCGATGGTGGGCGCAAGGCGACGTCTTCCTATCTCGGGCGCGTCGTCTCGCGCCTGCAGCGCGCGCAGCGTTATCCGCGCAAGGCACGTCGTGCGGAAGGCACCGTTCTCGTGCGCTTCACGATTGCGCCGGGCGGACAGGTCAGTGGCCTGAGCGTTCTGCGCTCGTCGGGAAACAGTACCCTCGATGAAGCGGCGCTGGCGACCGTGCGGCGGGTTTCGCCGTTGCCGGCCTTTCCGCGCGAGATGCCCCAGAAATCCAAATCCGTGAAGGTGCCCTTTGTCTACAGGGCACCGTGACCGTCCCAGAGGAGAAGGACAGCAGATGTATATTGCAATGAACCGTTTTCGTGTGAAATCGGGCATGGAGAATGAGTTCGAGACGATCTGGATGAACCGCGAGCGGCACCTGAACGAGGTGCCCGGCTATCTCGAATTCAAGCTGCTCAAGGGCGGGGAAGTGAAGGAAGGCACCGAAGAGGATCACACCCTCTATGCCTCGCACACGATCTGGGAAAGCTATGACGATTTCGTCGCGTGGACGAAGTCGGAAGCCTTCCGCCTTGCCCATAAGGGGGCGGGCGATCGCAAGCCGATCTATGTGGGCGGCCCGCATTTCGAGGGTTTTGAGGTCCTTCTGACCGAAAGCCGCTGACAGGCGGATATGACGCCCGCCCCTTCGCAAGGGCGTCCGACATGACAAGGCCGACGTCTCGCCTGGAGCGAAGCGTCGGCCTTGGTCGTTCTTGAAGCAGGCTTGCGGATCAGGAAACCGGGGTGGACGTCGCCCGCGGTCCATTGGTCTCGCGCGGGGTCGGTTTGGGCTCGACCGGTGTCTTCGACGTGTTCTCCGGTGTCTGGAAGTCGACAAAGACCGGGTTCGGAGAATGGTCGAGACCGGCGCCTGTCGCCACGTCGACGCCTGCTCCGACGACACCGCCGAGAAGCACGTTGCCGGCCACGCCCGCCGCGCCCTTGCCGGACAGGCGTGTGATGACCTTGACGGTCTGAGGGGCATAGCCCTCCTTCGACATGGTGACGGAAAATTCCTTCTTGCGCGGAACATCGAGCGTACAAGGCGTGGTGCAGGCCAAGCCGAGTGTTGTCTGTGCTCGCGCACCATCCGGACTGCTGTCGAAAGCAATCTGTTCCTTGGTTCCGCGCGTCACGGTTCCGCACGCGGCCACACTGCCTGCCAGAAGCAGGCCTGCGATAAGCTTGATCAAATTTAAAGCCCCCGAATTTCAATAGGGCGGCGACTTTATGGAAAGGCGGGAACTATTCAATAGGGACATTAGTACTGAGGTCATCTGACACAGGATGTTCGTTTGGCTCAGGGCCGTTGCCGCCCATTGCCAAAGCCTGTTTCCGGCGGCATTGCCGAGGAGCCGCCGTCTGGCCTTTACATGCCCTGCTATTGGGGGTTGCTTAAGCCCAATAATTCGAATAATCATGAAGTATGGAAAAGACAAGCATCCTTCGTTCCCTGTCGGCGCTCGCGCATGAGATGCGCCTCGATATCTTTCGTCATCTGGTGAAGGCGGGCCCGCACGGGGCCGCTGCCGGTGACATCGCGGTTGCGCTGGGGGTGAGGGCGAACACGTTGTCCAACAATCTGACCATCCTGTCGGCGGCGGGGTTGGTGCGTTCGGTGCGCGAGGGGCGCTCCATCCGCTATTTCGCGGAAATGGAGGGGATGCGGGTGTTGCTGTCGTATCTGATGGAAGATTGCTGTGGCGGGCAGGCGGAGCGCTGCGCGCCGGTACTTGAGGAACTCATCTGCGGTTGTTGAGGGGAACGATGACCAAGACCTACAATGTGCTGTTTCTGTGCACCGGCAACTCCGCCCGCTCCATACTTGGCGAGGCGATCATGAATGCGGAAGGGGCGGGCAAATTCCACGCCTATTCCGCCGGGTCGCGCCCCGCAGGCGATGTGAACCCCTATGCGCTGGCGTTGCTGAAACGGGTCGGCCACGATGTGAGCAGCCTTCGCTCCAAGAGCTGGGACGAGTTCGCGTTGCCCGATGCGCCGAGGATGGATTTCGTCTTCACCGTCTGCGATCAGGCGGCGGCGGAGGAATGCCCGTTCTGGCCGGGCCAGCCGATGACAGCCCATTGGGGCCTTGCCGATCCGGCCGCCGTGCGCGGCAGCGAAGCCGAGATCACCCTCGCTTTTTCCGAAACATACCGGATGCTGCGCCAGAGAATTTCCACCTTTGCCAGCCTCCCCATCGCCTCTCTCGACCGGATGTCGCTGAAGAACCGTCTCGATGAGATCGGTCGCGATGCAATTCCCGTCTCGACTGAGTGAGAGATACAGGATCCGACATGAGCGATACACCTGCGCCCGAGAGCGAGAGCCTGGGGTTTTTCGAGCGGTACCTGACACTCTGGGTTGCGGCTGCCATCGTGGCGGGTGTCGCCATCGGCGTTGTCGCGCCGGGCCTCATGGCGAGCATTGCGGCTGCCGAGGTGGCATCGATCAACCTCGTCGTGGCCGTGCTCATCTGGGCGATGGTCTATCCGATGATGGTGGGGGTGGACTTCGCGTCGGTGGTGGGCGTCGCGCGCCAGCCGCGGGGGCTGGTTGTCACGCTCGTCGTCAACTGGCTGATCAAGCCCTTCACCATGGCGCTGCTGGCGGTCCTGTTTTTCGACCACGTCTTCGCGCCGTGGCTTCAGCCGGCGGACGCCGCGCAATATACGGCGGGGCTCATTCTGCTGGGGGCCGCGCCATGCACGGCCATGGTCTTTGTCTGGTCGCAGCTCACCCGTGGCGATGCCACCTACACGCTGGTGCAGGTGTCGGTGAACGACCTGATCATGGTCTTTGCCTTTGCCCCCATCGTCGCCTTTCTGCTCGGCGTGACGGATATTTCCGTGCCCTGGGAAACGCTGGTGCTGGCGACCGGGCTCTATGTGGTGCTGCCTCTGATCGCGGGCTTGCTGACGCGCAGGGCGCTGGGATCGCCCAAGGCGGTTGAAGGCTTCACTGCGAAGGTGAAGCCGCTGTCCGCGATGGGGCTTATCGCGACAGTGGCGATCCTCTTCGGCCTTCAGGGCGATGTGATCCTGTCGCGGCCTCTGGTGATCGTGCTCATCGCAATCCCGATCCTCATCCAGAGTTACGGCATCTTCGCCATTGCCTATGGCGCGGCCTATCTTCTGAAAGTCCCCCATCGCATCGCTGCGCCCTGCGCGATGATCGGCACTTCGAACTTCTTCGAGCTGGCGGTTGCAGTGGCAATCAGCCTGTTCGGCCTCAATTCCGGCGCCGCACTTGCCACCGTGGTGGGTGTGCTGGTGGAAGTGCCGGTGATGTTGTCGCTGGTCGCGTTCGCCAACCGGACACGGGCCCGCTTTGCCTGAGAGATCCCGGTAAGGGAGGCACTGTCTCCTCCATTTCCCTTGGCGGGTTTGAACGGCACGGCTTCCGATGCCGCAATCTGCCGGCCCGTCTGTGCGGCTCTGTCGCGCCGGACGGGCCTTCCTCCGGCTTGAGGATCGGGCCTGCCTGAACTAGATATGAGGTGCTGGCGACGTCACTGAGCGTCCGTCAGCCAATGGAGACTGGATGTCAGAGCTTGTGCGATAGGGCTCTCCGGATTTTGGAGAGCCGCGTGAATTGAGAGCCGCTGGGTGCCTTGGGTGCCCGGAGTGTTTCTTCACGTCTGTTGCACGAGACTTCCATGAATATCTCACGAAATGAACAACGTGCCTTGCACGTTCTGGCTCTTGGCGGCCGGATCCTGCATGAGCGCGGCTGCGGCCCCAAGATCACGCGCGTGACATGCGTGACGCGCGAGGGGCTGATCCTTGCTGATTTCAACCTGAACATCTTCCACCGATTGCGAACCAAGAGGCTGATCGAATCCTGCGCGGGCAATCCGTACCGGATCTCCAAACGCGGGCGGATCGCCGTTCGCGCGCAATACGACAATCAGGGAGCATGACATGTTGATATCGATCCGAAACGAAACCGCTGCCGACATCCCCGCCATCAACGATGTCATTCGCCAAGCCATGCGTGTGCTTGCGCAAGCCACCGGCACGGAGGCTGCCATCGTGGAACGGCTGCGCGCAGCGGGCGCGCTGTCCCTCTCGCTCGTCGCAGAAAAAAAGGGTGAGGTGGTCGGCCATCTGGCCGCTTCGCCGGGCCTTGTGGGCGATCAGGAAGGCTGGGGGCTGATCGGCCCTGTTGGCGTCGTTCCCCCGCTCCACGGACAGGGGATCGGGTCTGCCCTGATGAAAGAGGCGCTTTCCCGCTTGCGTGAGACGCACCGGGGCGCGGCGCTGGTCGGAGATCCGGGCTACTACACCCGCTTCGGCTTCCGCGCCTTCCCGGGCCTGCATGTCACCGGATGCCCACCGGAGGTGGTTCTGGCCTTGCCCTTCGACGGGAGCGAACCCGAAGGCGAACTGATCCATCACCCGGCCTTCGGTCTGGATCAGCAGGCATAGGTGAGGGCCGGGCCGCATCAACAATGGTGCGGCCCGGCTTTTTCGTGGGGTGTCGATGGGGCGGCGATGCTGGCTGAGGGCAACCAGACCATGCGCGCTGAGCACAAGGCCAAGGACACGCTGACGCGCACCTGACGGCCGATTTTCGGTATCGAGTTTGGCCTGGTCTGTTCGGCACTCGGCACCGCATTTGTCTATGCGATCGCTTCCTCGACAAGCCCCATCAACGCGGTTGCCCAGATCGGCAGTTATCTCTCCACCTATCTCGGCTTCGGGGCGTCCGTCCTCGGCGTCTACGTCTGGCAGCGCAGCCAGGAAAAGCGCAACGGCAAGGCCTGACGCTTGGCAGAAGGGGCGCGGCATGGCCGACGAACAGAGGCGCTGGAGCTTGAGTGTTCTGGCCGGATATCGCGATCGGCAATCTCATCACGATCGGGGGATTGATCATCGGCCAGATCCGGCAATGGGCGGTCGGCTGGGAGAAGTTCGATTCGACACTGGAAGATCACGCGCGAAGGTTGGCCGCGTTGGAAATTGCCAAGCGTGATCGGCAGTTGGATCGCGTGAGGCAGGTTCAGTTGCTTACGGAATTGCGGTCGGATCTGAAATATCTGCGCGCGGCGGTGGAGCGGATGGAGGCGGAGCGGGGGAGGTGAAGGTCCAATGCGAGCTAACGCCTATGCGCCTCCATTTTTAATTATTGATAGGAAAAATACTAACTTAGTGAATTGGACCGGCCGAAATCGAATGTTCTGTGGCAATCCAGAAGTTGCCTGCCCTTGAGCCGATTGCTTATAACGACATCGTTAAAGGTCTAAATCCCCGTGGTCTAACAACCAATCCGCTTGGCATGTTCTGTTGTCCGGGGCAGATGGGCAATAGGTGTACGCGGCTTTTGAGGCTGTTCGATGTTTAATCTACTAGTAATGGCTGGCGGTTGGCCGCTTCATCAAAGCAGCTTTAGTGTTAGTAGAATTCTCGAATATACTGAGGATTCGATCCGTGTCTTACTGCGGCAGCCGCATGGTCTGGACTATACACAACTTCGCAACTATCCAGCGTTGTTTATGCCTGAACAAAATACCGGCGACAACCTAGCGCGTGTCGGCCGTATCACGAATATTACCGGCCGAACCGGCGGCGATGTGACGATCGAGTATAGCTATGATCCCCATATTCTTCCCATCTCTGTTGACTGGCTTGCAACCCGATCTGTCGAACTGCAGATGCATGATTGGGAATTTAGCCGCACGCATTGGGCAGTAAAGGACGTAGATCTGTATGAAATACTGATACGTGCTATGAATCCTAACCTCAACCAAGCGACAGTTTTTAGCCTTGGAGACAGGAGCACCATCGATCCAAGGCAGTTGTCAGCTATGATGCCCTTCCATCCAAGCTTCAGTGCTGTCTATGAGGCCATCAGGCGGGCGGGGGAGCGTGTCGGAATGAACGTAAATCGCGCTGATGACATTTGGGAACATACCCACATCATCCAGGACATCGCCAGTCTTATTTCCCGGTCGCGTATCATCATCGGCGATTGTACCGGTAAGAACCCGAACGTCTTCTACGAGATTGGGATTGCTCACGCTATAGGACGCGAAGTCATCCTACTCGCTCAGCATCAGGATGATGTCCCCTTCGATCTCAGGCATTTGCGCTATATCCATTACCTGAACAATGGTGAAGGCTTGCAGCGACTAGAGCAGGCACTCTATGAGCGAGTAAATACTCTGCTGAACAACTGAGCTATCGCCCTAACGGCACATTTATTAGTTGCAGCGATCCTTTGCCGAATTTCGTTGTGATGTAGTCCCTTCCATGTCTTTAGAGTGAAAAAATATTGGCTTTAGTGGGCATCGCTTGTCAGGTGCGGTCCGATCACTCCCGTCCGAATTCCGTCATCCATCGGAACCGCACCTCAAGACCGTTTGCCGTCCAAATCCCACGTTCCCAAAAGGGTCTCACGCGTGAGACGTGAGACCGTCTCACGTTCTCATTTCGTTCGCATCGGATTTCGGCTAAGTCATTGAAATGATTGGTGCCGGCAGCAGGATTCGAACCCGCGACCCCCTGATTACAAATCAGGTGCTCTACCAACTGAGCTATACCGGCCCTTGCGAACACACGAAGGAATATCGGGGTGGGGCCCGCCTTCGGTTCGGCAATTTCCGCTCCCATAGCATAAGGCGCGCGGCGTTGCATCCCACGAAATCGCCTTTAGCCACAGGCAAAGCGATGGACTTTGTTCTGGCGCGGCGTTTTCGGGCGTTTCGGCTTTCGGGCGCGCGGCGGTTTCGGGCCGCCCGCCTTTCGCCGTTTTGTTTGCGCACGGTTCCCTATCGCACTGTTTCAGGTGCTAAACTTGGCGTTTCCCGCGCTGAAGGAAAAGGCTGCGGCGGGCGATTGTCGGCAGCGGGCGCGGGGCAGGGCGCAAGGAGGACGTATCATGACACGGTCAAAGGGAACGCTTCTTTCGCGAAAGTCGATGCTGGGCGCAGCGGTCTGTCTGCTCGCGCTGATGTGGCTGGGGGCGGAAACAGCGGCGGCCATGCCGCTTCAGGGCTCAGGTCAGCTCAAACGCGCGGGCCTTGCGGCTGCAGGTGAGGCGGTCAGGGCCGAGCCGGTTCATTATCGCAAGCGACACTACCGGCCCTACCGCAACTATCGCTCCTATCGGCCCTATCGCGCTTACCGGCCGGGCTTTTCGGTGTGGTTCCGCTCCGGCCCGTTTGTCGGGCCCTATGTGGGCGTACCCTACCGGGGGTATGGCTATGCCCCGGGCTATTACTATCGCCGCGCGCCTGTGGCGCCACCGCGCTATTACGGGCCGCGCGGGGTTGGACGCCCGGTGGCGGGAACGCCGGAATGGTATGCCTATTGCGCCTCGAAATACCGAAGCTTCAATCCGCGCACGGGGCTTTATCTGGCCTATTCGGGCAAGTATCGGCGGTGTCGCTAGGCGGTTGTGGGGCCAGGGCGCGGGGCCGACGGGGCAACGATCTGGGGCCTAGAGCCCCAGCTTGTTGCGTGCCACATAGAGAGACAGCACGGCGGCGTTTGAGACGTTGAGCGAGCGGATCTTGCCAGGCATGTCGAGCCGGGCAAGCGTATCGCAGGCCTCTCGAACGCCTTGGCGCACACCCTTGCCTTCGGCGCCCAAAACCAGAATCAGCCGCTGGCCGAGATCGGTTTCTTCCAATGGGGCGGGGCCGTCGCTGTCCAGCGCCACACGGGTGAAGCCCGCGTCGCCCGCTTCTGAGAGAAAGCGCGCCATGTTCTGCACCTTCAGGTGACGCACCATATCCAACGCACCGGAGGCGGATTTTGCAAGCACCGCGCCTTCTTCCGGCGAATGGCGATGGGTCGTCACCACTGCATCGGCGGCCAGCGCCACGGCGGAGCGCAGGATTGCCCCCACATTATGCGGGTCGGTCACCTGATCCAATGCGAGGACGAGGCGGGCATCGCCCAGTGATTTCAGGTCATAGGCGGGCAGGGGATCAACCTGCAGCAGCACACCCTGATGCACCGCATCGCGCGGAACCTGACGGGCGATGGAGCGCGGATCGACCAGATCGACCGGCACGTCCACCGTCACGCCGCGTTCTTCAAGGCGTTGCAGCGCATTGCGCGTGGCGACGAGGCGGTGGCGCTTGCGGTCGGAATTGGCGAAGGCCGCCTCAACCGTGTGCAGGCCATAAAGCAGCAACGGCGCGTCGGGATCGGGGGCTGCGCGTCGCGAGCCGCCGAATTTCTTCGCGCCATGACTGTGGCCGCCGGGCTTGCCATAGGGGCGGCCCTTCGCGCCGGGGCGGGGCGAACGGGTGCTTGGGCGGCGGGGTTTGCCGCTGGGCGGCTCCGGAGGTGTGCTCATGAGGTTACCTCTATCGACGCTCCGTGCGCCGCGCAAGCGCGCTTTGGCGGCTTGTCCCGGGGCTTTATCGTGAAAAACGCCGAAGGCTTCGCGCTGGCTCCAGTCCAGTATGGAGGCGAGAGGTTATTGGCGAAGCCATGGGAGGCTGCAGAGCAATGCGCCCGCCTTGCGTGGGCGCGCGCCGGAATGTTGCAGGCGGGCGCAATCGACGCATCTGCAGCTAATTTGCGTGTATCGGGCTGGGGAAAAATTTTCAAAAACCGCAGAAAACCGAAGGATTTGACCGGCGTGTACGGAGTGTTTCCACACCTCATTGGGGCGGACATGAAATTCTTCCCGAATAGGCCGTTGACACTGAAGGGCGACATCGCCATAAAACGCGCCACGGGATTCACCGCCCCACCGGTTCCCGCCAACGTTTGTCTCATCAGGCGTTGACCGGGAAAGAGCGGGGCGGGGTGTTTCTGTTTGGCGATCCTGTAGGCTTTCAGGCTACCGGTTGCGGTGAACGGAGGAGTGCCCGAGTGGTTAAAGGGGACGGACTGTAAATCCGTTGGCTTTGCCTACGTTGGTTCGAATCCAACCTCCTCCACCATCGCACCAAAAGCCTACGAGCGCGGGTGTAGCTCAATGGTAGAGCAACAGCCTTCCAAGCTGATGACGAGGGTTCGATTCCCTTCACCCGCTCCAACCTTCGAGTACATCTTCTGCAAATCGTCGAACGACCGCTATATATGGTGTCCCTATATATAGAGGCCTCCCAACCGGGAGGAACGGTCCTGAGGTTCTGATCCATCGCCGGTTGGCGCGGTGACGCGGCCTCCGGCCGTGCCTGGAATGGGAAATCCGCGGGCTTGCTCCGCGAGCAAACGAGCAGAGAGCGACGTCGATGGCTAAGGAAAAATTTGAGCGCAACAAGCCGCACGTCAACATTGGTACGATTGGCCACGTTGACCACGGCAAGACGACCCTTACGGCAGCGATCACCATGACGCTTGCAGAGCAGGGCGGTGGCGTTGCGAAGGCTTATGACGAAATCGACGCTGCGCCGGAAGAAAAGGCGCGCGGCATCACGATTTCGACGGCGCACGTTGAGTACGAGACGGCGAACCGTCACTACGCTCACGTGGACTGCCCGGGCCACGCCGACTACGTGAAGAACATGATCACGGGTGCGGCGCAGATGGACGGCGCGATCCTGGTTTGCTCGGCGGCCGATGGCCCGATGCCGCAGACCCGCGAGCACATCCTTCTGGCGCGTCAGGTCGGTGTGCCGGCTCTGGTCGTGTTCATGAACAAGGTCGACCAGGTCGACGATCCGGAGCTTCTTGAGCTTGTCGAGATGGAAATCCGCGATCTTCTGTCGTCCTACGACTTCCCGGGCGACGACATTCCGATCATCGCCGGTTCGGCTCTTGCAGCCGTTGAGAACCGGGATCAGGAAATCGGCCGCGGTGCGGTTTTGAAGCTGATGGAAGCGGTTGACGAGTACATTCCGACGCCGGAGCGTCCGATTGACCAGCCGTTCCTGATGCCGATCGAAGACGTGTTCTCGATCTCCGGTCGCGGCACGGTTGTGACGGGTCGTGTCGAGCGCGGCATCATCAAGGTCGGCGAAGAAATCGAGATCGTGGGTATCCGCGACACGAAGAAGACGACCTGCACGGGCGTCGAGATGTTCCGCAAGCTGCTCGATCAGGGCCAGGCTGGCGACAACATCGGTGCTCTGCTTCGCGGCATCGGCCGTGAGGATGTCGAGCGCGGTCAGGTTCTTTGCAAGCCGGGTTCTGTGACCCCGCACACGAAGTTCAAGGCCGAGGCCTACATTCTGACGAAGGAAGAGGGTGGTCGTCACACCCCGTTCTTCACGAACTATCGTCCGCAGTTCTACTTCCGCACGACCGACGTGACGGGTGTTGTGGATCTGCCGGAAGGCACCGAGATGGTGATGCCGGGCGACAACGTCGCCGTGACGGTGACGCTGATCGTGCCGATCGCGATGGAAGAAGGTCTGCGCTTCGCTATCCGCGAAGGCGGCCGCACCGTCGGCGCCGGCGTCGTTGCCTCGATCATCGAGTAAGCATTAAGCGGCGCGGCCCACAGGCCGCGCTTGCATTCCTGGCAGTAGGGTCTATAAGGGCCCGCCTGTCGGGGTTTTCCCAGGTGGTCGCTTGAAGCGGCGCCCGGGGAATGTAGCCGAACCGGCTGCAAGTGGAGGTCTGGCTTTCTCGTGTGTCGCGACGTGCGGTTTGACAGATCGGATAGTAGGGGTGTAGCTCAGTTGGTAGAGCAGCGGTCTCCAAAACCGCAGGTCGTGGGTTCGAGTCCCTCCGCCCCTGCCAGTTTCACTCTTGTGGAATCGGTTCGACGGCTATAAGTAATGCGCAACGAGATTTGGCGTGCGGATGATTCCGCGCGCCTAAATGCCGTTTAAAAGGCAGCGTTTCGGCGATTCGCTGGGCAGGGCTCCTGCCTGATGTGGCGCCGGGCGCGAAGAAGAAGCGGGATCAAGTGACCGGATGTCCAATGGGCGTCTGTGCCTCGGGGCGGGTCGCGCAGGTCTGAAACACGAATTACCGGCGGCGCCTTGCACCTGATACTGGTGCAGGTTGGCGCTGAAGCAGGCCACGGGCGGCCACAGGCGGAATGGCGAAAAACAATCCCTTTACGTTCCTCCAGCAGACGCGCCAGGAGGTTGCGAAAGTTTCCTGGCCGACGCGGAAGGAGACTGTCGTCACCACCGTGATGGTGTTCATCATGGCTGCCGCTGCGTCGATCTTCTTCCTGCTTGCCGATCAGATCATGGCCGCGGGTGTGAAGCTTCTGGTTGGTTTGGGCTAACTACTCAAACCGTAAACGATATCAAACGAAGCGGACTGGGGTCTCATGGCCAAGCGTTGGTACATCGTCCACGCCTATTCGAATTTCGAAAAGAAAGTCGCGGAATCCATCCGGGAAAAGGCGCAGTCGACCGGCCTGGAGGATCTGTTTGAGGAAATCCTCGTCCCGACCGAAAAGGTCGTGGAGGTTCGTCGCGGGCGTAAGGTGGATGCGGAACGCAAGTTCTTCCCCGGTTATGTGCTCGTGAAGATGGAGATGACGGACGACGCGTATCATCTCATCAAGAACACGCCGAGGGTGACCGGGTTCCTTGGAACCGACAATCGGCCGATGCCGATTTCCGAGGCCGAAGCGCAGCGTATCCTGCATCAGGTGCAGGAAGGCGTCGATCGGCCGAAGCCGTCTGTCTCCTTCGAGGTTGGCGAACAGGTTCGGGTCTCCGATGGCCCGTTTGCCTCGTTCAACGGTCTTGTCGAGGAGGTGGACGACGAACGCGCCCGCCTGAAGGTCGCAGTGTCCATTTTCGGTCGGGCAACCCCGGTCGAGCTCGAATACGCGCAGGTCGAGAAGCTCTGATCTCAGGCTTCGATATCTGTTCGTAGGTGGAAGGTTTCTTGAGGGCGGATCGCCCCGCGCAAGCAGCCAGACCACCACCTCTCTGGTGCCGGGTAGGCCGGCCAGTATGTCTAGGAGAGCCAAATGGCGAAGAAAATTCAAGGTAGCCTGAAGCTTCAGGTGCCGGCGGGGTCGGCAACGCCGTCTCCCCCGATCGGTCCGGCGCTGGGTCAGCGCGGTCTGAACATCATGGAATTCTGCAAGGCGTTCAACGCGCAGACGCAGGATATGGAAAAGGGTGCTCCGTGCCCGACCGTGATCACGTTCTTCACGGACAAGTCGTTCACCTTCGAGGTGAAGACGCCGCCTGTCTCCTTCTTCCTGAAGAAGGCCGCCAAGTTGCCGAAGGGTTCTCAGACCCCGGGCCGCGGCACGATTGGTTCCGTCAGCCGCGATCAGGTTCGTGAAATCGCCGAGGCGAAGATGAAGGACCTGAACGCCGTGGATATCGACGCCGCCATGCGGATGGTCGAAGGTTCTGCCCGTTCGATGGGCCTCGAGGTTGCGGAGTAAGACCATGGCGAAGATCGGAAAGCGCGTAGCCGCCAGCCGTGAAGGCATCGACCGCGACAAGCTTTACACCCTCGACGAGGCGCTGAAGCTGATCAAGGAGCGGGCCACCGCGAAGTTCGACGAGACCGTCGAAATCGCTCTGAACCTGGGCGTTGATCCGCGCCACGCCGACCAGATGGTTCGCGGCGTGTGCGTTCTGCCGAACGGCACGGGCAAGTCCGTTCGCGTCGCAGTCTTTGCGCGCGGCGATAAGGCCGATGAAGCGAAGGCCGCCGGTGCCGACCTCGTCGGTGCGGAAGAGCTGGTCGAGCAGGTCCAGTCCGGCACGATCGATTTCGATCGCTGCATCGCGACCCCGGACATGATGCCGCTCGTCGGCCGTCTCGGTAAGGTGCTCGGCCCGCGCGGTCTGATGCCGAACCCGAAGGTTGGCACGGTGACCCCGGACGTCAAGGCCGCTGTCAACGACGCCAAGGGCGGTGCCGTCCAGTTCCGCGTCGAAAAGGCCGGTATCATCCATGCCGGTATCGGCAAGGCGTCCTTCGATGCAGGCAAGCTGGCCGAGAACATCAAGGCCTTCACCGATGCGGTGATCAAAGCCAAGCCGTCGGGTGCGAAGGGCAACTACCTTCGCCGCGTCGCGCTGACCTCAACCATGGGCCCCGGCATCAAGGTTGATCTGTCGAGCGTGACGGGCGCCTGAGGCGTCGGCGTCTGATTGACGCTTGAAATGGCAGCGAGGTTCTCGTTGTTCCTGAATTCCGCCCTGAAAGGGGTGGTGAGAATTCCCGCCGGGTTCGCCCGGCGGGATCCGGCTATCGGGAGGTCTTCAGGCCTTCAGGTCAGCCGGTCCTGTCCGAGACTGCAGGTGCCGGGCTCTAACGAGCCGGGTTTAAGCCAGATGGGCCTGCATAGACGGGTTAGAACCGAATTCGACCGTTCGCGGTCCCCGGTTCGAACCGTAGGCCTTGCCGCGCCCCTGAAAGGCGTGCGTGAGGGGGCAGGAACCCTGAGCGTCGTTTCGATGGGGCTATTCATCGGAGCGGCAAAGCCAACCGGCGGACGGCACGCTGTCGTTCGCCAAGTGGAGAAGGCAAGTGGATAGAGCGGAAAAGCGCGAAGCCGTATCGGCGCTCAACACCGTGTTTTCGGACGCGGGCGTTGTCGTCGTGGCCCACTATGCGGGTCTCTCGGTCTCGGACATGACTTCGCTGCGTGCGAAGGTTCGTGAAGCCGGCGGGTCCGTCAAGGTCGCGAAGAACCGTCTTGCAAAGCTTGCCCTTCAAGGCACGGAAGTCGAGCACATCAACGGCCTGTTCCAGGGCCCGACCGTCATCGCCTATTCGGCAGACCCGGTCGCGGCTCCCAAGGCGGTGATGGAATTCGTCAAGGGCAACGAGAAGCTCGTTGTCCTGGGTGGCGCGCTCGGCTCCACCAACCTCGATGCGGAAGGTATCAAGGCCCTGGCCACGATGCCGTCGCTCGATGAACTGCGCGCGAAGCTTGTCGGCATGATCAGCACGCCGGCGACGCGCATCGCGCAGGTTCTCAGCGCACCGGCCGGGCAGGTGGCCCGCGTCATCGGGGCGTACGCCAAGAAGGACGAAGCCGCGTAAGGCACGCGACTGCTGCAAACACTGAAACCATTACGGTTCGAATACGAAGGTAAATTGAAATGGCTGATCTCGAAAAGATCGTTGAAGAGCTGTCCGCCCTGACTGTCATGGAAGCTGCTGAGCTTTCCAAGATGCTCGAAGAGAAGTGGGGCGTTTCCGCCGCTGCTCCGGTGGCCGTTGCCGCCGCTGCCGGTGGTGCCGCTGCTCCGGCCGAAGAAGAGAAGACCGAGTTCGACGTTGTCCTGGCTTCTGCCGGCGACAAGAAGATCAACGTCATCAAGGAAGTCCGCGCCATCACCGGTCTTGGCCTGAAGGAAGCCAAGGACCTGGTCGAGGGTGCTCCGAAGACCGTCAAGGAAGGCGCTTCGAAGGACGAAGCCGAAGAGCTGAAGAAGAAGCTCGAAGAAGCCGGCGCGACCGTCGAGCTGAAGTAAGGTCTTCCTTACAAGAATGCGTGGTCCCGGGTGCGCCCGGGACCGCTACTTCGGATGCCGGAAACGATTTGCCGACCCATCCAGGACAAGGGTCGTACGTGCGGTATCCGCCAGTCGAGTTCAGGCCCCGGCGGGATCTTCCCGGTACCGGGGCGAACGTCCCAGTAGGGACGGCTACCCAGATCGCGGCTCGCTACTTGGATTATAGGTCCAGCGTGCCGTCGGGCCAAGTGAAGTGCCGGCGATCCGGCTAGCCGTCAACAGGATCACGGTGCCTGTGGAATAACTCCGCAGGCGCAGGGGTCGAGAAACTTAAAGCAAGAGCACTCCCGGGGCGCGAGGGTGCTTGAGGCGATACGAGGAGCGACAATGGCGCAGACGTTCAACGGTCGCAAGCGAGTCCGCAAGTTCTTCGGTGACATCCGCGATGTAGCGGAAATGCCGAATCTGATCGAGGTCCAGAAGGCTTCTTATGATCAGTTTCTGCAGGTCGAGGAACCGGAAGGCGGCCGCACGGTCGACGGCCTTGAGGCCGTTTTCAAGTCGGTTTTCCCGATCTCCGATTTCAGTGGCACGTCGCTGCTTGAATTCGTTCGTTACGAATTCGAGCCGCCGAAGTATGACGTGGACGAATGCCGCCAGCGCGGCATGACCTTCTCCGCACCGCTCAAGGTGACCCTTCGCCTCATCGTGTTCGATATCGATGAGGAAACCGATGCCAAGTCGGTGAAGGACATCAAGGAGCAGGACGTCTATATGGGCGACATGCCCTTCATGACGGAGAACGGCACCTTCATCATCAACGGCACCGAGCGCGTTATCGTTTCCCAGATGCACCGGTCGCCTGGCGTGTTCTTTGACCACGACAAGGGCAAGACCCATTCCTCGGGCAAGCTCCTGTTCGCGGCGCGCGTCATTCCCTATCGCGGTTCCTGGCTCGACATCGAGTTCGACGCCAAGGACATTGTCTATGCGCGTATCGACCGTCGCCGGAAGATCCCGGTGACGTCGCTGCTGATGGCGCTTGGTCTCGATCCGTCCGAGATCCTGAGCACCTTCTATGACAGCTTCTCGTATACGAAGGGCAAGGATTCCTGGCGCAAGCCTTTCAATCCGACCGGCATGCGCGGCATGAAGAGTGCCGAGGACCTGATTGACGCCGATAGCGGCGAAGTCATCCTGGAAGCCGGCAAGAAGATGACGGCCCGGCATGCCAAGCAGCTGCTGGAAAAGGGCGTCAAGTCGATCAAGGTCGCGCCGGAAGAGCTCTATGGCGAATTCCTGGCCGAGGACATGGTCAACCTGCAGACCGGCGAGATCTATGCCGAGGCGGGCGACGAGATCAACGAGAAGGTCCTCGAAGCGCTGATCGAGCAGGGCTACGACGAAATTCCCGTGCTCGCGATCGATCACGTGACCACTGGCGCCTACATGCGCAACACGCTTGCGATCGACAAGAACGAAGCGCGTGAAGACGCGCTGTTCGACATCTATCGCGTGATGCGCCCGGGCGAGCCGCCCACCATCGACACCGCCGAAGCGATGTTCCAGTCGCTGTTCTTCGATGCCGAACGCTACGACCTGTCGGCCGTCGGTCGCGTGAAGATGAACATGCGCCTCGATCTCGATGTCGAAGACACCGTGCGCGTCCTGCGCAAGGAAGACATCATCGAGGTCATTCGCACGCTTCTCGGGCTGCGTGATGGCCGCGGCGAGATCGACGACATCGACAATCTCGGCAACCGCCGTGTGCGTTCTGTCGGCGAGCTGATGGAAAACCAGTACCGCATCGGTCTGCTGCGCATGGAGCGCGCGATCAAGGAGCGCATGTCGTCGGTGGAAATCGACACTGTCATGCCGCAGGACCTGATCAACGCGAAGCCCGCCGCCGCTGCCGTTCGCGAGTTCTTCGGTTCCTCGCAGCTCTCGCAGTTCATGGACCAGACCAACCCGCTTTCGGAAGTCACCCACAAGCGTCGTCTTTCGGCGCTTGGCCCGGGCGGTCTGACCCGTGAGCGCGCTGGCTTCGAAGTCCGTGACGTGCATCCGACGCACTATGGCCGTATCTGCCCGATTGAGACGCCGGAAGGCCCGAACATCGGTCTGATCAACTCGCTGGCCACCTTTGCGCGCGTCAACAAGTACGGGTTCATCGAGAGCCCCTATCGCCGGGTTCAGGACGGTCATGCGACCAATGATGTCCAGTATCTGTCGGCGATGGAGGAGTCCAAGTACTACGTCGCGCAGTCAGACGTTGAGACAGACGAGAACGGTCGCTTCATCGAAGAGCTGATCCTGTGTCGTCACGCCGGTGACGTCATGCTGGTTCCGGCCGATCGCGTGAACTTCATGGACGTGTCGGCCAAGCAGCTCGTGTCGGTCGCGGCATCGCTCATTCCGTTCCTGGAAAACGATGACGCCAACCGCGCGCTGATGGGCTCGAACATGATGCGTCAGGCCGTGCCTCTGGTGCGGGCCGAGGCTCCGTTCGTTGGCACGGGCATGGAAGCGGTCGTGGCCCGCGATTCCGGTGCGGCCATTGGCGCGCGCCGGGCCGGCGTGGTCGATCAGGTCGATGCGACCCGTATCGTTATCCGCGCGACCCAGGATCTCGATCCGTCCAAGTCGGGCGTCGACATCTACCGGTTGATGAAGTTCCAGCGTTCCAACCAGAATACCTGCATCAACCAGCGTCCGCTGGTGCGCGTGGGCGACGTCATCAACAAGGGTGACATCATCGCCGACGGCCCCTCCACGGACCTGGGCGATCTGGCGCTCGGCCGGAACGTGCTCGTCGCGTTCATGCCCTGGAACGGCTACAACTTCGAGGACTCCATCCTGCTGTCGGAGCGCATCGTGCGTGACGACGTGTTCACCTCCATCCACCTTGAGGAATTCGAGGTGATGGCGCGTGATACGAAGCTCGGGCCGGAGGAAATCACGCGCGACATTCCGAACGTTTCGGAAGAGGCGCTGAAGAACCTCGACGAAGCCGGCATCGTCTATATCGGTGCGGAGGTGAACCCCTCGGACATTCTCGTGGGCAAGATCACGCCGAAGGGCGAAAGCCCGATGACGCCGGAAGAAAAGCTTCTGCGCGCCATTTTCGGTGAGAAGGCCTCCGATGTCCGCGACACCTCGCTGCGTCTGCCGCCGGGTGTCACCGGCACGGTCGTGGAAGTGCGCGTCTTCAATCGCCACGGCGTTGAAAAGGACGAGCGCGCCATGGCGATCGAGCGCGAGGAGATCGAACGCCTCGCCAAGGACCGCGATGACGAGCAGGCGATCCTGGATCGCAACGTCTATGGCCGTCTGGCGGAGATGCTGATCGGCAAGGAAGCCTCCGGTGGTCCGAAGAGCTTCCGTGGCGACGGTCCGATCACGGGCGACGTGCTGAACGAGTATCCGCGGTCTCAGTGGTGGCAGTTCGCCATCGACAACGAGAAGCTGATGGGCGAGATCGAAGCCCTGCGCGGTCAGTACGACGAGAGCCGCAAGCGCCTTGAGCAGCGTTTCATCGACAAGGTGGAGAAGCTGCAGCGCGGTGATGAACTGCCGCCGGGCGTCATGAAGATGGTCAAGGTCTTCGTTGCGGTGAAGCGCAAGCTTCAGCCGGGCGACAAGATGGCTGGCCGTCACGGCAACAAGGGCGTGGTCTCCAAGATCAATCCGCTCGAAGACATGCCGTATCTTGATGACGGCACTGCGGTCGACATCGTTCTGAACCCGCTGGGCGTGCCGTCGCGCATGAACGTCGGTCAGATCCTCGAAACGCATCTGGGTTGGGCTTGCGCCGGTATGGGCAAGCGCATCGGGGAGCTCTACGAGGAGTACCGCAAGTCGGGTGAGATCGAAGCGCTGAAGGGCAAGATCGTCGAGATCTATGGCGACAACCTGAAGGGCGATCCGGTCAAGGAATATGACGACGAGTCCGTCGTGCGCCTTGCGGAGCAGCTTCGCACGGGTGTTTCCATCGCGACGCCGGTCTTTGACGGCGCCGTGGAACCGGACATCGTGGACATGCTGGAGATCGGCGGCCTCGACGGTTCGGGTCAGTCCAGGCTTTATGATGGGCGTACCGGCGAGCAGTTCGACCGCACGGTCACGGTGGGCTACATCTACATGCTGAAGCTGCACCACCTCGTGGACGACAAGATCCACGCGCGTTCGATCGGCCCATACTCGCTCGTTACCCAGCAGCCGCTGGGCGGCAAGGCGCAGTTCGGCGGTCAGCGTTTCGGCGAAATGGAAGTGTGGGCGCTCGAAGCTTACGGCGCGGCCTACACGCTCCAGGAAATGCTGACGGTGAAGTCGGACGACGTGGCGGGCCGTACGAAGGTGTACGAGTCCATCGTTCGTGGCGACGACACGTTCGAGGCCGGTATTCCGGAAAGCTTCAACGTGCTCGTCAAGGAAATGCGTTCGCTTGGCCTCAATGTCGAATTGAAGGACAGCAAGCTGCAGCTTCCCGCAGGCGAAGACGAAGAACAGGCGGACGCGGCGGAATGATCCGCCGCGCTTCCAGGGCGGAACGTCATAGTTTCGCCCGTAACGTCAGGCCCGCTGTCCAGCGACCGACTGCGAGCAAATCCTGTTTGAGTGCCGGGACGGCAGATGCGCGAAGCGGCGCGCCATCCCGCCCGAGCATTGAAGGAGATAACCTATGAATCAAGAGGTCATGAACCTGTTCAATCAGCAGGCTCAGCCGGCGACGTTCGACCAGATCCGGATCACGATCGCCAGCCCCGAGAAGATTCATTCCTGGTCCTTTGGCGAGATCAAGAAGCCGGAGACGATCAACTATCGTACGTTCAAGCCGGAGCGCGACGGCCTGTTCTGTGCGCGGATCTTCGGCCCGATCAAGGACTACGAGTGCTTGTGCGGCAAGTACAAGCGCATGAAGTACAAGGGCGTGATCTGCGAAAAGTGCGGTGTCGAGGTTACGCTGAGCCGCGTGCGTCGCGAGCGCATGGGCCATATCGAGCTGGCCGCGCCGGTTGCGCATATCTGGTTCCTGAAGTCGCTGCCGAGCCGTATCGGCCTGCTTCTCGACATGACGCTGAAGGATCTTGAGCGCGTTCTCTATTTTGAGAACTATGTCGTGCTCGAACCGGGCCTGACGCCGCTCAAGCAGAACCAGCTTCTGTCGGAAGAAGAGTTCATCACCGCTCAAGACGAGTATGGTGAGGACAGCTTTACCGCCATGATCGGCGCGGAAGCGATCCGCGAGATGCTGATGTCGCTCGACCTGGAGAAGGAGAGCGAGCGGCTGCGCGTGGAAATCGCGGAAGCGACGACCGAGCTGAAGCCGAAGAAACTTGCCAAGCGTCTGAAGGTCATCGAGGCGTTCATCGAGTCGGGCAACCGTCCTGAATGGATGATCCTCACCGTGGTGCCGGTCATTCCGCCGGATCTGCGTCCGCTGGTGCCGCTGGATGGTGGTCGCTTCGCGACGTCGGATCTGAACGACCTCTATCGCCGCGTGATCAACCGTAACAACCGTCTGAAGCGGCTGATCGAGCTGCGTGCGCCGGATATCATCATCCGAAACGAAAAGCGCATGCTGCAGGAATCCGTGGATGCGCTGTTCGACAACGGCCGTCGCGGTCGCGTCATCACGGGCGCCAACAAGCGTCCGCTGAAGTCGCTTTCCGACATGCTCAAGGGCAAGCAGGGCCGGTTCCGTCAGAACCTGCTCGGCAAGCGCGTCGACTATTCGGGTCGATCGGTCATCACCGTGGGGCCGGAACTCAAGCTGCACCAGTGCGGCCTGCCGAAGAAGATGGCGCTTGAGCTGTTCAAGCCGTTCATCTATTCGCGCCTTGACGCCAAGGGCTATTCTTCGACCGTCAAGCAGGCGAAGAAGCTCGTGGAGAAGGAGCGTCCGGAAGTGTGGGATATCCTCGACGAGGTTATCCGTGAGCACCCTGTGCTTCTGAACCGCGCGCCGACGCTGCACCGCCTTGGCATTCAGGCCTTCGAGCCGACGCTGATCGAGGGCAAGGCCCTGCAGCTTCACCCGCTCGTCTGCGCCGCCTTCAACGCCGACTTCGACGGCGACCAGATGGCCGTTCACGTGCCGCTGTCGCTGGAAGCCCGTCTGGAAGCGCGCGTCCTGATGATGTCGACCAACAACATCCTGCACCCGGCCAACGGTCAGCCGATCATCGTGCCGTCGCAGGATATCGTTCTGGGTCTCTACTATCTGTCGCTGATGACGGAAGGCGAGCCGGGCGAAGGCATGGTCTTCGGCAATCTGGGCGAGCTGCATCACGCGCTGGAGACCAAGTCGGTCACCCTGCACACCAAGATCCGCGGCCGTTTCAAGACGGTGGATGCCGAGGGCAACCCGGTTTCCGCGATCTACGAGACGACGCCTGGCCGTCTTCTCATTGGTGAGCTGCTGCCCAAGCACCATGAAGTGCCCTTCGACGTCTGCAACAAGCTGATGACGAAGAAGGATATCTCCAAGATGATCGACACCGTCTACCGCGCCTGCGGTCAGAAGGAGACGGTCATCTTCTGCGACCAGATCATGAAGCTCGGCTTCACCAATGCGTGCAAGGCCGGCATCTCGTTCGGCATGGACGACATGGTCATTCCGGATACCAAGCAGAGCCTCGTTGACGAGACCTCTGCCCTCGTGACGGAATACGAGCAGCAGTACAATGACGGCCTGATCACACAGGGCGAAAAGTACAACAAGGTCGTCGACGCGTGGGCGAAGTGCACCGACAAGGTCGCCGACGAGATGATGAAGCGCATCCAGGCGGTCGAATTCGACGAGGAGAGCGGGCGTCAGAAGCCGATGAACTCGGTCTACATGATGTCCCACTCCGGTGCCCGTGGTTCACCGGCCCAGATGAAGCAGCTTGCCGGCATGCGTGGCCTTATGGCCAAGCCGTCGGGCGAGATCATCGAGAGCCCGATCATCTCGAACTTCAAGGAAGGTCTGTCGGTTCTGGAGTACTTCAACTCCACCCACGGTGCCCGTAAGGGTCTGGCCGACACCGCCCTGAAGACCGCGAACTCCGGTTACCTGACCCGCCGTCTCGTCGACGTGGCCCAGGACTGCATCATCCTTGAGCCCGATTGCGGCACCAACAAGGGCATCACGGTTCAGGCAGTTGTCGATGCCGGCCAGGTCATCGCAACCCTCGGCCAGCGGGCGCTCGGCCGTACGACCTGCGACGACATCGTCAACCCGGCCACCGGCGAAGTCATCGTCCCGGCCGGCAAGATGATCGAGGAGAAGGAAGTCGAGCTGATCGAAGAGGCGAACGTCCAGTCGATCCGCATCCGCTCGGTGCTGACCTGCGAGACGCAGATCGGTTGCTGCGGCGCCTGTTACGGTCGCGACCTTGCCCGCGGTACGCCGGTAAATATCGGCGAGGCGGTCGGCGTCATTGCGGCGCAGTCCATCGGCGAGCCGGGCACCCAGCTTACCATGCGTACGTTCCACATCGGTGGTACCGCGCAGGTCGTTGACAGCTCGTTCATCGAATCCTCGTTCGACGGCACGATCCGTCTGCGGAACCGCAATGTCGCCCGCGACAGCGAGGGCAACCTCGTTGCCATGGCCCGTAACATGTCGATCGTCGTGGTCGATGCGGAAGGGATCGAGCGTGCAGTGCATCGCGTGACCTACGGTTCCAAGATGCATGTGGACGAGGGCGATACCGTCAAGCGCGGCCAGCGTGTCGCCGAGTGGGATCCCTATACCCGCCCGGTGCTCACCGAAGTCGCCGGTACGGTTGGCCTTGAAGACATGATCGACGGTGCCACCGTGACGGAATCCACCGACGAGGCGACCGGCATCACAAAGCGTGTCGTCATCGACTGGCGTTCCTCCCCGCGTACGCAGGATCTCAAGCCCGCAATCGTCATCCGTGACGAGAAGGGGGAGGTCATCAAGCTGCCGCGCGGTGGTGAAGCCCGTTACATGCTGTCGGTCGACACCGTTCTCTCGGTCGATGCCGGCAACAAGGTCGGTGCGGGTGACGTGCTTGCGCGTATTCCGCTGGAAAGCGCCAAGACCAAGGACATCACCGGTGGTCTGCCGCGTGTGGCGGAGCTGTTCGAGGCACGTCGTCCGAAGGATCATGCGATCATCGCGGAGGCCGACGGCACGATCAAGTTCGGCCGCGACTACAAGAACAAGCGCCGCATCATCGTGGAGCCGTTCGACGAGTCCATGGAGCCGATCGAGTATCTCGTTCCGAAGGGCAAGCACTTCCATCTGCAGGAAGGCGACACCATCGAGAAGGGCGAGTACATCCTCGACGGAAATCCGGCACCGCATGACATCCTGGCGATCAAGGGCGTGGAGGCTCTGGCCAACTACCTCGTCAACGAGATCCAGGAAGTCTATCGATTGCAGGGTGTGGGCATCAACGACAAGCACATCGAAGTGATTGTCCGTCAGATGCTGCAGAAGATCGAGATCACCGATGCGGGCGATACCGATCTGATCACCAACGAGCAGGTGGACCGTGTCGATCTCGACGAGATCAACGCCCGCTGCATCGAGGAAGGCAAGAAGCCGGCGAGCGGCAATCCCGTTCTGCTCGGCATCACCAAGGCCTCGCTGCAGACGCGTTCCTTCATCTCCGCGGCCTCCTTCCAGGAGACCACGCGCGTGCTTACCGAGGCGTCGGTCAACGGCAAGTCGGACACGCTGGACGGTCTGAAGGAAAACGTCATCGTGGGTCGTCTGATCCCCGCCGGCTCCGGCGGCGCGATCACCCGGATCCGCAAGGTCGCCACGCATCGCGACGACCTCATCCTCGACGAGCGCAAGAAGCGCTCGGGTGTGGAGATGGCAGACCCGATGCTGACCGATATGACGCATGTCGGTCCGGCCGAGTAAGTCGGCCACGACATCGAGACAAGGGAAAGGCCGCCTTCGGGCGGCCTTTCTCGCATCTGGTGCCCAAAAGTGGCGGGCAGGGGCTCAGTCAAGAGTGGCAAACCTTTTGCCATTGCCATCAGCTCTTTGCTTTGCGTCGGGCAGGCGGGCATCATTGCCCGTAATCGCAGGAGAAACGAAATGGAACTCACCAAACTGAATGGCGATGAGCCGATGGTCTTCGTGATCGTTGGTCGCGTGTGGGAAGAAGAAGAGGGTGGGCCGGACGACGCCATCACCGTGAACATTGTCCTGTCGGCGGCCGATGACGACAGCGCCGTTCGCCGTGCCCTCGAAGCTCTGGCGGGGGAGGGCTATGCCGAAGCCGAGCTCGACCAGATCGGCACGCTCGACGGGGAGCCCGACGATCCGGCTTTTGAAGAGGCCTATCAGGACGCCCTTGATGGAAATGTCGCGGTGATCACCTTCCGGGACTGAGCATTCTGCCAGAGGCGGCTGCATCGCAGGAAGAGAGGGAGGCGCCACGCCCGTTTATTCCTGTCTGCCGATCCGTCAGTCTGGCCGCATCCGGCGTCTGCTTTCCATGGGGAGAGCGCAGCCTTCGGGCTGGGTGAACTCAGAAATCGGACGCGGCAAGATGGACAACCTTGATCGGAGCGCGGCCCGGATCCAATTCGCAGGGCAACGGGTGGCGGGCTCCCTCTGCGTCCATTTGGACAGGACCAAACTAGCCGGTTCTGTCTGTGCGGTTGCCCATCTGGGAGCGAAGGGAATGCCGGGGCAAGCGTCTCCATTTGGCGATCCTGATGGAACCTGTCGGCGGCCTGGCAATCGTCGTCAGCTTCCAGGCGTGCTAAGCGGCCTTCCTGTTCGCCGGCCTCCCGATCGCCGGCGCGTTCGTGGTCCACGCTCGGCTCGCCGACCCGGGACGGATCATTGGTTTCATGATGACCCAAGTGCTCCCGGCGAGCTTTCTCGTCGTTGAAAGGCCAAGCGCCAGCCGCCTGTTCAGAGGACGCGCTGCTCGGTCCACGCAAGAGGCCTTTGGAGTGAAGGGGAAGGGATCCGATCGGGATCGGAAGGGGCCAGCCACCGCGCGGCCCCTTTTTCGTTCAGGAATCATCGGACAGTGGGCGGGAGCGAATCCCTAACAGGGATGAACAAAATCCGGATCTGGCGACAAGCGATTCACCATTTATGAAGAATCTCTGGGAACGAGGCGTCAGAGGGGAATTGCTCGCCGCTGTCTCGCCGAACCGGTCGACTAATATTAATGCGCAATCGGATATTGGACGGTAAGAATATTACGTCTTGCTGTTGCTTTGGGTCGACTCCCGCGTGAGATCCGCCAGACCGCGGAAAGGCTGAAGATTTATCGGGCAGGGCCTTGACGTGGGGCCGGTGTGTGAGTAGGTTCCGCCCACTCCCAAGGCAGGCGGTAAGCTTTTCTTGAATTCGGAGCGACACGCTCTGGACCAATCGGCTTAAACGCTGCCCGGGTTCAAATTTGGCGATAAATCGTCGAGCACACGATCATGGGGTTGTCCCTCGTGATCCTCTGTATTTCGCAGCGCCCTTTTCGCGCCAGTAATGGTGTGGAAGCGGCGCGATTCCGCGCATGCACGGGCATGCAGCAGATGGATAAGGTGAAGCGCTAATATGCCGACCATCAACCAGTTGATCCGCAAGCCGCGGAAGGACCCGCCGAAGCGGAACAAGGTGCCGGCCATGGAGGCCTGCCCGCAGAAGCGCGGTGTGTGCACGCGCGTGTACACCACGACGCCGAAGAAGCCGAACTCGGCTTTGCGTAAGGTCGCCAAGGTGCGTCTGACGAACGGCTTCGAGGTCATCGGCTACATTCCTGGTGAAGGCCACAACCTGCAGGAACACTCCGTGGTGATGATCCGCGGCGGCCGCGTCAAGGATTTGCCTGGCGTGCGCTACCACATCCTGCGTGGTGTGCTGGATACCCAGGGCGTCAAGGATCGCAAGCAGCGTCGTTCGAAGTACGGCGCCAAGCGTCCGAAATAATAGAATTCGTGTTCAAAGGCCGAGGATCAACAGATGTCCCGCCGTCATCGCGCTGAAAAGCGAGAGATCAATCCGGACCCGAAGTTCGGGGATGTCGTCGTCACGAAGTTCATGAACTACGTGATGCTCGACGGTAAGAAGTCGGCAGCCGAGCGTATCGTCTACGGTGCGTTCGATGTTATTGAGAGCCGTGCAAAGCAGGACCCGATCTCGGTGTTCCATGAGGCGCTCACCAACGTGATGCCGACCGTTGAGGTTCGCTCTCGCCGTGTTGGCGGTGCGACCTACCAGGTCCCCGTCGAGGTCCGCAACGAGCGTCGTCAGGCGCTTGCCATTCGTTGGTTGATTGCCGCGTCTCGCGGTCGCAACGAAAAGACCATGATCGACCGGCTCTCTGGTGAGCTGCTCGACGCCGCAAACAACCGCGGTACGGCTGTGAAGAAGCGTGAAGACACGCATCGCATGGCCGAAGCCAACCGCGCGTTCTCGCATTACCGCTGGTAAGCAAACCTGAGGGTCTGACGCCATGGCGCGTACGCATAAAATTGAGGACTACCGCAACTTCGGCATCATGGCCCACATTGATGCTGGCAAGACCACGACGACGGAGCGGATCCTCTACTACACCGGCAAGAGCCATAAGATCGGCGAAGTCCATGACGGCGCCGCGACGATGGACTGGATGGAGCAGGAGCAGGAGCGTGGCATCACGATCACCTCTGCTGCGACGACCGCTTTCTGGAAAGAAAAGCGTCTGAACATCATCGACACGCCGGGCCACGTCGACTTCACCATCGAAGTGGAGCGTTCGCTCCGTGTTCTCGACGGTGCGGTTGCGCTGCTGGATGCCAATGCTGGTGTCGAGCCGCAGACGGAAACCGTTTGGCGTCAGGCCGACAAGTACCGCGTGCCGCGGATGATCTTCGTCAACAAGATGGACAAGCTGGGCGCGGACTTTTACCGCTGCGTCGAGATGATCGGATCGCGCCTTGGCGCCAAGCCGCTCGTCCTTCAGCTGCCGATCGGTGCGGAGAGCGAGTTTGCAGGCTGCGTCGACCTGATCGAGATGAAGGCCCTGGTCTGGAAGGAAGAGACCCTGGGCGCCGCCTGGGATATCGAAGAGATCCCGGCCGACCTTCAGGATAAGGCTGAAGAGTATCGCGAGAAGCTCATCGAGATCGCCGTAGAGGTCGACGAGGCCGCTATGGAGGCCTATCTCGAAGGTGAGATGCCCGCGAACGAGGCTCTGAAGGCGCTCATCCGCAAGGGCACGATCGCCAACGAGTTCGTTCCGGTCTTCTGCGGCTCCGCCTTCAAGAACAAGGGCGTTCAGCCCCTGCTCGACGGCGTCGTCGATTACCTGCCGAACCCGATGGAAGTTCCGGCTATCCGCGGTATCGATCCGAAGACCGAAGAAGAAACGGTTCGCAAGTCGAGCGACGAAGAGCCGCTCTCCATGCTTGCCTTCAAGATCATGAACGACCCGTTCGTCGGCTCGCTCACGTTCTGCCGCATCTACTCCGGCGTGCTCAACAAGGGTACTTCGCTGCTCAACACGGTGAAGGAGAAGCGTGAGCGCATCGGTCGCATGATGCAGATGCACTCCAACAGCCGTGAAGACATCGAAGTGGCCTATGCAGGCGACATCGTGGCCGTCGCGGGTCTCAAGGACACCACCACGGGCGACACGCTGTGTGACCCGAACAAGCCGGTGATCCTGGAGCGCATGGAATTCCCGGAGCCGGTGATCGAGATCGCGGTGGAGCCGAAGACCAAGGCCGACCAGGAAAAGATGGGCCTCGCCCTGAACCGCCTGGCCGCCGAGGATCCGTCCTTCCGCGTCAAGACCGACGAAGAATCTGGTCAGACCATCATCGCCGGCATGGGCGAGCTTCATCTCGACATTCTGGTCGATCGCATGAAGCGCGAGTTCAAGGTCGAGGCGAACATCGGTCAGCCGCAGGTTGCGTACCGCGAGACCATCACGAAGCTCGCCGAAGTCGATTACACCCACAAGAAGCAGTCGGGTGGTTCGGGTCAGTTTGCGCGCGTCAAGATGGTTCTGGAGCCGGGCGAGCAGGGATCGGGCTTCACGTTCGAATCCAAGATCGTCGGCGGTTCGGTCCCGAAGGAATACATCCCGGGTGTCCAGAAGGGTCTGGAGAGCGTCATGAGCTCTGGTCCGCTGGCTGGCTTCCCGATCCTCGACGTCAAGGTGACCCTTGTCGATGGTGCCTACCACGACGTGGACTCCTCGGTTCTCGCCTTCGAAATCGCCGGCCGCGCCGGCTTCCGCGAAGGCATCCAGAAGGCTTCTCCGAAGCTCCTGGAGCCGATCATGAAGGTCGAGGTCGTGACCCCGGAAGAGTACATGGGTGACGTCATTGGCGATCTGAACTCGCGTCGCGGTCAGATCACCGGCACGGAAAACCGTGGCATCGTGACTGTCGTCAGCGCCAATGTTCCGCTGGCAAACATGTTCGGCTACGTGAACAACCTGCGCTCGATGTCCCAGGGGCGCGCACAGTACTCCATGGTTTTCGATCACTACGAACAGGTTCCTCAGGCGGTCGCCGAGGAAGTTCAGGCCAAGTACGCCTGATAACCGACCAGCCTGACAGCAAACATCGAGAGAGCGGAGAAATCCGATGGCTAAGGAAAAATTTGAGCGCAACAAGCCGCACGTCAACATTGGTACGATTGGCCACGTTGACCACGGCAAGACGACCCTTACGGCAGCGATCACCATGACGCTTGCAGAGCAGGGCGGTGGCGTTGCGAAGGCTTATGACGAAATCGACGCTGCGCCGGAAGAAAAGGCGCGCGGCATCACGATTTCGACGGCGCACGTTGAGTACGAGACGGCGAACCGTCACTACGCTCACGTGGACTGCCCGGGCCACGCCGACTACGTGAAGAACATGATCACGGGTGCGGCGCAGATGGACGGCGCGATCCTGGTTTGCTCGGCGGCCGATGGCCCGATGCCGCAGACCCGCGAGCACATCCTTCTGGCGCGTCAGGTCGGTGTGCCGGCTCTGGTCGTGTTCATGAACAAGGTCGACCAGGTCGACGATCCGGAGCTTCTTGAGCTTGTCGAGATGGAAATCCGCGATCTTCTGTCGTCCTACGACTTCCCGGGCGACGACATTCCGATCATCGCCGGTTCGGCTCTTGCAGCCGTTGAGAACCGGGATCAGGAAATCGGCCGCGGTGCGGTTTTGAAGCTGATGGAAGCGGTTGACGAGTACATTCCGACGCCGGAGCGTCCGATTGACCAGCCGTTCCTGATGCCGATCGAAGACGTGTTCTCGATCTCCGGTCGCGGCACGGTTGTGACGGGTCGTGTCGAGCGCGGCATCATCAAGGTCGGCGAAGAAATCGAGATCGTGGGTATCCGCGACACGAAGAAGACGACCTGCACGGGCGTCGAGATGTTCCGCAAGCTGCTCGATCAGGGCCAGGCTGGCGACAACATCGGTGCTCTGCTTCGCGGCATCGGCCGTGAGGATGTCGAGCGCGGCCAGGTTCTTTGCAAGCCGGGTTCTGTGACCCCGCACACGAAGTTCAAGGCCGAGGCCTACATTCTGACGAAGGAAGAGGGTGGTCGTCACACCCCGTTCTTCACGAACTATCGTCCGCAGTTCTACTTCCGCACGACCGACGTGACGGGTGTTGTGGATCTGCCGGAAGGCACCGAGATGGTGATGCCGGGCGACAACGTCGCCGTGACGGTGACGCTGATCGTGCCGATCGCGATGGAAGAAGGTCTGCGCTTCGCTATCCGCGAAGGCGGCCGCACCGTCGGCGCCGGCGTCGTTGCCTCGATCATCGAGTAACGAACCGGATAAGTCGGGATGCCGATAACCGGCATCCCATGGGGGCGACGCAAGTCGCCTCCAACGTTGAAGAAGTCAGGAGCGGTCGTCGCAGTTGCGGCACCGGCTCGTAAGGACCAGAGCAATGAACGGTCAAAATATCCGGATCCGCCTGAAGGCGTTTGATCACCGCATCCTGGATGCCTCGACCCGCGAAATCGTCAATACGGCGAAGCGGACGGGTGCCCAGGTGCGCGGACCGGTGCCTCTGCCGACACGGATCGAAAAGTACACCGTGTTGCGCGGCCCTCACATCGACAAGAAGAGCCGCGAGCAGTTCGAAATGCGTACGCACAAGCGTCTGCTCGATATCGTCGATCCGACCCCGCAGACTGTCGACGCCTTGATGAAGCTCGACCTCGCTGCAGGCGTCGACGTCGAAATCAAGCTCTAAGGCGGACCAACCGAGGAACACGCTGATGCGTTCTGGAGTGATCGCTCAGAAGGTGGGCATGACCCGCATCTACTCTGATGCAGGGGTTCACGTGCCGGTGACGGTTCTCAAGCTTGAGAACTGCCAGGTCGTTGCCCACCGGACGGCTGAAAAGAATGGCTATACCGCGCTGCAGCTCGGCGCAGGTCTTGCCAAAGTCAAGAATACGCCGCGCCCGATGCGGGGACACTTCGCTGTCGCCAAAGTCGAGCCCAAGCGCAAGCTCGCCGAATTCCGGGTCTCCCCGGATGCCTTGATCGAGGTCGGCGCCGAACTTACTGCCGACCACTTCGTGGAAGGTCAGTTCGTCGACGTCACCGGTACTTCGATCGGTAAGGGCTTCGCCGGTGTCATGAAGCGTCACAACTTCGGTGGTGGTCGCGCTTCGCATGGTAACTCTGTGTCGCACCGTTCGCACGGTTCGACCGGTCAGTGCCAGGATCCCGGCAAGGTCTTCAAGGGCAAGAAGATGGCCGGTCACATGGGTGATACCCGCGTGACCACCCAGAACCTGAAGGTTGTGCGCACCGACGTGGAGCGCGGCCTGATCATGGTTCAGGGCGCTGTCCCGGGCTCGAAGGGTGGCTGGATCCTCATCAAGGACGCGATCAAGCGGTCCTTGCCTGATGGGGCACCGATGCCGGGTGGCTTCCGCGTTGCCGATGTGGCTGCGCCGGTTGCTGAGAAGGAGGCCGAGTGATGGAACTGGCAGTAAAGACGCTTGAAGGCGGAGCGGCCGGCTCGATCACGCTGTCGGACGAGATTTTTGGTCTCGACCCGCGGGCCGATCTCATGCACCGCGTCGTGCGCTGGCAGCTGGCTAAGCGCCAGGCTGGCACGCACAAGACCAAGGGCCGCAGCGAAGTCGCTGCGACGGGCAAGAAGTTTGTCCGTCAGAAGGGCTCTGGCGGCGCGCGGCACGGTGACCGCAAGGTCCCGCAGTTCCGTGGCGGTGGCCGGGCATTCGGTCCGGTCGTTCGCGACCATTCGTTCGACCTTCCGAAGAAGGTTCGCGCTCTCGGCCTGAAGCATGCGCTTTCGGCCAAGGCTCAGGCTTCCAACATCGTCATTCTCGATGATGTGAAGTCGGCCGACGGCAAGACCAAAGCGCTCAAGGCGCAGCTTGGTGCCCTCGGCTTCGCGAACGTTCTGTTCATCGATGGGGCCGAAATCGACAACAACTTCCGCCTGGCGGCCCGCAACATCCCGAATGTTGACGTGCTTCCGGTGCAGGGCATCAACGTCTACGACATTCTTCGTCGCGAGACGCTCGTCCTGACGAAGGCGGCGGTGAGTGCTCTGGAGGAGCGGTTCAAATGACGAACCTCAAGCACTATGACACGATCGTCAGCCCCGCGATCACCGAGAAGTCCACGATGGCTTCCGAGCAGGACAAGGTCGTGTTCAACGTCGCAATCAACGCGACGAAGCCCGAGATCAAGGCTGCGGTCGAGGCGCTGTTCGGCGTCAAGGTCAAGAGCGTGAACACCGCTGTCCGCAAGGGCAAGGTCAAGCGCTTCCGCGGCATCAAGGGCCGTCAGAGCGACTTCAAGCGCGCGGTTGTCACCCTCGTCGAGGGCCAGGCGATCGACGTGACCACCGGTCTGTAAGGGCGGAGAGGAAAGATGGCACTCAAAACCTTTAAGCCGACTTCACCGGGTACTCGGCAGCTGGTCATCGTTGACCGCTCCGACCTGTGGAAGGGCAAGCCGGTCAAGACCCTCACAGAGGGCCTGTCGAAGTCCGGCGGTCGTAACAACCGCGGTCGCAACACGGCTCCGCACCGTGGTGGCGGCCACAAGCGGACCTACCGCATCATCGACTTCAAGCGTCGCAAGTTTGATGTCGAGGCGACCGTGGAGCGGATCGAATACGATCCCAACCGCACTGCCTATATCGCCCTCATCCGCTATGACGATGGCGAACTGAGCTACATCCTGGCGCCGCAGCGCCTTGCAGCCGGCGACAAGGTTATCGCCAGCGCCAAGGCCGACGTGAAGCCGGGCAATGCGATGCCGCTGTCTTCTATCCCGGTTGGCACGATCGTGCACAACATCGAGATGAAGCCCGGCAAGGGCGGCCAGATCGCCCGTTCGGCCGGTGGCTACGCTCAGATCGTGGGTCGTGACCAGGGCTACACCGTGATCCGCCTGAACTCCGGCGAACAGCGCCGCGTTCTCGGCACCTGCATGGCGACCGTTGGCGCGGTTTCCAATCAGGATCACATGAACACCAACATGGGCAAGGCGGGACGTTCCCGCTGGCTCGGCAAGCGCCCGCATGTGCGTGGCGTGGTGATGAACCCGGTCGACCATCCGCACGGCGGTGGTGAGGGTCGCACCTCCGGTGGTCGCCATCCGGTGACGCCGTGGGGCAAGCCCACCAAGGGCAAGCGTACCCGCTCCAACAAGTCGACCGACAAGTTCATCGTCCGTAGCCGCCACCAGCGGAAGAAGTAAGGGGAACGACCGTGGCACGTTCTGTCTGGAAGGGACCGTTTATCGACGGCTACCTCCTCAAAAAGGCCGAGAAGGTTCGTTCTTCTGGCCGCAATGAGGTCATCAAGACCTGGAGCCGGCGATCGACGATCCTGCCCCAGTTTGTCGGTCTGACCTTCGGTGTCTACAACGGCCAGAAGCATGTGCCGGTTCTCGTGTCTGAGGACATGGTCGGTCACAAGCTTGGCGAGTTCTCGCCGACGCGCACCTATTACGGGCATGCGGCGGACAAGAAGGCGAAGAGGAAGTAACGATGGGCAAGCCGAAGCGCGAGCGTAGCCTCGCCGACAATCAGGCGAAGGCTGTCGCACGCATGCTGCGGGTCTCGCCGCAGAAGCTGAACCTCGTGGCAGCCGGTATCCGCGGAAAGAAGGTCTCGACGGCTCTGGCCGAACTGACCTTCTCCCGCAAGCGGATCGCTCGCGATGTCAAGAAGACGCTGGAGTCGGCCATCGCCAACGCCGAGAACAACCACGATCTCGATGTCGACGTTCTCGTCGTCTCCGAGGCCTATGTGGGCAAGGCGCTCGTGATGAAGCGCTTCCAGCCCCGGGCGCGTGGCCGGGTTGGACGGATCCAGAAGCCGTTCTCCAACCTGACCATCGTCGTGAGCGAAGTTGAGGAGGCCGCCTGATGGGCCATAAAGTCAATCCGATCGGTCTTCGCCTGGGCATCAACCGGACGTGGGACAGCCGCTGGTACGCGGACAAGAACGAGTACGGCTCGCTCTTGCACGAGGATTTCAGGATCCGCGAGTACCTGCTGGACGCACTGAAGCAGGCGGCCGTCTCCAAGGTCGTCATCGAGCGCCCGCACAAGAAGTGCCGCGTCACTGTCCATTCGGCTCGTCCGGGTGTCGTGATCGGCAAGAAGGGTGCGGACATCGAGAAGCTTCGTCGCAAGCTGTCGCAGATGACCAATTCGGAAGTGCACATCAACATCGTTGAGGTGCGCAAGCCGGAAATCGACGCAACGCTTGTCGCGGCTTCGATTGCCCAGCAGCTGGAGCGCCGTGTTGCGTTCCGTCGTGCCATGAAGCGTTCGGTTCAGTCCGCGATGCGTCTTGGCGCCGACGGCATCCGCATCAACTGCGGTGGTCGTCTGGGTGGTGCGGAAATCGCTCGTACCGAATGGTACCGCGAAGGCCGCGTGCCGCTGCACACGCTGCGCGCCGACATCGATTATGGCACGGCGACCGCTCACACCGCCTATGGTGCTTGCGGCGTCAAGGTTTGGATCTTCAAGGGTGAGATCCTGGAGCATGACCCGATGGCTTCCGAGCGTCGTAGCGCGGAAGGCAACGAATCCGGTGGCGGCGGTGGCCGTCGCGAGCGCGCTGCCTGAGGGCAGTGACGATCGTTCGGTGGGTATCTAGGAAAGCGAGAGAGCAACAATGCTGCAGCCAAAGCGAACCAAGTTCCGCAAGCAGCACAAGGGCCGCATCCACGGCAATGCCAAGGGCGGAACCGATCTGAATTTCGGCGCCTACGGCCTGAAGGCCGTGGAACCGGAGCGCATCACAGCGCGCCAGATCGAAGCGGCCCGTCGTGCCATCACCCGTCA
This sequence comes from Breoghania sp., assembly GCF_963674635.1. NCBI lineage: Bacteria > Pseudomonadati > Pseudomonadota > Alphaproteobacteria > Hyphomicrobiales > Stappiaceae > Breoghania > Breoghania sp. Next base: position 390,645 of record NZ_OY771475.1, read on the forward strand.
CATGAAGCGTGCCGGGCGCGTGTGGATCCGCATCTTCCCGGACGTGCCGGTGTCGTCGAAGCCGACCGAAGTGCGCATGGGTAAGGGTAAGGGTTCCCCGGAATACTGGGCGGCCCGTGTCAAGCCCGGTCGTGTGATGTTCGAGATCGACGGCGTGGCGGAGCCGATTGCCCGTGAGGCCCTGCGCCTCGGTGCGGCAAAGCTTCCCATCAAGTGCCGTTTCGTCCAGCGCATCGCCGAGTGAGCGGAACACAGGAGTGAATGCCATGAAGGCGAGTGATGTGCGGGCGATGACCGCCGACCAGCTCCGAGAAGAGCTGGAAAAGCTGAAGAAAGAGCAGTTCAACCTGCGCTTCCAGAAGGCGACCGGTCAGCTCGAAAACACAGCGCGCGTTCGCGAAATTCGTCGTGATATCGCGCGCATCCAGACCACGGCTCGCGCTCAGCGCGCAGCCGAGAACAAGTAGGAGGCGAAGATGCCGAAGCGAGTCCTCCAGGGCATCGTCGTCAGCGACAAGAACGACAAGACGGTCGTGGTGAAAGTGGAGCGTCGCTTCACCCATCCGTTGCTGAAGAAGACCGTGCGCCGGTCCAAGAAGTACCAGGCGCACGACGAAGCGAATAGCTGCAAGATCGGCGACACCATCCTGATCCAGGAATGCGCTCCGATCTCGAAGAACAAGCGGTGGGAAGTCGTCCAGGGGACGACAGATGCTTCCGCGAACTGATACGACCAATCATGCATCCGGACCCCTTTTGGTTGAGGGGCCGATAGAAGAACAAGGCGGCCAGTCATGATTCAGATGCAAACAAACCTGGACGTGGCGGATAATTCCGGCGCGCGTCGCGTTATGTGCATCAAGGTGCTTGGCGGCTCGAAGCGCAAATATGCCGGCGTCGGCGACATTATCGTCGTATCCGTCAAGGAAGCCATCCCCCGGGGGAAGGTGAAAAAAGGCGACGTCATGAAGGCGGTTGTCGTGCGCACGGCGAAGGACATTCGCCGCGCCGACGGGTCCGTCATTCGCTTCGACCGTAATGCAGCTGTGTTGATCAACAACAACAAGGAGCCGGTCGGGACACGTATCTTCGGCCCGGTCCCGCGCGAGCTGCGTGGCAAGAACCATATGAAGATCATTTCGCTTGCACCGGAGGTGCTCTAATGGCCGCGAAGATCAAGAAGGGCGATAAGGTCATCGTTCTCACCGGCCGCGACAAGGGCAAGACCGGTGAAGTGATCTCCGTCCTGCCGACCGACAATCGCGTCGTTGTGCGCGGTGTGAACGTCGTGCGTCGCCACACGCGCCAGACGGCGCAGTCCGAGGGCGGCATCCTTTCGAAGGAACTGCCGATTCACGTTTCGAACGTGGCGATCGCCGATCCGAAGGACGGCAAGGCGACGCGGGTCGGGTTCAAGACCACGGATGACGGCCGCAAGGTCCGGATTGCCAAGCGTTCGGGAGACCTGATCGATGGCTGACACCAAGTACGAGCCCCGGCTCAAAAAGCACTATCTGGAAGTCGTTCGGCCGAAGCTGCAGGAGCAGTTCAGCTACACGAACCCGATGATGATCCCGTCGATCGAAAAGATCGTGATCAACATGGGTGTTGGTGAAGCGGTCGCCGACAGCAAGAAGGCGCAGATCGCTGCTAACGACCTGGCGAAGATCGCCGGTCAGAAGCCCGTGGTCACCCATGCGCGCAAGTCCATCGCGACCTTCAAGGTTCGTGAGGGCATGCCGCTCGGTGCGAAGGTCACCCTTCGTCGCGCCCAGATGTACGAATTCCTGGATCGCCTGGTCACCGTCGCGCTTCCGCGCGTTCGTGACTTCCGCGGCCTCAGCCCGAAGAGCTTCGACGGGCGCGGCAACTACGCGATGGGCATCAAGGAGCACATCGTTTTCCCGGAAATCAACTACGATGAAGTTGATCAGATCTGGGGCATGGATGTGGTCGTGTGCACCACGGCGAAGACGGATGATGAAGCGCGCGAACTGCTGCGTGCCTTCAACTTCCCGTTCCGCCAGTAGTTGACCGATCGGACGAGGACATAAGAGACGATGGCCAAAAAGAGCGCGATCGAGAAGAACAATCGGCGGGCGAAGCTGGTGAAGAAATTCGCCGGCAAGCGTGCACGGCTCAAGGCAATTGCCAAGGACGAGTCGCTGCCGCTGGAAGAGCGGTTCGCCGCTCGACTGAAGCTGGCTGAGCTGCCCCGCAACTCCGCCAAGGTGCGGCTTCGCAACCGTTGCGAAGTTACCGGGCGTCCGCGCGGTGTGTACCGGAAACTGAAGATGTCGCGTATCGCACTGCGCGAACTGGGCTCCCAGGGACGTATCCCGGGCCTGGTCAAGTCGAGCTGGTAAGGAGAGCCCAATGGCGATCACCGATCCCTTGGGGGATATGCTGACCCGCATCCGTAATGCGCAGATGCGGCGCAAGACCAAAGTCAGCACCCCGGCCTCGCGTTTGCGTGCCGGCGTGCTTGATGTGCTGGAAGCGGAAGGGTATATCCGCGGCTACAGCAAGGTGGAATTCGACGGCGGAAAGTCGGAGTTCGAGATCGAACTCAAGTACTACGACGGCGAACCCGTGATCCGCGAGATTTCGCGTATCTCCAAGCCGGGCCGTCGGGTGTACTCGTCGGTCAGAAATATCCCGCGCGTCAACAACGGCCTTGGCGTTTCGATCCTCTCCACGCCGAAGGGCGTGATGAGCGATCATCAGGCACGGGACGAGAACGTTGGCGGTGAGGTGCTCTGCCGCGTCTTCTAAGGCGCGCAGGGTTTCCCACAGTGCTTCCCCTCGTGGGGAGCGAATTAAAACCGGACAGGTAAGTTACATGTCTCGTATTGGCAAAAAGGCTGTCCCCGTGCCGAACGGTGTGACCGCAACGATTGACGGACAACGGGTCGAAGTGAAAGGCCCGAAGGGTCAACTCGATTTTGTCCTCAATGAGTTCGTCGTCGCTGAGATGACGGACGACGGCATCAAGGTTGATCCGCGCGAAGACAGCAAGCAGGCGCGCGCGATGTGGGGCATGTCCCGCACGATGGTTCAGAACATCGTCAAGGGTGTCTCCGAGGGCTTTGAGAAGAAGCTGGAAATCACCGGCGTCGGTTACCGCGCTCAGATGCAGGGCAAGAACCTGCAGCTCGCGCTTGGTTTCTCGCACGACGTGGTCTACGAGATCCCCGAGGGGATCACGGTGGCCTGTCCGAAGCCGACTGAAATCGTGATTTCGGGCATCGAGAAGCAGAAGGTCGGCCAGGTCGCGGCCGAGATTCGCGAATATCGGCCGCCGGAGCCCTATAAGGGCAAGGGTGTGCGCTATGCGGACGAATTCATCGTTCGCAAAGAAGGCAAGAAGAAGTAACGGGGCGCTGCCATGGCGAAGACCAAGAATACTTTCGACCGTCGCCGCGATCGCGTGCGCCGTTCGATCAAGGCGGTGGCGAACGGACGTCCGCGTCTGTCCGTCTTCCGTTCTTCGAAGAACATCTATGCCCAGATCATCGACGACGCGAACGGTCACACCGTGGCCGCCGCTTCGACGCTGGACAAGGATCTGCGCGAAGGTCTGAAGACCGGTGCGGATACTTCTGCCGCCAGCGCCGTCGGCAAGCTGATTGCCGAGCGCGCCGTGAAGGCCGGCATCAAGCAGGTCGTTTTTGACCGCGGTGGCTACATTTATCACGGGCGCGTCAAGGCGCTCGCCGACGCCGCTCGCGAAGGCGGTCTTGAATTCTGAGCGGCGCTTTTCAGGCGCGCAGACACGGAACTGAATTATGGCTAGACAGGACAACCGGGATCGGGACCGCGGCGAAGAGCGCGACAGCGAATTCGTTGATAAGCTGGTCCACATCAACCGCGTCGCAAAGGTGGTGAAGGGCGGCCGTCGTTTCGGCTTTGCCGCTCTCGTCGTCGTCGGCGACCAGAAGGGCCGGGTGGGCTTCGGTCACGGCAAGGCACGTGAAGTGCCGGAAGCAATTCGCAAGGCAACCGAAGCTGCAAAGCGTGGCCTCGTCCGGGTGCCGCTTCGCGAAGGCCGCACGCTGCATCACGATGTGGCTGGCCGTCACGGCGCGGGCAAGGTTCTGCTTCGTGCAGCACCTCCGGGCACCGGTATCATCGCGGGCGGCCCGATGCGCGCCGTCTTCGAGACGCTCGGTGTGCAGGACGTCGTTGCGAAGTCGCTTGGCTCGTCCAACCCGTACAACATGGTTCGTGCGACGTTCGATGCACTGAAGCAGGAAGACAGCCCCCGTTCCGTGGCAGCACGCCGCGGCATGAAGGTGTCGACCCTTCAGGCTCGCCGTCGTGATCTCGATGATGCCGGCGCAGCCGGCGCCGAGGGTTGATGCCGTCTAACGGCGCCCCCAGTTGAACAAGGGTTTTTCCCATGGCGAAAAGCGAAAAGACCATTACGGTCGAGCAGATCGGCAGCCCCATCCGGCGTCCGGTTGATCAGCGTGCGACGCTGGTCGGTCTCGGCCTCAACAAGATGCACCGTCGGAGCACCCTTGAGGATACGCCCGCAGTGCGCGGCATGATCCGGAAGGTCCAGCACCTTGTGCGCGTCGTTGAAGACGCGTAAACGGGCGCAGGGAGATTAGAAAATGAAACTCAACGATCTGCGCGACAATCCGGGTGCAAACCCGTCTCGCACCCGCGTCGGCCGTGGTATCGGCTCGGGCAAGGGCAAGACGGGCGGACGCGGCGTCAAGGGCCAGAAGTCTCGCTCCGGCGTGGCTATCAAGGGCTTCGAGGGCGGTCAGATGCCGCTGCATCGTCGCCTGCCGAAGCGCGGCTTCACGAACATCTTCGCCAAGGACTTCAACATCGTCAGCCTGGGCCGGGTGCAGACCGCGATCGACGCGGGCAAGCTCGACGCCAAGGCAACAGTGACGGCTGAAGCCCTGAAGGCTGCCGGTGTGCTGCGCCGCGTCAAGGACGGTGTCCGTCTTCTGGCCGACGGCGAGCTGAAGGCCGGCGTGACCTTCGAGGTTGCGGGCGCTTCGCGTTCCGCGATCGAGGCGGTCGAGAAGGCCGGCGGCAAGGTCAACGTCATCGTCAAGAAGACGGCGGCCGAAGAGGCCTGAGGCCTTGAACGGTTTGTCCGTCCTTTGACGGCCTGACGGCAAGAAACATGGTCCGGCCCGGTGGGCCGGACTTGCCTTTTGTGGCGAAATGGTTCCATTTTGCCGCTTCGAGGTCGCAAAAACCGGCAAGCTGTCGAGCGCCGGGGATGCGCCTAACGGGTGAAAACGGCGCGTTTGCCGAAGGTATCGGTAGCGCCAGGCGTTCGCCTGAGACATTTTGCTGAGCCATCCGCGTGGCTGTCGGGCCGATTCGGCCGGGACGCGAGGATGGTTTCGGATAACGATCGGATGGTTCGCCGCGCCGCGTTACGCGGCCCGAAGGCGGTGGCCGGTCCGGCATCAAGGGCTCGACCGGAGTGCGGCATGGCGTCTGCGGCTGAACAACTCGCGTCTAACATCAATTTTTCCGCCTTCTCGAAGGCTACGGAACTGAAGAAGCGTATCTGGTTCACACTAGGTGCGCTGCTTGTCTATCGGCTTGGGACACATATCCCGATGCCGGGCATCAACCCGGAAGCGCTGGCTCAGCTCTTCAGCCAGCAGCAGAGCGGCATCATCGGCATGTTCAACATGTTCGCCGGTGGCGCCGTCGGCCGTATGGCGATCTTCGCGCTGGGCATCATGCCCTACATCTCCGCCTCCATTATCATTCAGCTCATGACCACGGTCGTGCCGAGCCTTGAGCAGCTGAAGAAGGAAGGCGAGCAGGGGCGCAAGGTCATCAACCAATGGACCCGGTACATCACGGTGATTCTGGCGACCGCGCAGGCTTATGGCATTGCTGTCGGTCTGGAGGGATCGTCGAACGTGGTTCTGGATCCGGGAATGTTCTTCCGGTTGACCTCGGTCGTCACCCTTGTCGGCGGCACCATGTTCCTGATGTGGCTGGGTGAGCAGATCACTTCGCGCGGCATCGGCAACGGCATCTCGCTGATCATCTTTTCCGGTATTGTCGCCGGTCTGCCGACCAGCATTGCCAGTACTCTGGAACTTGGTCGTCAGGGCGCGCTGTCGAGCATCATCATTCTCGGCATCGTCGTGGTCGCCGTCGTGGTGATCGGCGTGATCGTGTTCGTGGAGCGTGCGCAGCGTCGGCTGCTGATCCAGTACCCGAAGCGTCAGCAGGGCAACCGCATGTTCGAGGGCAACACCTCGTTCCTGCCGCTGAAGCTGAACACAGCGGGCGTCATTCCGCCGATCTTCGCGTCGTCGCTCCTTCTGGTGCCGGCCACGGTAGCCAATTTCGCCTCCGGCACAGGCCCGGAGTGGCTGACGACCATGACCGCGATTCTCGGTCACGGGCAGCCGCTCTACATGGTCCTCTATGCCGCGATGATCATTTTCTTCGCCTTCTTCTACACCGCGATCATGTTCAATCCGGCTGATACCGCGGACAATCTGAAGAAGCATGGCGGGTTCATTCCGGGCATCCGTCCGGGCGAACGAACCGCCCAGTACATTGATTACGTTCTGACGCGCATCACCGTGCTTGGAGCGATCTATCTTGTTCTGGTCTGCCTCTTGCCCGAATTTCTAATTTCCGCGACCGGCGTTCCGTTCTATTTCGGTGGTACGTCTCTGCTGATTGTTGTCAGCGTTACGATGGATACGGTCTCGCAAGTTCAGGGTCATCTGCTGGCGCACCAGTACGAGGGCCTGGTCAAGAAATCGAAGCTCAGGGGTAAGCGCCGATGAAACTCATCCTCTTAGGTCCGCCGGGTGCCGGAAAAGGCACCCAGGCCGAACGGCTGGTCAAGAAGCACGGCATTGTGCAGCTTTCCACCGGCGACATGCTGCGCGCGGCGGTGGCCGCGGGTACGCCGATCGGATTGCAGGCCAAGGAAGTGATGGATCGCGGCGATCTCGTCTCCGACGACATCATCGTGAAGATCATCGAGGATCGTACGGCGGAACCCGATTGCGCCAACGGCTACATCCTCGACGGCTTCCCGCGCACGATCGCGCAGGCGGAGGCTCTCGAAGACATGCTGGCGAAGCAGGGCACAGCCCTGACGGCGGTGATCGAGCTTCGGGTCGATGACGAGATTCTCGTCAGCCGAATCGAGACCCGGGCTCGCGAGACGGGCGGGGCTCGTGCCGACGACAATGTGGAGACCCTGCGCAAGCGCATGGAAGTCTACCACGCGCAGACGGCGCCGCTTGTGAGCTTCTACGAAAAGCGCGGCATGCTGCGTTCTGTCGATGGCATGAAGTCCATCGATGACGTTGCTGGTCAGATCGATGCGCTTCTCGGTGAAGCCGCGACAGCCTGAAGTTTAATATAACGGTCACGTGACGGTTGCGTCGCGCGTCCAAATCCAGTAATACCCGGCGCAAATCGCGACAATCATGCGGTCGGCGCCGGTTTGAAGAAAACCGGTTCGATCTGTCGTGTCCGCGACGCGCGATCGACCGATCGACACAGACCGACTGACGATAGGCCCCGCACAAAGAGGCGTTGGCCAAAAAGGAGAAACGAGCGTGGCCCGTATTGCTGGCGTCAACATCCCGACGAACAAGCGCGTTGTCATCGCGCTGCAGTACATTCACGGCATCGGCGCTGCCAAGGCGAAGGATATCATCGAAAAGGTGAATATCGCGCCCGAACGCCGCGTCAACGAGCTGTCTGATGCCGAAGTGATCCAGATCCGTGAAACCATCGACCGCGATTTCCTGGTCGAAGGCGATCTGCGTCGCGAGACTGCGATGAACATCAAGCGGCTGATGGACCTGGGTTGCTACCGCGGCCTGCGTCATCGCCGTGGCCTGCCGGTGCGCGGTCAGCGCACCCACACGAATGCCCGTACCCGCAAGGGTCCGGCAAAGCCGATTGCCGGCAAGAAGAAGTAAGCCGGTTTGATCGGTTCCTTCATCCCTCTGGGATGAGGACAAGATCTGCAAACTGCGCCGTAAAGGCCGTGTTCCGATGGGGCACGGCTTTTCCGGCATCCGGTGTAGCCGCTGGGAAAACGGCGGCGACGAGATCGTTTGAAAGGTAACTAAATGGCGAAAGAACCCGGCCGCGTACGCCGCCGTGAGCGCAAGAACATCACTTCTGGTGTTGCGCATGTGAATTCCACGTTCAACAACACGCTCATCACGATCACCGATGCGCAGGGAAATGCGATTTCCTGGTCGTCGGCCGGCATGATGGGTTTCAAGGGCTCGCGTAAGTCCACTCCCTACGCCGCACAGATGGCTGCCGAAGATGCCGCCAAGAAGGCGCAGGAACACGGCATGCGCACCCTTGAGGTCGAGGTTCGCGGTCCCGGTTCGGGGCGTGAGTCCGCTCTGCGCGCGCTGCAGGCCGCCGGGTTCACCATCACGTCCATCCGCGACGTGACTCCGATCCCGCACAATGGCTGCCGTCCGCCGAAGCGTCGCCGCGTCTAGCAGCGGATCGCTACCATTCGCCAGGTGAGGGGGTCGATGTTCCCTTGCCGTCCGATTCCTCTCTTTCAGGCCAGGTATAGCCGGACCTCGTGAGCCGGCGGGAAAGCCGAAGGGATATAAACGTGACTATTCAGAAGAACTGGCAAGAGCTGATCAAGCCGACGAAGCTCGACATCAAGCCGGGTAACGATCCGCGCCGCGTGGCAACGGTCGTTGCGGAGCCGCTGGAACGCGGTTTCGGCCTGACGCTGGGCAATGCCCTGCGCCGCGTGCTGCTGTCCTCTCTGCAGGGCGCCGCCGTGACCGCAGTGCAGATCGACGGTGTGCTGCACGAGTTCTCGTCCATCCCGGGCGTGCGTGAGGACGTGACTGATATCGTCCTCAACATCAAGGAAATCGCCCTGAAGATGCAGGGCGAGGGACCGAAGCGCATGGTCCTGCGCAAGCAGGGGCCGGGCACCGTTACCGCCGGTGACATCCAGACCGTGGGTGATATCGAGATCCTCAACCCCGAGCATCCGCTTTGCACGCTCGACGAGGGGACCGAAATCCGCATGGAGTTCACCGTCGATACGGGCAAGGGCTATGTCGCAGCCGACCGCAACCGTCCGGAAGATGCTCCGATCGGCCTCATCGCCGTCGACAGCCTCTATTCTCCGGTGCGCAAGGTTTCCTACAAGGTCGAGAACACCCGTGAGGGCCAGGTTCTGGACTATGACAAGGTGACCCTGACGGTCGAGACAGACGGTTCGATCAAGCCGGAAGATGCGGTGGCTTTCGCGGCGCGCATCCTTCAAGACCAGCTCTCCATCTTCGTGACATTCGAAGAGCCGGAGAAGGTGGTGACCGAAGAGGCCGTGCCGGAGCTGGCGTTCAACCCGGCGCTGCTCAAGAAGGTCGACGAGCTCGAACTTTCGGTGCGTTCTGCCAACTGCCTGAAGAACGACAACATCGTTTATATCGGTGACCTCATTCAGAAGACCGAAGCGGAAATGCTCCGCACGCCGAACTTCGGCCGCAAGTCGCTGAACGAGATCAAGGAAGTGCTGGCTCAGATGGGCCTCCATCTCGGTATGGAAGTTCCCAATTGGCCGCCGGAGAACATCGAAGAACTCGCCAAGCGCTACGAAGAGCATCACTATTGATGCGCGCGTAGCGCTTCCAGAACCTTTATCGCGCGGCGGTTTCAGGCCGCCAAGGAAGTTAAGAAGGAGAGGGCCATGCGCCACGGTAAGTCCGGTCGCAAGCTCAACCGTACCGCGAGCCACCGCAAGGCGATGTTCGCCAACATGGCAGCCTCGCTGATCAAGCACGAGCAGATCGTCACCACCCTGCCCAAGGCCAAGGAGCTGAAGCCCATCGTGGACAAGCTCGTCACCCTCGGCAAGCGCGGCGACCTGCATGCCCGTCGTCAGGCCATTTCGCAGATCCGCGACGTGGCGACGGTGGCCAAGCTGTTCGATACGCTCGGCGAGCGCTACAAGGAGCGCAACGGCGGTTACACCCGCGTGCTCAAGGCGGGTTTCCGCTATGGCGACAATGCACCGATGGCCGTGATCGAACTGGTCGATCGCGATCCGGCTGCAAAGGGTTCGGAAGACCGTGCCCGCGCTGAGGCCGAAGAGGCCGCCGGTGAGGAAGTGGCTGCGTAAGCCACGATCTTGCGGGGCGTCGGCTCTCGCGCCGACCATCGGGTCGGTGCCGGGAAAAGGCGCTGCGGCACCTGTTTGCAGGTGTGCGAATCTTGGGAAAAGCGGTCCTTCGGGGCCGCTTTTTTCGTTTCGGGGCACAGGCTGCGTAGCGGAAATGGGAAATAGGGACGTTCAGGTCTGGCGCTGGCGCCAGTTGTGCGGACAGGTCCGCAGCGGGAACACAAGGTATTGTCTGCGAAGTCAAATATAGCGCCGCAACGGTAGTATAGCTTAGGTATTTTTTAGGAAGTGCATGTGAGCATCTCCCCCAACGGTTACGTCGTTTTTATACATACAGCTGGGGGCTTTGATGGCTGAGGGTGAGGAGACTGCGGGAAAGTCCGCGGGTTTCAGGTTTGGCTTTGTGTCGCGTTTGTCGACGCGTTTGCCGCTTTTCGTGAGCGGCCTGGCTCTGGTTTCGTGCATCACCGTGGGGGTGCTTGGCTATTTGAACGGCCGCGATGGGCTGGTGAGTTCGGCGGAAAGCGAGTTGCGCATTCTCGCGGTTGCGCGGTCGGATGCGCTCTCCATCAAGCTTGCTGGCGCGCGTTCCGATCTAAACAACCTGGTGAACAGCGCGAATGCCGCGATCGTTCTCAACGAAATGAACCAGGCGTTGATCACCATCGAACAGGATCGCGCCGAACTCGAAGCGTATTATCAGTCGTCAGAAAGCCCTGACGAGCGTGCCGAGCTGACCGGTGATCAGAACAAGACCATGTATTCATGGCGCCACACCGGCGTCCACGGAACCTTCCTGACTTCGTGGAAGCAGGCGGGTTATGGTGACATCTATGTGCTGAACATGGATGGCCGGGTCGTCTACTCGGTGACGAAGTCTGCCGACTTCCTGGAAACCGTTGGGGGACCGGTCCTGGCAGACACGGGTCTTGAAAAGGCGTTTGAGGCAGCCAAGAAGCTGGATAACGGCGAGCAGGCATTTGTCGACTTTTCCAACTATGCGCCGGTTGGCAGGATGCCATCCATGTTCATTGCGCAGCCGGTCTATCTGAGTGACTACAATTCGACCGCGATGCGCGGCGTCATGGTCATTCGGGTCGGGGTGAACTTGCTCAACAGCGTTCTGGCCAGCCGCGAATCGCTCGGGCGTACCGGTCAGTCATTCCTCGTCGGGGCGGATGGAAAGGTGCGGTCGGACAAGCCGCTTTCCGCCGAGGCGACGGCTCTCAAGGAGACCGAGATAGACCCGGTCATCGCCGGAGCTGCCAATGGACAGGAAGGCTTCGGCATGGCCCAGAAGCCGAATGGGGATGGGGTCTATGTGGCCGCGGTGCCGCTGCGCTTCATGGATGCGAACTGGAGTGTGGTCGCCGAACGCACCACAGAGGAAACGTTGGCGCCCGTGGTGGAAATGCGCAACTCCATGATCTACGGCACGCTTATCGTGCTGGTGGTGGTCACGATCCTGGGCACGCTTTACTCCTACTCGATCACCCGCGCCCTGACGAACCTGGTGGCCGCGCTGCGCAAGATCGCCGGAGGCGAACTCGATACGGAGATCAAGGCCGCCAAGCGGCGGGATGAGATCGGCCAGATCGGTCGTGCGGTGTTGCAGATCCAGGAAAACGCGGTGCACGAGCAGGAGCGCAAGGCGGCCGAGGATGCGGCGGAACAGGAAACGCGGGCCAAGCAGCGCGCGGAGTTCGTCGCCGCGCTTGCCGCGGACTTTGAGGCGTCGGTGGGAGAGGTCGTCCAGCGTGTCTATGCCGCTTCCAACGAGTTGCGGCAGTCGGCGGAAAGCATGGCGCAGATTGCCGGGTCGACCGGCGAGCGTTCGGAGAGCGTTTCCAAGGCTTCGGAAGCCGCGCGCGAGGAAGTGCAGACCATTGCCGGGTCGTCCGATGAACTGTTCAAGTCGATCCAGGAAATCTCCTCGCTGATCACGCGGTCCTCCTCGATTGCCCATATGGCGAACGAGCGGGCCTCGACCACGGACGAGACGGTGCGCTCTCTGGCGGAGGCCGCCGATCGTATTGGCGAGGTGATCCGGCTCATCTCCGACATTGCCGACCAGACGAACCTTCTGGCGCTCAACGCGACCATCGAGGCCGCGCGCGCCGGGGAGGCGGGCAAGGGCTTTGCGGTCGTTGCTTCGGAAGTGAAGGAACTGGCCGGGCAAACCGCGAAGGCGACGGGCGAGATTGGCCAGCAGATCGACGCAATCCGCTCTGCGACCAAAGATGCCGTCGAGGCGATTTCCGAAATCCGCACCACGATTGGCGAGATCTCGGAATCGGTCGGCTCCGTGGCCTCTGCGGTGGAAGAACAGAGCACGGCGACGCAGGGCATCGTGGACAACACCCAACGCGCAGCCGACGGCACGGCCTCGATGTCGCGTGACATCGAAGAGGTCCGCCTCTCGTCTCAGCATACGGGGTCGGCTGCGGAGCAGGTTGTGGGTGCTGCCGGGCATCTGACGGAACAAGCCAGCACGCTCGATCAGCAGGTGCGGGACTTCCTGAAACAGATCCGCGCGGCCTGATCTTCAAGGAACACTCTGATCTGAGAAAGACGGGGGCGGCGTCGGATGACGCCGCCCTTTTTTCTTCTGCGGGAAAGGGGACGCGGGATCTCTGCTTCCAGACATCCGCGAACGGTTGCGCACGATATGTCCGGCCAGCAAGGGCAATCGTTCCAGCTTCAGATCATCCCTTGGCGAAGAGCGCGCTGGCCCACCTTCTTGTCATTGAGCCGGTCGCGAGATTACTGCGCGGCTTCCAGCTTGTCCTGCGTACGGGTCTCGAAATCGGAGGCATCGTGGCGCTCGCGCAATTGCTTGGCGGGGTCACCCGACGCGCGGTTGACCATGCGGCCGCGCTGGACGGCGGGACGCTCAAGGATCTTGTCGGCCCAGCGCAGGACATTCGTGTAGCTGGCCGCATCGAGGAAGCGGGCGGAATCATCGTAAAGCCAGCCCTTCACCAGGCCGCCATACCAGGGGAAGATCGCGATATCGGCGATGGTGTAGTCATCGCCCGCGATGAACGGATGGTCGGCCAACTGGCGGTCCAGAACATCGAGCTGGCGCTTGGTCTCCATCGTGAAGCGGTTGATCGGGTATTCGAACTTCTCCGGGGCATAGGCATAGAAATGTCCGAAGCCACCGCCGAGATAGGGCGCGCTGCCCATCTGCCAGAAGAGCCAGTTGAGGCATTCGGCCCGCTTTGCCGGGTCATCTGTCGGCACGAAGGCCCCGAATTTCTCCGCCAGATAGAGAAGGATGGAACCGGATTCAAAAACACGGATCGGTTCCGCGCCGCTTCTGTCCATGAGTGCCGGGATCTTGGAATTCGGGTTCACATCGACAAAGCCCGAGCCGAACTGGTCGCCATCGCCGATATTGATGAACCAGGCATCGTATTCCGCGCCCGTGTGGCCTGCCGCGAGCAGTTCTTCCAGCAGGATGGTGACCTTCTGGCCGTTCGGGGTGGCCAGGGAATAGAGCTGCAAGGGGTGCTTGCCGATAGGCAGTTCCTTGTCGTGGGTCGGGCCCGCAATCGGCCTGTTGATGGACGCGAATTTCCCCCCGCTCGGTGCTTCCCAGGTCCAGACCTCGGGTGGCGTGTAGGGTTTGGAATCGGTCATTGCGTGGGTCTCCGCTCATTCTTGATGAAACTGTCCGTGGCCCTTGTCGGCCAACATTCCCGGTAAACATGCAGTCGATGCCCGGAATGGCAAGGGGGGAGCGCGGTCACTGTGTTGCGAGCGCGATGTCATTCGCCAAATTGAAGCTTGTGTTGACAGCTTGCGCCAGGCCACTAGACCCTTGTGACCAAGCGGGGGAGCAATGAGCGGTACGACATCAGGTGGGGGCAGATCGGCGGCAAAGGCCGCTTCGGCAGGGAGCGTCGATCTCCTGGGCGTGTTCATGTGCCTTCTGGCGGCCATCGCCTGGGGGACGACCGGAACGGCGGCGACTTTCGCCCCAGATGTGCCCGCGGTCGCGATTGGCGCTGCCGCAATGGGCTTTGGAGGTCTCCTGCAGGCCTCTCGCGCGCTCTCCGGCATCCGGACCAATCGTGGCGCGCTTTGGCGCCACCGGGGGCTCCTGATAAGCGGGGCGCTTGCAGTCGCGATCTATCCGCTGGCCTTCTATGCCTCCATGCGGCTTGCGGGCGTCACCATCGGCACGGTGATCTCTCTCGGCTCCGCACCGCTTCTCTCCGCGTTGATCGAGAACCGGCTTGACGGCGCGCGGCTGACATTGCGCTGGACCTCGGGGGCGGCCATCGGCGTGACGGGCATCATCCTGCTGAGCCTCGGCGAGGGCGCGCATGCCGGCGTCGCTTCGGGTGACAACGTGGTTATGGGAACGGTTCTGGGGCTCGTGGCGGGCGGCACCTATGCGCTTTATTCGTGGACCACGCGCGGGATGATGCAGGCGGGTCTTTCCTCGCGCATCGCGATGGGGGCGACCTTCGGCATTGGCGGGGTGCTACTGATGCCGGTGCTTTTCGCCACCGGCGCGCCGTTTCTCATGAGCGCGGGCAATCTGGCGGTCGGGGCCTATATGGCGCTGGTGCCGATGTTTCTGGGCTATATCGCTTTCGGTCAGGCGCTTTCGCGTATCTCAGCAAGCCTCGCCACGACGATCACGCTGTTTGAACCGGTCGTGGCGGCGCTTCTGGCGGTGGTGATCGTGGGGGAACGGCTGCCGATTTCGGGATGGACAGGCGTTGCGCTGATCGTTGCCTGTCTTATTTGGACGACGGCCCCACTGCCCAGGCGGCGGGGGAGAGGCCGGCTGTCTTGAGTGGTTGGTGCGGCGATTGTCACGCCTGTAAACGCCCCTTCAGGTGACGCTCGGCTTGAAAGCGATCTGCGCCTTTGCAAAGCTGATAGCCTCTCCACGGCACATGGCTGCGGGATCATACTCCTGCGGTGCGTTTGCCCTCCTCCACAAAAAGATCCTTTCCATGCCCGACGATACTCATCTCGATCCTTCTGGCTCGCTCATTGAGCGGCTGGACCTGTCTCCCTTGGGAACCGGACCGCTCGACGGTCTGACGTTCACGGTCAAAGACAATATCGATCTGGCGGGATATCGGACCTCCTATGGCAGCCCGTCCTGGAGAGATGCCCATACGGCGCCGGTGCATAATGCGCTTTGCGTCGATCAGCTTCTCGCTGCAGGGGCGCGCTGTGTGGGCAAGGCGGTCGCCGACGAGTTCACCTACAGCCTCGATGGCGAGAACCCGTTTTTCGGCACGCCGCGCAATGCAAAGGCGCCGGAGAGAGTTCCCGGTGGATCTTCCAGTGGTTCCGCGGCTTCCGTGGCGAACGGTCTGGCCGATTTTTCCATCGGCACGGATTCGGGCGGCTCGATACGGGTGCCGGCCAGCCTGTGCGGTATCTGGGGCATGCGTCCGTCCTTGCACCGGATTTCGGAAGCGGGTGTGCTCCCTTTCATGCCGGGGGTGAGTACGGTCGGGATCCTGAGTGCCGAGTTCGGTGTTCTTGACGCGGCAGCGCGGGTGCTGCTGCGCAGTGGGACAAAGCCTGTTGCGTCTGTCAAACGGCTGCTGCTGCTCACCGATATGCTTGAGGTGGCGGACGCGGAGGTGGCGGATCAGGCGCAGGCTGCTCTGGAGAAGGTCACCGAAAATTGCGGCCTCGTGCCGGAGCCTGTTCGCTTTGCGCAGCTCATTGGCGAAGATCTGCCCCTGAGCTACTGCAACTTTGAGGCATTGCGCGATCTTCAGACCGCCGAATTCCAGAGCATTCTGGGAAACTGGATTGAGACCGCGCACCCCGAACTCGGTTTCACCTTTTCGATGGCTTACGGCAATGTGAAGCAATTCGACCGGATCGCCGCGCTTGAGAGCCTGACCCGGTGCGAGCGGCTTTTCGAGAAGATCAATGCCGGTCTGCCTGAGGGAACGGTGGTGTGTTTTCCCACCGCGCCCGTGATCGCGCCGTTGAAAGGGTCTTTGAACACTCTGGAGGCGGTGGCGGACTTCTACGACCGGACAATGATCATGACCGCGTTTTCGGGTGTGGGCCGTTTGCCGGAGATTTCCGCCCCCCTGTTGACGGTTGATGGCTGCCCCGTTGGGCTTTCCTTCGCCGCGGCGCATTATCAGGACGAGTTCTTGCTGAGGGCGGTCAACGAGATGCTGAAGGCCTGATTTTCAACGGGGTTCATGCGGTCTGGATGGATGTTGGCGGTGAGGGAAACGGGGTCTGCGCATCCCGAGGGCGGGGGCTGCAACCTTAAATTTCCTTCATGATCGCTCTCTGCCATACCGTGACTCACTTCGATCGCTTAGTCTTGTCATCGAAATGACCAGAACCGCGCGGTTCTCTTGCAAGCGGTTCTCTTGCAAGAAGAACACCGCGCGGAACGAGAACATCGGGATCAGCACAATGCGCTCTAGTCTCTCTCTCCCGCTGGCGCGGACCTTCGCTGCCTTCGGGCTCTCCCTCTCGCTTCTTGTCGCCGGGCCCCTCGCACCTGCCGCCCATGCCGAAACGGCGGTTCCCCAGTCCGCTGCGCAGATCAAGCTCTCCTTCGCGCCCATCGTGAAGAAGGTCGCGCCTGCGGTCGTCAACGTCTATGCGAGCCGGGTCGTGGCCCAGCGGCGCATGTCGCCCTTTTTCAACGATCCGTTCTTCCGCCGTTTCTTCGGTGATCAGGGCGATTTCGGTCAGCCGCGCCAGCGTGTGCAGCGCTCTCTGGGCTCAGGCGTGATCATTTCATCCGACGGCATCATCATCACCAATCATCACGTCATCAAGGATGCCGACGAGGTTCGGGTGGCCCTGTCGGACCGGCGCGAGTTCGATTGCGACATCGTTTTGAAGGACGAGCGCACGGATCTGGCCGTGCTCAAGATCAAGGATGGCTCCGGCGACTTCCCCCACATTGCCTTCGGCGACAGCGATCAGCTTGCGGTGGGCGATATCGTGCTGGCGCTGGGCAATCCCTTCGGTGTCGGCCAGACGGTTACACAGGGCATCGTATCCGCCGTGGCGCGCACCCATGTTGGCGTTTCCGACTACCAGTTCTTCATCCAGACTGACGCCTCCATCAATCCCGGCAATTCCGGCGGTGCGCTGGTCGACATGGCGGGCAATCTGGTGGGCATCAATTCCGCCATCTATTCGCGTTCCGGCGGTTCCAACGGCATCGGCTTCGCCATTCCCGTCAACATGGTCAAGCTCATCGCGGACGCGGCAGAGCATGGCGGAACGGTGCGCCGCCCCTGGGTTGGCGCGTCGCTTCAGGCGGTCACTGCCGATATCGCGGAAGGGATGGGGCTCGACAGGCCGCGCGGCGTTCTGGTGACGCGGGTCGCCAAGGGCTCGCCTGCGGAGCGCGCCAATCTGCGCGTTGGCGATCTTGTTCTGGCGGTTGATGGGGTGCCGGTCGAAGACCCCAACGCTTTCGGGTATCGACTGGCGACCAAGAGGCTGGGCACCCGGTCTGAACTCACGGTTCTGTCCGATGGCCGCGAGGTCAAACTCGACATCGCGCTGGAAGCCGCGCCGGAGACCGTTCCGCGCGATACCCGCGAAATCGGCGGGCGCTCGCCGTTTACCGGCGCGACAGTTGCAAACCTCTCGCCCGCGGTGGCGGAGGAATTGGCGATGTCCTCCGATGAGGAGGGGGTTGTCGTGGTCGATATCGCGCCGGGCTCGCCTGCCGAGCGTGTTGGCCTGCGGCCAGGCGATGTCATTCTGACGATCAACCAGGAAGAGGTGGCGAGCACACGCGAGCTTGCCTCCCTTTCGCGCTCGCGCCCGAATGTGTGGCGGGTGGAAGTCAGCCGCGAAGGGCGCGTCTTGCGCTTTGCCGTCAGGGGCTGAGGCCGATTTGAATCACCGGAAAGGGCGTGGCCGTGTGTCACGCCCTTTTTGCTTTCCACAAGGTGTGTTGTCGGCGGGGCCGTGCGCGGCCTATATCCTTGGACGAAGAACAAGGAACGACCCCTGATGAGCGACCTCTTCGCAGTCTCCGGACCGGCCAGCAATGCGCCGCGCCCGCTTGCCGACCGCTTGCGCCCGGAAACACTGAGCGAGGTGGTGGGGCAAGACCATATTGTCGGACCGGAGGGGGCACTGACCCGCATGCTTCGCTCCGGGTCGCTCGGGTCCCTCATCTTCTGGGGCCCTCCGGGAACCGGCAAGACGACGGTTGCCCGGTTGCTGGCCAATGAGACCGATCTCGCCTTTGAGCAGATCTCGGCGATCTTTTCCGGCGTGGCGGATTTGAAGAAGGTGTTCGAGACCGCCCGCATGCGGCGCATGTCCGGGCGCAGCACGCTTTTGTTCGTTGACGAGATCCATCGGTTCAACCGCGCCCAGCAGGACAGCTTTCTGCCTGTGATGGAGGATGGCACCGTCACGCTGGTGGGGGCGACGACCGAAAATCCCTCCTTCCAGCTCAACGCGGCGCTTCTTTCGCGTGCCCATGTGATGAACTTCAAGTCGCTGGAGCCGTCCGGCGTGGAAAAGCTGCTGGCGCGGGCGGAAGAACTTGAAGGCCGCGCGCTGCCGCTCGATGACGAGGCGCGTGACATTCTGATCCGCATGGCGGATGGCGACGGACGCGCCTCGCTGACCTTGGCTGAGGACGTGTGGCGCGCGGCGCGTGAGGGCGAGATCTTCGATGCGCAAATGCTGCAGGAGATCGTCCAGCGGCGGGCCCCCGTTTACGACAAGTCCGCCGACGGGCACTACAACCTCGCCTCCGCCCTTCAGAAATCGATCCGCGGATCGGATCCCGACGCAGCGCTTTACTATCTGGCGCGGATGCTCGATGCGGGGGAAGACCCGCTTTTCATCGGGCGGCGGCTGGTGCGTATGGCGACCGAAGAGGTCGGGATGGCCGATCCTCAGGCGCTGGTGGTGGCGGTGGCCGGGCTGGAGCATTACAAGATCATTGGCTCACCGGAGGGCGAGCATGGGCTTGTTCAGGCCTGCCTCTATATCGCCTGCGCGCCGAAATCGAACGCGATGTATGTGGCCTACAAGAACGCGATGGCAGCCGCTAAGGAACATGGCTCGCTCCCGCCGCCGCGCCATATCCTCAACGCGCCGACCAAGCTCATGAAGGATATGGGCTATAACGACGGTTATGCCTACGATCACGACTACCCGGACGCCTTTTCCGGGCAGAACTTCTTCCCGGAGAAAATGGGCCGCCGGACCTTCTACGAGCCGGTGGAGCGCGGGTTTGAGCGTGAGGTGCGAAAGCGCCTCGACTATTGGTCGAAGCTGCGCCACGAGCGAAACGGCAAACCCTGACTTCGCCGGTCAGCGGCTCAGCGTCACCCTGCGAGCGCGCGCACCAGCCACAGCGCGGCGAAGAGCGCGACGATGGATATGATCACCGTAATGGCGGCATAGCCTGCAGCCAGTTCCATCTGGCCGCGTTCCCACAGCGTGGCGAAATCCAGCGAAAACGACGAGAAGGTGGTGAACCCGCCGAGCATGCCGGTGGCGATGAGCAGGCGCAGCCCTTGCGAAGAGCCGTCCATGCGCGACAGCGTGGCGATGAGCAGGCCCATCAGGAAGGAGCCCAGCACGTTGACGGTGAGCGTTCCATAGGGAAAGCCGGTGCCGAAATGGCGCATCATCAGAAGGCTGACGAGATGACGGCCCGCCGCGCCAATGCCGCCGCCGAGTGCGACGATGAGAACGTTTTTCATGCCTAGAGTGCCTGTGGTGCCTACTGTGCCGCCTGTTCGGCCTTGTCCGACTTGCGGCCCATGCGCTCGAAACCGCGAACGGCCTCGTCATATTTCGGATCGATGGTGCCCATAAGCCGGTCCCAGAAGGAAAAGAAGTTGGCGAAGTTGTATTTGAAGCGCGAATGGTGCTGGTCGTGGAAGGTGACGCAGACCATGGGGGAGGGCGCGCGCGCGGCAGGGCTTGCCCAGAACTCGAAACCGGAATGGCCGATTGTCCCGTTGAAGTGGTCATAAACCCGGTGGACGATCAGCACGGCGGCTGGAATGGGAAGCACCAGCGGCGCCCACAGGTAGTAGCACTGCATCACGAAGGCATCGACGAGATCGTCATTATAGGTGCTCCAGACGGTCGGCGCGACGGAGCGGTGGTGTTCGGCGTGGAAGCGGTACATCAGCTTCGTGTGCATGAAGCGGTGCATCCAGTAGAACCATGCGTCGAACGCCAGAATTGAGACGAGGAACATGACCGGCACCGACCACCAGGAAAGCTCCAGCGCGGCGAACAGCGTCAGCCCGCGATATTGCAGGTAGAGCCCGCCAGCCATGCAGCCGGTGGTGACCAGCAGCGAGATCACGCTCTGGCGGATTTCCTTCTTCATTCGCTTCTCACCGCGCCGATTGGGCTGGATGCGGCGTTCGGGAAAGTGGTTCTGGATGGCGACCAGAACCCAGCCGGTGGCGAAATAGAGGAAGAGATTGATCGCGTAGACGGCGGCCCACCAGGGCAGGAAGCCGAGCGCCAGATCTCCGGCTGCTGACAGGGTCTCACCCAACGTTCTTGCCTCCCATGTCGGCATTGGAAGGTTTGTTGCCCACAGGCGTCTCTTCGAAGGTTTTCACCATGTCGTCATAGCGCGGATCGACGGTGCCCATCATGCGGTCCCAGAGCGAGAAGAAGTTGCCGAAATTGTAGTGAAAGCGGGAATGATGCAGGTCGTGAAAGCTCGTGCAGATGAAGGGCCAGGGCCAGCGCGAGGTGGGTGAGGCAAAATACTCAAAGCCCGCATGGCCGATCATGCCGGAAATCTGATCGAAGAGCCGCTGGGCGAAAAGCGCGACAGCCGGGATCGGCAACACGAACCAGATCACCAGATAATAGCCGTGTTCGATGAGCGTATCGACGGTGGTGGAGGAATCGTTGCTCCACGGTGTGGGGGCCAGCGAGGCATGGTGCGGGGCGTGGAAACGGTAGAAGGCGGGCAGGTGCAACAGCCGGTGGCCCCAGTAGAACCAGGCGTCGTAGAGCACCATGGAGACGGCGAACATGAGCGGTACCGACCACCAGGTCGCGTCCAGCGGTGCGAGGGTCCAACCGTTGATCTGGGCAAAGAAACCGGTCGTCAAAAGCCCGCAGGAGGTCGCCAGCGCCTTCATGGAGGAGTGGATTTCGCGCCGTATGCGATGGCGGCCGTCGCGGGTTGGCTGGATGCGGCGCTGGGGATAGCGCCGGTTCACCCATGTCAGCGCGAGGCCGGTGGTGAAATAGATGATCAGCGTCACGGCATAGATGGCGGCGAAGAGCAGCGCGTATTCGACGACCAGCCGCAGGCCGGAAACGACATAGATCACTGGATTTTTCCCGAAATTTCTTGGGCAGCCGGAGCGGCGATATTCAATCAGTGCCCGACATCTGGCGCAGCCGCAACGCTCCAAAGTTAAATCACGAGATCACGTTATGCAAATCATCGTGTGTTTCAGGGCTTGAGGCGGGGCCGTCTCTTTCGGCCCGGTTGTCGTCTTTGCCGGCTGCGGAGCGGCGGGGATGTTGCGGTTTCGATGCGGCGTCGGGAGATGACGTTCGGGGCGCGCGTGCATCGTGAAACGCATCCTCGATGAGAGCCCGTATGTCCGAAATCAGATGGGGATCTGTTCGCAGGTGCTCCGCTTCTTCCTCCAAAATGGCCTCGAAAATACCGCGGCGCAGCGCTTGCGTATCGAGATTGGCGGGTTTGCGGTCCCCCACCGCTCCAATGACGGTGGACAGCAACTTGTCGGCCGCGTTGAGGCGGCCCCACAGATAATCGTGCTCACGCCATGCTCGATTGAAAAACGCGCCGAACAATGACAGCGAAGCCCCTTTCAGCTTGGTACCTGTCTCGCTCAGTGCGCCCGGATCGGCCGCGGAAATCCGGTCGACAAGAACCTCGTTTACTTCCGTGATTTCCTGTCTCTGCATGACGGGAAAGGTGATCAGGTCATAGAAGGCAAAACCGATATAGGCGCCGGAAAAGCGACGGCGCAGGCGCGGGGCGATGAAGGCGTGGTCCACCGCGCTGACGATATCGTCATGCAACAGGTCCAGCTCGTCCAGCGACATGACCTCGGCCAGGTGATCGAGAAAGGTCTTCGTCGCTTTCAGGTTGTCGGCCGGGGAGGCCACCAGAAGATGGGCCGCACGGCGGACCTCTGCGTCATAGGCGGAAGGGCGCCAGTATTGCGACAGGTGCTCGATCTGGGCGTATAGCGTCCCCTTGAGATCGTCGAGCTGTTCGGAGGTGCCCTCGAAGCTGCTCAGATCCGGCAGGGTGTAAAGGGTGTTCAACCGGCGGATGACGAAACGCAGGCGGCGAATCCGGTAATCGACGTCGAGCCCGCGCAGAAAATTGGTCAGCGGCAGGGGGACGGCCGGGCTGCCGCCCTTGTCACCCGGTGCTTCCTCCAGGGCGTGAAGGTAATCGGTGATGCGCTCATTGAGCGTCCGCTCGACGGCAGGGGCTCCTCCATCCGCGATAAGACCGGCGATGAAGCCAGCGAGGCGCTCTCCAAGGGCGGCCATCTTCAGCTTCAGATAAGGCATGTGCATGAAGCCGGCTTGCTGGTGAGCGGCCTCATTCGCTTGACGACGACAGGCGCGCACACGCCGGGCGGTCAGAGAGCCATCGGCTTCGCGTTCGAGGATCCTCTCAACCTCGCGTTCCACGAGCGGTTCGCTTGCCGCGATCAGGTCGCTCAGGTGGCGGGCCTTGCGGTTGCCCTCCTCGATGCCGGCCAGGTCGTCTCCGATGGGTTCGTTTCGCGGAATATGGGCAAGCGAGGCGAGGATAATGCGGAAGAAGCCCGGCACGCTTTCCCTGTCGGCGTGACGCCGCGCGGTTTCCGGCACGGGGTCCACATAAATCAGCCGCCGGGCGACCTCGCGCATGGCCGGGCGATCGCGGATCGCCTCGATGACCGGGGCGAAGGGCTTGTTCATGACGACGGAGCCGTCCACGAAAACCGGGGGGACGGGGGCTTCAGGATCGACGCCCAGTGTCTTGCGCAGGAAATGGTCGCGCTCCGGCCATGGCTCGCCACGCTCTTCAAGCAGCGCGTCCATCTCCGCGATCGTGGCGGGAGGAAAGGCGCCGGGAAACGAGGCGGTGGCGCGCGCGGCGAAAACCACGTCGGCCACGTTTCGGCGGCCCAGATTGCTCTCGATGCGCGTGGCGCGGGCCTGTGCGGAGAAATGCAGGATGCGACGGTGCTCGGTCTCTTCCAGCGTCGCCGTGCTGCCCAGCAAAACCTTGCGGCGCTCGCCGTGATAGTCTGTCAGCGTCACGAAGAGATCGAGCCGCTGGCCGCGCGGTAGAAGCGTGGCCCTGTCGCACCAGTTTTCGTCCATCCGGGCGCAGGCATCCAGCATCCAGCTCGCAAAACGCTCCCCGGAAAAGGGCGGTGTGAACCAGCGTGACTGCACGAAGGCGCGGAGCTTTTCTCGGGTCTCCTCGTCATCGATCTGGCTTTTCAGGGCCTTTCCCACAAGACGGTCGATCACGGGAGATACCGTGCGCTTGAAATAACGCGACAGGCCGTCTTGCGGTTTTGCCAGCCGCGTGACATCGGCGTTTTCCAGCCACATGGCCCGATGATCGGTAAGCGGCAGATCATGGGCGAGCGCGCGCGCCAGCATGATGGCGTTGACGCCGCCTGCGGAAGCGCCGGACAGGGCATCAACCACGACGCGGACTTCGACTGTCTCGGCCAGGTCATCGAAAACCCGTTGCCACGCGGCTTCCACGGGGGAGGCGCCATCGCTGGCAGCGCACAGGATCGCGGGGTCTTCGTCCTCACGGGAGCCGGGGGCTTGGGTGAAGCGGGACAGGCGGTGCATGTTGGAGGCACGCACCATTGCCAGCACCTCGCGCGAGACACCGTGCATGTAGACCGCCAGCGACACGCCCCCATAGAGCACGAGCGCCAACCGCAGTTCGATCTCCTTCATGAAAGCTCTTCCTGCTTTCTGTGGCGACGCGTTCTTTGCTTGGCCGTCCGACCCTGCGTCTTTGATAAACCGCTCTTTGAACATGCTCTTGCCGATGTCCTGACGCAAGGAGTGCAAGGAGGATGCGCCCAAATCCATTTTATGTTGGTAAAGGGTCGCGAAGCTGTGATGTCCCGGTGAATACGTATCGCCTATGTTCATCTGCAAGAGCGTTGATGCGCGTCAGGGAGGTGATGGAATGACAGGAACTGCGATTGGCAGGCGCGGGCTGCTTGTGGGCGGGGCTGCGGTTCTTCTGGCAGGTGGGTCCTATGGCATCCTGCGGGCAGGAGACACCCGGCAGGGTACGTTCGAGATCACCTACAGCGAGGCGGAATGGCGCAAGCGTCTGACGCCGGAACAGTTTGCCGTGCTTCGCCAGGAAGAGACCGAACGGCCCTTCACCAGTCCTCTCAACGACGAAAAGCGCGAGGGCTTTTTCCATTGTGCGGGGTGCGATCTGGCGTTGTTCTCCTCGGCAGACAAGTTCGAAAGCGGCACCGGCTGGCCGAGTTTCACCCGGACCCTGCCCGATGCGGTGGGCTATCGCACGGATCACAAGCTGATCTTTGCGCGCACCGAGGAGCATTGCGCGCGCTGTGGCGGTCATCTCGGTCACGTCTTCGATGACGGCCCGCCGCCCACCGGCAAGCGGCACTGTATCAACGGGCTGGCGCTTGTCTTCAGACCTGCCTGAGACCGGGCTTGCGGCATCTGACAGGCTGTAAGGAGCTTTCGGTCCGTTTTGCCCGCGAATTGTGATGGGGAGGAATGGCCTTTATCGGCGTTGGCGGCTATAAGGCGCGAGATTTCAACGCCAGCGAAAGCACTTTCAAGATGAGCGGCATCGAAACCCGCACCGTGAAGCCCGACGAGGCCGGCATGCGCCTCGACCGTTGGTTCAAGAGCCATTTCCCCGGACTGGGCTTCGGCCAGCTTCAGAAGCTGGTGCGCACGGGCCAGGTGCGCGTGGATGGCGGTCGGGTCAAGACCGACACCCGTATGGCGTCCGGCCAGAAGGTCCGCATTCCGCCGCTGGGCGTGGACCCCAAGCGGATCGAAAAGCAGGCGCCGAAAAAGGTGTCCGACAATGACCGCGCGGCCATCGAGGCGATGATCCTCTATGAGGACAAGGACCTGATGGTGCTGAACAAGCCCGCTGGATTGGCAGTTCAGGGCGGCTCGGGCACCAAGCGGCATATCGACGGCATGCTTGAGGCGTTCACCAACAAGTCCGGCGACAAGCCGCGTCTGGTGCACCGGCTCGACAAGGATACGGCGGGATGTCTGGTCGTGGCGCGCTCGCGCAAGTCCGCGCAGGCGCTCACCAAGGCATTCCGGGCACGGTCTGCGCGCAAGGTCTACTGGGCGCTGGTGAAGGGCGTTCCGAAGCCGCGTCAGGGCAAGATCTCCACCTATCTGGCGCGCGAGGAGCACAGCGAGAAGATGGCGATCGTGCGCCATGGCGACGACGACGCCCAGCACGCGATGACCTATTACTCGGTGGTCGACAACGCGGGCCAGAACCTTGCCTGGCTGAGCATGAAGCCGGTCACGGGCCGCACCCACCAGCTTCGCGCCCACGCCGCCCATATCGGGCATCCGATCATCGGCGATCCGAAATATTTCGAGATCGAGAACTGGGAACTTCCGGGCGGGATGCAGAACAAGCTGCACCTCCTGGCCCGGCGCATCATCATTCCGCACCCCACGCGCTCGGGGAAGCTTGATGTGACCGCGCCGCTGCCGCCGCATATGCAGCAGTCGTGGAACCTGCTCGGTTTCGACACCTCCGATTACGATCCGATGGAGGACGAAGAGGAGGTGTGAGCTGCGACGCGCTGCAATCTCTCAGCGCGTCAGCGACCATCCGACGATCACGATGGACACGAGGAAGCCGCCAGCGACCAGTTTCCACGCGTCACGGCGATGCTTGAGACCCGGCCAGCCGAGCGGCCGGATTATCTGGATCAGCGCGACAAGCACGAAAAATACGGCAATGGCTTTTGTCACGAAATCCCGCCTGGCTGAAGTGAACCCTTTGGAGTGTGAGCTTTAGGCGGCAGGTGTGCCCCTGTCCAGTCACCCCTGTCTAGTCTCCCGTGTCCGGCCTTCGGTTTTGCGGCAACAGAGGCCCGGAAAAGGCGACTTTGCGCTGCGATTGGCCGCGCTGGTCGGGTCCGCAGGCTGGAACAGCCGGACTTGACCCGCCGGTCAAAAGTCGCCACATCGGACACTCTCCATCACCCGCCCGTCAGGCCCTTTGAAGCGTCAGGCTCATGTATCTCATTCTTTTCGATTGCGACGGCACACTCGTCGATAGCCAGGACACGATCGTTTCCGGCATGGAAACAGCCTTTGCAGCCGTCGGGCTGGAGGCGCCGTCGCGCGCCGATTGCCTCGGTATTGTCGGTCTGTCGCTGGAGATCGCCATCGCGCGGCTCGCCGGGCCCGATCATCAGCATCTGGTGGCGGAGATGTCGGAAGCTTACCGGATCTCCAAGGTCGCCGAACGCAAGGCTGGCGGCGGGCAGGATCCGCTCTATCCGGGCGCACGCGCGGCAATCGATGCGCTTCATGCGCGTGAGGATGTGCTTTTGGGGATTGCAACCGGCAAGGCCTATCGCGGGGTGGCTCACATGGTCGACGTCCACGCGTTGGATGGGCGCTTCATCACGGTGCAGACCGCGGACCGCGCTCCCTCGAAGCCGCATCCCGGCATGATCCTGCAGGCGATGGCGGAAACGGGGGCGGCCCCGGAGCGCACCGTGATGATCGGCGATACGAGCTTTGATATGGAGATGGCGCGCAATGCGGGGGTGATGGGGCTTGGCGTCTCGTGGGGCTACCATGCCCGGCCACAGCTGCTTCAGTCGGGCGCCGCCACCATTCTCGACGATTTTGCCGAACTGGTGCCGGAACTCGGTCGCCGTTTCGGCTGGGCTTCGGAGGCATTTGCATGACGCGTCAGGATGTTGAGAACTCCGATCCCATGCGCAAGGCGCAGGAACTCATGCGTCCGGCGCTGCCCAAGCGCTTCTACAAGGATGTGAGCGTTGAGGCGCGCGAAGAGGGGCATGTGGTGCTGCTCGACGGGCGCACCGTCAAGACGCCGGGCAAGCTGACCCTTGCCTTGCCGCTTGCCGAACTGGCAGAGGCGGTGGCCGAAGAATGGCGCGCGCAGGTGGAGGTGATCGATCCGGGCGTCATGCACATGACGCGGATCGTCAATTCCGGTATTGAGGCGGTTCCGGCCAAACATCAAGAGGTCGCCGACGTGGTTGCCGCCTATGCGGGCACGGATCTTCTGTGCTACCGCGCCGATGGGCCGGAGCGGCTGGTCGAACGGCAGGCCGAGATATGGGGTCCGGTCCATGCGTGGGCGGAGAAAACGCTCGGCACAAGGCTGGTTCTGGCGCAGGGCGTCATGCCCGTAGAGCAGCCTGCCGAGACCCTTGCCGCGATCCGCGAGGCGGTCAGACGGTTCACGTCACTGGAGCTTGCGGCTCTGCATACGGTGACGACGCTGACGGGCTCGGTCTTGCTGGCGCTGGCGCTTGCGGCTGGTGAGATTGATGCTGAGCGCACATGGGCGGCGGCCCATGTGGATGAGGACTGGAACGCGGAATTGTGGGGGCAGGACGCGGAAGCGATGCGTCTTCGCGAAACCAAGCAGGCGGAGTTCGAGGCCGCGGCAAAGGTGCTTGCGCTGCTGTCCGCCTGATACGGGATCCCCTAGTCTAAAAAGACAAAAGGCGCAGGGCCATCGGCCTCTGCGCCTTTTGTTTATCCGCGTGTCGTTGGCGCTTATACGTCGAAGGGGGGTAACTGCGAGAAGGCATCGCGCAGGGCATCCGACCACGATTGCGAGAGATCGCGGAAATAGGCGTCATCCGGCTCGATGCGGGTCTGACGGCTGACCTCCAGCGTTCCGGTGTTGTAGAGCAGCATGTCGATGGGCATGCCCACGGAGAGGTTGGAGCGCAATGTGGAATCGAAGGAAATCAGCACCAGCTTTGCCGCATCGCCAAGCGTCATGTCCGCCCTCGTGACCCTATCGAGGATCGGCTTTCCGTATTTGTGCTCGCCGATCTGCAGGAAGGGCGTGTCTTCGGTGGCCTCGATGAAATTGCCCGCGGCATAGATCTGGAAGAGCCGCGGCGGCTCGTTGCCGATCTGCCCCCCCAGAAGGAAGGACACGCCGAAATTCTCGCTGTTGGCGGCGAGCGCTTCGCCGTCGATGGCCTTCACGTCGCGCACCGCCTGGCCGACCACGCGCGCGACCTGGAACATGGTGGTCGCGTTCATGATCGTCGGCTGGGTCAGGGTCTCGTCGTGGGAGCGTTCCTGCAGCAGCGAAATGACGGATTGGGTAACCGCAAGGTTGCCCGCCGCGCACAGGGCAATGACGCGATCGCCCTTCTTTTCGAAGATGTGAAGCTTGCGAAAGGTGGCGATATTGTCGAGCCCCGCATTGGTGCGGGTATCGGCTGCGAATACCAGACCACGGTCAAGCCGCAAGGCGACGCAATAGGTCATTTCCAGTCCTCAAAACGCCGACCTCAACCGTCCTGCTCGCCCTTGACGGGTGCGGGTGTCCGGCAGCGTCAGTTGTCCAAACATCTGTCGGGATTTGATATCCGCGCCGACCCGCGGTCCTTCGCCCCAAAGAGTTGCCAGTTTCCACGCAACGTGTCGCCCGGTGACGAGCGGGCGGATAATGACCTTTCACGCGGCAGCCCGCCAATCGGGACCAATGCGCAGAGCGCACCTCGTCCATGGCATCGGTTTGCCCCGCTTGCCAGCCTGGCTGGAGAGGCTTTGGCTGGCCATAGGGATCTGGAACAGATCCGTCGCGCGCCAGCTTTCGCCAGTCGTCTCCCGGCCGATGGCAGATGGCACCTGCGCGCATTATGGCATGTGCCCTGGCATATTCCGTCTTTGCCATCGGCTATTGCTGCTGTTGCTGGGCGACCCGTTCAACCCGGACCTCCACCGCCAGCTCTTCCTGCGCGCCGCCCCAGCGTACACCGCGAATCGGGGCTGCGGAACGGGAATCCAGCCCCACGGAAAGCCGGATGTGATGGTCGGTCGGGCATATGCCGTTGGAGACGTCGAAGCCCACCCAGCCGAGGTCGTCGATCAGCACTTCCGCCCAGGCATGGTGCGCCTCCGATGCCGGGTCGTCCTCCTCAAGGAACAGGTAACCGGAGATGTAGCGCGCGGGCACACCGGCATGGCGCGCGGCGGAAATGAAAACATGGGCGTGGTCCTGGCAGACGCCTTCTCCGGCGGTGAGCACATCGGCGGCCGGCATGTGGGTCTCGGTGACGCCGACCTTGTAGTCCACTTCGGAGCGGATCGCGGCCATCAGCTTGTGAAAGCAGCCTGGATCGGCGCTGTCGGTAATGAGCGCGGCAAGCTTGCGGATGCCGGCGTTGGTGTGGGTGAGGTCGCTCTGGCGCAGATAGACACGCGCGGGCATCGTTTCCGGCAGGAAGCCCAGAACGCCGTGATTGTTGCGCGTTTCCACGATGCCGGTGGCGGTGATGGTCATGGTGTCGCCGAGGCGGCCCTGATTGATCAGGTTCACCACATTTCCGAAGGCATCGGAATAGGTGAGGGCGCGCTCGAGGCCGGGCGTCTCGATCTGCCAGTTCAAGACGCTCTGACAGGTGTCGGAGGGCGGCGTCAGGCGCAAGTGCTGCACGGACTGACTGACCGGGGCGTCATAGTGGTAATGGGTCGCGTGACTGATTTCGATGCGCATCGGTCCGTCCGGCAATCGGGCCCTTTGGAGCCCTTGGAAGGGGCTGGGCGGTTCAGGTCAGGTCGAGGGTGGCTCAGGCAGCTGCGGTTTTCGTCAGGCGAAATTGTAGTCCGAAGCGAGCGACATGGTCAGTGTGTTGTTGCACGTAATGAAGTTCTGCAGGAACTCGTGGAGACCATCGGAGAAGATCGTCGTCATGTCGCCTTCGCGCAGGGTCTTGTAAGTCTGATCGGCGATATCGATCGAAGGCGTACGTTCACCGTAGATCTGCTCGATACCATTCGTACTCTGGGTCAGCCACGCGTAGCAGTGGATGAGCGAACGGGGCATCTCGCGGCGGAGGATCAGAAATTCCGCCACATTCCAGGGTTTCGGCCGGTTGTCCTTGTAGATCCAGCGGTAGTTGCGGTGGGCGGAGACGGAGCGCAGGATCGTCGACCACTGGTAGTTGTCCATGCCGCCGCCGATCATTTCGGTCTGCGGCAGGAGCAGGTGGTATTTCACGTCGAGAATGCGGGACGTGTTGTCAGCGCGTTCCACAAAAGCGCCCAACTGGCTGAAATGGAACGTGTCGTTGCGCAGGATGGAGCCAAGCATCGCGCCGCGGAACAGCATGGAGCGTTCCTTGATCCAGTCAAGCAGCGTCGGCAGCTTGTTGCGCGTCATGTGATGCGGCTTGATGTCGGAATACTCAATCCACGTGGTGTTGAGGCTTTCCCACATCTCCCGGGTGATGGCCGTGCGCACGGAGCGGGCATTGTCCCGCGCGGTCCGCAGGCAGGAGCGTACCGACGAGGGGTTGTTCTCGTCGAAGAGCATGTAGCTGACGACGTTTTTCTCGTTCATCTCGTCATAGAGATCGGAAAAACCGGCTTCGCAGCCCGCGCTGACCAGCGTGGACTTCCAGTCCTCGCGATGGCCGCCATTGCCGACGCCCGGCAGGAGCGAAATGCGATAGCCGACATCCACGAGCCGTGCCATGTCCTCGGACCGCTCCACATAACGCGAAAGCCAGAAAAGGGAACTCGCCGTGCGACCTAGCATGAGGCGTCCCTCCTGTCGCGGTGGTGTGAAACAGGACCGGAAACAGGCGGCGCGTCGGCAAGGGCGCGCATCGGCTTCTGGTTGGTCTTCATCGGGATCCCCCTCATCTTCCGGCGCGCCATCAGTCTTCCAGCACCCATGTGTCCTTGGTGCCGCCTCCCTGACTGGAATTGACGACCAGCGAACCCTTCTTGAGGGCGACGCGGGTGAGGCCGCCGGGTGTGATGCGCACCTGATCGCCGACAAGCACATAGGGGCGCAGATCCACATGGCGCGGGGCTATTCCCGCTCCCGTGAAGGTGGGGCAGCCGGACAGGGCCAGCGTTGGCTGGGCGATATAGTTGCCGGGTCGCGCCTTGAGCTTTCTTGCAAAGGCCGCGCGTTCCTTTCTGGAGGCGGTCGGGCCCACAAGCATGCCGTAACCGCCAGCCCCGTGGACCTCCTTCACCACCAGGTCCTCAAGGTGTTCGAGCACATAGGCGAGGTTCTCCCTGTCCCCGCACTTCCAAGTCGGAACGTTGTTCAGGATTGGCTTCTGACCCGTATAGAACTCGATGATTTCGGGCATGTAGGAATACATGGCCTTGTCGTCGGCGATGCCGGTGCCGGGGGCATTGGTGATGGTGACGCGTCCCGCACGATAAACGTCGAACAGTCCCGGGACGCCCAGGGTCGAATCCGGCCGGAAGGTGAGGGGGTCGAGATAGGCGTCGTCGATCCGGCGGTAGAGCACGTCGACGCGCTCCGGCTGGCGCGTGGTGCGCATGTAGAGATAGCCGTCATCCACGAAGAGATCACGGCCCTCCACCAGTTCCACGCCCATCGTGTCGGCGAGGAAGGCGTGTTCGTAATAGGCGGAATTGTAAATGCCCGGCGTCAGGACCGCGATGTTCGGAGGCCCGTCGCAGGCAGGCGGTGCGACGCTTTCCAGCGTCTCGCGCAGCAGTTCCGGGTACTGGTCGATCGGTGCGACCCGGTGGCTTTGGAACAGCTCCGGGAACATGTGCATCATCGTTTCCCGGTTCTCCAGCATGTAGGAAACGCCGGAGGGAGTGCGGGTGTTGTCCTCCAGAACATAGAACTCGTCTTCGGAAACGCGGACCAGATCCGTTCCGATGATATGGGCATAGACCTGACGCGCCGGGGTGTGGCCGACCATTTCCGGCAGGAAGGCCTCGTTCTGGATGACCAGTTCTGCGGGCAGGCGTCCGGCCCGGATGATTTCCTGACGGTGATAGAGATCGTGGATCAGGGCATTGAGCGCGCGCACACGCTGATCGATGCCGGCGGAGAGCCTGCGCCACTCGCGGGCAGCCAGAATGCGCGGCACGATATCGAAGGGGATCAGACGTTCGGTCTCTTCATCCGTGCCATAGACCGCGAAGGTGATGCCGTGACGACGGAAGATCGTTTCCGCTTCGCCGGAAAGCCGCTTCAAATCGTTCTTCGGTATCTGGTTCAGCCACTCGTCCAATTGCTTGTAGGCGGTGCGTGGCGAGCCATCTGCGTTCAACATTTCGTTGAAGAAGCCTTCATCGGCCATGAGCGTCTGATGTCCCCCATCCCTTGAACATTCCTTTACGGAACGCGTGAGCCGCCATTTGGTTCACCTGGGCGGCGCATGTTTTGCAGCGGTGAAACCTTGTGCCTAAAATCATTGCAAATGGTTCCGATGTCGCCAAGGGTAAATCACTTGCGGCGGGTGCCTAATTGATGTGCATGGCCGAGGCGGTCGGAACAGGGCTTACGCTACAGGATTTGGCAATTTGACGTAGGTGGTGCTTTGCCGCCTTGTTGGCGCGTGCTAATAGCCTGCGCAGAGGTAGGTATGTGGAGGAAACCGGATCATGCAGGAAATTCTGGAGGAGCTTGAGCGCAGGCGTGGCGTGGCGCGGCTCGGCGGCGGGCAGAAACGTATCGATGCACAGCATGCGCGCGGCAAGCTGACTGCGCGCGAACGCATCGAGATCCTGCTCGACGAGAATTCCTTCGAAGAATACGACATGTTCAAGCAGCATCGCTGCACCGATTTCGGCATGGATGAAAGCCACATTCCCGGCGACGGTGTCGTGACCGGGTGGGGCACGATCAATGGCCGGACGGTCTATGTCTTCTCCAAGGACTTCACGGTCTTCGGCGGCTCCCTGTCGGAAACGCACGCCCAGAAGATCACGAAGATCCAGGATATGGCATTGCGCAATCGCGCTCCGATCATCGGCATCTTCGATGCGGGCGGTGCGCGCATTCAGGAAGGCGTTGCGGCCCTTGGCGGCTATGGCGAGGTGTTCCAGCGCAATGTCACGGCCTCCGGCGTGATCCCGCAGATCTCTGTCATCATGGGGCCTTGCGCGGGTGGCGATGTCTATTCGCCCGCCATGACCGATTTCATCTTCATGGTGCGTGACACGTCCTACATGTTCGTGACCGGGCCGGACGTGGTGAAGACGGTGACCAACGAGACGGTGACCGCCGAACAGCTGGGCGGCGCCTCTGTCCACACCACGAAGTCCTCCATTGCCGATGGGGCTTATGACAACGACGTCGACGCGCTTCAGCAGATGCGGCGGCTGGTGGATTTCCTGCCCATGCACAACATGGCGGAAGGGCCGGAAGTGTCCGTTGTCGATGATCCGACACGGATCGACATGAGCCTCGACAAGCTTGTTCCCGCCAATCCGAACAAGCCCTATGACATGAAGGAACTGATCCGCAAAACCCTTGATGAGGGGGACTTCTTCGAGATTCAGGAGAAGTTCGCGGGCAATATCGTGATCGGGCTGGGGCGCATCGAGGGCCGCACGGTTGGCGTGGTGGCGAACCAGCCGATGGTGCTGGCGGGGGTTCTGGATTCCGACGCCTCGCGCAAGGCGGCGCGGTTCGTGCGCTTCTGCGACTGTTTCGGTATTCCGGTTCTGACCTTCGTTGATGTTCCGGGTTTCCTGCCGGGCACGGCGCAGGAATATGGCGGGCTCATCAAGCACGGCGCGAAGCTGCTGTTCGCCTATGCGGAGGCGACGATCCCGAAAGTGACCGTGATTACCCGCAAGGCCTATGGCGGCGCCTATGACGTGATGAGTTCCAAGCATATCCGCGGCGACATCAACTATGCCTGGCCGAGCGCGGAAATTGCGGTGATGGGTGCCAAGGGGGCGGTTGAGATCCTCTATCGCTCCGAACTGGGCGACAAGGACAAGATCGCCAAGCGCACCAAGGATTACGAGGATCGTTTCGCCAATCCGTTCGTTGCGGCAGAGCGCGGCTATATCGACGAAGTGATCATGCCGCATTCCACACGTCGTCGCGTCTCAAGGGCGCTGGCGATGCTGCGCACCAAGTCCAGCGACATTCCGTGGAAGAAACACGGCAATATCCCGCTTTAGGACCAGAGGGCGTCTCGGGATCATGAGACAAGGGGCGGCCCGCGAGGTCGCCCTTTCTGTTATCGCCTGAGGCCAGAGCGGGATGAGGCCCGGTTCATTCGAACTGTCTGCGGATGGTGACGGAAATGCAGCGATAGCCGGCAAAGCACTGACCCGTCTCCTGTGTCGCCACATAAACGGGTTCGACGATTTCCATGTACATGCACTTGCCGCGGTCGGCCACGAGGCGTTCGTAACTGTGCGCGCTGGTGTTCATCGTGATCGCACGTTCGCTCTGCACGAGGGAGCGAACCTGGTCGCAAGAGAGTGTGCGTGTGTCGGGGCGCGCCTCGGCGAGGGTTGGCAGGGCCGCAACGCTTGCTGCGAGAAGGCCGGCAAGAAACGGACCTGAACGGATAGGGCGCATCTGAAGGCTCCTTGGGCGTCTGTCTTGGTCTGGCGATATCGGCGGATCTGGCGGAGCGTTGCCCGGGGAAATGAGGCGTGTCGCTCCGATTGATCGCACGATCAAAATAGGAAGCCATTTCAACCAAGACTATGACGTGCGTCACGTTTTTTGACATGACACTGTGCGCCCTGTCGGCCGTGAGGAGCGGTCAGGCGCGGCTACGCTCGATCTCGATGCTGACCTGCCCGGAGGCGATCGGCAAGGGGGCGCCGGGCTTGTGGACGCGTACGGCGACACGCGCGATCCGTTCATCGCCCAAGATGGCGTCGGCAATCGCCTGGGCAAGTCGCTCGATCAGCTTGAACCGTTGGCCCATGACGACCTCTTCCACCGTGCGGGTCAGGCCCGCATAGCAGATCGTGTCCTCGTAATTGTCGCTCGACCCTGCCTTGGAAAGATCGGCCCAGATGGTCAGGTCGACGTGAAACCGCTGGCCAAGGCGCGCTTCTTCCTCGTAAACGCCGTGATAGGCGAAGAAGCTCAGATCTTCCAGAATGATGCGGTCCATCGTGATGCCTGACGCAAAGGGGGTAAAGCGCGGGCTTTAAACCATCGCGCAGTGGATGGCCAGAGCCCGCGCCAATTCGTGGGGTGTTCTAGAACAGCAAGGTCAGCAACGGCACGAGAAGGGCTGTCATCAGGCCGTTAAGACCCATGGCGAGGCCTGCGAAGGACCCCGCCAGCACATTGGCCTGGAAGGCGCGGGCCGTGCCCATGCCGTGGGAGGCAAGGCCGACGGCGAAACCGCGCGCGGCCGGGTCGGTGATCTTCAGAACATTCATCAGCGGGGTGACCGCGATCGCCCCGAAAATGCCGGTGGTCACGACAAGCACGGCGGTGAGCGAAGGCAGGCCGCCCAACGTCTCTGACAGGCCCATGGCGATGGGTGTGGTGACGGATTTCGGCGCCAGCGACATCAGCAGTTCATGCGGCGCGCCGAGCAGCCAGGCCGTGCCTACGGCCGTGATGATGGCGGTCGCGGAGCCTGCGACAAGCGCCAGCGTGATGGGGATGGCGGCGCGACGGATCTGCTTGAAGTTGTCGACCAGCGGAATGGCGAGGGCGACGGTGGCCGGACCCAGGATGAAATGCACGAACTGGGCGCCGCTGAAATAGGTCTTGTAGTCCGTTCCGGTGACGACAAGCGCCGCCACAATCAGCCCGGTTGCCATGATGATCGGATTGGAGATCGGGTGGCGCCGGGCGAGCACGGAGATGCCATCCGCGATGGTGTAGGCCGCCAGCGTGACGGTCAGCCACAGCAGCGGCGTTTCATGGAGGTAGACCCAGAGGTTCTCGACACTTGTCATGATGCAGGCCCTTCCGGGTTTTCCGGGCGGGTGATGCGCAGGGTGGCCCAGCGAAAGACGAGGGCGGTGACCGCCATGGCCGCGAGTGTGGAGACGACGACGGAGACGGCAAGCACCACGCCATAAGCTTGGAGGCGGTCCATCTGGGTGATGATGCCGACGGATGCGGGCACGAACATCAGCGCAAGATTGCGCAGAATTCCGGTGGAAACGCTGCGCAAGTTCTCCGGCACGCGACCGAAGATGGCGAGGCCTGTGGCCAGCAGGATGAGGCCTGCAACGGGGCCGGGAAGCGGCAGGGCAAGCAGGCGAACGATGATTTCTCCGCCAAGCTGGCACAGGAGGAGAAGGGTGAGGGCTGCAATCATGAAACCGTACAAGGCACGCCGGCGGACCGGCGCGCTCTTTCCCAAGACAAATGGAATTTGGGGCGGGTTGGGGCTGCCGTCGGTTCGACAGCAGGCCGGGACATTCTATATTAAGACCTCTGATATACCGCCAGCTCGTTGAAAACAGGAAAGTTATCTTACCACGCCATGTCGAAATGTTCGCACACCTATCCCCCGCTCAACGTCCTCAAGCCTGTCGCCGACAATGTCTGGATTGTTGATGGGCCCGCTATCCGTTTCGGGTTTTCGTGGCCGAAGCTTTCCTTTCCCACCCGAATGACCATCGTGCGGCTTTCAAACGGGGCCCTTTTCGTGCATTCGCCGACCCCGCTGACCGAGGATCTGCGCGCCGCGGTGGAAAGCCTCGGCCCCGTCAGCCACATCATCGGTCCCAATCGCATTCACTATTGGTGGATCCCGGAGTGGCGCGCCGCCTTTCCGCAGGCGGAGATCTGGCTGGCCCCCAATATCCGCGAGCAGGCAGGCAAGCGGATCGATTTCCCCGCCAACGAATTCGCGGTGGAAACGGGCTATGCCTGGGATGACGAGATCGAGACCATCATCGCGCCCGGCAGCTACATGAGCGAGGTGGATTTCTTCCACAAGCCAAGCCGCACGCTGGTGCTGACCGACCTGATCGAGAATTTCGAGCCGAAGAAGGTCGGGCCATGGCCGCTGCACTGGCTTTACCGGTTGGGCGGGGTGCTGGATCCGCATGGTTCCATGCCGCGCGACATGCGCATGACCTACCGTGACAACAAGCCGGAGCTTCGCCGGGCGGTGGAGCGGATGATCGAGCTTGAACCGGAACGGGTTATCCTCGCCCACGGTCGCTGGTACCCCAGCGATGGC
This sequence comes from Breoghania sp., assembly GCF_963674635.1. NCBI lineage: Bacteria > Pseudomonadati > Pseudomonadota > Alphaproteobacteria > Hyphomicrobiales > Stappiaceae > Breoghania > Breoghania sp. The sequence continues at coordinate 427,980 of NZ_OY771475.1, forward strand.
GCGGGCGAGCTCAAGCGTGCCTTTTCCTGGCTGTTGTAACGGGCCGTTCGGCCTTGATGGTCAATGACCGATCGCGCGCGGCGTCACACAGGCATGCCGCGCGCATTCCATTTCGAATGTCGTGTGGGAAATGCCGAAGTCGCGCTTCAGGCTTTCCTTCGCGCGCCGCTTGATCGCATCCGCCTCGCTCCAGTGTTCGTCAGGGACGACCAGGTGCGCGTCGGCGGCATCCTCGTGTTCGTGTATCTGCCAAAGGTGGAGATGATGGGCGTCGGCAACGCCCTCCACCGCGCGCAGGCTCGCCAGGACGGCGTCGGCGGGGATCGTCGGCGGGGTCCCCAGCATCAGCATGCGGACGACCGGGCCGATTTCGGCGAAGGCCTGCCACAGGATGTAACCTGCGATGAGCAGTGTGACCGCAGGATCTATGAGCCGCCAGTCATACAGCAGGATCAGTGATCCGGCGATGATGACGGCGACCGAGCCGAGCGCGTCGGCGACATTGTGCAGGAAGGCAGCGCGGATATTCACGCTGGTCTTCGACATCGTATAGGTCAGAAGGGCGGTGCCCACGTCAATCACCAGCGCCACGACCGCGATGATCACGACCATCCAGCCGTCGACCCCCTGGGGTTCGATGAAGCGCATGATGGCCTCATAGACCAGAAAGAGGCCGATGATGATCAGGCTTGTGTAGTTGATCATCGCCGCCACGATCTCGACCCGCTGGTAGCCGAAGGTCATGCGGGCATCGGAGGGGCGACGCGCGATCTTGCGCGCGGCAAAAGCAATGACCAGCGAGATCGCATCGGAGAAATTGTGGAGAGCATCGGCGATCAGCGCCAGCGAACCCGAGACGAGCCCGCCGACGATCTGCGCGAAGGTCAGCAGGAAGTTGATCCCGATGGCCGCCATGATCCGCGTATCCCCGGCGTCCGGGTCGATGTGGTGATGGTGGTGGCCATGCCCGTGCCCGCCATGCCCGCCGTGCCTATGCCCGTCTCCACCATGTCCGTGAACGTGGAGGCCACTGTCCTGAGGGCGAGGGGCCGCGGTGACGCGCCCGAGATCGTGGTCATGCGCGGTCGGGTGGGCTGTTTCGTGCTTCGTTTCTGCTTCCATGTGCGGGCTCCAATTGCAGGCGGTTCAGCCTTGCTCCCCACACCTGCCTACAGGAGACCGGCCACGTTATACTATTGTCTCGATGTCGAAAGATCGCCGAACCACGGGTTCCGCAACGGAGGGTGAAACGTTGGGCAAGCTGGGCATTGTCTGCGCCTTCTCGTTCTCGTTCGGGTTGTGCTCTCAACGTGCCGTAGGGGTGCATTGTTTAGACGGGAGGACATCCGTCTAGTTGCCTAGAGGTCGCTTGCGGCTTACAACGCTGGCGAGGGCCGTTATTAGGCTGGGAGAGACAATGTTCGAGAAAATTCTGATCGCCAATCGCGGCGAGATCGCCTGCCGTGTCATCAAGACCGCGAAACGCATGGGCATTCGCACGGTGGCGGTCTATTCGGATGCGGATTCCGATGCGCTGCATGTGAACATGGCGGATGAAGCCGTCCATATCGGACCGGCGGTTGCCGCTGAAAGCTATCTCGTCATCGACAAGATCATTGCAGCCTGCAAGCAGACGGGCGCACAGGCCGTTCATCCGGGCTACGGCTTCCTGTCGGAGCGGGCGGAATTTGCGGAAGGACTGGCCGCGAACGACATTGTCTTTATCGGTCCCAACAAGCGCGCCATCGAGGCGATGGGCGACAAGATCGAGTCGAAGAAATTCGCCAACGCGGCGAAGGTTTCCACCGTTCCGGGTTATCTGGGGGTCATTGAGGATGCCGACGAGGCGGTAAAGATCGCCAAGGAGATCGGCTTTCCCGTCATGATCAAGGCGTCCGCTGGCGGTGGCGGCAAGGGCATGCGCATCGCATGGAACGAGGCGGAGACCCATGAGGGTTTCGAGCGCGCGCGTTCGGAGGCGGCGTCCTCCTTTGGAGATGATCGCGTCTTCATCGAGAAATTCATCGAGAACCCGCGTCACATCGAGATTCAGGTGCTCGGCGACAAGCATGGAAACGTGATCTATCTGGGCGAGCGCGAATGCTCCATTCAGCGCCGTAACCAGAAGGTCATCGAGGAAGCGCCGTCGCCGTTGCTGGACGAGGCGACCCGCCGCCGGATGGGCGAACAGGCCGTGGCACTCGCCAAGGCGGTGGACTACGACACCGCCGGAACGGTGGAGTTCGTCGCCGGTCAGGACCGCAGCTTCTATTTTCTGGAGATGAACACCCGGCTTCAGGTGGAACATCCGGTGACGGAACTGATCACCGGCATCGATCTGGTGGAGCAGATGATCCGCGTGGCGGCCGGCGAAAAGCTCCAGATCGCGCAGGAAGACGTGAAACTCGATGGCTGGGCAGTGGAAAGCCGCATCTATGCCGAAGATCCGTTCCGCAACTTCCTGCCCTCCATCGGGCGGCTGGTGAATTACCGTCCGCCGGAAGAGGAATCCTTCAGCGGGATTACCGTGCGCAACGATACGGGCGTGGTCGAGGGGTCCGAGATCTCCATGTTTTACGACCCCATGGTCGCCAAGCTCATCACCCATGCGCCGACGCGCGAGGAAGCGATCAAGGCGATGGGGCTGGCGCTCGATCAGTTCGTGATCAACGGGATCGGCCACAACATCCCCTTCCTGTCATCGCTGATGAAGCATCCGCGCTGGCTCAGGGGGGATCTCTCCACCAGCTTCCTCGCCGACGAGTACCCGGAGGGGTTCCTTCCCGAATCCCCGACGGCTCGCGAGCAGGCGGTACTGGCGGCGGTGGCGCTTTCCATGGAAGTGGTGCGCAAGGACCGGCTCGATCGGCTCACGGGACGTCTGCGCCCCCATTCCGGCAGGCTCCGGCGCGAATGGGTCGTCAAGCTCGGCAAGGAGTATATCCCGGTCGAGCTGGCGGAGGGGTATCCCGACCTTCCGGTGGAGATCGAAGCCACAATTGACGGCAAGACCTACGAGGTGCGCAGCGACTGGGTTCCGGGCCACCTTCTGTGGAAGGGAACGGTGGGCGATGAAATCGTCGCGGTGCAGGTGCGCAACATTCAGAATGGCTGGCGGCTTGACTGGCAGGGCTGTTCGATCGATGTCTGGGTGATGTTGCCGAGGATCGCGGAGCTGGACCGGTTGATGCCGGAAAAGATCCCCGCCGATACGTCCAAGATGCTGCTGTGCCCGATGCCGGGTCTCGTCATATCGCTCCATGTGGAGGAGGGCGAGAAGGTCAGCGCGGGACAGAGGCTGGCGATCATTGAGGCGATGAAGATGGAAAACGTCCTGGTCGCCGAGCGCGATGCCACGGTTTCCGCGATCAAGGCGGGGCCGGGGGATAGCTTGGCGGTCGATGCCGTGATCATGGAATTTGAATGAACCGCGACCCAAGCGACGATATTGGCAGGCGTGCCGTCCTGTTCGATCTGGATGGCACGCTGACGGATCCCTTTCCCGGAATTACAGGCTCCATCCGCTATGCGCTGGAGCGCGTCGGCGTGGAGGCTATCCCCGATGCCGAGGCCTTGCGCTGGTGTATCGGGCCGCCGCTACAGGAGAATTTCCGTATCCTGCTCGGCGATGACGATCCGCACCGGGTGGCGGAGGCTGTCCATTTCTATCGGCAGCACTACGGTGCGGGCGGACTTTTCGAAAACTCGGTCATAGACGGTGTGCCGGAGACCTTGCGTGATCTGACGGCGCGCGGGTTTCGTCTTTTCGTGGCGACGTCCAAGCTTCGCGAGCCCGCGGTGCGGATTGTGGAGCATTTCGGGCTGGCCCGTTTTTTCGAGCATGTTTACGGCACCAATGCCGATGGGTCGCTCTCCAACAAGGCCGATCTGATCGCGGACATTCTGGAGCGCGAACGGCTCCGCGCCTCCGACGCCCTCATGGTGGGCGATCGCAAACACGATCTGGCGGGTGCGCGCGCCAATGGGGTTGCTGCCATCGGGGTCACATACGGGTATGGCACGGTGGAGGAGTTGCGGGCGGAACAGCCGCTTGCAATCGCCGAGACACCAGCAGACGTCGGTGCTCTGGTCGTGGCGTAGGGCGCACGGGCGTCTGTCGCTTGATCATGCGTTGTTTCGGCAAACAGGAGACGGGGCGATGACCGAGGATCGGGGTCTGGATGAGACGGCGCTGCAGGTGCTCATCAGCGGACGCGTGCAGGGGGTGGGCTATCGCGCCTGGTGCGAGGAGACGGCCACGTCGCTGGGGCTTTCCGGCTGGGTGCGCAACCTGCGCAGCGGCGAGGTGGAGGCGGTCTTTTCCGGGGAGGCGCGAGCGGTAAAGGCGATGGTCGCCCAATGCGGCGAGGGGCCGAAGTGGGGCTGGGTGCGCAAGGTGAAGATCGTGCGCGAGGTCGCGCCTCTTGCCGGACCCTTCAAGGTGAAGGCCTCTGTCTGAGATTGGCGTGGTCTAGACGGCGACCGTCTCGCCGAATATCGCCTCGAACTCGCGCCGCATGATCGAATCGACTTCCGCCATGGTGACCGGCAGGCCAAGGTCGACGAGGCTCGTCACCCCGTGTTCGGTAACGCCGCAGGGAACGATGCCGGAGAAATGCTCAAGCTCCGGCTCCACGTTCAGGCTGATGCCGTGGAAGGTCACCCATTTGCGCACGCGGATGCCGATGGCGGCGATCTTGTCTTCGGCGTTGCCCGGCTTTTCCGGCCTGCGAACCCAGACGCCGACCCGGTCGTCGCGGCGTTCTCCGCGCACATGGAATTGCCAGAGTGTGGCGATCAGCCATTGTTCCAGACTGGCCACAAAGGCGCGCACATCCTGACGGCGACGCTTCAGATCCAGCATCACATAGGCGACCCGCTGGCCGGGGCCGTGATAGGTAAACTGGCCGCCGCGCCCGGTGTGATAGACGGGAAAGCGGTCGGGGGAGACGAGGTCCTCTTCCCGTGCGCTGGTTCCTGCGGTGTAGAGCGGGGGATGTTCGACCAGCCAGACGCGCTCATTGGCGGCGCCATCGGCAATGGCAGCCGCGCGCTGCTCCATTTCGGCAAGTGCTGCGGGATAATCGACCGGCACATCTGAGACATGCCACTCAACCGGCGGGGAGCCTGGTTGCGGCAACATCGACACAGTGAGGGAATCGCGCGTCTCAGCAGTCATACGTTAATGCCTGTTAACCATTGGGTAACGCTTGGCGGGCAAGGTTTCGTTAACGCGTCGCAGCGGCTTTGCGCGCTGCATGGCGAACGGTATGCCACTTTGCTTTCGCCCAACATCGTCCTCTTTTGCGCCTAGATAGGCCCGGATCGCCCGAATGACCAGCGTAGACAAGATTTCCGTTCATATCTCCGTCGTTCTCGGGCGTGCTGAGATGCCGATCCACCAGCTGCTGCGCATGGGCCGCGGCGCTGTGATCGAACTGGACGTTTCCGAGGACGACGATGTGGAGATTCTGGCCAATAATGTCCCGGTCGCCAAAGGCCAGGTCGTGCTGCGCGGGGACCGGATCGGCATTTCGATTACCGAGGTTTTGACCCGCAGTCCCGAATTCCGTCCACAGCCTGAGAACGCCCGATTGTGATTTTCGCGAAATGCGCTTGAACAGGAGCGGGCGGTTTGATACATGATCGCCCGCCGGAGCAAAACACGCTCCGGCTTACCAGCTACACGCGGTCGTGGCGGAATTGGTAGACGCGCAGCGTTGAGGTCGCTGTGGGGTAAAACCCGTGGAAGTTCGAGTCTTCTCGACCGCACCATCTCTTGAACCCCAGAGGTTCAGGCCTTCGGGCAGGGGATGGGAAGCAAGGATCCACAAGATCCGTACCTGCCAAAAAACGGCGTCCTTCGGGACGCCGTTTTTGATTCCGGGCATGGAACCTTCCGGGCCGCTGGGCGTTTCCATTCCTTGATCCCCTCGCTGCGGCCCTTTTCTCACAATCTGCTAAAATCGCTGCGGAAAGTTGTCTTGATACTGCGAATTAAAAGCAGGAAGACGGTTTCGCCCGCCACGATAATTTCGTAGCTTTCGAGGGCTGATCCAGCCGCCCGTGCAGTTCTGTCTGCACGTTCACCCAAGATGCAGACACTCCAACCGCAGGAGGAGACCGTGGCCGAGACATTGCCTGTCGATGCTGCCGATTCCGAGCCTGTGGATCTGGAATTCCGCGATGAAGACGGATACGTCTCGCGCGAATTCGTGGCGCTTGTGGAGCAGGCGGTCGAGGCGGAAGACGCCGAATCCACGCTTGCTCTGGCCGGGGATCTGCACGAAGCCGATCTCGGCGACCTGATCGAAACGCTCCATGCGGACGATCAGGCGAAGCTGATCCGCCTGCTGGGCGACGCCTTCGATTTCACGGTTCTGACCGAGCTTGATGATTCCGTCCGTGCTCGCATCCTGGGCGAAATGCCCGCCAGCGACGTGGCGGAGGGCATCGGCGATCTTGATTCGGATGATGCGGTCTACATTCTGGAAGACCTCGATCAGGCCGATCAGGAAGCGATTCTTCAGGAGCTGAAGCAATCCGACCGTCTGCAGTTGCGCCGGGCTCTGGATTATCCGGAAGAAACGGCCGGTCGACGGATGCAGAGCGACTTTGTCGCCGTGCCGCCGTTCTGGACCATCGGACAGACAATCGACTACCTGCGCGAAAGCGATTCCCTGCCGGACGATTTTTATCAGATCTACGTCATCGATCCGGGTTTCCGGCTGATGGGAACGGTTGCGCTCGACAAGCTCCTGCGCACCGGGCGCAGCGATCCGATCAGCGGAATCATGGGCGAGCCCATTCACGCCATTCAGGCCACCGAAGATCAGGAAGAGGTGGCGACGACATTCGAACGCTACAACCTGATCTCCGCGGCGGTGGTGGATGAGGCCGACCGCCTGGTCGGCGTCTTGACGGTCGATGACATCGTTGACGTCATCCAGGCGGAGGCGGAGGAGGACATCTTCGCGCTGGCCGGTGTCGGCGGCGATGCGGAGATCTCGGATTCGGTGGTCGAAACCGTGCGCGGCCGCTTCGTGTGGCTGGTGGTCAATCTGGGCACAGCGGTGCTCGCGTCGCTGGTCATCGGTTTGTTTGACGCCACCATTCAGCAAATGGTCGCGCTGGCCGTTCTCATGCCCATTGTGGCCTCCATGGGCGGCAATGCGGGCACCCAGACCATGACAGTCGCGGTGCGCGCGCTGGCGACCCGTGATCTGGGCAGTTTCAACACGATGCGGATCATCATGCGTGAGACCGCGGTCGGGTTCATCAACGGTGTCCTGTTCGCGGTCCTGATGGGCCTCGTGGCGGGGCTGTGGTTCTCCGACCCCAATCTGGGCGGGCTCATCGCGGCGGCAATGGTCATCAACATGCTTGCCGCGGGTATGGCGGGCATTCTCATCCCCATCATGCTCGACAAGCTGAACATCGACCCGGCCGTTGCCTCCTCCGTCTTCGTGACCACGGTGACGGATGTGGTCGGCTTTTTCGCCTTTCTCGGCCTTGCCACATGGTGGTTCGGGCTCGGCTGAGCGCAGTCGCTCGGGGCGCGGTACAGGAGAAGACAATGGTGGGCAAACCTCCGGCTATCGGCGGCATTCTGGAAACGGCGGTCTATGTCGATGACATGGAGGCCGCGCACACGTTTTATGGGGATGTGCTGGGGCTTGCGCGGATGGTGGAGGGCGATCGGCTCTTTGCCTATGACGCGGGGCCGGGGGAAACGTTGCTGGTGTTTCGGCGCGGCGTGACGTCGGAAGACATCGAGACGCCGGGTGGCATCGTGCCGGGGCATCATTGCGAAGGCCCCAGCCATTTCGCATTCAAGATCGCGCAGGCGGATCTCGATGCCTGGCGGGCTTATCTGCCGGAGGCCGGTGTTGAGATCATCAGCGAGGTGACATGGCCCGCAGGCGGGACTAGCCTCTATTTCAACGATCCTGACGGCAATGTTCTGGAAATGGCTGCCCCTGCGCTTTGGCCGAATTTTACCGGCTGATCGCCGGGCATCGGCGCGCGGATTGCCCGCATGATTTGCCGTTTGCCTGCATTATGGGACTAGCGGCGCGATCGAATGGCCCATAGGTTTTCCTGGTCATTACCCAAAGGGAGCTTTGCGCCGCAATATGTCCGCCTCCATCACGATCCGTCCGCTCGCCCCCGAGGATCACGCCGACTGGCGTCGCTTGTGGAATGCCTATCTGGAGTTCTACGAGACTGAAAAGCCGGAAGAGGTCTATGAGACCACCTGGAAGCGGCTAATGGATGCGGATGTCGACCCCAAGGGCTTCATTGCGCTCAATGACGAGGGGCAGGCGGTCGGCATCGTCCATTATCTCTTCCACGTCTCCGCATGGCTCGTGGGGCCGACCTGCTACATTCAGGACCTCTATGTGGACGGCAATGTGCGCGGTGGCGGTGTGGGGCGCAAGCTGATGGAGACCGTCTACAAGGCTGCCGACGAGGCTGGCGCTGAGAGCGTCTACTGGATGACGCAGCATTTCAACGAGACCGCCCGCAAGCTGTATGACCGCATTGGCACACTGACGCCTTTTATCAAGTATGCGCGCTGACGCGACGCGGGTTATCAAATATGCGCGCTGACGCGGCGCGGGCTATCAGATATGCGCGCAAAGGCGGCGTATCTTTTTGACTTTGCGCGCCGGGGAGGATCGGCGCGCCAAACCGGGGAACCGGATCTTAAGAAGAGGATGGCGGACGGAAGATGGTTCGCCAGGGAGGAAAGACGCATATGATTCCCAACGCACCCGCCGGGTTCAATTTCAACCTCGGCGAGACCGCCGACATGCTGCGCGACAGCGTGCGCGCCTTCTCGCAGGATCGCATCGCGCCGCTGGCGGACAAGATCGATCGGGAAGACTGGTTCCCGATGGAGCTCTGGCCCCAGATGGGAGAGCTCGGCCTGCACGGCATTACCGTGGAAGAGGAATGGGGCGGGGCCGGCCTCGGTTATCTGGAACATTGTGTTGCGATGGAGGAGGTGAGCCGTGCCTCTGCCTCCATCGGCCTTTCCTATGGCGCGCATTCCAATCTGTGCGTGAACCAGATGCGCCGTTGGGGCAATGATGCCCAGAAGACCCGTTATCTCGGCAAGCTGATCTCAGGCGAGCATCTGGGCGCGCTTGCCATGTCGGAGCCAGGCGCCGGGTCCGACGTTGTTTCCATGAAGCTTCGGGCCGAAAAGAAGGGCGATCGCTATGTCCTCAACGGCTCCAAGATGTGGATCACCAACGGGCCACAGGCGGACACGCTCATTGTCTATGCCAAGACCGATCCTGAGGCGGGCCCGCGTGGTATCACGGCCTTCATCATCGAGAAGGGCTTTGCCGGCTTCTCCGTTGCCCAGAAGCTCGACAAGCTCGGCATGCGCGGTTCGGAAACCGGGGAACTGGTTTTTCAAGACTGCGAAGTTCCGGAAGAAAATGTGCTCGGTGCCGTCGGCAAGGGGGTCAACATCCTCATGTCCGGCCTCGACTACGAACGCGCGGTGCTGGCGGCTGGCTCCATCGGCATCATGCAGGCGGCAATGGATGTGGTCATGCCCTACGTCCATGAGCGTGAACAGTTCGGTCAGGCCATCGGCACATTCCAGCTCGTGCAGGGCAAGCTGGCGGACATGTATGTCACGATGAACGCCAGCCGCGCCTATGTCTACGCCGTGGCGCAGGCCTGCGACCGCGGAGAGACGACGCGAGAGGACGCCGCGGGCGCCATTCTCTATGCAGCGGAAAACGCCACCAAGGTGGCGCTGGATGCGATCCAGCTGCTGGGCGGAAACGGCTATATCAACGAATATCCGACCGGCCGCCTGCTGCGCGATGCCAAGCTCTACGAAATCGGCGCGGGCACGAGCGAAATCCGCCGCATGCTGATTGGCCGTGAGCTCTATCAGAAGACCGCATGAGCGGCGCACGGCGTCAATTCTCAAAAGATCCCGCGACGTCCGGGAGTGCCGGTGTCGCGGGACGAGATATTCAAGGCTTGAAATAAATACTTAATCGGAGCTCTGTATGAACGGACATCATTGGAGGAAATGAGGCGTCGTCTGATGTTCCGGCGGTTGCTTTTAAACAGCAGAGTTAGAGCTGGCAGCAGATGCAACTGGATGTTTTCACGATCCTGTTTCTGATGGCGTCGATCTCCCTGCTCGCGGCCTTCGGATTTGGTGTGGGGTGGCTGCGCCAGAAATCCGTATCTGAGCTGGGGCTTGCGGCCTGCACCTTTGCGCTCATTGGCCTCGGCGCCTATCTGCATCTTCCCTTTGAACATGTCCCGGCGCTGATCAGGGTCGACGCAGCCAACACGATGTTCTTTGTGGCATTGGCGCTGGGGTGGAACGCGTTCCGGTTGATCGACAGCCGCCGGTTTCTGATCCTGCCTCTCGTTCTGCCCGGCGTTTTCTGGCTGTTGCTTTGCCGTGTGCCTAGCTTTCACGAGGACGTCACGCGGCAGATTGTTGTCGCCTCGTTCCTGATCAGTCTGTTGTTTTTGGGATATGTCCACGAGTTCAGACGCTCTTCCAGCGTCGGGGGCGCCGTCCGGGTGCTCTTGCTTGTGTCGGCCGGTGGGAATGTCATCGTCTTCGCTGCGCGCGCCGTCTATGCGCTCGTCGAGGCGCAGGGCCCAAGCCTGCTGTCGGGAAATGTCTGGATGGCCCTGTCCCTGGCAATCCCGTTGGTCTTCATCACCGGACTGACATTTGGCGGCTTGTGGCTCTGGCAGGCCCGCGCGGTCGGGCTGCTGCAGCACGAAGTCGAAATCGACCCGTTGACGGGGATCTTGAACCGGCGGGCCTTTGAAAGGGGCGGCTGGGAGATGTTGAATTGCGCCACGCGCCAGAGGAAAAGCATGGCGTTGCTCCTGTTCGACATCGATCACTTCAAGGCGATCAACGACCAGCTTGGCCATCTCGCGGGAGATCACGTCTTGCGAGAGCTTGCAGGGCTGGTGAAGCGGCAGCTTCGAAAGAACGATCTGCTCGCCCGTTATGGCGGGGAAGAGTTCGTGCTGCTTTTGGACGGAGCGCATCTCGGTGATGCGGTGGCCGTTGCCGACAAATTGCGTGTGCTGATCGCGGAAACCCCGATCATCTGGCAAAGCGGGTGTGTCAATCTGACGGTCAGCATCGGAGTTGCGGCCACGCAGGGCAAGGACTGTTCGCTGCTCGCACTTTTCGCTGAGGCAGATAACGCGCTTTACTGTGCAAAGCGTGCAGGCCGGAACCGGGTTACAACCGCCTCGACCGCGCGGGGCTCGTTCCGCTTCAAGCCGTCAGTTTCAAAGGCCGAGTGAACGAGCGTTCATGTCGTCTTCTACCTTGTCGTTTATTACATAGGCTCGATTTGATTCAGGGATCGTATGTATCTCAAGTTTGACAACGCATCGGAAATCCTCTTTTTACCTTTCCAATAGGGGTTCGACTGCTGCCTGCCCGGTTCGGGAGAGGGGGGTTCATGCGTCTCGACATTTTCACGATCCTGGTTCTGACGGCGATAATCTGCTTCGTGGCGGCAGCCGGTTTCGGCATCGCCTGGTGGCGGCATCGTTCGTATTCGGCACCAGGTATCGCCATGCTGACTTTTGGTCTTGGCGGAATTGGCGCCAGCTTGCTGGCTGCCAGAGGGCAGATCCCGGACGGGCTCAGCGTGGATGTCGGAAACTCCGTCACCTTTGCAGCCATGGGACTTGGCTGGAACGCGTTCCGGTTCGGCGACGGGCGAAAGATCCTCGTGACGCCCCTGGTGGTGGCTGTCGGAAGTTGGCTGATCCTTTGCCGGACGCCGTTTTTCGCAGAGAACATCTCCTTCCGCACGGCTTATGCCTCGTTGACCTTTGCGGCCTTTTCCGCCGGCTACTGTTTCGAATTCTGGCGCGCGCCATCTGTCCGGCCAATGATCCGAAATCTGCTTCTCGCCTCGTCGGGCATCAATGTCGTGCTGTTCGTTGGACGGGCGATCTATTGTCTGATGACCGGAGAGCCTTCCGGTTTGCTGGAAGGCGACAACTGGTTGGCTGTGACAATCCTGGCTCCGGCTGTGTTTTTGACGGTGCTCGCTCTTTGCGGTCTCTGGTTGTGGCAGGAACGGATGTTCTGCGATCTGCAAAGTGCCGTCGAGCATGATCCTTTGACCGGAGTTCTCAATCGTCGTGCCTTCGACACGTCGGCGACAGCCCTTATCGATCGTGCGGCGGAAAAAGGCGAAGAGCTGGCCTTGCTGCTGATCGACATCGATCACTTCAAGTCTGTCAATGACCGCTTCGGGCATCTGGCTGGCGATCATGTGCTGCGCGCCTTTGCCGACGGCATTCAGAGCGAGCTTCGCAAGAATGATCTTCTGGCCCGATATGGTGGGGAGGAATTCGTGATCATCTTGCGCGGGGCCGGGCTGGAAGATGCGTCGCGGGTTGCGGAGAAGCTGCGCCAGAAAGTGAGCTCTCTTTGTCTGGACTGGCAGGGCACACCTGTTTCCCTGACTGCGAGTTTCGGCATTGCGACAACCAGTGATACGCGAATGTCGCTCTTTGAACTGATCGATCGCGCGGATCAGGGGCTTTATGGAGCCAAGGGGGCGGGGCGCAATCGTGTCTCCACAATCGCGCCCGCAAAGCCTGCGTTCAGTGCGAAGAGGCGGGCCCCGAAGCGGCGCGGATCGCTTCCTGCCTCTGTTTCGTGAGGTGATGGCATGTCTCCAGAACCCATGGGGCGTTTTCTTGCGCCTCGGTTCGAAGCGGGTTTGGGCTGGATTTTTCCCGGTCCCGCCCTTTATTCCTGTCCACAATTTCCCATGTGTGCGTGACAGATTGTCGGCGTTGCCGCAGGCCGCGATGCGGCGGCGCGCTCGGCGCGCGCCTGCGTGGCGGGGCTTTGCGGAAGATTTCGCGCCCGTGGAGACCCGTTGCTAACCTTTTTGACCAAAAGGTTTGGTGCAGATGGTTTGCGAGGCGCGCCGGCATCGCCTACACATGGAATCGGAAAACGGGGCGGCCCACGTGGCCGCCTGCAATCAACGGAGCCTATCCAGCGCATGAACAGTTATTTCACGTCGGTTCCTTCGCACCTCGATGACGAGGACCAGGACGAGGAAAAGACCAAGACGCCTGGGTCCATCCAGGTCGACAAGCATCTTTTTGAATCGCGCACGGTGCTCATTACCGGTCAGATTTCGATGGAGCTTGCGCGCGATGTGTGCGCACGCCTGCTGGCTTTGGCCCAGGTCTCCAACGATCCGATCACGGTGATTGTGTCTTCGCCGGGCGGCCACGTTGAATCGGGTGACATGATCCATGACACGATCAAGTTCATCACCCCGAAGGTTCGCATTCTCGGCATGGGTTGGGTGGCGAGCGCGGGTGCCCTGATCTACGTCTCGGTCCCCAAGGAAGATCGCTACTGCACACCCAACACCCGTTTCCTCCTGCACCAACCCTCCGGTGGTGCAGGCGGCCCGGCGACCGATATCGAGATCCAGGCGCGCGAGATGCTGCGCATGCGTGAGCGCCTCAACAAGATCTTTTCCGTCGCCACCGGTCAGCCGCTGGAGCGGATCGACAAGGACACCGACCGCGACTACTGGATGTCGCCGGAAGAGGCCATCGAGTACGGTCTGGTCGGCAAGGTCGTGACCGAAGCCAGCGATCTGGGTTAGGACGGCGCGGCTCGATGGATTTGAAATCTGATATGCAGCGGGCAATGCCCGCTGCATTCTTTCGCGCACTGACTTGCGCCACGTTCTTTCTCACCACCGCTTACGCGTCCGCGCAGTCGCCTTATCACATGCGCTACAAGGCGCTTGGCAACCTCGTGCTGAACGTGGAAATGGATCCGGATTCCCAGGTCGCCGGGCGTGTGCGCGCTGGCACCAAGGGGATCAAATTGCACTGGTGCGAACCGGACATACCGCTGGATGCCTGGAACGAGGCCACGGATTTCGCCGCCCGTCACACTCTGCTCGCGGGGCGGTGGTGCCAGGTCGAAATCGGCAATATCGTCGGCAATGTCCGTGCGGAGATGCTCAGCCCCGAATAGCCGAAGAAGACACGGAGCCGCTTTCTGGCGGTACGGTGGCGATGAATATGAAAGCCGGGCAATACAGGTCATCGGAATGACCGGCATTGCCGGGCTTTTCTTTTGAAAAAGAAAGCTGCGTCGACGTCTCAGGCGAGCTGGCGTTCCAGCACATAGTCGCGCATCAGCTCTATGACGGCCTGTGACTCGCTGCACAAAGCCGGTTCGACGGAGTGCGCCTGAAGGGCTGTGTGGAAATGGTTGGCGAAGCGGCTGTAATGGTGGTCGCTGGTCAGAAGGGTTTGAAAGTCGCGCCGAATGGAACTGCCTTCGTAATAGGGCGAGCCTCCGAAGACGAACACCAGAAGCGATTCCAGCCTGTCGGCGAGCCAGGATCGTTCGATCCTGTCCAGCTCCTCGGCCAGAATGTCGTCATGGCTCATCTGGTTGAGAAGTATAAGGGCGAAGTGTCTCATTTTCTCGCGTCCGCCCAGTCTTAAATAGAGCGTCGTCATTTCATACCCCGGAAAATGTCCAGTGAATGCGTATGTGTCAGTTATTGCCCGCATGAGATCGCCCGCGCATGTTTGTATACGCACAAGGATCCCGGAGGGGAGTGCTTGAGGCCCGCAGCCGATAAGAAGCTAATCATCTCTGTGCGGTCGTAACTGTGACTAATCTCACTTTATTTGCTGAATAGATTACCGTTACGGCCTTCCGAAGGGGCGGTAATCGGGAGAAAATGCAGGGTCTTTGTAAAAAATGTCAGGACGGCGCGCGCGGCGCGCCCGGCGCTATCGCGGCGGTCACAGCGTCATGGGCATGGGAGAGGAACTGGCGGCGCAAAAGCACGGCGAGCACGCAGGTCGTTCCCGCGATGAAGGGGATGGGCCCCGCAAACCAGCACAGGAAGCCCACGGAGAAGAAAAAGGCGCGCTGCCCGCGGCTGAAATGGCGTCCGGCCAGCACGTTCAGCTCGCCTGCGCGCCGTGCCATCTCACGGGCTTGCTCGGAGGGGGCCTTCTCGTCGTTGGGCACCGCGCCGACCATGATCGAGCAATAATTGAACAATCGATAGGACCAGCCGAACTTGAAGAAGGCATAGGCCGCGATCAGCATCAGGCCCAGCGCCTTGATTTCCCATTGCTGCCGCGTGGTCTCGATCGAGATCGGCAGGTCCGCATAGACCTCCAGGGCAAGATCGGTGGCATTCAGGAGACCGAAACAGGCGCCCAGCGCCAGCAGCGAGGTGGAGGCGAAGAAGGACGTTCCCTGCTGCAGGCCTGACATGATCTGCGCGTCGATCATGCGCAAGGGGCGTCCGAGCATGGAGAGCATCCATTCTCGCCGATAGGCATCCATGGCGTGGGAAAGCGTGTGCTTCTTCCAGCGGCTGAATTCCAGCAGCCAGTTATAGATGAGCCAGGAAAACACGAACCAGGCGAGGGCTGCGAGATCGAGCGGCAAAAAGAGCATGTTGTCTTTCCTGACTGCGAGGTCGGCTCTGTTTCAAGGTCTCAGAGAGCTCTGAAATTACCTGATTCTGGATCGTGCTTCGTGCATTTGTGGCGCGGGGCAGGCCGGGCGATCGGGAAAGAACCGCCAGTGGGCGGTTTGGTCGCGACTGAGAATGCTGCGGTTGCAGCCGGGTACTGTTGAGTGAAAGGCCGAATCAATTCATCGGCTTAGGGATATGCGCCCGTCGCTTCTTCTGAAGGTTATCCCGCGCCCTCCACAGGTGCGGGTTTTGTGGCACTTGCGAAGAAGTTACCAAGTCGTTAAATAGCCGCTGGCTTGCGGTGCGGGGCAATGTGATTTCAGAGGTTTAGCCGCGCCGCCGTTTCAGCGATTAGGAGTTTCATGGACGACCATGCGCAAAAGTCCTGCTGGGGTGTCATGACCTGGACGGTTCTGACACTCGGAGGCGCGATGTTGCTGGTCTACCTTTTTGGTGGATTCGACCCGGCGACAGCTACGGTTGCTTTGAACTAGGCCGGAGATCGGCAAAGCAAGCTAATGAAGGGGCGCCTGGGCGCCCCTTTTTTAATGCGCTGTCGTGAAGGCGTTCATGGTCGTCTTTCACTTTGGTGCGATCCGCCCTTGTGAAAATGCGTAAGTCGCACGAAACTCCCGCCACCAATCAGGGAGAATGCGATGGCCATGAAGCGGGGGTACCGCCAGCTCGTCGATGAAGCGGAAGCGGAGATCGTGACCTTGTCGGTCGAGGAGGCTATGGCGCTCACGGGCAACGAGGACGTGGTCTTCGTTGATCTGCGGGATATCCGCGAGCTTGAGCGGCAGGGCCGGATGCCGGGCGCGGTCCATGCGCCGCGTGGCATGCTGGAATTCTGGGTCGATCCCGACAGCCCCTATCATCGTGCCGTGTTCGCCGAACCGAAGCGCTTCGTCTTCTTCTGCGCCGCGGGCTGGCGTTCTGCGCTGGCAACCAAGGCGGTGCAGGACATGGGGCTGGAAAATGTCGCCCATATCGAGGGCGGGTTTGGCGCCTGGACGGCGGCAGGTGGCGCGATCGAGGTCGCGGATGGAAAAGCCTGACGTCTTGAGCCCGTTTGCAGAGGAAAGATGGACGTGAAGATCGTCATCGGAAACAAGAATTACTCCTCATGGTCGCTGCGCGGCTGGCTCGCGCTCAAGCAGACGGGCGTCCTTTTCAAGGAAGTGTTGATCCTTCTCGATACGCCGCAGATGCATGAGGAGATCCTCGCCCATTCTTCGGCCGGTCGTGTGCCGGTCATTATCGACGGGGACATCACGGTCTGGGACAGTCTGGCGATTGTGGAATATCTGGCGGAGAAGTTTCCCGAGGCAGGGCTCTGGCCGTCAGATGTCGCCGCACGCGCCCATGCGCGCGCCATCGTTGCGGAAATGCATTCCGGCTTTACGGGCGTCCGATCCCATTATCCGATGAATATTCGCCGTGAGCCTGCCGAGCGGCCGCATGACGAGCGGGCCGCCGCGGATGTGACGCGTATCCTGGCCATCTGGAACGAGGCGCGCGCACGGTTCGGGGTGGACGGCGACTTCCTTTATGGCGCGTTCAGCGCAGCGGACGCGTTCTTTGCGCCGGTCGTCAGTCGTTTCGTTACCTACAAGGTGCCGGTGGACGACGTGGCGCGCGCCTATATGGATGCGGTCATGGCGCATCCTTCGATGAAGGAATGGTGCGAGGCGGGGCGCGCCGAGCCCTGGATCGTGAAGGCCGACGAGGTCGATTGAGCCATAGGCGGAACCTGCGCGGGGAGGGAGCTTCGTGCAGGTATCTGTATACGCCCGAAACGGGGGCGTTCGAGTGTCTGAAATCTTGCCGGCGGGGAGACTGGCGTGAGTGTTCTTAAATCCGAAATTTCATCCACATCCGATCTCTTTCGCACCCAGTCCCAGGAAATGGGGGCGCTTGTCGCCGAGCTGATGGCGCGGCGGGCCGAGGCGGCTCTCGGCGGCAATGAGCGGTCCCGCGAGCGCCATGTGGGGCGTGGCAAACTTCTGCCGCGCGAGCGGGTGACGCGGCTTCTGGATCCGGGCGCGGCATTCCTTGAGCTTTCGCCGCTGGCGGCGAACGGAATGTATGAGGACGCCATTCACGGGGCGGGCCTGATCACCGGGATCGGCCGCGTGTCGGGTCGCGAATGCATGATCGTGTGCAATGATGCGACCATCAAGGGCGGCACGTATTACCCGATGACCGTGAAGAAGCATCTCCGGGCGCAGGAAATCGCGATGGAGAACCGTCTGCCCTGCATCTATCTGGTGGATTCCGGCGGCGCCAACCTGCCCAATCAGACTGACGTCTTCCCCGACAGGGATCACTTCGGCCGGATCTTCTACAATCAGGCGAACATGTCGGCGGCGGGCATTCCGCAGATAGCAGTGGTGATGGGCTCGTGTACGGCGGGCGGGGCCTATGTGCCGGCCATGTCGGACGAGACGATCATCGTGCGCCAGCAAGGCACGATTTTCCTCGCTGGTCCGCCATTGGTGAAAGCGGCCACCGGGGAGGAGGTGTCGGCGGAGGATCTGGGCGGCGCGGATGTCCATACACGCGTCTCCGGTGTCGCCGATCACTATGCGGTCGATGACGATCAGGCGCTGGCCATGGCGCGTCGTGCTGTCGCCAATCTCAATACGGTCAAGCGCATCGAAGCCGATCTGAGCGCCCCCCACGATCCGCTCTACGACCCGGCGGAGCTGGATGGCGTGGTGCCGGCCGATCTGCGCAAGCAATTTGACATTCGCGAGGTTATCGCGCGGTTGGTGGATGGCTCGGAGTTCGACGAGTTCAAGAAGCTCTACGGGACGACACTCGTCACGGGTTTCGCAAGAATTTTCGGAATGCCGGTCGGGATCGTTGCCAATAATGGTATCCTCTTTTCAGAATCTGCCCTTAAGGGGGCTCACTTCGTTGAGTTGTGCTGTCAGCGGGGCATTCCGCTTCTCTTTTTGCAAAACATCACGGGCTTCATGGTCGGACGCGACTATGAGGCGGGCGGTATTGCCAAGGACGGAGCGAAACTGGTCACGGCTGTCGCCTGTGCGAATGTGCCCAAGATCACGGTCATCGTGGGGGGCTCCTATGGGGCTGGCAACTACGGCATGTGCGGGCGCGCCTACAGCCCGCGGTTCCTCTTCATGTGGCCGAATGCGCGGATTTCCGTGATGGGCGGGGAGCAGGCCGCGTCGGTTCTGGCCACGGTTCGCAGGGACAATATCGAGGCGGACGGCGGAAGCTGGAGCGCGGAGGCGGAGGAGGCCTTCAAGGCGCCCATCCGGGAACGCTACGAGGCGGAAGGTAATCCCTATCATGCCACGGCGCGTCTTTGGGACGACGGCGTGATCGCGCCCTCGGAGACACGCAGGGTGCTCGCCCTGGCATTCTCCGCATGTTTGAATGCGCCTGTTGAGCCAACGAAATTCGGTATATTCCGTATGTGATGGCTGTAACGCGTTAATAATGGGGCGCGATATATCGAGTAAAATGACGATGTTTCGATCTTACCGTAGCGGTATAAATCGTCAGAATTTATTTATTAATTGTTTTATTTTCTTTTTGTATCCGATCTGCAGAGGCTTAGTCTGCGCAGGATTGGATGTCATATGCTTTCCGGTCATTACATACGTGGAGATACAGACGAGCACTTTCTGTTCGCAGCTCTGTTGAGTTCGATGCACCAGGGCGTTGGCCTGATGGATCAGAACCAGGAAGTGCTGGTGTTCAGCCACAAGGCCAAGGAACTCTTCGATCTGCCGGAAGAGGTTTTCCAGAGTGATCCGAACCTTCGGGACATTCTGAAGTATTTCGCCGAGCGCGGGGATTACGGTCCGTGCGATCCGAAGGATCAGGCGGACAAGGTTATCGCCAGGTCGGTCAAGAGTGGCGTACATTCCTTTGACCGTCCCATGCCGGATGGCCGCTTTCTGCAAATCCAGACGACCGAACTGCCGACGGGCGGTCATGTCATGGTCTATTCAGACGTCACCGCCATGCGCGAGGTCGAGCAGAGGCTGACCGCCTCTCAGGACGAACTGATCCAGAAGCTCAGCGCCCGAACGCAGGAGCTGGAAGAGAACCGGGAGGTCCTCTCCTGTGCAATCAATGCCATACCCGATGCTCTGGTGATGGTCGATGCGGAGGGGCGACTGAAGCTCGCCAATGCGGTGATGCGCGAGATCTATCCCGAGATCGAGGCCCATCTGGACAATAGCAGCCTCGTGATGGAGGCCTTTCCGGTCAATTTCGGGACCGCTGCGGATCTTGCAGAGTGCATCGAGCGCATTTCCCTCGACGGCGAGCGGCGCATGTTCGGAAGCTGGTATCGCATTCGTGTGTCGGACCTTGCGACGGGCGGCATCATCATCGTCTTCACGGACATCACGGACCTGAAGAGGCAGAACGAGAAGCTGCGGGCTCACACCGACCAGCTGGTGAAGCACCTTCGCAAGGAAAAGCGCCTCAATGAGATGCAGCGCCAATTCGTTTCCATGGCGTCGCACGAGTTTCGCACGCCTCTGGCAATCATCGACGGGGCGGCGCAGCGGCTGAAACGGCGCTTCGAGCGGCTGACGCCGGACGAAGTCCGCGAGCGCATCGGCCATATTCGCGAGGCCGTGCTTCGGATCAACTACCTGATCGAGCGCTTCATCGACTTCTCGGTCTCGCAGGAAGGCAACCTGGAGATAGATCCGCAGGATTGCGAGATCCTTCCGGTGCTCAAGGCGATCTGCGAGCGGGAGCGGCAGGCTCACAAGTCGCACAGGATCACGCTGACGGAGAGCGTTGGCGATCTGACGCTGAATTTCGATCGTCGGATGATCGAGCAGTGCCTGGTCAACCTCATCGGCAATGCAGTCAAGTATTCGCCGGGTCAGGAGGAGGTGCTTGTTGACGCCCGGATCGACGGGACGTCGCTTCGCATCGATGTGACCGATTTCGGCGTCGGCATTCCGCGCAATGAAGTGAAGAAGGTCTTTGGTCGGTTTTTCCGCGCTTCCACATCAAGCGGGATCCCGGGTACGGGCATCGGGCTCAATCTCACCGAGATGATTGTGGCGCGCCACAAGGGGCGCATATCGATCCGCAGCGAGGTTGGCAAGGGAAGCACGGTCTCGCTTCGTTTGCCGCTGACAACGGCTGAAAGCGTGGGCGGCAAACAGGACAATGCGGGGCCGGTCGAAGCGGTCGAATGAGACCGGACAAAAGCCGCACGCGAAGGGCGGGCTGCTCCGTGACCAAAAGGATGACGCAATTGAGGACGCGCCGACAGGTGCGCCGGAACAGGATGAGAACCCCATGGTTTCCGAGATCACCATCTTATGCGTTGAAGACGAAGAGCTGCTGCTGGGCGATCTGGTCGAGGAGCTGGAAGACGCCAATTACAATGTCGTTACGGCGCGCAACGGCAATGAGGCGTTGCAGGTTCTCAAGACTGTGACGCCAGATCTTATCCTGTGCGATATGATGATGCCTGGAATGGATGGCCCGGCGCTGTTGAAAACGGTGCGCGAAGATTATCCGGCCCTCAACCAGGTGCCCTTCATGTTTCTGACGGCGCGCTGTTCGCGCGACGACATGATCGAGGGCAAGAAGCTCGGGTCGGACGATTACCTGACCAAGCCGGTCGACTACGACCTGCTGCTTGCAACGATCGAGAGCCGTTTGGCAGGGGTGAGGCGGATGGCGGAGCATTCCCGCCAGCAGCTGGCTACACTCTACAAGGCCTATCAGGACGAGCAGAAGAAGAAACCGCAGATGCGGGTAGCGGTTGTCTCCTCAAATTCCGGTATCGTATCGCCAATCAGCGCCGCCCTGTCGGAAGTGGGGTGTCTTGTGAAGCCGATCGCCGAAGAGGCGCTTCACACCAATACCTTCCAACAGCAGAGCTTCGATGTCGCCTTCATGATCTATTCCAAGAAGGTTCACTACCTGCTGCAATATCTCGCGCGCTCCGAGGAGGCGGGAAGCCGACCGCGGATCGTCATGCTGATCCCTTCCAAGTTCAACAAGAATGCCCGTCAGGTGCTTGAAGACCTGGGGGTTGAGGCCTGCATCGAATATCCCTTCCGCCCGGTGGAGATCTTCAAGGTGATCATCGACACCTTGTCCAAGCGCGGTGGCCCAGGCCGATACGGGGCAGGGAAGCAAACAGGTACGGGGGAAGCCGTGAAAGGCAAGGCGGAATCTTCTGTCGCCTGAGCCGCCAGGATCACCCAGACACGGCAGGGCGTTGGACGTTCTGGCGCTCACAGGATATTCGCGATCCCTCTGGCGACGACATAAAGCCCGACCATGATCACGATGGCGGAAAAGACGTATCTGAGCTTCTGCTTGTCTGCGCCGAGCCGTTTGGCGAGCCATGTGCCAACGATCCCGCCGAGGATGCCGCCTGCGATGAATTCTGCGGCGAGCTGCCAATCCACCAGCCCGGAAAGGGCATAGTTGAAGGCGGTTGTCAGGCCGAAAGTGGTGACGGCGACAAGGGAGGAGCCGATCGCGTTGAGGATCGGCATGGCGGTCGCGGCGATGAGGCCGGGGACGATCAGGAAGCCGCCGCCGATGCCGAAAAAGCCCGACAGCATGCCGACGCCGAGCGCCGTGATGATGAGACGCGGCAGCAGACGCCGGGCGCTTTGCGCATCCAGATGCACGTCCGGATCGTCCTGGGTGCTGCGCTTGCGCAGCATCGAGAGGCCGACAACCACCATGATGACGCCGAACAGCGCGAGAAGCTTCTCGCCGTCAATCGCCTTGCCGAGCGTTGAGCCTATGGCTGCGCCGACAAGGCCGCTTGCGGCGAAGACCAGGGCGCAAGGCCACTTGACCGTGCGCGCGCGGGCGTGGCCGACAAGGCCTGCCGCCGCATTGACCGCGACAGCCAGCGCACTGGTTCCGATAGCGATGTGGGGGGCGGAAACGCCCACCACATAAACCAGCAGCGGGACCGCCAGAATGGATCCGCCTCCGCCGATCAGCCCGAGCGACAGCCCGACCAGCGAGCCGCTGGCGATTGCCTCAATCATCGGATGGGTCCGCTCATTTCGACACCATCAGCCGAACTGGCCGATACCGGTTGCCCCGGGCAATTTCGGCTTGTTGCGGTTCCACGGCATGAGGGACACGAAGAATGCCATGGGGCAGAAATTCGTGGTGCCGGAGAACAGCAGGCCACAGCCCACCAGCAGCGACAACAGGTGCCAGGCGGGGTTCACGAAGGTGCCGAGAAGGTATCCGGCGGTGGCGATGGCGCCTGCAACGAGCAGGGCCTGACGAAGAACGGACATGGGTTTTCTCTCCTCTCTTTCGACCGGAAGACCGGCGCGTTTCCAGGCAATGATGCCCCCGTCCATGACAAAGGCATCGCAGTCGACACAGGCGGCCAGGGCGGGATTTCTCGGGTTCGTGCGCGCGCCCGAAGCGCACAGGAAGACAGCCTGTTTGGCCCCTTGGGTATCCGGGTTGCCCTGCCGCATCCTTGAAAGCGGATGGGAAAGCGAACCGGCGATACGTTCGCGCGCAAATTCGCGAGGCTCGCGTACATCAATGAGGATGGCCCCGGCCTTAGCCATCTTGAGGGCTTCGGTGGGCGAGATCGTTTTCAGTGTCATTGGCTGGTCCTCGTGCCTTGCGAACAATCGCAGCACCGCGACGGTTGGCAGGCAGAAAGTCTCGTTCTTGTCTTGGGGGCGCGCACCTGAAAGCGCGCCGGGAAACCAGGTGAATTCCGCTGAGGCTCGCGCCTCAGACACCGCAGAAAACGTCCTTCAGCAGCATCAGAATACGTTCCGCCGCAGGATTATCGATGCGATAGTGCAGTGTCTGGCCATCCCGACGAAATGTGACCAAGCCTTCCGCGCGCATCCTGGCAAGATGCTGCGAGAGCGCCGACTGGCCGAGGCCGACGGAGTTGGAAAGCGCGGTCACGCAGGCCTCGCCCTGCGCCAGCTCGCACAGGATCCGCAGCCGGCTTTCGCTGGCGAGCAGTTTCATCAGCCGCGCCGCCTCGCCCGCTTTCGCGGCGAGTTCATCCGTATCAGCCATATCGGTGCGCGTGGGAGGCCGCATCGGCATCCGTTCCTCGTGATTGCTATATTAGATGTTGCTAACATTAGAATGTATGAATATATATGTCAACAAGGATCGCGCCGACGCGCAGTGAAAACCGCGGGTCCGGCCGCAGGCGCTGGGGAGAAATGTCAGGGTGTTTTCTTGCGCGCAGAGCCAATATGGCCTGTGAGGGCGAGGAGAGGCTCGCAGACAGAGAATGGGTGAGGAGAGAAAGATGAGCGCACCGCAGATCAAGGCCTTTTTCGACGAGCCGACAAACACGGTCAGCTATCTCGTCTGGGACCCGCAGACGGACAAGGCGGCGGTGATCGATCCGGTTCTCGACTATGATCACAGGTCGGGCAAGGCGTCGACGCGCTCTGCCGATGTCATTCTCGCGCAAGCCGCGGAACTGGGGCTGGAGATCGTCTGGGTGCTGGAAACCCATGCCCATGCCGATCACCTGTCCGGCGCGCCCTATATCAAGATCAAGACAGGCGCCAAGGTCGCCATCGGCGAGCGCATCCGCGAAGTACAGAAGATCTTCCGCCCGGTCTTCAACGCAGAGGACGTCTCCGGCGACGGGTCGGAGTTCGATCATCTCTTCAAGGATGGCGAGACCTTCCATATCGGGACTGTCGAGGGTGAGGTGATCGCCACGCCCGGACATACGCCCGCCTGCATCTCCTACAGGTTCGGGGATGCGGTTTTTGTTGGCGACACGTTGTTCATGCCGGACTTCGGAACCGCGCGGGCAGACTTTCCCGGTGGCGACGCGCGCCAGCTTTACCGCTCCATCCATCGTCTTTTGAGCTTGCCCGGAAATACGCGGCTCTTCATGTGCCACGATTACAAGGCCCCTGGGCGCGATGAATACGCCTGGGAAACCACTGTTGAGGATGAGCGCGAGCGCAATATCCATGTCGGCGGTGGCAAGAGCGAGGACGAGTATGTGGCCATGCGCGAGGCGCGCGATGCGACGCTGGCCGCGCCCAACCTTCTGATGCCCTCCATTCAGGTGAACATGCGTGCGGGCAAGCTTCCGCCCGCGGAAGTGAACGGAGTGAGCTACCTGAAGGTGCCGGTGAAGCTCACCGCCTGAGCCGAACCGCTTGCGGTTTGAGAGCCAACGAGAGGGAGCGTTGCCTTCACCGCCGCTCCCTTTCTCATAAGTTCCACTACGTAAGCTTTTCCTTGCAGTTCCCGCGCGACTGGGCTTTCCTCTAGCCTCAAACGGGGCCCGGATACTCGGGCCGGAGGAACGTTCAGAGGACCCATGCTGTCATCGCTCTTGATTGCGAACCGGGGGGAAATTGCCTGCCGGATCATCCGGACTGCGCGCCGTCTGGGGTTGCGCACCATCGCCGTCTATTCCGAGGCTGACCGGCATGCCCTCCATGTGCGCCTTGCGGATGAGGCTGTGGCCATCGGCGCGGCCTCGGCGTCCGAATCATATCTGGATGCAGGCAAGATCATCGCCGCCGCGAAGCAGACCGGGGCGGAGGCGATTCACCCCGGCTACGGGTTTCTGTCTGAAAATGCCGGATTTGCGGAGGCTTGCGCGCAGGCGGGGATCATCTTTGTCGGCCCGCCCGCATCCGCCATTCGCGCGATGGGCCTGAAGGACGGCGCAAAGGCCCTGATGGAGAAGGCGGGTGTGCCGGTCGTGCCCGGTTATCACGGGGCGCTCGACGATCCGGCCTTCCTCAAGCAGAAGGCCTATGAGATCGGCTATCCGGTGCTCATCAAGGCGGTCGCGGGCGGTGGCGGAAAGGGCATGCGCCGGGTCGACAAGGTGGTCGATTTCGACGATGCGCTGCAAGCGGCCCAGCGCGAGGCGCAGAGTGCCTTCGGCGATCCGCGGGTGTTGATCGAGAAATTCGTGAAAAACCCGCGCCATGTGGAGATCCAGGTCTTCGCTGATGGTCACGGCAATGCGGTGCATCTGTTCGAGCGTGATTGTTCCGCCCAGCGCCGCCATCAGAAGGTGATCGAGGAAGCGCCCGCTCCCGGTATGAACGATGAGGTTCGCAAGGCCATGGGCGAGGCGGCCGTCGCCGCTGCGCTCGCCGTCGGCTATGTGGGGGCTGGTACGGTGGAATTCATCGCCGATGGCTCACGCGGTCTGCGGCCGGACGGCTTCTGGTTCATGGAGATGAACACCCGGCTTCAGGTTGAGCACCCGGTTACCGAACTGGTGACGGGGACCGATCTTGTGGAATGGCAGCTGCGGGTGGCGTCCGGCGAGAAGCTGCCGATGACTCAGGACGAGCTCGGTCTTGACGGCCATGCTGTGGAAGTGCGCCTTTACGCGGAAGATCCCGATAACGGCTTCCTGCCGTCGACCGGGCGGCTGGACCTGTTGCGCCTGCCGGAAGGCGAGGGCGTGCGCGTTGATACCGGTGTGGAGCAGGGCGGCGAGGTGTCTCCCTTCTACGACCCGATGATCGCCAAGGTGATCGCCCTTGGGCCCGACCGGGAGGCAGCCTTCGAGCGCCTTTCGGCAGCCCTTGCGAAGACGGCTGTCGCTGGTCCGCGCACCAATCTCGCCTTTCTGCGCAAGCTTGTCGATCTGCCCGCCGTGCGCGAAGGCGGCTTCGATACCGGGCTGATCGATCGCGAGATCGAAACGCTGACAGGCGGCGCGGTGTCCGATGAAACCGTGGCTCTCGCCGTTTCCATGTTGAGCGCGCCGGACGCCGAGGAGCGGCGTTACCATCCGCAGGGCTGGTTTGATCCATGGTCCGTCTGTGATGCCTTCCAGCTGTCCGGTGATCGCGAGGTCGGCTTGAGGGTAACGGTCGATGGCGAGGAGCGTGAGGTGCGTCGTCGCTGGCATAACGGTGTTCCCGTGACGCCGGAGGGGGCAATGGGCGAGGTGGTCCGCATCGAAAACGGTGTTGTGGCGCTGGAAGGGGGACGGGCAGTCAAGGTGGCTCTCGCCGACAGTCTGTTGCGCGCGGCCGAGGATGAGGGCGGTCATGCGTCCGTCTCGGCCCCCATGCACGGCAAGGTCATTGCGATGCTGACTGAGGAGGGGGCGGAGGTCGTTCGCGGCGAACGCCTTTTCATCGTGGAGGCGATGAAAATGGAGCACGCCGTGATCGCGCCGCGCGACGGCCGGGTGGAGCGGGTCTCCGCGGTTGAGGGAGATCAGGTGGAAGAAGGCGCAGTGATCGTCGTGCTGGAAGAGGTTTCAGCTCCAGCCTGATCCGTGGCGGGAGGCGGCGGCACGGCGATGAATTTCACCTGTCTTTTCGCGTCTGTGCACAATTGTGGCCGCTGTAAATCGTGGCATCTTTGAACCGAGCGCGCGACCTGCTAAAGCAGGCGCATGACCCTCCACCTCGTAAAGCTCTGTGTCGGCGTCGATTCCGTTGAGGATTTGCAGTCTTGGCTGGACTTCCAGCGGGATGTCGCGCGCGATGAAGGGCGCGAGTTCGAGCATTCCCATGTTACCCGCATGGTGCCCTCGCGCCGTGACGAGATCCTGCCCGGCGGATCGCTCTACTGGGTGATCAAGGGGATGATCCAGGTTCGCTCCCCGCTCATCGACATTCGCCCCTTTACCGACAATGGCGGCGTCAAGCGGTGCGCGCTGGTGCTGGACACCAAGCTGGTGCGCACGGAAACCCAGCCACGCAGACCCTTCCAGGGATGGCGCTATCTCAAGGCGGAAGACGCGCCACGCGATGCGCGCGCCGTGGCCGATGCCCCCGACATGCCTGCAAGCATGCGGCGCGAACTGGCCGAGCTGGGGCTTCTCTAACGGGGGGCGCGGGGCCTAGTCGCCCGCCGTCACGGGCATGTTGTCGATCAGGCGCGTGGATCCAAGCCGGGCCGCGACAAGCAGGCGTCGTTCATGCCCGGGCACCGGCGCGCCCAGCGTGGCCGCGTCACACAGCGACAGGTAATCCACCTCAAAACCGCTGCGCTCCAGCGCCGCGCGGCCATCGGCAAGGGCTGTTTCCTCCGGGGCTCCAGCTTCCAGAGACACGATCACATGCTTGAGCACGGCGGGCAGGCGGGCCGCCTTCTGGCGCGCGGGGGCGTCGAGATAGGCGTTGCGCGATGACAGGGCGAGGCCGTCCGCCTCGCGCAGGGTCGGGCACCCGATGATCTCGGTCCCGATATTCAGATCGCGCGTCATGCGGCGCACGACCAGAAGCTGCTGGTAGTCCTTCTCGCCGAAGACAGCGAAATGCGGGCGGGCGGCCAGAAGCAGCTTCGCAACGACGGTGGCAACGCCTGAAAAGAAATGCGGGCGGAAGTCGGTCTCAAGGCCCATGGACGGGCCGCCCACGGAAATGCTCGTGGCAAAGCCTTCCGGATACATCTGTGCCGCGTTGGGGGCGAAAACGACCTCAACGGCGTGGCCCTTCAGCTTCTCAAGATCCGCTGTCTCGGTGCGAGGATAGGCATCGAAATCCTCACCGGGGCCGAATTGGGTCGGGTTCACGAAAATCGAAACCACAACAACATCGGCAGCCTTAGCCGCGGCATCGACGAGGGACAGGTGCCCTTCGTGAAGCGCGCCCATGGTGGGCACCATCGCGATGGTGCGGCCTTGTTGGCGACATGAATCCGACCAAGCCTGAAGTTCGTTGGTCGTTCGAATGACAAGCGGGCTTGCCTTGGACCTGGCCGGGGCCGTCACTGGCTCTCTCCGGTTCGTTGAATGGGCACTGTGCAAATTCGCAAAGCGGTCTAGCAGAGCCGTGGGCAGAATGCACCTGTCTTGCACCGGGCGGACAGGGAATGGCGGGCGGATGATGCGCCCCGCACAGCCTGGCTTGCGAGGCGGGGCGGCACACCCCACACTAGAGGGAGGATCGCGTGAGCGATCGAAAGCCGTTTCTGTGAGGAGGGGCATGGCCCAAGAAAAAACGCCGACACAACGCCCGCATTCAACCGCGCCTGACAAGGCTGTAGGCCGGACAGTCGAGCCCACATCTCCCTCAAGCCGTGGGGAAATCGATGCCTTTCTGCAGAAGACCCGCGACCTGGCGGCGGCCAAGCCCGCGCAGACGGGGCGCGGGCGGCTGGTCTTCGCACTCGATGCGACCATGAGCCGGCAACCGACATGGGATACGGCCTGCGCCATCCAGGGGGACATGTTCGCCACGACCGCCGCCATTGGCGGGCTGGACGTGCAGCTTGTCTATTTCCGCGGGATGGGGGAGTGCCGGGCGAGCAAATGGGCAAGTGATGCGAACCGGCTTGGCGGCCTGATGAGCCGGATTTCCTGCCGTGGCGGACACACGCAGATCCGCAAGGTGCTGAACCACACGCTCACGGAAACGCGCCAGCGCAAGGTACAGGCTCTCGTCTATGTGGGGGACTGCATGGAGGAAAACGCCGACGATCTGTGCGCTCTGGCGGGCGAGTTGGGTATGCTCGGCGTTCCCGTCTTCGTTTTTCAGGAGGGGGCCGAGCCCACCGCAGAAGCAACTTTCAGGGAAATCGCCCGTCTCACGAACGGGGCATTCTGCCGGTTTTCTTCTGGATCCGCGCAGGAGTTGCGCGACCTCCTGTCGGCTGTGGCGACCTATGCTGCGGGCGGGCGCGAGGCGCTGGAGGATTTGAGCAGGCGGGGCGGCGCGGGCGCGCGGTTGCTGATCGGCCAGATGCGCTGAGCGGACGCCACGAGCTTAAGGACAGGTGGAAGAAAGTCCCTTCGGGGCCCGCGGCGGTGTGCGGCGGACAAGGACGGAAACACGCATGGTTTTCTTCATCATTGGCGCGGTGCTCCTGGTGCTGGGTCTCTTTTTCGCCAACAGTTTCCTGCGGGCGGACCCGGCCCGGTTGGCCTATTGGGTGAAGATGGCAGGGGGCGTGCTGCTGCTTGTCGTGGCTGGCGGGCTGTTTTTTGCCGGGCGCTTCGGCTTTGCGCTTCCGCTGCTGCTGTTCGCTTTCTCGATCTTCGGGTCAGCGCGTGGCATCCCCGGTTTCGGCCGCACCGCTTCGAAGCCCTCGGGTGGGCAACGTTCCACGGTGCGTTCGGCGATGCTGGAAATGGAACTGGATCACGACACCGGAGACTTGCAGGGCCTCGTGATCGCCGGCGAGTATGAAGGGCGCCGTCTGGACGAACTCGACCGGGACGAGACCCTCGCTCTTTGGAGGCTCACGGAAAGTGATCCGGAAAGCCGCGCGTTACTCGAAGCTTATCTCGACCGCAGGCATGCCGGATGGCGTGTAGACTTCGAGGCGGATGGAGCACCGGGGCATGACAGCCCTGCGGGATCTGGCCCCATGAGCCAGGAGGAGGCCTATCAGGTGCTTGGGCTTGCGCCCGGCGCCAGCGAGGCGGAAGTCCGAGCGGCCCACAGACGGCTCATGCTTCGAATGCACCCCGACCAGGGCGGATCTACGTTCCTTGCGGCCAAGATCAACGAGGCCAAGGACAGGCTTCTCAGAAATCATGGTTCCTCCCATACGCGAAACTAGCTGGAGGCTGGAAAGTCTGGGGCGAGGGCATGACAGTTTCGCTCCTGGCTTTCCGAAGTCACGACCGGTGGAGGATACGCTTCCGCCGGTCGCAGGCGATATTACTGGGTGGCGTAACAGCCGATCTTTGCTTTTTTCAGGGCCTTGCAAGCTGCGACGGCGGCGTCCTGATCAGGAAAGCCGGCGAAGCGGGCGCGGTATAGAGTTTCTCCCTTGCTCTCGACGGCTTCGGTGAAGGGCTGACGGTTGCGCAGCGTCGTTCCGGCCTTGGCCTGAACCTTCTCAAGCATGGCGAGCGCACCTTCCTTCGTCGGTGCGGCCGCGATCTGGACGTGCCAGCCTTCCGGGCGCTTGGGCTGTGCGATCTTGGCGACAGGCTTTGCCAGAGCGAGCGAGGCCGTATGGATCTCGCTGTCGGGCTGGGCGGCGTAACCAAGCGGGGCCGGAGCCGGGGCGGCGACAGATGCTGTCACGACCGGCGTCCTGCGTTGGGCGATCGGCGCCGGGGGCAGGGACGCAGGTGTTGCCGGCTTGGCGTCTGTGCCCAGCTCGGAGGCCTTTGCGAGGGCATGGGCCCGGGCAATCACGGTATTGATGGCCTTGGGAGCGGGCAGGACACTCGCCGTTTCGATGGTGGATTCCGGATCGGCATCACCTTCCGCGATGGCGGGGGGGACGAGATCATCCACGGTTTCAGGCGCCATGTCGGGGATTTCGTCTTCGGACAGGACCGGGGGCAGCGGCACATTGGCGACCACGATGGGCGCCTGGGGCGCGCTCTCGGCGAAGAAGGGCTTCTTGTTGGGAAGCGGGGCCTTGCGGGCGATGACGATGGAATCGCGTTTGGGGCCGCGGCTCGCCTTAGGCAGGTACTGGGCGATAAGCGTGCGCATCTGCGCATCGCGGGATGCGCCGGTGCGCCCGCCGAAGACAACGGCCACGATGTGGCGTCCGTCCTTGCGGACCGAGGTCACGAGATTGAAGCCGGAGGCGCGGATGTAGCCGGTCTTGATGCCGTCGACGCCGTTCACCCGGCCCAGCAACCGGTTGTGGTTGCCATAGCGGCGGCCGTTATAGGTGAAGACGCGCGTGGAGAAGTGCTTGTAGTAGGTCGGGAACCGCTCCTGGATGGCGCGGCCGAGGCGCGCCATATCGGCAGCGGTGGTCCACTGCTGAGAGTTCGGCAGGCCGGAGGCATTGCGAAACTGGGTGCGGCGCATGCCAAGCCGACGGGCCGTCTTGGTCATACGGCGCGCGAAGGCGGGCTCAGAGCCGGCGATGTTCTCCGCAACGGTCGCGGCCACGTCATTGGCGGACTTGGTGACAAGCGCGCCGATCGCGTCCTTGACGGAAATCGTCTGGCCGGGGCGCAGCCCGACCTTGGAGGGCGGCATTCCGGCGGAATGACGAGACGCCTTCAGGCGCGTGCTCATCGACATGCGCCCCGCCTCCAGCTCCTCGAACAGCACATAGAGCGTCATGATCTTGGTGAGGGAGGCCGGGTAACGGCGCGAATTGGCGTGATTGGCGTAGAGCACCTTTCCGGTCTTGGCGTCCACGACGATGCCTGAGTATTTGGAGTTGGCCGAAGCCTGTGGCGCCATTGAAACGGCAGCGACAGTGGCGATACAGACAATCGCACATGCCCGGATCAGCGTCGAAAGCACAGTGGTTCGACGTTTGCGACATTGCATGATCGAGACAACCCCAATTTACCGACCGGTTTCGCTCTCGGCTTCCGGCTTGAACACATTGACTTTTCGGTATCAAGACGTGTCAGGGCTGCATGTCGGCCCCTCGCGGATCCTGTCCGGTAACCGTCTTGAACTTCCCTTCGTGACCCTCTTTCGGGGCCCATGCGCAACGACCCTGTCGTTTTCGCAACATG
Source organism: Breoghania sp. (assembly GCF_963674635.1). Lineage (NCBI taxonomy): Bacteria > Pseudomonadati > Pseudomonadota > Alphaproteobacteria > Hyphomicrobiales > Stappiaceae > Breoghania > Breoghania sp. Next base: position 459,909 of record NZ_OY771475.1, read on the forward strand.
TATTCAGCATGCCGAAACGCGGTTACGAATCTGTAAAGCCGCATCGAGAAATTATAGGGAAGCGTCTCGCTTCGGGACGACTGTAAAAGATTTTGCAGTGCAATATTCATCCATTGACATTTTTTGTGCAGTGCATATAATTCCTGGTATTGGTTCTGGTGCCCGGAATTCCCCGGGGGCTTCGTCGTGAGTGCAAATGAAGATGGGGTTCAACAATATGATTAACGGGTTTGACGAGTTGCAGAAGGCAAGCAAGGACAACATGGATATGGCCACCAAGAGCTTCGGCGCTGTTTCCAAGGGCCTTCAGGCAATCGCCACGGAATATGCCGACTACTCCAAAAAGTCGATCGAGCAGTCCACCGCCGCCTTTGAAAAGATGATTGCCGCCAAGTCTCCGGACAAGGCTTTTGAGATTCAGTCCGACTACATGAAAAGCGCCTACGAGAGCATGGTTGGTGAGTTCAACAAGCTCTCGGAGATGTACATGGACCTCGGCAAGGAGGCCTACAAGCCCTATGAGGGGCTGGCGGCCAAGGCGTCCGGCAAGTAAGGCTGCCATTTCAGGCGGTCCGGAGTTGTCAGGACCGGCGCGTTCGCCTCTTCCCGCGTCGCGAGCAAGCATCTTGTGTGCTTTGAGTGTCTGAGGCGGTGCAGCTCGCAGATGGCGTGATATTCAGAAGGCCCGGCTTGCCGGGCCTTTTCTTGTTTTGGGCAGGGGTTTTCGCGTCTTTTGGGGAGGGGCTTCCGCGTCCCGATCGCCTGCGGTGTCGCTGCTCATTCCTGCTCATCCCTCGGCCAAGGCCATCGCCTTGCTCGCAACTCCCCGGATGCCCCTTCGGGGAAGGCCTGATGTGAAGCAGGCGGTTTGCCGTCAACTTTCACTTTTTTGATCATGGAGACGGCGCGAATGCGGGTAAGCCCCATTGCGCATGCCGTTGAGCGGCTTACAATCCTATTAACGTGACCTACATAATGCCCTGTGAAGGTGTGCTTCTCGGCATCTTTTCGGATCTGGGCCGGGTGCGCTTCGGGTGTTCCATCTGCCGCCGATGTGAGGCGTGAGGTGATCCCTGGGACGGCCTTGGGTGGTTTGGATGTCGGGATGGTGTGCCTGTCGAGGGGCGATCCGCCCGCTAATGAGGCGAAGTCCCGCGTCAATGATGGTGCGATAGCACGGTGTCGCTCGGGCTCCGGCCCGATCGGTTGACAGGCATGTATCCAGCCTGCTCCGTTTCCGCCTGCGTCTTCGGGCCAGGGGCTTGCCAAAGGGCGATCGCGAACGAAATGAGAGCGGGAACGAAGCCGACAGTGAAGACGAAAGCGACAGTGAAGACGCGATCGAGCATGAATGCGACGCCGAATACCGGGCCGAATACAGGGCCAAATACGGGAACGGCGTCGGGACTGAACGGGGGACCGGGCATGAGGACGGTGCCTCAGTTGGGTGAGGGCCATCTCGCGGCGGGGTCGAGCGATGCTGCCGGGGGTGGATGTGTTTCGAGCCCAGAGGCGGCAAGCGATGGTGTCGTGGACGCTGTCAGGCAGGCATGTTTCGACAGTGCCTTGTCACAGGTCATGGCGCCGAGAATGGCCAAGGATGAAGATGATTCTGGTGATGGCGACATAGGAACCGTTGTCGTCACCAAGACGAAACCGAAGACGAAGCGGCCGAACATGTATCGTGTGCTGCTTCTGAACGACGATTACACGCCGATGGAATTCGTCGTGCATGTGCTGGAGCGGTTTTTTCAGAAGAACCTGGAAGATGCCACTCGCATCATGTTGCACGTCCACCATCATGGAGTGGGTGAATGCGGCGTATTCACCTACGAAGTTGCCGAAACGAAGGTGACCCAAGTGATGGACTTTGCGCGGAAGCACCAGCATCCGCTGCAATGCGTCATGGAGAAGAAATAAGGGGACCCACGTGCCGTCATTCTCCCGGAGCCTGGAAAAAGCACTGCATCAGGCGCTTGCCTATGCAAATGACCGCAACCAGGAATACGCGACGCTCGAACACCTGTTGCTCGCGCTGATCGATGATCAGGACGCGGCTGCGGTGATGCGTGCCTGCAACGTCGATCTGGACCTGCTGCGGCGCAACCTCATCGAATATGTAGATACCGAGCTTGAGAACCTCGTCCACGATTCCGACGACGATTCCAAGCCCACGGCTGGATTCCAGCGCGTGATCCAGCGCGCCGTCATCCATGTGCAGTCGTCCGGTCGCGAGGAGGTGACCGGCGCCAATGTGCTGGTGGCGATTTTCGCCGAACGCGAGAGCCATGCGGCCTATTTCCTGCAGGAGCAGGACATGACCCGCTACGATGCGGTCAATTACATCTCGCACGGCATCGCCAAGCGCTCAGGCTCATCCGAGCACCGTCCGGTGCGCGGCGCGGACGAGGAGGCTGCGACCGTGGAGGATCAAGAGACGCCGAAAAAGAAGACGGATGCCCTGGAGGCCTATTGCGTCAATCTCAACGAGAAGGCGCGTGGCGGCAAGATCGATCCGCTCATCGGGCGGGCGAAGGAAATCCAGCGCACCATTCAGGTCCTGTGCCGTCGCCAGAAGAACAATCCGCTCTTTGTGGGCGATCCGGGCGTGGGCAAGACGGCCATTGCGGAAGGTCTTGCGCTTCGCATCGTCAATGGCGACGTGCCAGAAGTGTTGAGCGAATCCACGATCTTCTCGCTCGACATGGGCTCGCTTCTGGCGGGGACGCGTTATCGCGGCGATTTCGAAGAACGGCTGAAACAGGTCGTGAAGGAGATCGAGGATTATCCCGGCGCCATCATGTTCATCGATGAAATCCATACGGTGATTGGTGCCGGCGCGACCTCGGGCGGGGCGATGGACGCCTCCAATCTGCTGAAGCCTGCTCTTGCGTCGGGGGCCATCCGGTGCGTCGGATCCACGACCTACAAGGAGTACCGACAGTTCTTCGAGAAGGACCGTGCACTTGTGCGCCGGTTCCAGAAGATCGACGTGAACGAGCCGTCGGTGAGTGACGCGATCGAGATCCTGAAGGGGCTCAAGCCCTATTTCGAGACCTATCACAAGGTTCGCTACACCAACGACGCCATCAAGACGGCGGTGGAGTTGTCGGCCCGCTACATTTCCGACCGCAAGCTGCCGGACAAGGCGATCGATGTGATCGACGAGACCGGGGCCTCGCAGATGCTGCTGCCGGAATCCCGTCGTCGCAAGACCATCGGGGTGAAGGAGATCGAATCCACCATCGCCACGATGGCGCGCATTCCGCCAAAGACTGTGTCGCGGGACGACGCGGAGATGCTCTCAGGCCTTTCCGCATCGCTCAAGCGGGTCGTCTACGGGCAGGATACGGCGATCGATGCGCTGTCGTCGGCCATCAAGCTGGCGCGTGCGGGCCTTCGCGAGCCGGAAAAGCCCATCGGGTCCTATCTCTTCTCTGGCCCGACCGGCGTCGGCAAGACAGAGGTTGCCCGTCAGCTTGCCTCCTCGCTGGGGGTGGAGCTGATCCGTTTCGACATGTCGGAATATATGGAGCGGCACACGGTCTCGCGTTTGATCGGTGCGCCTCCGGGCTATGTCGGCTTCGATCAGGGCGGTCTTCTGACTGATGGCGTCGACCAGAACCCGCATTGCGTGCTTCTGCTTGACGAGATCGAGAAGGCGCATCCGGACCTGTTCAACATCCTGTTGCAGGTGATGGACCACGGCAAACTGACCGATCACAACGGCAAGACGGTCGATTTCCGCAATGTGATCCTGATCATGACCACGAATGCGGGCGCATCCGATATGGCCAAGGAGGCCATCGGGTTTGCGCGCACGAAGCGGGAAGGCGACGACAAGGAAGCGATCAACCGGCTGTTCACGCCGGAATTCCGCAATCGCCTGGATGCGATCATCCCCTTCGGCAATCTGCCGATGGAAGTCGTCTACCAGATCGTCAACAAGTTCGTCATGCAGCTTGAGGCCCAGCTGGCCGATCGCGGCGTGACGTTCGAACTGACCGACGAGGCCGTGAAGTGGCTGGCGGATAATGGCTATGACCAGCAGATGGGCGCGCGCCCGCTGGCCCGCGTCATCCAGGAGAACATCAAGCGGCCCTTGGCCGATGAGGTTCTATTCGGCAAGCTCAAAAAGGGCGGAACGGTGAAGGTCTCGGTGGAGACACCGGAAGGTGGCAAGCCCGGCCTTATCCTTGAATCCATCGAGGACGCGCCGGTTCAGCCCAAGAAGCCATCCGCTCCGAAGAAGAAAAAGCCTGCTGCCAAGGCCAAGGTTTCCGCCAAGGCCTCCGGTTCGGATGAGGGCAAGAAGCGCTCCCTGGTCCCGAAGGTTCCGCTTGCCGACTGATCGGCATGCGCGTTGAAAGCGAAAAGGCCGGCTTCCACACGGAGGTCGGCCTTTTTTATGCGCATGCGGGGGCGCCCCTTCAGACGGAACCTTTTGCCCGGGCTGTGTCGCCGGTAATGAAGTGAAGGGTGTGGGGCGACCGCGCGCGCAAAAGTGACCTAAGGTATGTGCTTGCCGCATGGCAGCGCGATGTTGTCATGCAGGTGGCGGGCTGACGCAGCGGATTTAGATTGTTAGGGTGTGCGTCCTGCATTTTAAAATTTCCAAATGGAATCGCCCCTTGTCCGTTTCTGATGACGCCGGAAATCCGGAATCACATCTTCCTGCTCGTGTCTGGTTTTTTCGCGGGGCGCGCGCGATCGTGTCTCTGCCAGCGGTCATCCTGACGGCTGCCTTTGTCGGTTACGCGGGTCTGGCGCGCGAAAGCGGTCTTTCGCTTGGCGAGACGCTGATGCTGACCGGGCTTGTCTGGGCGCTGCCCTCCATTGTGGTGATGACGGGCGCGCTCACCTCGGGCATGGGGCTCATTCCCGCCGCCATCGCCGTGGCGCTTGCTTCGGTGCGGCTCATGCCGATGACCGTGGCGCTGGTGCCGATCCTGCGTGAGGAAGATGGGAAGACCCCGCGCTGGAAACTCTTTGTCGCCTCGCATTTCGTGGCGGTGACGGCCTGGGTCTATGCCATGATCCATCTGCCGCATATTCCTAGATCCGGGCGATTGCCGTTCTTTGTCGGCTTTGGCGGCACGATCTCCACTTTCGTCTTCTGCATGACGGCGGTGTCCTATCTGATGGTGGGGGCGATGCCCAAGCCGCTGACGGCGGCGCTGTTCCTGCTGACCCCGGTCTATTTCCTGTGTTCGCTTTGGGGCGCTTCGCGGCTTTCGGCTGAAAAATCGGCGATGATCGCGGGGCTGGTGCTTGGGCCAATTTTCCATATCTACCTGCCCGGGCTCGACCTTCTGTGGACCGGTCTTCTCGGCGGAACGCTTGCCTATGCGGGCACGCGCCTTGCCCGGGCGGTGCGCTCATGAGCGCGGCGGCGGAAGCGTGGTGGTGGCCCTATGTGATGATCATTGTCGCGGGGTGGCTGGCGACGGATATCTGGCGCTGGATCGGGGTGATGGTTTCCGGGCGCCTGCGCGAGGACAGCGAGATCCTCGGTTGGGTCAAGGCCGTGGCGACCGCGCTGGTGGCGGGTGTGATCGCCCGTCTGATCCTGTTTCCAAGCGGGGCGCTGGCGGAAGCGCCGATGTGGCTGCGTGTGGCGGCGGCGCTTGCGGGCTTTGTTGCCTTTCTGGGGGCGGGGCAACGCCTGATCTTCGGCGTGGTGAGCGCGGAAGTCGTGCTGATCGGCGGTTGGCTGGCGCTTGGGCTCTAGCTTCGCTTGATCCGGGGAGGGGCCGCAGGCGCGCGGTTCGCGCGCCTGTTTTCGCGGTCACCCTTCCGGTTGGAGTTTCTGGTCAGGCGAGCGCGCGGCGGATCTGCTCTGCCTGTGAGGCGAGCGTGTCCTGGTCGCCCATTTCGCCGGTGTGCGGGCGCAGGCTGACGCCGGCGAAACGCGGGATCACGTGAAAGTGGGTGTGGAAGACGGCTTGTCCGCCCGCTTCTTCGGAAAACTGCTGGATGGTGCACCCATCGGCTTCAAAGGCGGCGACCGCGGCGCGAGCCAGCTTCTGGACGCTTTGAATCAGGGCGGTCAGATCATTGGTGGCAATATCGTAGATGTTGCGGGACGGGGCTTTGGGGATCACCAGAACGTGGCCGTCGCCGCGTGGCATGACATCCATGAAGGCCAGGGTGGTCTCGTCCTCATAGACCTTGTGGCACGGCAATTCGCCACGAAGGATCTTGGCGAAGACATTCTGGTCGTCATACTCGGGCGTGGTCATGGAGTCGCGTTCCCTTCCTGTTGATGCTGCTTGTCTGTCTATATCCGATATCGACCGGATACAAAACGCGACTTGAGCCCTAAGGCCTGCTTCGAGGTCGGGGTGAACACGCTCACAATCCGATTCAACGGGGCCGTTTTCACGAGTCGCGCCAGTGCCTTGGCGTGCCCTGTGAATCCGGTCTCATCGGTGTTTGTAGGGGGCGTGCTCGTTGAGCAGTTCCTGTTCTTCGGCGACCGCACGGCGTTCGTCTTCCAGAAAATCCTCCACCGCATGGCGCAGGCCCGCATGCGCGATCCAGTGGGCGGACCAGGTGGTGTGGGCAAGGTAGCCGCGCGCCAGCTTGTGCGCCCCCTGTGCGCCTGCTTCGACGCGCGAAAGGCCATGGCGGATCGCGTAGTCGATGGCCTGATGATAGCAGACCTCGAAATGCAGGAAGGGGTGGTCCTCGGTGCAACCCCAGTAGCGGCCATAGAGCGTGTCGGAGCCGATCATGTTGAGGGCGCCCGCAATGTAGCGCCCCTCGCGTTTGGCCATGACCAGAAGGACCCGCTCCCCGAGCCTCTCGCCCAGTAATGAGAAGAAGGTGCGGTTCAGGTAAGGGCGACCCCATTTGCGCGAACCGGTGTCCATGTAGAAGGCGTAGAAGGCGTCCCAATGATCTTCGGTGATCGCGTCGCCAGTCAGCCACTCGATGGTGATCTCGCCTTCCTGAAGTGCCTCACGCCGTTCCCGCTTCACCGCCTTGCGCTTGCGCGACGACAGCGAGGACAGGAAGTCGTCGAAGCTTGCGTAGTCGCGATTGACCCAGTGGAATTGGCGGTCGGTTCTCAGGAGGAAATTTTCACGTTCCAGAAGGCGCGCTTCGGCCTTGGTCAGGAAAGTGAGGTGCACCGACGATGTGCCGAGTTGCGCACACAGTTCATGGAGCCCGGCAGCCAGAATCCTGCGTCCGGTCTCAATGTCGAGATCGGGGCTCACCAACAGGCGTCGGCCGGTCGCGGGCGTGAAGGGCACGCTCACTTGGAGCTTGGGATAGTAGCGTCCGCCCGCGCGCTCAAAGGCATCCGCCCAGCCGTAATCGAAGACATATTCCCCTTGCGAGTGCGATTTCACATAGCAGGGGCAGGTGGCCAGCGGTGTGCCTGCGCTGTCCTCAAGAACCAGGTGTCGAGGCATCCATCCGGTGCGGGCGCTCACGCAACCCGCATCTTCGAGTGTGCGTAGAAATGCGTGTGAAATGAATGGGTTAAAGGCGGTTTCTTCAGGGTCTGATTCCGCTTCCTGATGTGCTGATTCAAGCGGTGTGGGGGCGCTTCCCGCCGCTTCACGTGTCGAGTCACCTGCCTTGCAATCCGATTCATCCAGGTCGCTCAAAGTCCCTGTGGGACTTGTGATTTTTGATCCTGAGGCTGTGCGGTCGGGGGCTGCTTCATGTGTTGATTCAAGTCGGCCGCCCTCGTGGAGGGTCCAGTGCGGGTTTGCCATTCGGTCCCAGCTCGCGGCGGATATGTCGCCGAGCGTGGAGAGCACACGGATGATGTGTTCGGGTTTTTCGGTCATCGCTCGCCGGTTCGCGGGTGGGTTGCCTGATAGATCTAGTGTGCCTTGCGCGCAGGTCCATGCGAAGGCGGTCCTTACACGGATCCTCCCTGTCGTTTTAACAGGGGCGAGGCTTGTCAGATCCGGCTCGGATCGAAGCCTTCGAACACGATCTGATCGGCGTATCGGGCCGCGGCAGCGCGGTCGTTGGCGGTGCGCACGGTCCAGGTGATCACCGGCACACGGAAGACAGTCTTGAAGAACCACACCGCGGGGGCGGGGAGCGATCGGATGCCGTAGGAAATGAAATCGGGGCGGGTGCGCGGCCAGTGCAGCAGGTTGCGCAGGATGAACCGCTCCATCAGGCCGAAGCGGCGATAGTCGGCCCCGGACGTGTCTTCCGCGATGATGCCGCGTGGCAGAGCCGGAGCAAGGCTGCGGATATTGGCGAGCATTTCCGGATCGAAGGTCTTGAGCGCCACCGGCCCGTCATAGCTTGCGAGCCTTGCGGCGACGGTCTCCACGAAGGCGCGCTGGCCGTCGCGGGCATTGAGCGACTTCATCTCGATGATCAGCGGCACACGGCCTGCCACCATCTCCAGAAGCGCGTCGAGATCCCACAGCGTGTCGGTGCCGTCGCGCATGGGAATGGAGGTGAGTTCGGAAAGCGGACGGGACCGCACAGGCCCCGTCTCGCATGTCAATCTGTCCAGATCATTGTCGTGAAAGACAAGGGCGCCTTGCTCCGCGGTTTCCTGAAGATCGACCTCTATGGCGAAGCCGCGCTCGAGAGCTGCGGCCACGGCCGAGGGCGAATTCTCGATGCGCCCGGCGGAGGCTTCGTGGAAGCCGCGATGGGCGATCGGGGTCGCTGTGAGCCACTCGGGTGCGGGCATGGCGCTGTGTCTCCGGATGGGCCGCGGGATCAGGCCAGTTCGAAGATCGCCTCGATTTCCACGGCGACGCCGAAGGGCAGGGCCGCAACGCCAACGGCGGAGCGGGCGTGGCGTCCCTTTTCGCCCAGAGCTTCGACCATGAAGTCCGAAGCGCCGTTGACCACTTTCGGCTGATCGCCGAAATCGGCGGTGGAGTTGACGAAGGCGGTGAGTTTCACCAAGCGCGCGATGCGTTCCAGATCGCCGGTCGCGGCCTTGGCCTGCGCCAGCAGATTGATCGCGCAAAGACGCGCGGCCTTCTGGCCGTCTTCCACGGACATGGTCTCGCCACAACGACCCTGAAATTTCAGCCCCTCGGAATCAGACGGGAGCTGGCCGGACACGTAGAGGTGCAGGCCGCTGACCACATAGGGAACGTAGTTGGCGGCGGGGGCTGCGGGGCTTGGCAAGGTGACGCCGAGTTCGGCAAGCTTGGATTCGATGGTGCCGGTCATGAGAAAGACTCCGGTCAGAGGGGGGAGGGGAAAAGTGCGGGGAGATTGGCCCAATTCGGGGCTGGCGGCAACTGCCAAGCCTCGCGTCTTTTCAGTGCGTTCAAAGTAGCGCATGGTGGTTTCGCCCGGTTTTGTCCGGGTTGGTGCAGACAAGACGACCGGCTCAGCCTTTGGCGATGGGACCGGCGCGTCCGTTTCGAAAGGTCGTCCGGTGCGGCAACTCGGTCTTCGTTTTTCGCGAATCTCTTCTTCTGGCGCGATGATCGCCGCGCTGGCGGGCGGCCTTGTCGCGGCGCCTGTCGCCGTTTCTGCACAGGAGACCGCCGATCTCGTGCCGCATCGCGCCGTCTACGATCTCTCGCTGGATCACGCATCGGATCGCGCAGGGATCTCCGGTGTTGATGGGCGCATCGTCTACGATATCAGCGGCTCGCGGTGCGAGGGATACACCTCCACCTTTCGTCTGGTGATGCGCATTTTCGATACCCAGGGCAAATCACAGCTCTCCGACCTGCAAAGCTCCGCTTTCGAGCTGGACGGAGAATACAATTTCACCGTTCGCACCTTCGCAAATGGTGCCCCCATCGAGGACACGCTCGGCGTGGCGGTTCATGGGGAAGACAGCATCGAGGTCACACTGAAACGACCGGAAGAGGAGGCCGTCTCCATCGAAGGCAAGGCGCTTTTCCCGACAGAACACACGTCCGCAATCCTGGCCACCGCGCGCGCCGGTGAGCATCTTCTGCAGGCCAGCGCCTTTGACGGTTCGGAGGATGGCAAGGTCTCTTTCCCGACGCTCACCGTGATCGGTGCGCCCATCAAGGAGCCGGCGCAGGACAAGGCGGCGGGTGATCCGGGGGAACAGAACGCGCGCGCCATGGATGATCCGGCGGAGGTCGCCAAGATCGATGGAAAGCGCGCCTGGCCGGTGACCGTCAGCTATTACAGTGCCAACACGCGCATGGAAGAAAGCGAGCCGGAGTACCAGGTTTCGTTCATGCTCTATGAGAACGGCATCACCCGTCGGCTGCGGATGGATTACGGGGAATTTGCCGTGGCCGGGGCGTTGAAAAGCCTCGAGCTTCACGATCCGGCACCGGCGTGCCCGACGGACTAGGGCTGCGCTCCTAGCGCTTGCCGCGCCACACAAGGCCCAGTTCCACCGCGTCCTTGCCGAATTTCTCTCGCAACGCATCCACCGCGTGTTCCGCCTTGGCGGCGCGGGTGGCGGCCTCGTCGACGAGATCGGCGGGATCTGCGAAGGCGGCGTCGCATAAATCGCCCGCGCCAATCCCGAGCAGACGGAAGCGGCGGCCATTGGCTTCCGCCTGAAGAAGGTCGCGCCCGGTTCGGAATATCCGGTCCGCGAGCTGGGTCGGGTCGCTCAGCTGCCGGGTACGGGTGTGAAGCCGAAAATCCGGTGTCTTGAGCTTCAATGTGACCGAGCGTCCGGCAATCCCGGCCTTTTTCAGCCGCGCAGAGACCTTCTCCGAGAGTTTCCGCAGGATACGGATGAGTTCGTCCGGATCGGAGATATCCGTGTTGAACGTCGTCTCGGCGGACACGCTCTTGGCTTCGCTGTCGGGGGTCACCTTTCGCGCGTCGCGGCCTTGCGACAGGCGGGCGAGCCTGAGCCCCATCGCCCCGTAACGGCGCGCCAGATCCGCCTCGTCGGCCTGCTGTAACTGGCCGATCGTGCGGATGCCGTCGGCGGCGAGTTTCGCCTCCATCGCCTTGCCCACGCCCCAGATCCGCTTCACCGGCATCTGTGCAAGAAGAGCAACGGTTTCCGCCTTGCCGATAACGGAAAAGCCGCGCGGCTTGTCCATGTCGGAGGCCATCTTGGCGAGGAACTTGTTGTGGGAGAGGCCGACGGAGACCGAAATGCCGATCTCGCGTTCCACGGTTGCGGCGAAGCGGGCGAGCGTTTCGGCCGGACTTGCGTGATGCAGGCGCTCGGTTCCCGTCAGGTCGAGGAAGGCCTCGTCGATGGAGAGCGGTTCCACCAGCGGCGTGAGCGCCCGCATCATGTCGCGGATCTGATGGCCGACGCGGGTGTATTTCTCCATGTTGGGCGGCAGGACCACCGCATCCGGACAGGCTTCCAGCGCCTTGAACATGGGCATGGCGGAATGCACGCCGGAGATGCGCGCGATGTAGCAGGCGGTGGAGACGACGCCGCGCGTCTGGCCGCCGATGATCACGGGCTTGTCGAGCAGGTCCGGGTTGTCGCGCTTCTCGATGGAGGCATAGAAGGCGTCGCAATCGATATGGGCGATGGCGAGCTGGTCGAGTTCATCGTGACGGAGGAGGCGGGGGCTGCCGCAGCTCGGGCACCGGCGGGCATCGGCCCGTGCGCGCTCAAGGCAATCGCGGCAAAGCGCGCGCCGGGGCATCGCGGCGGATAGCGACGCATCGGGCTGACCGGGCTCGGGTGTGCCTGCGGACATGGTCGGCGGTCTCTTCATGGATGGGCGCGGATGTTACCACGTTTCGCCCTATCGGGTGGCCATGTGTTCGCTCAGGATGCCTTGGATGAAGCGGTGTGTTTCATCCCAGCAGTTCGATGTCAGCTTCGCGCCGTCCACGATTTCCGCAGTCGCGAAGAAACGCGGGTCGGCAATGAACTGGATGATGTGGGCGTGATTCACCGCGTCGCGCACAGAGGCGAGATTTGAGGGGCTATCGTCGAGAAAAATGATCGGGCCATCGATGCGCTCCGCGAGACGTGAGACGGCGGGCCCCTTCGCGCCTTCATTGACAATGACGGGGTAGGGAACACCATTGCTCGCCAGAACGCGCTCGCGGTTCTTCTGGAAGCGCGCGGGCATATTGGTGAGCATGATCACCTGCGCAGTGCGGGAAAGCTCTGCAAGGGCTCTGGAGGCGCCTGGAACCGGTTCCTGATGGAGATCGGGATCATCGAAGAAGCCGTGCAGCAGGTCGTACACTTCCTCATAACTTGCGAGGTCCTGCGTGGCGGCGTGGCGGATGTTGCCGGTCAGGCGGTAGCGGGTGTCGATGAACTCCATGCCAAGGCGTGCCATGCGCTTTTCGAGGGGCTCGATGAAATGCAGCACGACTTCATCGACGTCGCATATGATCAGCGGGTCGCCGTTCAGCTGAAGACTATCTATCTGGGCAAAGGCGGGGTTTAATCCGGTCGTGGCGTCAGACATCGTCGTCGATGGATCCTACTAGGCGGAAATGGGCGATTGCGATCACGGTTGGGCGAATTCTCGCATTTTCGGTGAAGGCGAGCAAAAGCGTTTCGTCCGACATGAGAAACTCAAGCACTCCGGCGAGGAAGCCAGGTTCTGTCGCCGCGTCGCGCAGTGTGTTGGGTCCGAGACCTGAAAAAGCGAGGAAGCGGCCAAGATGATCCTGATCTGCGGCCACGAAGCTCAGGGCTTCAACGGCAATTCCTTCAGCTTCTTGCGGGGAGAGCCCGCCATGACGTTCGATATGTGTCACCTGTTTGCCTTTCCGAAACGAATCCCGATTAGTCTTTCCACCGATATCCGGGGGACGGACATGGGGATCATGCGCAGCCAGGGCAACCCGCCTTGCGTGCGGTCAGTCGCCCATACCCCGCACAAGAGGCGCTCTGATGGCTAAAACCGTGCTTATCGTGGAAGACAACGAGCTCAATATGAAGCTTTTCCACGACCTTCTGGAAGCGCATGGCTACTCCACGCTTCAGACCCGCAACGGGCTGGAGGCGCTCGATCTTGCGCGCGCCAACCGCCCCGACCTTATCCTGATGGACATCCAGCTTCCCGAGGTTTCGGGGCTGGAGGTAACCAAATGGATCAAGGAAGACGACGACCTCAAGACCATCCCGGTCATTGCCGTCACCGCCTTTGCGATGAAGGGCGATGAGGAGCGAATCCGTCAGGGTGGATGTGAAGCCTACATCTCCAAGCCGATTTCCGTCGCCAAGTTTCTGGAAACGGTCCGCTCCTATCTGGGCGAAGGCTGAACACGCGGACTTGACGGTTCGAAACGGGTCGAAGGAAGAAAACCGGTAGTCCCATGAGCGCACGCATTCTCGTCGTCGACGACATACCAGCGAATGTGAAGCTGCTTCAGGTGCGCCTGATGGCAGAGTATTTCGAGGTTCTGACCGCGACCAGCGGTCCGGAAGCGCTTCAGATTTGCCAGGCGGAAGAATGCGATATCGTCCTTCTGGACGTGATGATGCCGGGGATGGACGGGTTCGAGGTCTGCACGCGGCTGAAAGCCGATCCGGCAACGCGGCATATTCCGGTGGTGATGGTGACCGCACTTGACCAGCCCGCCGACCGGGTGCGCGGGTTGCAGGTGGGGGCGGACGATTTCCTGACCAAACCGGTGAGCGAACTTGCCCTCATTGCGCGGGTGAAGAACCTGGTGCGGCTGAAGCGCGCCGCGGACGAGCTGCGCATGCGTGCGCTGACCAACCGGGAAATGGGCTTCGACGAGATGGAGGACGTGGAAGAGAGCTTCCGCGCCTGCGCCGGCAGGGCGCTGCTGGTCGATGACCGGCGCTCTTCCTATGAGCGGATCGCCGCCGGCCTGTCGCGTGAGGTCGAGGTGACGGTTGAGCCCTATCCCGAAGACGCCCTCTTCCGGATCGCCGATGGCGACTTCGATCTCGTCATGATCTCGCTTTCGCTTGAAGGGTTCGACAGCTTGCGTCTGTGCTCGCAGCTTCGTTCGCTGGAGCGCACCCGCAGTCTGCCGATCCTGCTTATCGCGGAACCGGAGGACGATCAGCGGCTGGTGCGCGGACTGGAAATCGGCGTCAACGATTACATCCAGCGCCCGGTCGACCAGAATGAGCTGCTGGCGCGTGTGCGCACCCAGGTGCGGCGCAAGCGCTATGGCGACAATCTGCGCGCCGCTGTGCGCGAGACAATGGAGCAGGCCGTCACGGATGAGCTGACCGGCCTGCACAATCGCCGCTATCTGATGACCCATCTGGAAAGCTCGTTCCAGCAGTCGCTGCAACGCCGCTCGGCCATGACGCTGCTGATCTGCGATATCGACTTCTTCAAGTCGATCAATGACAGCTATGGCCACGATGCGGGCGATGAGGTTTTGAAGGAATTCGCGCGCCGCTTGCGCCGCTCGTTGCGCGGGCTCGATCTGGTATGCCGCTATGGCGGCGAGGAATTCGTTGTCGTCATGCCGGAGACGGATTTGTCGCTGGCCTTTGGCGTCGCCGAACGCGTGCGCCTGACGATTGCGTCCGAACCGTTCCTTGTGGAAGGGGGCGCAAGAGCCATCGATGTGACGGTCAGCGTCGGGGCTGCCTGCCTCGAAGGGCCTGACGATACGGTCGAAAAGCTCATCAAGCGGGCCGACACGGCGCTTTATGCGGCCAAGCGCAAAGGGCGCAACAGGGTCGTCGCCGACGCCGCCTGACGCGATTTCATTACAAAAACAATGCGATATGGCGGCGGCAGACGCGCGTCGCCGTGGCGGCTCGGCTGCCAAAGGCAGGTGCGCGCCGCCGTAAAGGTTAAAAATTTACTAAAATCTCAAGTGAGACGCCCGCAATGCGCACAAGTCGTTGAAAATTTCACGTCTTCGAGTAGTGTGTGCTCAAGATTTTGGGGGTGGCGTAAAGACGCGCAGGCGTCTTGCGAAAAGAACCACGTGTGATTTCATGCATCATGAAAGCGCAATGGCAAGTTGAGCGCCTGAATATTTGGTCTGTTTCGCAGTGCATCTGATGCATCTGTGGGACAGCAAGGTCGGCGGCTTCGCCGGGCCTGGCAGGGGGCTTCGGCGGGGGCTGGAAGAACTCGGGTGCGTCAGGGCGCGCGAACCGGCGCGGGACGCAGACTGTCGGGTGTGCCAGCTGAGGCCGGCAAAAGGGGCTCCCGACAAATGACTTCGCTTAGGATTACGCGGTGCAGGCCGCATCACATGGCATTTCGAATGCCCTACGGAGTGCTCAGGTCCGCCGCATCTCCTGGGTCCGTGGGGTCTGACCGGCTGGGAAGCGGCCTAGAGTGGCCTCCTCAAGCGCCGCTTCCCGCCGGTCACCACCTATCTGCACCGTTTGTGTTTGACGTAGCTGCTGCTCCGGTCCTGGAAAAGGGCCGGAGCATTTTTGCGCGCATGCGCCTTTTCGTGTGGATGCGGGAAAAGGCAAGGGCGGCCTCGCGCGCCTCGGGCGGGTCGGAACGGCTGTTGCGAAAACAAAAAAGCGCGGCCTGAGCCGCGCTTTTGGGTATTTCCGATTCGGAGCAGAAGACCTATTTGATCTTCGCTTCCTTGAACTCGACGTGCTTGCGCGCGACCGGGTCGTACTTCTTCATCGACATCTTTTCGGTCATCGTGCGGCTGTTCTTCTTCGCAACGTAGAAGTAGCCGGTGTCCGCCGTCGAAACGAGCTTGATCTTGATCGTAGTGGCCTTGGCCATTGCCGTAAATCCCGTTTGGTCTACGCCCTCGCGCCGCAGGCGGCCGTTAAGGGGAGGGCGATGGCTTGGAAATTGAGCCGCCAACCTACTTATCGGCGCTCCAAAGTCAAGCAGGCTCTTGCAGGCGCTAGCGGTAAGTTGTGGCGTCGGTCCCCGAGTTTCGTGTTTCAGCGACCTTCGGGGGTTCTCATACGCCAAAAAGCGATGAAGAGATAGAGGGCAAAATAACCCGCCAATGTCCATGCCATGGCGCTGGGCACATCGGTATCGAGGGCCACGCCCAAAGACGCCGGCCCGGTCAGCATGCCGGTGGCATACATCATCACGAATGCCGCATTGGCGGAGGCCAGATCCGCGCCGGTGAAGCGTGAGCCCAGATGCGTGAGGCTGATGGTGTAAAGGCCCGCGATGACGCCGCCCCACAGGAAGAGATAGGGGGCAAGGAGCGTGAACGTGCCACTGAACACGGGGATAAGGAGCGCCCCGAAGAAGCCGACCGCCGCGCACAGCGTCAGGAGCTGGCGACGTTCGTAGCGATCCGCGAGAAGCCCCATCGGGATCTGCATCATCACGTTGCCGCCGACAAAGGCGGAGACCAGCAGGGCCGCTTTCGTCTGTTCCAGACCGATCTTCAGCCCGTAGAGCGGAAGCAGCGTCATCGCCCCTGATTCCACCGCACCGAAGACGAACCCCGCCATCGTCGCCATGGGCGCAATCAGCAGAAAGCGGATGAACGGACCATTGCTGCCGCTTTCCAGACGAGGGCTGGACTTGCGCGCCAGCAGGGCCGGAAAGGATGCGAGGAGGAGAATGCCGGTCCCGATGGCGAAGGGCATGAAGCTCAGCGTATCGAACGCGGCGAAGATCAGCGGGCCCGCCACAAAGCCCAGCGAGAGGATCGTGGCGTAGATGCCCATGACCAGACCGCGGCGGCTTTCCGGCGCCAGTGAGTTGATCCAGAACTCCGACAGCACGAAAACCATCGCCAACGATCCGTGAAAGACGAGGCGCAAGGGAAACCACAGCCAGAAATTCTCGATCAGGAAGAAGAACGAGAAGGTCACGGCGGCGATGAAGGTCATCGCGAAGGTGAGTTGCGCCGTGCCGAAACGGCGCGCAAGCGCCGTGACGAACGGTGTCACGCCAATGGCGGCGATACCGGCAACGGCGCTGTTGATGCCGATCCAGGCGGAGGTAATGCCGCGCTGTTCCAGCAGAAGCGCGAGAAGCGGCAGGCTCAGGCCAAGCGCGACGCCCACGGCCGTGATGGACGAGATTGCAGCCGCCAGGCCGCGCACGCGTGCGCCATTGGTCAATACGGGGCCGTGAAGCGGTGAGGCTTCTCTCATTGGAAGTGGTCCTGAGGTCGGAAAGGAAACGTCGCCCAAAATGGGGCGGGTTTCCTAACTGGCCCGGAACATCCGTTTTGGCAATGGACATTCCTTCCCCAAGTGCGCGAGACACAGGCCCTGATGCCGCAAGGACACATTTCGCGTCCGTGTCGATGCGGTATCAGATCCATTTCGGGGCTGGCGGAAAGCCATGTGGCGGATCAGACTTCTTCGCGAACGAAGCCCTTGCGCTGCCAATAGTAGTAGGGGGACGATGTGGTGGGTTCCAGCGCCGGATCTTCCGACAGTCGGCGCTGCAATTCCTCGATGATGGTGAGTGTGATTGTGGGAAGTTCGAGGGTTTTGGTTTCCTCAAGGCTCAGCCAGCACAGCTCTTCCAGTTCGCCCGTCGGGCCCGTTCCTTCCGGCAGCCGGTCGCAGATCGCATCAGACCAGACGGCGAGAAAGCGCGTGTCGAACCGGCGCGGACGGCGCGGCGGTGTGATGGCGCGGGCGATGAAGCGGATGGGGGAGAGGTCGAGCGAGATACCGCGTTCGGTGAAGGCCTCGAAATCCCCGTGCGCCTTCCAGGTCGCCCCGTCTTTGCGGCCGATGAAGATACCGGCTTCCTCATAGGTTTCGCGGATCGCGGCCACAGCGAAAGCGCGGGCGCGAGCCTCGCCCTTGCGATGCTTCATGGCATGCATGAGCTTGGTCTTGACCGGCTCGGCGTAATCGGCGGTAACCGGGACGCGGGAATCCATGGGATCAACGCGGCCACCGGGAAACACGAACTTGCCGGGCATGAACTTGTGGCGCATGTGGCGCCGGCCCATCAGGACGCGCGGCTCGCCACCGCTGGAGCGGTCCAGAATAAGCAGGGTTGCGGCGTCGCGCGGGCGCTGGTTCGCATGGTCCATGCGCCGCTCGGAACTGCTCAGGCGTTCAACGAGATTGGTCGTCACAGCTCCGAACCTCCCTGTTCGCGGGCCATGAGGGCGAAATCGTCTTCCGAGTCGGGATCAAAGCCGTGCATGCGCAAGGCCCATTGCAGGCCCACCAGCGCGCCCTTGATGGGGCGCAGCAGCGCAAGCGCCGTCAGGATCGTGAAAGGGGTCCACAAGACGACATGAACCCACATGGGGGGCTCATAGGCGATCTCAACGCCCAGAACGACGCTGACCAGGATATGGCCCAGGATCAGGATCGTGAAATAGGGCGGGGCGTCATCGGCGCGATGATGGAACAGTTCCTCGCCGCAATGGTCGCAAACCGGGCGGACCTTGAGATAGCCGTCGAAAAGATGGCCTTCGCCGCATTTCGGGCAACGGCCCAATGCACCGCGCTTCATGGAAAGGGACAGGTCCCGTGGGGGACGCGCCAACGCATCGCTCTTAGGAACGCCGTTTATTTCCACCACCATTTTTCTTTCCCTTCCTCCCGGCGGGCGAAGCCGCCTTGCGTGTACGCACGACACGCTTGACCGGTGAGCGTCCGGCTCCCGATCGTCCTCCTCTCAACGGACGTCCCTTCACGCCGTCGCTCAGCATCTCGAACCGCAGCGCACCCGCAAGCGGGGCCGCCTCCACCAGCTTCACCTCCACACGCAGGCCCAGCTGATAGGTCTCGCCGGTGGTCCTCCCCACCAGCGCATGACTGGGCTCGTCATAGTGATAGTAATCCGCGCCCAGGGTTGAAGCCGGAATGAACCCGTCCGCGCCCGTTTCGTCAAGTTGCACAAACAGACCGGATTTCGTCACGCCCGCAATGCGCCCCGTAAAACGCGCGCCCACCTGATCGCAGAGCCAATGGGCGATCAGCCGGTCGATGGTGGAACGCTCCGCCTTCATGGCCTGGCGTTCGGTCGCGGAAATCTCCGACCCGATGGCTTCAAGCTTGCGCTCAACGCCTTCCGGCAAGCCGTCCTCGCCAAGCCCCAGAGCACGGATCAGACCGCGATGGACGATCAGATCGGCATAGCGGCGGATGGGCGAGGTGAAATGCGCATAGCGGCGCAGGTTCAAGCCGAAATGGCCGATATTGGCAGGTGCATATTCGGCCTGCGCTTGGGAGCGCAGAACCACGGTGTTGACCAGTTCCGCATTGGGCGTGTCGGCCACGCGGTTCAGGATGCCGTTGAAATGGGCCGGGCGCAGATTGCCCGCCTTGGGCAGGCTGATGTCCATCGTGGACAGGAAATCGCGCAGCGATTCCAGCTTTTCCGGGCTCGAAGCGTCATGGATACGATATAGAAGCGGGATGCGCTTCTTTTCCAGCGTTTCCGCGGCCGCCACATTGGCCTGGATCATGAACTCCTCGACCAGCTTGTGCGCATCGAGGCGTTCGGGAACGACGACGCGGTCGACGAGGCCGTCCTTGGTCAGCACAACCTTGCGTTCGGGCAGGTCGAGGTCCAACGGTTCGCGGTCCTTGCGTCCCCGCATAAGGCAGGCATAGGCCCCCCAAAGGGGCTTCAGGACAGGCTCCAGCAGCGGGCCGGTCTTGTCGTCGGTGCGGCCTTCGATGGCGTCCTGTGCCTGCGCATAGGCCAGTTTGGCCGCAGAGCGCATGATCACCCGGTGGAAGGTGTGGCTCTTCTTGCGCCCATCGGCGCCGAAGACCATGCGCACGACCATGGCCGGGCGGTCTTCCTTTTCGCGCAAGGAGCAGAGATTGTTCGAGATCTGCTCCGGCAGCATGGGGATGACGCGGTCGGGGAAATAGACGGAGTTGCCGCGCAGATGCGCCTCGCGGTCCATCGCGGAGCCGGGTCGCACATAGGCGGCCACGTCGGCAATGGCGACGGTGACGATCCAGCCGTCCTGATTGGCTTCGTCGGTGTCGGCTTCCGCGTGGATGGCGTCGTCGTGGTCCTTGGCGTCGGGCGGATCGATGGTGACGAGCGGCAGGGCGCGCCAGTCCTCACGGCCTTTGGGATCGACAGGCTTTGCACGCTCCGCCTCATCGAGCACGGCCTGCGAAAACACATGGCGGATGCCGTATTCGTGCAGGGCGATCATGGAGATCGCCTTTTCCGATTTCATCGAGCCGATGCGTTCGATCACCTTGGCTTTCGGAATGCCATAGCGCCCGGAGCGGGTGGTTTCCACGGCCACCAGCTCGTCATCCTCCGCCCCATCCAGATCGGCCAGATCGATGGGCAGTTCCTTTTGCTTGCGATCGACCGGCACGAGACGGGCGACGGGCGCGCCTTCCGGCAGGCGTACGACGCCCAACGTTGAGGACCGTTCCTTTTCGAGGATCTTGATGACGCGGGCGACATGGCGCGCTTCTTCACCCGGATCGCCAGAGATAAGGCGAACCAGAACGCGGTCGCCGACGCCCGGTTGCGGGCTGTTGCGGTGGCGTTCGGGGATAACCAGAATGTTGGGGACGGGACCGTCTTCCTCATACCAGCGTCCCGGCTGGCCCAGAAGTTCGCCGTCGGCGTCACGGCCGGTGAGATTGGCGACGAAAACGGGGGGCAGGGAGCCGGGCGTTGCGAGGCGGCGGTGGCGTTTTTCCACGAGCCCTTCTTCAGCCAGTTCCCGAAGAAGCTGCTTCAGGCCGATCTTTGCGGCTCCGCTGAGCCCGAAGGCGCGCGCGATTTCACGTTTGCCCGCCTTGCCGGGATTTTCCGCCACGAATGCGAGGATTTCCTCGCGGGAAGGGAGGTTTTCGTCCCTCCGGCGGGTCTTGCGCGATGCCAATTGCTGTCTTGCCTATTCGTTTTCCGTCTCCGCCTTGGCCTTAGTCTTGGCCTTCGAGGCGGACGTTGATTTCTTCGCGGCCGGTTTCTTCGTCGCTGCCGTCTTGGTCGTCTTCTTGGCCGCAGGCTTCTTTGCCGCGGTCTTTTTGGCCGCCGGTTTCTTTCCCGACTTTTCCGCCTTGGCCGCGATCAGCTCCACGGCCTGCTCCATGGTGACCGATTGCGGGTCGGTATCCCGGGGCAGGGTGGCGTTGATCTTGCCGTGGTTCACATAGGGGCCGTAACGCCCGTCGCGCACCGTAATGGCGCCGCCGAGATCGGGATGCTCGCCGAGTTCCTTGAGCGCGGCAGGCGTTGCCCGTCCGCGTCCGCTCTTGGCGGCCTTTTGCGCCAAAGCGTCGACGGCACGGTTGATGCCGACCTCGAAGACCTCATCGACATTGTCCAGATTTGCGTAGGTCCCGTCATGCAGCACGAAGGGGCCATAGCGTCCGATGCCCGCGGAAATGGGCTTTCCGGTTTCCGGATGCAAGCCCACCTCGCGCGGAAGTGAGAGCAGGCGCAGCGCCTTTTCCAGATCCATCGCCTGTGCCGACCATCCCTTGGGCAGGGAGGCGCGTTTCGGCTTGGCTTCCTCGCCAAGCTGCACATAGGGGCCGAAACGACCGGTGCGCAGCGTGACGTCGAGCCCGGTTTCGGGATCCTGGCCGAGCACGGTCGGACCGTCCGATGCACCGTCTTCCTCGCCGTTGGAGCCAAGCTGGCGGGTGTAGCGGCATTCGGGATAGTTGGAGCAGCCCACAAAGGAGCCATAGCGCCCGATCTTCAGAGAAAGCTGGCCGTTGGAACATACCGGGCAGACGCGCGGATTGCTGCCGTCGCCCCTGTCGGGGAAGATATGAGCGGCGAGGATCTCGTTGAGGGCGTCGATGACCTGCGCCACGCGCAGATCCTTGATCTCGTCCACCGCACCGGAGAAATTCTTCCAGAAGTCGCGCAGGACGTCCTTCCAGTTGAGCTCGTTGGCGGAAATCTTGTCGAGCTTTTCTTCCAGATCGGCAGTGAAATCGTATTCCACATAGCGATTGAAAAAGCTCTCCAGGAACGCGGTGACCAGACGCCCCTTGTCATCGGGAATGAGCCGCTTCTTGTCGAGCGCCACGTAGTCGCGATCGCGCAGCGTCTGCAGTGTGGAGGCATAGGTCGACGGGCGGCCAATGCCGAGTTCTTCCATCTTCTTCACCAGCGTCGCTTCGGTGAAACGCGGCGGCGGTTCGGTGAAGTGCTGGTTGGCCTCGATCGCCTTTTCGATTTCCTGACGGGTCAGGATCTCGTCCGCGCTCATTGGGGGCAGGCGACGGGATTCCTCGTCTTCCTCGTCGTCGCGGCCTTCCTGATAAAGGGCAAGGAAGCCATCAAAACGGATGACGGAGCCGGTGGCGCGAAGAGCGGCTTCGCGGCCCCCGGCGGATGCCTCGATCTCGACCGTGGTGCGCTCGATGGTGGCCGACTGCATCTGGCTGGCGATGGTGCGCTTCCAGATCAGTTCGTAAAGGCGGGCCTGATCGTCATCGAGGAAGCGGCGCATGTCCTTGGGCAGGCGCGAGAGATCCGTCGGGCGGATGGCTTCGTGGGCTTCCTGCGCGTTCTTGGCCTTGGAGGAATAGTGGCGCGGCTTTTCCGGCACGTAGTTGTCGCCGAATTCGCGACCGATGACGGAGCGTGCCGAGGCAATAGCCTCGCCCGCGATCTGCACACCGTCGGTACGCATATAGGTGATGAGACCCACGGTCTCGCCGCCGAGATTGGCGCCTTCATAGAGCCGCTGGGCGACCTGCATGGTGCGCGCCGCGGCAAAGCCGAGCTTGCGGGATGCTTCCTGCTGAAGCGTGGAGGTGGTGAAGGGCGCGTAAGGGTTGCGCTTGGTGGGCTTGGATTCCACCGAAGCCACCTTGAAGGCCGCGCTTTCCAGCATGGTGCGGATGGCGGTTGCCTCTTCCTCACCGCCAATATCGAGACGCCCGATCTTCTTGCCGTCGAATTCGGTCAGCCGGGCCTGGACCGCATCGCCATTGGCGGTGGTGAGGTTGGCGAGGATCGACCAGTATTCCTGCGTGACGAACCGTTCGATCTCGCTTTCGCGGTCGCAGATGAGGCGCAGCGCAACGGACTGCACGCGGCCTGCCGAACGCGCGCCGGGCAGCTTGCGCCAAAGAACGGGCGAGAGCGTAAAGCCGACGAGATAGTCCAGCGCACGGCGCGCCAGATAGGCGTCGACCAGCGGCTCGTCAATGGCGCGTGGATTGGCCATGGCTTCCAGGATCGCGGTCTTGGTGATCGCGTTGAACACCACCCGCTCCACCGGCTTGTCCTTCAGCGCCTTCTTGTCCCTGAGCACCTGCAGAACGTGCCAGGAAATGGCCTCTCCCTCGCGGTCGGGGTCAGTGGCCAGTATCAGGCGGTCGGATTCCTTGACCGCCTTGGCGATCTCGTTCAGCCGCTTCTGGGACTTGGCATCGACCGTCCAGCTCATGTCGAAGTCTTCATCCGGGCGAACGGAGCCATCCTTGGGCGGAAGATCCCGGACATGGCCGTAGGAGGCCAGGACCAGATAGTCCGAACCGAGGTATTTGTTGATTGTCTTGGCCTTGGCGGGCGATTCAACGATGACGACGTTCATGGAAGCCTGGGGGAAATATTGTTTCAACAGAAGGACTTGAAAGCCAATTTGTACATATTGGCCGGAAGGTCCGGATCGCAGGGACATTCTTAGATCGGGAAGGCCCTGTCAAATGACCTGTTCGGTGCGGTTTGTCCACCTCTTAGCATACTGCTTGATATCTCCCTGTAAAAAACGCTAAGTTGCATACTGTCATTATTGCAATTTTAGATTTTCTTTTGATGACGCGCCTTGCCGTTTGCGGCCTTGCGCAACCTGTTTTGATTGTCTCTTCTATTTGAGGTTTTGAATGATCGCCGCAAGGACCGCAAAGCCTGAGGACACACGCCGTTACATCGCCAGAATGTGTCACGAAATGAGCGAGATGGCTCGCAACATCGATATGCCCATGCTTTCCTATCTGCTCGAAATGGCCCGCATGGAGGCGGAGCCGGATGAGGCCGGTAACGGGAGGGGCTGAGCCAAGCTCCTCACAGTAACACGTCCTGCGCGAGGATCGAAACGCGATTGGGGGGATGGCGTTCCAGCCGTCCCGCCAGTTCCAGCTCCAGAAGGATGGTCTGGACGCTTGCCACTTCAAGGCCCGTATGGCGGATGAGTTCGTCTATGTCGCAGGGCACGGGGCCGAGCGCATCAAGGATGCGCTGTCGGGCGTCGGTGCTGATCTCGTCGGGATCGATGAGGCGGTCGCGGCCGGGTTCCTCCACCAGGGGGGGAAGAGGCGGCAGGGCGCGGCCCAGGTCGAGCGCGGACATCACGTCTTCGGCATGGCGCACCAGAACGGCGCCGTCACGGATCAGGATATTGCAGCCCTCGCAACGCGGATCGAGCGGGGAGCCGGGCACGGCCAGCACCTCGCGGCCCTGTTCTGCGGCAAAGCGCGCGGTGTGGAGGGAGCCCGACCGTCGGGCCGCTTCGACCAGCACCACGCCATGCGATATGCCGGAGATCAGCCTGTTGCGGCGTGGAAAATCGCGCGCGCGGGCCTGCCAACCGGGCGGCATTTCGCTGACCCATGCGCCGCCGTCCCCTACGATACGGTCGGCAAGCTGCGCGTTTTCGGGCGGATAGAGATGGCTGAGCCCGCCTGCGAAGACAGCCACCGTGCCTGTGCGAAGGCTGGCGTTGTGGGCTGCGGTGTCGATGCCGCGGGCGAGGCCGGAGACGGTGGTGAACCCGGCCACTCCCAGGTCGCTTGCGATTTGTCCGGCGATCTTCGCGCCTGCCAGCGAGCAGTTGCGGGCCCCGACAATGGCGACCGGGGGAGCGTTCAGGAAAAGCCCTTCACCGCCTTTCATTGCCAGAAGCGGGGGCGGGCCGTCGATATGGCGCAGGAGCGGTGGGTAATCCGGCTCACCGAGTGCCACGAGGCGAGCACCAAGCCGTTCGAGGTGACGAAGCTCGCCGATGGCGTCTTCTTCGGGGCAGATGTGAATGGCGCGCCGCGCCCCGCCGCGTTTCGAAAGGCTGGGCAAGGCTTCAAGCGCTGCACCTGCGGAGCCGTAGTGGTTCAGCAATGTGCGGAAGGTGGCGGGGCCTACGTTTTCCGATCTGATCAGCCGCAACCAGGCCAGTTTCTGGCGTTCGGTTAATACCCGCCCCGTGGCGGGCGCAGGCGGCGTTTCGATCATGCGCAGGTTCCGGTTACTTGGCCCCGATACGTGACTCCGTACCCTTGATGAGGCGGGAAATGTTTGCGTGATGCTTTGCCCAGATCAAAATCGTCAGCAGCGTGAAAAGTTCGGCAAGTTGCCAATGGCCCAGCCCGGCCAGAATGAACGGTGTCGCGAGGCTGGCGGTAAGCGCGGAAAACGAGGAATAGCGGGTGAACACCGCCACATAGATCCAGATGGCGCAGAAGATCAGCGCGCCGGGCCAGTAAAGCCCGAGGATGATTCCGATATAGGTGGCGACGCCCTTGCCACCTTTGAACTTGAGCCAGATGGGAAACAGGTGGCCGAGAAAGGCCCCGAGGCCTGCCACGATGGCGTGGTCGATGCCCGCCCAGTAAAAGACGATGAGAACCGCCGCGGTGCCCTTGAGCGCGTCACCCAGCAGGGTTGCCGCAGCGAGGCTCTTCTTGCCGGTGCGCAGAACGTTGGTCGTGCCGATATTGCCGGAGCCGATGGAGCGGATGTCTCCCAGGCCCGCGGCGCGTGTCAGCAACAGGCCGAACGGGATCGACCCCAGTAGATAACCGATGATCAGGCTTGCGACGAGATACGGCCAGGCAATGGCCCAGCTGATCGGATCGGGCACGGCAATTCCTCAACCCAAGAAAGGACGACGCCGGAGCGTCACGAATGGCGACCAGAGTAGGGGTGTACCGTGCGTCCTGCAACCAGCGTACGCTCCACACGGCCCTGAAAACGTGCATCCTCGAAGGGCGAGTTTTTGGACCGCGAGACGATGTCGGCCTTGTCGAGAACCCACGGGATGTTCGGGTCGAAGACGATCAGGTCGGCGGGGGCGCCAGGTGTCAGTGTGCCGCCGTCGAGCCCGAGCAACTGCGCCGGGCGCGCGGTCATGGCGCGCAGCACGGTCAGAAGATCAACATCCTGCGAATGCACCAGCCTGAGCGCTGCCGGAAGCAGGGTTTCAAGCCCGATGGCCCCGTCAGCGGCTTCCGCGAAGGGGTGCCGTTTGGTTTCCACATCCTGCGGGTCGTGCGAGGAAACGATCACGTCGATCGTGCCGTCGCGAAGCGCTTCCACCATGGCGCGGCGATCGTCCTCCAGGCGCAGAGGCGGCGACATCTTGAAGAAGGTCCGGTAGGGGCCGATGTCGTTTTCGTTGAGCGTCAGATGGTTGATGGAGACACCCGCGCTCACGCGAAGTCCGCGCATCTTCGCCGCGCGGATCACGTCCGCCGATTCGCCACAGGAAATGAGGGCAGCGTGATAGTTGCCGCCGGTCATCGCCGCCAGCCGGATATCGCGCTCCAGCATGATGATTTCCGCTTCCACCGGAATGCCCATCAGGCCAAGGCGGGAGGCGGTCTCGCCCATGTTCATGACGCCGCCATCGGCCAGCGTCACGTCCTGCGGGTGGTGCATGATCAGCGCGCCGAATTCGCGCGCATAGGTCATCATGCGCTGCATCACGCGGGAATTGGCGATGGACTTGCGCCCATCGGTGAAGGCGATGGCGCCCGCCTCCTTCAGCATGCCGATTTCAGTCATCTCCTTGCCTTCCAGCCCCTTGGTGAGGGCGGCGGCAGGATGAACGCGCACGATGGCCGTGTCGCGGGCCCGGCGCAGCACGTAATCGACGAGCGCGGGTTCGTCGATGACGGGCTCGGTGTCCGGCATGGTGATGAGCGTGGTCACACCGCCCACAGCCGCCGCCTTGGAGGCGGAGCGCAGGGTCTCGCGGTGTTCGCGGCCGGGTTCTCCGACGAAGACGCGCATGTCGATCAGGCCGGGGGCCACGACCTTGCCACCGCAGTTCACGACCTCCGCACCGGCCGGCGCGGGCTTGCCGGCGGCATCGGGTCCGGCAGCCTGGATCACGCCGTCGGCGACGATCACCGTGCCGATTGCATCAAGATCTCGCGCCGGGTCCACGACCCGCGCATTTTCGAGCACCAGCGGCTTGGGGGCGCCCCGTGTGTCGGCATCGCCGTTCATCGCATGCTCCGCGTTGTCAGTTCGGCAGGTGGGCGGCGAGTGCTTCCAGCACGGCCATGCGTACAGCGACGCCCATCTCCACCTGTTCCTTGATGAGGCTGCGCGGCCCGTCGGCGACTTCCGGGTCGATTTCCACGCCGCGGTTCATCGGACCGGGGTGCATGACCATCGCGTCGGGCTTGGCGTAGGCGAGTTTTTCCGCATCGAGCCCCCAGTAGCGGAAATATTCCCGCACCGACGGCACGAAAGAGCCGCTCATGCGCTCGCGCTGAAGGCGCAGCATCATCACGATATCGGCATCCGCAAGCCCGGTGCGCATGGAGGTGTAGACGTCCACGCCCAGTCGGTCGACATTGGCGGGGAGCAGCGTCGGCGGGGCGACCACGCGGACCCGCGCGCCTAGCGCATTGAGCAGCAGGATATTCGAGCGCGCCACACGCGAATGGCGGATATCGCCGCAGATGGCGACCGTGAGCCCGCCGATCGTGCCCTTGTGACGGCGCATGGTGAGCGCGTCCAGCAGGGCTTGCGTGGGGTGTTCGTGCGCGCCGTCGCCCGCATTGACGACCGAGCAGCCAACCTTGTCGGCCAGCAGGCGAACCGCGCCCGCCGCGTGGTGGCGCACCACCAGCAGATCCGGGTGCATCGCGTTCAGCGTTGCGGCCGTGTCGATCAGGGTCTCGCCCTTTTTCACCGAAGAGGAGGACACCGACATGTTCATCACGTCCGCGCCCAGCCGCTTGCCCGCAAGCTCGAAGGAGGATTGCGTGCGCGTGGAGGCTTCGAAGAAGAGATTGATCTGGGTGCGGCCGCGCAGGACGGCCTTCTTCTTCTCCACCTGCCGGCTGACTTCGACGGCTTCGTCGGCGAGGTCCAGCAGGGTGAGAATGTCGGAAGGCGTAAGGCCCTCGATGCCAAGGAGGTGGCGGTGCGGAAACGAGACCGCGTGATCTGTGAGATGTGCTGTCATTAAAGTTGTTTCTATAGGTGAAGTCGGGTTTTGTCACAAGAAGACATTCGGACCGTTCACCTGTTATCCCCCGCGCCCGTGCTAGTGTCGTCTCCGAATGGCGAATCGCGCACCGAAACTGCCGAAACTGCGGAGAATCGAAGGAATGGATCACGATCCGGGCACCACCCACGAGGTGTTCAACCAGACCCCACCTTTTGCGGGGCGTAACCTGTTTTCCGGTGATCCGGTGCTGCGCAGTGCGCTTGATGCCCTGCTCGATCCGCAGACCGAAGAAGATCTGACCCGGGCAGGGGCCTATTGGGGCTCCACGGATGCGCTGGAAATGGCGCGTCTTGCCAACTCGCACACGCCGACATTGCGAACCCACGATGCGCAGGGGCGCAGGCTGGATACGGTGGAGTTCCATCCCGCCTATCACGCCCTGATGCGCCGTTCGGTGGAAGGCGGCCTGCATTGTTCCGCTTGGGACGGCGATCCGACCCTGACCGGGCGGCGTCACACACTGAGGGCGGCGCGGCTCTACATGACCGCGCAGGGCGAGTGCGGGCATCTGTGTCCCATGACCATGACCAATGCCGCGATCGCCGCGCTGAAGCTCTCTCCCGAACTGCTGGAGACCTGGCTGCCGCGTATCGTGTCGCGTCGCTACGATTATCGCTTCCTGCCCGCCGACCAGAAAGCCGGTGTGACCATCGGCATGGGCATGACCGAAAAGCAGGGTGGCACGGATGTGCGCGCCAACACCACGCGCGCCGAGCCCGGCGATGACGGCATGTGGCGGATTACCGGGCACAAGTGGTTCTTCTCCGCGCCCATGTGCGATGCGTTCCTTGTTCTGGCGCAGACGCAGGCAGGCCCCACCTGTTTCCTGATGCCGCGGTTCCTACCGGACGGATCTGTCAACCGCCTCCGTCTCCAGCGCCTCAAGGACAAGCTCGGTAACCGCTCCAACGCCTCCTCGGAAGTGGAATTCCATGGTGCGGGGGCGTGGCTCGTGGGTGAGGAGGGGCGCGGTGTCGCCACCATCTTGGAAATGGTGACGATGACGCGCCTCGATTGCGCGTTGGCCTCGGCCGGGCAGATGCGCGCCGCATTGGGCGAGGCGGTGCATCATGCCCGCCACCGTCAGGTGTTCGGGGCCAAGCTCATCGATCAGCCGATGATGACGCGGGTTCTCGCAGACATGGCGCTGGACGTCGCGGCGGCCACCGCGCTCACCATGCGCCTTGCGCGTGCCTTCGACCATGCGCCCAAGAACGAGCGCGAGGCGCTGTTTGCGCGGTTGGTCACGCCTGCAGCCAAATACTGGGTCTGCAAGGCGACGCCTGCGCTGGTCTATGAGGCGATGGAGTGTCTGGGCGGCAATGGCTATGTGGAGGAAAGCCCGATGGCGCGGCTTTACCGCGAAGCGCCGCTCGATGCGATCTGGGAAGGGGCGGGGAATGTCATGTGTCTCGACGTGCTGCGCGCGCTCCAGAAGCAGCCGCAGTCGCTCGATGCGGTGATCGGCGAAGTCGAGCGCGATCTGGGGTCCAGCGGGCCGGTGTCCAGCCAGGTGCTGAAGGCGGCGGCGCGGGCCTGTGTCGCTGATCCCGGCTCCTCGCGCATTCTGACCGAGCAGCTTGCGCTGACGGTTGCGGCGGCCTGCCTGCGTCAGGTCGCGCCGCGTGCGGTGGCGGACGCCTTCATCGACACCCGGCTGGGCGGTCAGTGGCGTGCGACTTACGGCATGCTGGATTCGCGCTTCGACGCCAAGGCGCTGGTCGAATACGCGTTTCCCGAAGGCTAGACTGCGATCTAGCTTTCGGCGTCTTCCTCGTCGTCCCCATCGGGGATGACGAGGCCAACGGCCGAGGTTGTTGCGCCGACGGTCGTGCCGACGGCGGTGGTGGCGATCTTGGCCGTGCCGCCAACCACGGCTCCCGTTACCGCGACAGCCGCGCAACCGCCCAAGGTCGGCGCTGCAATCAGCGCCAGCACAAGCATTCGCACGATCATTGAAAGCCCCCCTGTCCTTGCGTCTTTTCCTAAGGCCGGGGCTTTAAGAACGCGTGAAGGCGGCTACATCGCGCCAAGCACGACCAGAGCTATCGGCAGGGTTACGATGGCCGCAATGGACTGAAGCGTCAGGATTTCCGCCATAAGTTCCGCATCGCCTCCCATCTCGCGGGCGAGCAGGTAGGCGCCCGATGAGGTGGGGACGGAGGTGCACAGGACGGCGGCGGCAAGCGCCATGCCGGAAAGGCCCAGAAGCGTGCCAAGGCCCGCGGCCACTGTCGGCAGGGCGACAAGGCGCAGGATGGCGGCGGTACTGAGGGCCGGGCCCGGGCGGCGCAGCGCGCCGATATCGAGGCTGGCCCCCACCACCAGAAGTCCTGCGGCCAGGGCGCACCGTCCCAGCATTTCCATCGATGTCATCACCGCTTCGGGCGGCATCAGGCCGGTCATGTTGATGACGAGGCCGACCAGCGTCGCGACGATATAGGGGTTGCGGGTGAGGTCGCGGAGAAGCCTCGTAAGGCTGAACGGGGTGTCGGCATTGGCGAAACGGCTCATCACGGTCACGGAGAGCATGTTGAGAAGCGGCACCATGGCGACGATCGCTACCGCGATCAGGGCCACGCCTTCCGGTCCCCACATCTGGTCCGCCATGGCCAGCGCCACGAACGTATTCCAGCGCACCGAGCCCTGAAAGATGGAGGTAAAGCGGGCCGGGCTTATGCCGTACCGCCTTTCCAGCCGGGTTCGGATGAGGAGGAGGAAGGTCGCGACGATGGAAACCGCACCTGCAAGCGTCAGGCCCAGTTGCACAAAGGGCAAAGCGCCGAAATCCACCAGCGCCAGATTGCGGATGATGATGCAGGGAAAGAGAACGAAGTAGGTGAGTTTTTCGAAGCCGCGCCAATTGTCGCCGGTCACAAGTCCGATGCGGGCAACGACGTGACCGGTGGCGATGACCAGGAGGACGGGCAGGAGCGCGTCGAGAGCCATCATCATGGGGAAGGGGCCTTCAGCTGACTGTCAGGAGAGTGATCCGCGTGCCATCCGGTCGAGAAAACCCTGAAGGATGAAGGCGGCGGCCATCTTGTCGACGACCTCGTCACGGCGTGCGCGCGAGGTATCCGCCTCAAGCAGCGTCCGCGTGACCGCGACTGTGGACAGTCGTTCATCCCAATAGGTGATCGGCATTGCACGGCGCGCGGACAGGTTGCGCACGAAGGCGCGGGTCGCCTGTGCGCGGGGGCCTTCCGATCCATCCATATTGAGCGGCAGGCCGATGACAAGGCCCGCCACTTCCTGCGCGTCCACCAGTTCCAGCAGCCGGTTGCTATCGGCGGTGAACTTGGTGCGACGGATGGTTTCCAGTGGACTTGCGATGGAGCGGCGACCATCGGAAAGGGCGATGCCGATGGTCTTGGTGCCAAGATCAATACCGATCAGCCGCCCGAAAGTCGGCAGTGCGGCGGTGAAGTCTTCAAGGGACAGCGTCGGATCTGCGGCCATTTTCCCGGCATGATCAAGGGGTGAAAAACGTATTCCTGATCGCTGCCGTATCAAACTCCAAGCCGAAAGTCTTCAAGTCATTTCCAGACCCGGCGATGAGGATCTGAGTGGAGCCAGGAAGAATCGCGGAACGCTTCGGCACAGATGCTTTTGAACGCCCGCGCCGCGGTTCCGATTGCTCGGCATCGGATTTTGCACTGTCTGCCCGCGCCGTGATCCATCACTCAAGCGAGTTCGCGCAAGAGAGCCTCGGCCACATGGCGCGCCTGATTCTTGTCGCGCTCGGCAAGGGCCTGAAGTCCCGCGCTGGCTTCGCGGCGCAACTGGGCGGTCGAACGTTCCTTGATCTCGCGGATCTGCTTGTCGATTTCGCGCAGCCGGTCGAGCTTTTCGCCTTTCCGGTTTCCCGCCAGTTCAAGCAGTGCTTCCGTGATGATGCCGAGCTGACGGCCGCTGCTGGCCACGTTTTCGGCGATGCGGCGCTCGATCTCGGGCGAGCCCTTGTAGTTGATCGTGGTGGAAAACCAGCCGCTGGTCGGAGAGATCGTCTGGAAATTGCCGCCCGCAAACGGGGCGTTGATGTCGCTGGGCCAGAAAAACGGATACATGGCAAACCTCGCAGGTGGTGTCTTCAATGAAAAGGCCGTGTGTCGCAAAAACGACGTCGCGAGATGATATCACGGCAGAGGGCATTTGCCCTTCGGGGGCTGCTCATTCACCCATTGCCGTTTGCATGAATCGTGTGTTCCCGTCTTGGCGAATATCCGGGCGTCTGATTGGGCAAATCCTTGAGGTCGGGAGAGTGAGCCCTATACTCTGGCGCAAATTCGCCTGCCCCTCTGGCAGGCATGTATCCGGCAGGGCAGACCGGCAGCATTTTGTTCAGATGGGAGACACTTCATGAAAATCACATGGTTCGGCCATGCCGCCTTTCGCATCGAGATCGCGGGCGCCGTCATTCTGATCGATCCGTTCCTGAGCGGCAGCCCGGTCTTTCCCAAGGATCTGTCCGTCGATGAGGCCTCGGCGGGTGTCACGCACATTCTGTTGACCCACGGCCATGATGATCACATCGGCGACACCATCGAGATTGCGAAGAAGACGGGCGCGCAGATTACCGGCAATGCGGAGATCTGCGGCTGGGTCGGCAAGCACGGCATCGAAGCTCTCAATCCGATGAATTCGGGTGGCAAGATCGATGTCGGCCCGTTCAGCGTGGCCATGACGATCGCGCATCATTCCTCCTCGCGCCACACCAGCGAAGAAGGCAACATCTATCTGGGCAATCCGCACGGGCTGGTGATTTCAGCACCCGGTGAAAAGACGCTCTACCACATGGGCGATACCTGCGCCTTCATGGACATGCAGCTCATCAACGAGTTGCATGCGCCAAAGATCGGCATCGTGCCGATCGGCGACCGCTACACCATGGGCGCCAGGGAAGCCTCGCTCGCCTGCAAGCGGTTCTTCGATTTCGAGACCATCATCCCCTGTCACTTCGGGACGTTCCCCGGCCTTGATCCGGATGCGGAGAAGTTCAAGGCGGAGCTGGGCGCGGATGCCTCGAAGGTGAATGTCGCCACCATTGGCGAGGCCTTCACGGTTTAAGGCGCGGTTAGCCTGTGAAACACGGACGCCCTCCCGGCCATGAAGCGGGGAGGGCGTTTTGTTCTGGGCACTGGCGCGTCGAAGTATGGGCGCGTCAGAGCTTGTCTGCGGGCACGTCCTTGATCTTGGTCCAGTTCTTGTCAGCCCGCGCTATGGTGCCGTCCACGTCGGAGAGATAGCGCTTGTGCGGCGCTGACCCGGCATTGAGATAAAGCTTGCCGTTGTGAATATCCCATGTGGTCGGATCGATGGGGATCTTGTAGCCGAAGCTTGCCCCGGTGGCGCAGTAGCCTCCATAGGCCGGGGCATATTTCTCAGGCTCCGCCTTGAACATGTCGCGGTGTTCGGCGCTGGAGAATTTCCACGTCACGCCGTCATGGGTGGCGGTGAACTCGTCGGAGCCTGCAACCGGCTTGCCGTCGGTGAAATAGGCCACCGGATCGGTGCCGCCAATGGCAGCGCCATCTTTCACATAGGTGGTGATCTCATCGGCATGGGCGGGCAGGCAGATTCCTGAGACAGCCAGTGGCAAGGCGATAAGCAATGCAGACATGAGTCGGCTTTTGGGCGGGGCACTCAACAGGGTCAAATCCGTTTCTCCCGGATAATCGGAATGCGGTCTGTCTCAAGCTTCTGGCATGGAGTGAACCGCAGGGCCTTGCAGTCTTGGCGCGAAAGGCGGAATGATGCCAATCAAGCCAGCTCACAGGCGCGTAAGCGGTCTGTGACACTCACCGGATCGTCGCGTCTTGCGCTCAGTGGATTGCGTGTGCGCAAGCGCCGGTGCTATACGCCGCCAAGACGTTTGCTCAAGCCAACGGGATTAATTCCATGTCCGTCGATACCGCCACGGTGAAGCGCGTTGCCCGATTGGCGCGCATTGCCGTCACTGATGCCGAAGCCGAAAAGATGCAGGGTGAACTGAACGCCATTCTCGGTTTTGTCGAACAGCTCGATAAGGTCGATGTTTCCGGCGTCGAACCGATGACGTCCGTGGTCGAGACGACCATGCGCAAGCGCGTGGATGCGGTGACCGACGGCGACCGCGCCGACGATATCGTCGCCAATGCGCCGATGAGCGAAGATAATTTCTTCATGGTGCCGAAGGTGGTCGAGTAACCGCCCGCCCTCATCGTCCGTGCATTCAGCCGCCTTGGCCTGACCCGAGATTTTTCCATGACCGACCTTACCAACCTGACGATCACCGAAGCCCGCGAGGGGCTGGAGAAGAAAGACTTCTCCGCGGTGGAACTGACCGATGCCTATATCGCGGCCATCGACGCGGCGAAGCAGATCAACGCCTATGTGACGACGACGCCGGAAAAGGCGCGCGAGATGGCGGCGGCCTCCGACAAGAAAATCGCCGCAGGCGAGGGCGGGACGCTGGAAGGCATTCCGCTGGGCATCAAGGACCTGTTCGGCACCGAGGGCGTTCACACGCAGGCTTGCAGCCACATTCTCGACGGCTTCAAGCCGCGCTACGAATCGACCGTCACGGCCAATCTGTGGGCCGATGGCGCGGTGATGCTGGGCAAGCTCAACATGGATGAGTTCGCCATGGGCTCGTCCAACGAGACCAGCTACTACGGTCCCGTCGCCAACCCGTGGAAGGCCAAGGGCTCCGATGCCACACTGGTTCCCGGTGGTTCCTCGGGCGGCTCTGCGGCGGCCGTCGCCGCGCATCTTTGCGCCGGGGCGACCGCCACCGACACGGGCGGCTCCATCCGCCAGCCTGCCGCACTCACCGGCACCGTCGGCATCAAGCCGACCTATGGCCGCTGCTCGCGCTGGGGCGTGGTGGCCTTTGCCTCCTCGCTCGACCAGGCCGGTCCGATCGCGCGCACCGTCAAGGATGCGGCGACGCTGCTGAAGTCGATGGCCTCCGTCGATCCCAGGGACACCACCTCCGTGGACCGTCCGGTGCCGGATTACGCGGCCGCGGTCGGACGCCCGGTCAAGGGCCTGAAGATCGGCATCCCGAAGGAATACCGTATCGACGGAATGGCCCCCGAGATCGAGACGCTGTGGCAGCAGGGCATCGACTGGCTGAAGGCGGAAGGCGCCGAGATCATCGATATCTCGTTGCCGCACACCCATTACGCCCTTCCGGCCTATTACATCGTGGCGCCCGCGGAAGCCTCCTCGAACCTCGCGCGCTATGACGGCGTTCGCTACGGCCTGCGGGTTCCGGGCAATGACATCACCGACATGTACGAGAAGACCCGCGCCGCCGGTTTCGGCGCCGAGGTCAAGCGCCGCGTGATGATCGGCACCTACGTTTTGTCGGCAGGCTATTACGATGCCTACTACCTGAAGGCGCAGAAGGTTCGCACGCTCATCAAGCGCGACTTCGACCTTGCCTTTGAGGCGGGTGTCGATGCGATCCTGACGCCGACCACGCCGTCGGCGGCCTTCGAGCCGGGCGCGATCACGGATCCGGTGTCCATGTATCTGCAGGACATCTTCACGGTGACGGTGAACATGGCCGGTTTGCCGGGTATCTCGGTTCCCGCCGGTCTCGACGGCAAGGGGCTGCCGCTTGGCCTTCAGCTCATCGGCAAGCCGTTCGGCGAGGAAACGCTCTTCCAGGTGGCGCAGGTGATCGAGAACGCCGCCGGTCGCTTCCAGCCGGAGAAGTGGTGGGCCTGATCGGTCTCACGCTTCACGAAGCACATATGAAAAACGCCGATCCTGCGGTTCGCGGGGTCGGCGTTTTTTCTTTCAGATCTGCGAGAGAGTGGCGTTTCAGCGGTTGTCGCGGAAGTTCTGGAAGTGTCCGGCGTTGCGGCAAAAGGCCGGGGCATCGCAGTGGGTGTTTCCCTCTTCCAGCCATTCCCGGCATTCCTCGCCATGCTTGCAGAAGAGACACCGCACGATGGAGCCACGCAGGAATGCTTCACCGGCGGGGCCGCTGGCCTTGCTGGGGTCGGTGTCCGTCCGGCGCATCATTTCGCCCATGTAGTGCATGTGGTCATTGGCGTGCTTGAGAATTCCCATGACGTCTTTCTCCAGATCGGGCACCCGGGCCACCATCAGATTACGTTGCGAGAAGTTTGGGTGTTGCGGCGGGAAATGTCCTTGATCCGGATCAAGGCGCGGCCTCTCATCCGACAGCGGGGCCGCGGCTCGAAAACGCGCGCGAGCGCGTCGGATACCGGGAATTAACCGATATGGCTGTTGTCTGGTGCCTTGGAGATTTCAACCGAGAGGCACACTCTTGTCCGCCGTGGCGAGCATTCCAGTGTCGGTGCCGACCAATACCGGGCAGAGCCTGACGGCTCTGGGAGCCGGGCAGGTGGTGGCTGCGCGCGTGGTTTCGCAAGGTGGGGACGGCACGACACAGCTTTCGCTTGGCAAGGGACAGCAGGTGGAGGTGCGCCTGCCGATGGCCCTTCCGGCGGGCACAACGGTGGCCCTGCAGGTGCAATCTGGCGGGACGCAGCCCAATCTGGCGTTGATGGTCGATGCGCAGGGCCAGCCGATGACACCGGATGTCGCGCGCGCCGCTCTTGCGGCCTCGCAGAATACCGGAACAGGGGGCACTGCGGCCGGTCAGGCCATCCCATTGCCGCAACCTGCCGTGCAGCGTCCCGTCTTCACGCCGGGCGATGTTCTGAATGCTCAGGTTCTCGGACAGACAGCCGAAGGTGCGACCCGTCTCAATGTGGGGCGCACCATGCTTGATGCGCGGCTTCCCGAAGCCTTGCCCCAAGGCATGCGAACCGTCGCCCTGAAGGTGGAGACGGGTGGCACGCAGCCACGCCTTGCGGTGGTGGTGGATGGGGAGGGGCGTCCGGCAAATCCCGAGGCGGTGCGAGCCCAGGCGGCAAGCGGCCAGGTGCGCACCGGTCCTGCCTTCACCGCAACACCGCCGGCCTCGGGGCAGACGGCGGGGTCGGTGGCTGCCCAATCCGACCCGGCGCAAACGCTTGCAGCCCTCAAGACCGGCGATCTGGTCAATGCCAAGGTCATCCAGCAGGGCGCGGATGGCACGACGCGGCTGTCCATCGGGCGCGCGCAGGTGGAGGTTCGCCTGCCGGTCGCGCTCAAGGAGGGCGCGACGGTCACCTTGCGGGCGGAGGTCGGCACGGGTGTTGGCAGCGCTCAGCCCACATTGCGGCTCGGCGCGCTCGTCGATCCGCACAACCAGCCGCTTTCGGGCGATGTCGCGCGCATGGCCAACGCCGCGCGCGCGCAGGCTCCCGTGCAGGCGACGGTGGTCTCCGGGCCCGGCAAATTGCCGCCTGCGGGGAGCCTTGTCGCGGCGAAGGTCCTGCTTGCCGCATCCGACGGCATGCCGCAGATCGCGATCGGCAAGAGCGTGATCAAGGCCCCGCTCGGCGCACTGCCGGAAGCGGGCGGAACTGTTCTCGTAAAGATCGCATCGAATGGGACTGGCGCAGAGCCGCCGCAGCTATCGCTTCTGACGAACCGTCAGGGGGCACCCGTCAACGGGGAGACAACGCAGGCATTGGCCTCTGCCCGGCAAATGCCATCGGGCGAGGTGAAGCTCGTTCAGACGTCCGCCCCCGGTACGCTGAAGCCGACGGCGGCGCCCGAAGCGCTGGAAAAGGCGGTGAATGAGGCGCGCCCCCTGGCAGCATCGCGGCAGGATTCCATGGCCCCGCTCTTTGCCAATGCGGCGGCGGCCTCGGGAAAATCGAGCCCGCTGCCGCCCGTTCTTCAGCAAGTGGTGCGCGATGTTCTGGGCTTCCGGCTTCCCGCCGATGGGGTGACCGGCGAGCAGGTGCGTGTCGCCGCCGGGCGGTCCGGGCTCTTCAGCGAAGCGCAGGCGGCAACGGCCAGGGGGGAAAGCGCCTCAGGTCAGGTGCCGCAGGGTGCGCGTTCCCAATCCTCACCAGCACGCGCGACGGCGGCGGGAGACGTTTTGGCGGCACCCGACACATTGCAGGCGCTCGTCAATGCGAGTGTTCAGGGCGGGGGCAAGGCGGACCTGAAAAACACGCTCTTCCTGTTGCGCGCGGTCTTGTCCGGCTTTCTTGGAGAGGATGCGGACCTGCCGCTGCCGCCCCGCGCCGGAACACCGCCGCCACCGCCGCGCGCGGGCGGTCAGCCGCAGGGCCAGCAGCCGGCGCAATCGGGGCTCGCGGATGCGACCGGGCCGAAACAGGCGGCGCGCATGCTTCTGTCGGATACGGAAGCCGCGCTTTCGCGCATCCGGCTCTCTCAGATCGCCTCACAGCCGAGCGGGCAATCCGGCGGACCGGATGCCGCGACCTTGCACGGGCGGCCAGGGCAGGCGGCTCATTGGACCTTCGAAATCCCTCTCATGGTCTCCGCGGGCACGGCGATGGCGCAGTTTCAGATCTTTCGCGACGAGGAAGGTGGGGGGACCTTTGAACAGCCGGAAGCGGCCGGATGGCGGCTTCACTTCGCGCTCGATCTTCCCGAAACCGGGGCTGTGGAGAGCCTCGTGGCGCTTGGCGGGCAGGGCACGACGGTGACACTCTGGGCGCAGCGTCCCGATGTGGCCGCCGCACTTCGCGAGGGGGCAGACGAGCTTTCCGGCGTTCTGGAACTCGCTGGCATCGATGTGGCCAGCGTCCGCATCCGGCACGGTTTGCCCGCAGGGCCCGCCAAGAACAAGGCCGCGCCTTCGGGCTATTTTCTGGATCGGCTGACATGATGGGCGATCCGGCGAAAAAGACAGTCCCGGCCCGCCGCGACGAAAAGCGTCGCGTTGCCGTCGCGCTTCACTATGACAACCAGGGCGCGCCGACGGTTACGGCCAAGGGCGAAGGACATATCGCGGAGAACATCCTGAAGCTCGCGCGCGAAAGCGGCGTGCCGGTGGAGGAGGATGCGATTCTGGCCCAGGCGCTTTCGCAGGTGGAGCTGGGTGAGGAGATCCCGGAGGAGCTCTACAAGGCGGTTGCGGTCATCATCGGCTTCATCCTTCGCCGTGGAGCAAAGGCGTCGAAGTAAGGCTTGTCGCAAGAACCTCTTGCGGCGCGGCGAAAGACGCACTACCCAACAAACAAAAGCCCGCGTGCGATTTCGTGACCGCGCGCAGGTATCCGTTTTGCCGCAGACAGGACACTTTGCAGTCATGACGATCGTCGACACCCGAACCCCCGATCCCAAGAAGTTTATCAAGGGCGCCACGGGCGACTGGGAAATCGTCATCGGCATGGAGGTCCACGCTCAGGTGACTTCCAAGTCGAAGCTATTTTCCGGGGCTTCCACCGAATTCGGTCAGGATCCCAATTCCAACGTGTCGCTGGTCGATGCGGCCATGCCCGGCATGCTGCCCGTGATCAACGAGGAATGTGTACGTCAGGCGGTTCGCACGGGTCTTGGCCTCAAGGCCGAGATCAACCTGAAAAGCGTCTTCGACCGGAAGAACTATTTCTATCCGGATCTGCCGCAGGGCTATCAGATTTCGCAGTTCAAGCAGCCCATTGTCGGCGAAGGCAAGATCCTTCTCGACATGGCGGATGGCGAGCAGGTGGAAATCGGCGTGGAGCGCCTGCATCTGGAACAGGACGCAGGCAAGTCGCTGCATGACCAGCACCCGACAATGTCTTTCGTCGACCTGAACCGTTCCGGCGTGGCGCTGATGGAAATCGTGTCCAAGCCGGATCTGCGCTGTTCCGACGAGGCCAAGGCCTATCTGACCAAGCTGCGCACCATCCTGCGTTATCTGGGTACCTGTGACGGCAACATGGAACAGGGCTCCATGCGCGCCGACATCAACGTCTCCGTGCGCAAGCCCGGTGGTGAATTCGGCACGCGCTGCGAGATCAAGAACGTCAATTCCATCCGCTTCGCCGGTCAGGCCATCGAGTATGAAGCACGCCGCCAGATCGGCATTCTGGAAGATGGCGGGTCCATCGATCAGGAAACCCGGCTGTTCGATCCGGGCAAGGGCGAGACGCGCTCCATGCGCTCCAAGGAAGAGGCGCATGATTACCGCTACTTCCCCGATCCCGACCTGCTGCCGCTGGAATTCGATCAGGCCTTTGTGGATGCGCTGGCAGCCGATCTGCCGGAGCTTCCCGACGACAAGAAGGCCCGTTTCATCGCCGATTACGGCCTGACGCCCTATGACGCCGATATTCTGGTGCATGAAAAGGCGTCCGCCGATTTCTTCGAGGACGTCGCTGAGGGCCGTGATGCGAAGCTTTCCGCGAACTGGGTGATCAACGAACTGTTCGGCCGCCTGAACAAGGAAGGTCTGGATGTCACCAACAGCCCGGTTTCGGCCGATCAGCTGGGTGGCATCGTCGATCTTATCAAGGGCGGCGAGATTTCGGGCAAGATCGCAAAGGATCTCTTCGAGATCGTGTGGTCGGAAGGCGGAGACCCGAAGAAGATCGTGGAAGATCGCGGCATGAAGCAGGTCACGGACCTTGGCGCGATCGAGGCCATCGTGGACGAAATTGTCGCAGCCAATCCCGAGAAGGCGGCTCAGGCCAAGGAAAAGCCGGGTCTCCTCGGCTGGTTCGTCGGGCAGGTCATGAAAGCCTCGCAAGGCAAGGCGAATCCTCAGGCTGTCAACGATCTGCTGCGCCAGAAGATCGGCATCGAATAAGCCGGCTCTTCGTTCGAATATCGTGATTTATGTCAGGGGCCTAAGGGCCCCTGATTGCGTTCGGAACGGCGCTGTCTTGTGCGTTGCATCAGATTTTCCTAATCCTGCCATGCCTTTGCCTCGATCCTTGATGAATTTGCTTGCAGTAAAACCCACATAGGGAGATATGAACGGCCTTGGCCGCTGAGCGTCAGTACAACCGAACGGGGTGGAACCTGTTTGTGTTTGCTGCGTTTGCACAGCAGGCCGGTGGTTCGGTCTTCACGAAGCAAATTTCGGGAAATGACTTGCGATCTGCGTGACGCGCGCCATGCACTCCGGCGCGCGGTGGCTGCATGAGCGCCGGGTCAGGACCCATCGGTCAGGTTCTCACGTGCCACAGAATACGAGTTCAGAAATCAACAGACGACATTACCTGAAGGCCAGCGCCTGTTTCATCGCAGCGATGACGGGCGGCGGAATCCTCCCAGCCTTTGCGCAGGACGCGGACCCGGCGAAAGGCAATGCGCCTTCTCCGGAAGGCGAGGCGACGGCGACCGTGGCCGACAAGGGCAAGCCCTTTAACTGGGACTGGCTTGTCGCTCGCATGAAGGCGCGCGCGGCTGCGCCCTTTGTCGATGATCAAGGTGAACTGCCGGAACAGGTGAGTGCGCTCGGGTATGACGCGCACCGCCGAATCCGGTTCCGGCCGGATCATGCGCGCTGGCGCGAGGATGGCTACAATTTCGAATTGCAGGCCTTTTATCCCGGCTGGCTGTTCGACAAGCCCGTTCGTATCTTTGAAGTGGATGAGGGCATCTCGCGGCCGCTGGATTTCCATCCTGGCGACTTCGAGTTCCGCAGTCCTCTGGATGAGCAAGGCTTCGACAAGATAGATCTTCCCGGCGTTGCCGGCTTCCGGCTCCATTATCCTTTGAACCGGTCCGACTATCACGATGAGTTGATTGCCTTTCTGGGCTCCAGCTACTTCCGTGCGCTGGGTCGTGGCAATAATTACGGGCTTTCCGCGCGCGGGCTTGCGGTCGATACCGCCTCGGGCAGTGCGGAGGAGTTTCCCCGCTTCACTCGTTTCTATATCGAGCGCCCGGAAAAGGGCGCGCGCGATATCAAGATCTTCGCCGAGCTGGAAAGCGCGCGGGTGGCGGGGGCCTACGCCTTTTCGATCACCCCGGGCGTTGAAACCGTTGTGGACGTGCAGGCCGCGATCTTCCTGCGCGATGCGGTTGCGCGTCTCGGCCTTGCGCCGCTCACCTCCATGTATCTGTTCGGTGAGAACGACCGCACCGGGTTCGACGATTATCGTCCGGAGGTGCATGACAGCGACGGGCTGGTGATTCTGCGGGCCAATGGCGAGCGGATCTGGCGTCCGCTGACCAATCCTGGCCAGCTCCAGCTTTCGGTCTTCTCCGAGGACAATCCCGGCGGCTTCGGCCTTCTGCAGCGCGATCGTTCGCCCGACCATTATCTCGACACCGAGGCGCGTTACGAACGGCGACCGTCGGTCTGGATCGAGCCGGTGGGCGAGTGGGGCAAGGGCTCCGTCTTTCTGGCGGAAATCCCATCCAAGGAGGAGGTCCACGACAATGTGGTGGCCTTCTGGATGCCGGAAAACGGGCTTGAGGCGGGCGCTGAGCACTGGCTTCACTACCGCATGCTCTGGGCGATGGATGTGGAGGGCGATGTTCCGCTCGCCCGTGTCCTGCGCACCCATGCCGGCGCTGGCGGAACCTCCGCCTCGAAACCGGATCCGAACCTTCGCAAGTTCCTGATCGATTTTGCGGGCGATCCGCTTGTCGGGCTTGGCGAGGATGCCGAGGTTGTGGCGCGGGTCAGTGTCAGCAACGGGAAGGTCCAGCACAAAATTTTGAACAAATTGCAGGGTAGCGACGTTTGGAGGTTGATCCTCGATATCAGGCGCAAGGACGCGGGTGATCCGGTGGAGATAAACGCGGCACTTTTGCTTGGAGAGGATCGTTTGAGCGAAATTTGGACATATCAGTGGGGACAGACGGTATGAGTGCCGAGATGCAATCCGGTGGCTTCGCTCGCGCGTCCGTGCAAGCGGTTCACTCCAATCTATCATGGGCAACCTTGCGTGAGGCTTTAGGCCGGCCCGATCTCGATGATGAGGTGCTGGGCGAGGCGGTCAGCGATGCCATCGAGACGATCGTGCGGCCGTCGTGCGATGAGGATCGTTCGCGCCTGATCGGTCAGCTTGTGGCTGGAGACCTTGAGGGGCAACTGCCGCGCGTGGTGGTGGCCTCCTTGTGCCTGCCCGCACCGCGCGCGCCGCTCGCCATGCCGGTGCAGGTCCTTCAAAGCGAACGCAGGCCGGTATTCGCCCGCCTCTTCTCGCGGATCCGCGCCCGCCAGGGCT
Source organism: Breoghania sp. (assembly GCF_963674635.1). NCBI lineage: Bacteria > Pseudomonadati > Pseudomonadota > Alphaproteobacteria > Hyphomicrobiales > Stappiaceae > Breoghania > Breoghania sp. The sequence goes on from NZ_OY771475.1 coordinate 502,865, forward strand.
GATCTCTTCCTCTCTCATCAATGCGCGGGCGTCTTGGGGGCGACCCCGCCCGGAGTGTCGCGCGATGGCGCATGATCGTGGAAAATCGGGTCGTATGGAAGCGTTCGCCGTTGGCTTGCGCCGGTCCGGAGCGATCATTCTCACCCTTGGGCTGACGGCCGGCGCTGCCGCCATGTTCGGCTCCATCGCCGTGGCGGACGGATTCGACTGGGTCGACGTGGTGCGCGTGACACTGGTCTCCTTCTGTGCGCTGTGGCTCTCATGGGGGGCCTGTACCGCAGTGCTTGGGCTGCTCTTCGGGGCGGATAAGGTCCCGGTCTCCGACGGGCCTCCGCGTGGTCGCACAGCCATCGTCATTCCGGTCTACAACGAGGCCGCGGATGCGGTCTTTGCCCGGCTCGATGCCATGTATCGCGCCATTGATGACATGGGTGTTCTCGACACGTTCGATTTCCACGTCTTGTCGGATTCCACGCGTGCGCAATCGGTGGTGGACGAGAAGGCGCTTTATCGCCGTGCCGTGATGGCGCTGGGGGCAGGCGGGCGGCTCTTCTATCGCCATCGCTCGCCGAATGTCGGTCGCAAAGCGGGCAATATCGCGGATTTCATCCGCGCCAATGGCGGCGCCTATGACTACATGCTGGTGCTCGATGCCGACAGTCTGATGCATGCCCGCACCATTGTGGAGATGGTGCGCCGCATGGAGGCGGTGCCGGATCTGGGTCTTTTGCAGACGGTTCCGCAGATCATCGGGCGACGCACGCTGTTCGGGCGCATGATCCAGTTTTCCGCCAGCTTCTATTCGCCGCTCTTTTCGCGCGGTGTGGCGGCCCTTCAGGGGCGGCAGGGGCCGTTCTGGGGGCACAATGCCCTTATCCGGGTGCGCGCCTTTGCCGAGACCTGCGGCCTGCCCGCGCTTGAGGGCAAGCCGCCCTTCGGCGGCGACATCCTTTCCCATGACACGGTCGAGGCGGCCATGTTGGCGCGTGGCGGCTGGCGGGTGCGGCTTGATCCCGACCTTGAGGGATCGTTTGAGGAGGCTCCGGCCAATCTCATCGAATATGCCAAGCGCGACCGCCGCTGGTGTCAGGGCAATCTTCAGCATTCCCGCGTCTTGAGAGCCCCCGGCCTGCCGCTGTGGAGCCGGCTCAACATCCTTCAGGGGATTTTCGGCTACCTGGCCTCGCCAGTATGGCTGTTGTTCCTGATTGCCAGTGTCGCAGCTCCCCTGTTTGCGCCGCCGCCGGTCTATTTCATGTCGGATTCCATGTTCCCGCGGTTCCCGCATCCGGAAACGGAAAAGGGCCTGGCGCTGCTCTTTGGCGTCGTCGCGCTTCTGATTCTGCCAAAGGCGCTGCTGCTTCTTCGCGCCGTCGTGACGGGCGAGGCGGGGCCATATGGCGGTCGCCTGCGCACAGCCTGGTCGGCGCTTTTGGAATTGTTGCTCGCATCGCTTCTCGCCCCGATCCACATGATGTTCCAGAGCCGTTCTGTCTGGCAGGTGATAACGGGGGCCGATTTCGGCTGGCCATCGAGCGAGCGCGAGGACGGCTCTCTCGACTTGCTCACATCGTTCAAGGCAAGTTGGTGGATGTGCGTGGTCGGCATGGGAACGCTGGGCTTTGCGTTTTACTTCGTGCCCAGCCTGGTCGCCTGGTTAAGCCCGGTCGTGCTGCCGCTGATCCTTGCGCCGATCATCGTGTGGTGGACGGCGTCCATCGGGTCCGGTGAGCGCGCCCGCAATCGCGGCATCTTTCTGACCCCGCAGGAATGGCGCGAGGACGCGATCATCGCAGCAGCCCGCCGCGCGCTGGACTACTACAGCAGGCCGCGCGACGCGGCGCCAGAGCCGCAGGCCGAGGGGGATAGGGGCGCCGCTCTCGACCTCGCGACGGGACCAGCCCGCGGCTGATCCCGTTTCCCGCCAGACGGTGGTGGTGTGAGAGGCTTCGGGTCAGTTGACCCGGTTCCATGTCTCGCCCTTGCAGATGAGCCCGCCCAGCACGCAGCCGGAGAGCTTCAGCTTGTTCGGGCCGACGAGTTCCATCTTGCCGGTATAGGTCTTGCCATCCTCGGCATTGTAGACCTTGCCCTTCCAGACATCGTCACCCGACGGCTTCATGCCATAGACCGTCTGTACCCCCAGCAACGAGCGGTCACGCTTTGAGGCGTCGGGGTTCTTTTCGTCCTTCTTGCCCTTGTCACGCAGCCAGACCAGCTTGCCGCAAAGGCTGCCGCCACACTTGGCGATCCTTATCTGGGAGGAGCCGGAGGGGCGCGCCCAGGTACCCTTGGCGTCGGCGGCAAAAGCCGCTCCGGACAGGGCAGACACCATCAAGCCCCCGGCAAGCGCGAGGCATGCCCCCAGTCGCAAGACAGATCCCGCCCTGCGGGCGCCAATTCTCTTGTGCGTATCGACATCCAAGTGGTTTCCAACTGTCATACTTGTCTCCTCCCCAAAATTGATTGTCTTGTTTTTCAATCTCGACGGCCGTTCGGCGCCCGGTCTCTGATGTCTTCGGTGCGCGTCAACTTGCCATCGTCAAGTGGAGCCTACCGCCTTTGCGATAGGGCGCAAGACATGCCGTAGCGGCATGTGGGCGATAATTGATCCGGCAAGGCGAAAGACTGTTCGCGGATGCGGCTGGGGGGGGCTGGCACATGGGCGAGGCGGAGTGAAGCGCCATTTCCCGTCCCGCCCGGCAAGCGTTTTTCGCGCATGGTTAGCAAAGCGTGACAGTTAAGCGTCGGTTTCTATTCGATCGGTCTTGATTCATATGCCGGAATTGGTGCGAGGTGGTAAATGATACGTCAAATTTACTTCTCGTTTTTGATTTGTATTCGGTCGATTAACCGAGAAAATTTACGCGCGGTTGAAGCCATTGGACGAGACTTTTCCTCGCGAAAGGCCCGGAGCTGCAAGGGCATCCGGTCTTAGGTCAAAACGGAGAAGCGAGGAGACGACAATGGCACGCATAGAGGTTCTGAGTGAAGACATGGCCGTGATGGGGTCGCGGCAGATCAATGGCGAAATGCTGTTTGAGTTGGGCATGAATTATGCGACCGGTCGCGATGTTCCGGAGGATCTGGTGAGCGCGCACAAGTGGTTCAACCTTGCAGCGATGCGCGGCGTTCGTGAGGCGGTTCAGTATCGCAAGGAAATTTCCGAGGAGATGAGTTCTTCGGATATTGCGGAGGCCCAACGTGCGGCGCGTGAATGGCTGTCCATGCAGTGAGCGCGTTGCATTTTGCGCCTGCGGGCGGATGCGAGGATGTCGGGCGAGCAGTTGCCGGCCGGGTCGCGCGACGTGTCATGTGGCTGCGGGAATCTTGGCTGTTTCCCGATAGCGAGGATGTCTGGAATTGAGCGGAGCGTAGTTCCGTTTTCCGTCTAGAGCGGAGAAGGGGACTGCGCTTCGCTGCATTTGGGAGCTTCAGCGCGCTGTTGCGTTGTTCGCCTATTGTTTATGGAAGGTCTTGACGGAAACGCGCGTGGACAAGTTGTGCAGGGGTGAAATATCCCTTGAAATCCTTGCTCTTTGCCGATACCAACGCGGGACCGGAGAGGTGGCCGAGTGGTCGAAGGCGCTCCCCTGCTAAGGGAGTATACCAGCGATGGTATCGAGGGTTCGAATCCCTTCCTCTCCGCCATATTCCCTTTCCATATATCGAAAGAAACAGTCCTCTCCTATTTAGGGGAACCATCCTGCGTCTTTTTATTCAATACACGCAGTCTCGTACGCTTTTAATAAACCGCTATACCTTCTCTATCCGCCAACAAGGTTGGTGGATTTTGGGATGTGTCTTCGGTGTGGGGCTCTTTCGTGGAGATAGTCTTGTCCAAAGCTGGCGGATATCTGGATAAGCTGGCAGCAATCCCATCTTCGAAGTCACACGCGACACGAACGTCCTGCAGGTGGCTTGATCGTGCGCCCTTGAGACTTCCGTTGGCATTCAACCGCCTATGATCGGTCAGGCGCCTCTTTCAAGAAGGGGGGGCGGCGGAGAGCCATATCCCGCAGTTGCCCAATCGCAGCTGTCGCTGGAAAGCGAAGGGCGGGGCGGGCTGAGTGTTCCGCACCCGCGCCCTCCGGGACGGCCGACAGGTGTTCGGGCATCGGTCCCGGTCCGTGCCCTTCATTGCCGCCGAAAAGCGGGTATGATCCTCGCGCTGTCATGCGATAGGGATCTTCGTCGCACGATATGAGCTGGCGAATGCTCTTTCCATGGAAAGCAAAGAGCATTCGCCATAGTCTTCGAAGTCGATGATCAGATGGCTTTTGTCTTGATCAGATAGTCGTCGACCTCTGTCCGCAATGCCTGAGACTGCTTGGAAAGCTCCTCGGCTGTATCGACAAAGTTCCCAACCGATTTGAGATTGCTCTCGGACGCGCTGGCGACGTCTGAGATGTTGTGGGCAACGCCTTTGACGCCATTCGCAGCTTGCTCGACATTGCGCGCAATTTCGCGGGTGGCGCTGTCTTGTTCTTCGATGGCGGTGGCGACGGAAACCGAGATTTCCTTCACCTTGTCGATCGTTTTGCCGATGCCATCAATCGCATCCACGGCTTCTTGCGTGGCGCTCTGGATCTGAGCGATCTGGTTTCCGATGCTCTCCGTCGCGCTCGAGGTCTGATTTGCCAGTTCCTTGACTTCCGCGGCCACAATGGCAAAGCCCTTGCCCGCATCTCCGGCTCTGGCGGCTTCAATGGTGGCATTGAGGGCGAGAAGGTTGGTCTGCTCTGCAATGGCAGTGATCAGCTGGACAACCTCGCCAACCTTGAACGAGGCCTTGGCCAGGCCCTGAATCTTATGATTGGTTTCTTCTGCTTCCCGGGCCGCTCCGTTGGCAATGTCGGTCGACTGGGTGATCTGCCGGCTGATCTCGGCGATGGACGCTGAGAGCTCTTCGGACGCGGCTGCCAGAGATTCAAGATTGCTTGATGTCTCATTGGCCGCTTGAGACATGTTCTGGCTTTGCTGGTTTGTTTGCGTCGCTCCTGCCGCCATTTCCTGCGCGGAGGTCCGGAGTTTGGATGATGCGGAGGACAGGGACCCGACGACACCCGCAACGCTGGCATCGAGTTTCTCGGCCAAATCGAACATGGCTGTCCGCTTGGTTTCTTCTTGCTGGGCACGGATTTTGGTTTCTTCCACCAGTTTGCCTGCCTCAGCCTGAGCGAGGTTCAGATCCTTCATCGCCTGGTGATTGTCTGTGAACTGACGATTGATGCGATAGGCCAGCCAAAGCATCGGACCGCCCACCAGCACGACATAGCTGGCATGGATGAGGAAATGGTGCAGGACATACTCGGCCGATGGCCAGATATAGAGCGGCAAAAGCAAGGAAAAGGCGACGTGATGCACGGTCGCGATCGCATTGACGATCAGCATAGTCCGCCAGCAGAAATAGATGACCAGCACTGCATTCAGAACGAAAAACAGCATGTGGGCATCGAGAACCAGTCCGTCCGGCAATCCGCTTGCGCTGAAAACCAACAGCGCCCAGTCGGTGGTCAGTGATGCCCCGATGGCAAATCGGGTCGCCGGTCCAACCGGGTCCTTGACAAACATGAGGGTTGAGACGCCCGCGAGCGCCGCTGCGATCGCGGATACCGTCAGTGCTGGTGCGGATGAAAACGAAGCGACGCTTCCAATGACCAGTATCATGAGCCAAAGGCTTGCAATGAACGCCTTGCTCGCGATCTGGCGGAGTTTTGTGAGTTCAGGGGCGGTCTCGACGACGGAAGATGGGGAGGTCGCGTTCATTTCTGTCCTCTGGGTAAACTTGATCAGGAACGAGCTGATTGGGGACGATTCATTAGACGTTGCTGCCGTCATTTGTTGTTGGTTTCGGCATGCAGCCTCCGACACCAAAGGAACTGATGACCGCCCAGGCGCCAAGCGCCCGCACCTTTGCCGGGTAATCCTGTTGCTCAGGCAAAACCGTCACGAAGGTGCCGTCAAAGTCCGATCGTATGAGTTTTGAGGCCGGTGTCAGGGCGCGGGTTATCGCTTGCCGTTCACTGTCCCAGGGGGCAGAAATGACAATAACCGGCGCGTTCTCCGCAAAGCTGAACAAGGTCAGATAGCCAACAATCAGAAAACCGGATAAGCCGATCAAGGCGGCTGGCCCGTAAGTGGTAACCGCGTTCTCTGATAGATCTTCGCTTTTTCGCATCGTCGAATTTTCTATTGCTGCCATATGGGCGTTTCAAGTGACAAGACGCAACCTGTGCGAGTAGTGTACTTTACGTAATCTATCAATAAAGCAATCTATTTAATGAGGGCTTAATTTGATCTGGATGGGGGCGTTGAGATCTTGCGTGGGTAAAGCAAAGGCAAAAAAACCCGCTGGAGGGAACGAGAGAAAATCCGCGAGAAGTAAGTAAGAGTCCTTTTGTATTCGTTTTAATACATAAGTAGTTTCGCGTTGTCTTTTGATGTTGCTCCTGGAGTGAATTTCATTTGAGCGCGGCTCAGGCCCGACAAGAGCGGCAGGCCTGAGGCGTAGCCGATCTTGCGAGGGTAGATGATTGGGACAGGGAGGGCGCGCTGGGCATGTGTTCGCGTTGCGGATTTACGCGCCAATCCAGGCCTCGGCTCTGCCTGCATTTGCAAATGAAAGGCCTGGCTCGGCGGCATGGATGTCCGTGCGGCCTGGCAGCTCATTCAGCCCATCCCAAGACGCGCGATTTGACGATATTCGATGATATCTGACGAGAGGGATGAGCCGACGGGGCAATATCTAAATAAAGACTATAGGATATAATATGTCCTGATGTGGCGTCCGGTTGTGCCGAGAGAGGGCTTCCTCTCCACCATTTGCCTGTTCAGGCGCGTTCGTGCTTTCCGACCGGTGCAATCGTTTGGTCGATTGGGAGGTGCCTCATATCAATCCCGCAACGCGCTTTGTGTGTCCGGCGTCCACTCCTTGCGGAGGAGGGCATACTGAAAGGTGTTTTCGTAGACGGGATTGCCGGCTGAATCGCTTCGGAAAGAGACAAACTCCAGGAACAGACCTTCCTGGCGCATTCCGAGCCGTTCGCACAGGCGCTGCGATGACGTGTTGTGGTCTTCCACATAAGCGTAGAGGCGACGTGCGCCTTTATGCGCGAAAAGATGGGCAAACAGCGCGCGGGCTGCCTCCGTCGCATATCCCTTGCCCGCAAAGGCCGGATTGAAATTCCAGCCCACGGAAAAAGTGTCTTCCTCGGGAACGGCAAACAGGTCGCCGATGAGCTCGCCCGTGTCCCGCAGGCAGACCGCGATATGCTCGTCGTTGGTGCTGCGTTTCACGGCTTCGGCTTGCGCCTCCTGGAGGCTCTTGAGCCTGAGATCGAGAAAGCAGCTGACCACAGGGTCGTGCAGATAGGCAAAGAGGGCGTCTGCGTCACTGCTCAGGAAGTTTCGAAGGCAGAGACGCGTTGTCTTGATGGAATCCATGGCTGGAGATTGCCGCAAAGCGCAGCCATTCATCAACAAGAAGATTGTCGGTCGGTGCGCAGCAGAGGCGGCTCAAGTTCCCCTGTAGACGGTCGGCAAGCTTGAAGAGCCCCGTTCAGCCTGTTGCGACGTGCTTTTGCGGTGGTCGTGCGTCTTGTCGAAAAAGAACCGCGCCGAGGGGCAGGCGCTCATGTCGATGCCGGGGTAGTGACCAGGGGGAGGCGGGCGTCTCCCCCTGGTGTTGATCTGCCCCTCACATGGATGCGTGGAAGGTGCGGTTTATGACGTCGAGCTGCTGTTCTCGGGTGAGCTTGATGAAGTTCACCGCATAGCCGGAGACGCGGATGGTGAGCTGGGGATAGTTTTCCGGGTGCTCCATGGCGTCGAGGAGCGTCTCGCGCTTCAACAGGTTGACGTTGACGTGGAAGCCATTGGCGGCGGCGAAGCCGTCGAGGCAGTTGGACAGGTTCTCGATCCGCTCTTCCTCGGTGTTGCCCATGGAACCGGGCGTGGCCGAGGCCGTCCAGCTGATGCCGTCGAGCGCGGCTTCGTAGGGCAGCTTGGCGATCGATGCGCCCGCGGCCACGAAGCCCTTCTTGTCGCGTCCGTTCATCGGGTTTGCGCCCGGTGCGAAGGGCTCGCCCGCGCGCCGTCCGTCCGGCGTGTTGCCGGTCTTCTTGCCATAGACCACGTTCGAGGTGATCGTAAGGATCGACTGTGTCGGCATGGCGTCGCGATAGAAGGAGGGCTGGGCCTTGATCTTGTCCATGAAGGTCTCGGTCAGCCAGACGGCGATGTCGTCGACGCGGTCGTCATTGTTGCCGAAGGCCGGGTAGTCGCCCTCGATCCTGTAATCCACCGCCAGGCCGTTTTCGTCGCGAATGACATGCACCTTGGCGTATTTGATCGCCGAGAGGCTGTCGGCGGCAATCGAAAGCCCGGCAATGCCGCAAGCCATGGTGCGCAGCACATCACGATCATGCAGCGCCATCTCGATCCGCTCATAGGCGTATTTGTCGTGCATGTAGTGGATGATGTTGAGCGCCTTGACGTAGGTCTTGGCCAGCCAGTCCATGGTCTTGTCGAACTTGGCCATCACCTCGTCATAGTCCAGCACGTCGGCGGTGATGGGCTCGAACCCCGGTGCGACGAGCTTTTGCGACTTCTCGTCGACGCCGCCATTGATGGCATAGAGCAGCGCCTTGGCGAGATTGGCGCGCGCGCCGAAGAACTGCATCTGCTTGCCGATGCGCATGGCCGAGACGCAGCAGGCGATGCCATAGTCGTCGCCCCAGTGCGGGCGCATCAGGTCATCGTTTTCATACTGGATGGCGGAGGTGTCGGCAGAGACCTTGGCGCAGAAGTTCTTGAAGCCCTTGGGGAGCCTCGTGCTCCACAGAACCGTCAGGTTCGGTTCGGGGGCGGGGCCGAGATTGTAGAGGGTGTTGAGGAAGCGGAAGCTCGATTTGGAGACGAGCGTGCGGCCATCCTCGCCCATGCCGCCAAGCACTTCCGTCACCCAGGTCGGATCGCCGGAGAAGAGGGCGTCATAGTCGGGCGTGCGCAGGAAGCGGACAATGCGCAGCTTGATGACCATGTCGTCGATCATTTCCTGCGCGGCTTCTTCGGTGAGGAACCCGGCCTCAAGATCGCGCTGGATGTAGATGTCGAGGAAGGTGGAGATGCGGCCGAGCGACATGGCCGCGCCGTTCTGCTCCTTCACCGCGCCCAGATAGCCGAAATAGGTCCACTGGATGGCCTCAAGGGCATTGGCGGCCGGGCGCGAGATATCGCAGCCGTATTTCGCCGCCATTTCGCGCAGCTCGTCGAGCGCACGGAACTGTTCCGACATTTCCTCGCGCAGACGCATCGTCTTCTCGTCGAAAACGGTGTCGTCGAGGGCGTGGAAGTCGGCCTGTTTCTGGGTACGCAGGAAATCGGTGCCGTAAAGCGCCACGCGGCGATAGTCGCCGATGATGCGGCCGCGGCCATAGGCATCCGGCAGGCCGGTGATGACCCCGTATTTGCGCGCCGCAAGGATTTCCGGGCTGTAGACGTCGAAGACACCCTGGTTGTGGCTCTTGCGGTACTTGCTCCAGATCTCCTTCACTTCCGGGGCAAGCTCGTAGCCATAGGCGGCCAGGCCGCCTTCCACCATGCGCAGGCCGCCATTCGGCATGATCGAGCGTTTGAGCGGGGCATCGGTCTGCAGGCCGACAATCACCTCGTTGTCCCGATCGATGTAGCCCGCATCATGGGCGGTGATCGTGGAGGGACGGTCGGTGGAAACGTCGAGAACGCCCTTCTTGCGCTCTTCCTTCAGCAATTCGCCGAGCTTCGCCCAGATCGCCCTGGTGCGTTCGGTCGCCGGGCTCAGAAAGGCGTCATCGCCTTCATAAGGCGTGTAGTTTTCCTGGATGAAGCCACGGACGTCGATTGCCTGACGCCACTGTCCGTCGCTGAACCCTGCCCACGGATCGGCATAAAGGCTGGAGGGATCTGCATAAACGTTCATGGCTTTATCCTCGTGTTGGGAGAGTGAGGCAGGGGGCTTGGTCCCGGCGTTGCGGGGCGTTCGGTTCGGGTGCGCAATGCCTGTGGTGTCTTATGGCAGGGGCGCGGGGGAGGCGGCCGGATAGGGGAGCGGCCGCCTTTGGTTTCAGGGGGCGTGTCGTCTTGGCACGCCGGTCGCTCAGACTATGGTGAGCGCTTCGATCAACAGGATGACGAGGAGGCCCATCACCGAGACGAAGGTGGACATCAGCGTCCAGGTTGCGAAGGTTTCCTTCATCGAGAGGCCGAAGAATTCCTTGTACATCCAGAAGCCGGCATCGTTGACGTGCGAGCAGATAGCGCTTCCGGCGCCGGTTGCCAGTGTGACAAGCGCCAGATCCGCCGGTGTTTGCGCCAGAACCGGGATGACAAGGCCTGCGGTGGAGATTGCCGCGACTGTGGCGGATCCCAGCGAGATGCGCAGGATGGCGGCCACAACCCAGGCGAACAGCACGGGGGAGGCATGGCTTCCCTGAAACAGCTGGGCGATATAGTCGCCAACGCCGCCGACGATCAGCACCTGCTTGAAGGCGCCGCCGCCGCCGATGATCAGCAGCATCATGCCGATGTGGTTGGCGGCCGAAGCGCAGGACCCCATGATCTTCTCGACCGGGATATTGCGGTTCACGCCCATGGTGAAGAAGGCGAAGATCAGGGAGAGGACCATGGCGACGGAGGCATCGCCGACCACGTCGATGATGGTGAAGAACTGGCTGTCGCCGGGGGCTCCGTGGGCAATGGTGACGATGGTCGATGCGGCCATGAGGATGACCGGGAGCATGGCGGTTAGCACGGAGATGCCGAAACCGGGGGTCTCCTCAAGCTTGAAGTCGGTGGAGGCGCTCGCCCCCTCAGGCAGTTCGAACTTGGCGTAGGCGTCCGGGATCAGGCGCATGGCAAGGCGGTTGAAGACGGGGCCGCAAACGATCACGGTTGGGATCGCGATAATGATGCCATAGAGCAGCACCTTGCCGATATCGGCGCCGTATTCGCCTGCGATGACGGTCGGGCCGGGGTGCGGCGGCAGAAAACAATGGGTGGCAAGCAGGGCCGCGACCATCGGCACACCGAGCCGCAGCAGGGAGATCCGCATCTCCTTGGCCATCGTGTAGACCAGCGGGACCAGCAGAACGAGACCCACCTCGAAGAAGAGTGCGACGCCGACGATGAAGGAGGCGACGATGACGGCCCATTCGACGCGCTTTTCGCCAAATCTCTCGATCAATGTCAGGGCGATGCGGTGGGCGCCGCCGGCATCGGCAAGAAGCCGCCCCAGCATGGCTCCGATACCGAAGATCAGCGCGATGTGGCCGAGGGTGCCGCCCAAGCCCTTCTCGATGGCTTTGACCACCTCCTCCAGGGGGACGCCAAGCGCGACGGCGACGCCGAAGGACACCAGCATGAGGGCCACGAAGGTGTTCAACTTCAGGCGCATGATCAGCATCAGCAGTACAGCGATGCCGATTGCGACGATAAAGAGTGGCATGAAAACTCTCCTCGATTTTCCCACCCGTTTTCAGCAGCCGGGCGGATGCACCTCTCCCGTTGCCGCTCTTGCAAGCGGCTTCATTCCTCAACCAGGGAGAGGGTGCATGTGCGTTGCCAGGAGCCGGCGGCCCATCCTGTGTCGGGTCGCCCGCGATATGCCGTGGGGCTCGGGCGGCGTCTTGCGCCGCCCGTCCAGCTCTACTGTGCTTCCTGCAAGGCTTTCATGCCGGCTTGAAGCGTCTTCACGATGCGATCCGCGTCATAGACGCAGCCCCGCCAGGTTCCCCCCGAAGCGGCCTGCAGCGCGGCCCACAGACGGGTATCGTCCGGCAGCTTGGGCGCGGGCGCGAGTTCCGGGTGGGTTTCGCGGGCGGCGAGGATCCGGGCGCCTTCCTGCGCGCTGACCTCCTTGTCCTCGGTGCCCAGGAAGTTGACCGAGCCTTCCAGCTTGCGGCAATCGACGACGATCTCGATGATGTCGCCGTCCCTGAGCTTGCCGATCGGGCCGCCTGCGAGCGCCTCCGGTCCGACATGCCCGATGCAGGCGCCGGTGGAAACGCCGGAGAACCGCGCGTCGGTGATCAGCGAGACGTGTTTGCCCCAGGAGACGTGCTTGAGCGAGGAGGTCAGCTGGTAGGTCTCCTCCATGCCGGTGCCCGAAGGCCCGCCTCCCATCACCACCATGATGTCTCCGGCTTCGATCTGGCCGGACTTGATGGCCTTGATCGCCGTCGCTTCGGCTGCGAAGACCTTGGCCTTGGCCTTGTGATGGTAGATGCCGTTCTCATCGATCTTGGAGGCATCGATGGCGGTCGACTTGATGACCGAACCTTCCGGGGCGATGTTGCCGAGCGGGAAGGTGATGGTGGAGGTGAGGCCGCGTTTTGCAGCCAGTTCCGGCGACATGATGACGTCGTCGGGTTCCACATTGTCGAGCTTCACCAGGAGTTGGCGGAACTTCGTGCGGCGCTGCGAGGTCTCCCACCAATCGAGGTTTTCCTTGAGCGTCATGCCCGTGACGGTCAGCACGTCCTCGTTGAGCAGGCCGAGCTTGCGCAAGTGAAGCATCACTTCCGGCACACCACCGGCCATGAACGCACGCACGGTCGGATGATAGACCGGGCCGTTAGGAATGACCGACACCAGACGCGGCACCAGCCGGTTAACCCGCGTCCACTCGTTGACGTCCGGCATGGCGCAACCGGCTGCATGGGCGATGGCGGGAAGGTGAAGGAGGAGGTTGGTCGATCCGCCGAAGGCGGCGTGGACCACCATGGCATTCTCGATGGCCTTGTCGGTCAGGATATCCTTGGTGGTGATACCCTTTTCATCAAGCGCAATCGCGGCGCGCGTGGAGGCGCGGGCCACCTCGTACCAGACCGCCTCGCCGGAGGGCGAGAGCGCGGAGTGGGGCAGGGCGAGGCCCAGTCCTTCGGCCACAACCTGCGAGGTGCCGGCGGTTCCCAGGAACTGGCAGCCGCCGCCAGCCGAAGCGCAGGCCTTGCAGCCTAGCCAGGAAGCTTCCTCCAACGACAGCTCGCCCGCGGCAAACCGTGCGCCGATGGTCTGCACCTTGCCCGCATCGTCGCCCTTTGTCGGCGCCAGCGTCGCGCCGCCGGGGACGATGATCGTGGATTGGTCATGCATGGATGCAAGGGCCATCATCAGGCCCGGGAGCCCCTTGTCGCAGGTCGCCACGCCGACAATGGCGGTGCAGTTCGGCAGGGAGCGGAGGAGGCGGCGGAAGACAATGGCGGCATCGTTGCGATAGGGCAGGCTGTCGAACATGCCCTCGGTGCCTTGTGTGCGACCATCGCAGGGGTCGGAGACGAAGGAGGCATAGGGGAGCCGGTTGCATTCGTCTGCGACCCGGGCAGCCTCGGCCATCAGGGCCTCGATCTCGTAATGTCCGGTGTGCAACCCCAGTGCGAGGGGCTTGCCGTCAGGCTGTCGGATACCTCCCGTGGTCCCGATCAGCATGACTTCCTTGCGCAGAAGTTGGGCCGGATCCCAGCCCATGCCGGCATTCAGCGTCATGCCGAATATATCGCCGGAAGGGCGGTTGATCAGGATCTCTGGTGTGAGCGGGAGGGTTCCCTCAGGCCCCGCTGCGTTGGTCGTTACATCGTAGATATCGGCATGTGTTTCATCGTAGAGAGTGTCAAGTGACATCTCCAACCTCCTCTCTTCAGGTATTTGTTGAAGCGGCGGGCCTCCCCGCCCGGCAGGTCAGATCAGGCCCGCGCTTTTGAGGATCGCTTTGACTTGCTCCTTCTTGGGGTCGGAAAGGGGACTGGTGGGGGGCAGGCACCAGGTCGAGATGTCCTGCCCGGTCTGGACCATCGCTTCCTTCACGGCGTTCACGAAGGGGGTGTCCAGGGTGTAGATGAGCGGCAGCTTGAGCAGCTGGCGATTGAGTTGGACCATCTTCTCCAGATCGCCCTCGCAGAAAGCCTTGTAGATGCCGACGGAGAGCTGCGGTGCGAAGTTGACACTGGCGCTGATTGCGCCGTCGCCCCCCAGCAGAAGGGTGTTCACGAGGTGGTCGTCGTAGCCGCAGAGGACGGAGAAGTGCGGGTGCGCGCCCTTGATCACCTGGATCATGCTGCGCAGGTGGCCGACGGAATCGATCGTGTCCTTGACCCCGGCAATGTTGGGATGGACGTCGACAAGCGACTTGATGAACTCAGGCGTCAGATTCTGCCCGGTGAGGTCGGGGAAGTTGTAGATCAGAACCGGGATGGAAACCGCGTCGGCGATCTGCCCGAAATAGGCACGCAGGTTTGCCTCGGTGATCTTCCAGTAATAGGGATTGATGGCGACGACGGCATCGGCGCCCACGTCTTCGGCATGACGGCTGAGCTCGATGGCTGCGCGCATGTTGGTGTGGCCGGTGCCGATCAGAACCGGCACCCGGTGCCCCACTGCCTCCACGGCGAATGCGGCGAATTCCCGGCGCTCGGCCTCGGTCATCTGGGAGAATTCTCCGCCCGTTCCCAGGAAAAAGAGCCCATTGACGCCTTGCTCGATGAGCATGTCGATCAGCGTCTGCATGCCGACCCGGTCGATTGCTCCATCCGAGGTGAACAGGGTTGAGACGGGTGGGATGATGCCCGCGAACTTCGTGCTGTCTGCCATTTTCTCTCCGACGGTATCGTCCAGGTGTTTTGCCGCGAGGCGGCAGGACCATGTTTCCTTATCGTTTTATATTGTAAAACGAATGACTATATTATAGATCATGCCGGCTACCCTTCGTCGAGCCCCGCGCCATGGGCAGTTTGTCGCGGCGGCAGGAGACGCCATGCGGCAGCCGATCGGATGTCGGGGAAACCGAGCCCATGCGGGGCTTGGCCGAAGCGTGAAAGGTCCAAACGGGGCAGAAACCCGGCCTCTGGAGAGAGGACTTGCCAAGCAATCTGGCGTTCGTTTCCGCGTCGTTTGTGCTCGGGCGGACATATACTTGGGCGTGGCAGGACAATTGAACCGCTCTGAGCGGGCGGGCTATGATCGCCGGGACGTTCCGCTTCGCGCCTACCTTTCGATCTGACGATCCGTATTTCATGTCGGCTGCACGAGGGCACATGCCGGTCGCTCGTGAGGCCGGAAAATGCCGTGAACACTCATCAACCAATGCGGATCGCCGGTCCATGTGACGCCGGTCGCTCCGGGACCCGAAAACAAGCAATGCCGATCATCCAATCCGTGCAGCGGGCGCTGCAAATCCTCGAATTGTTCGACGAACACAAGACCGAGCTGAGGATCTCCGAAATCAGCACTGCGACCGGTCTGCACAAGAGCACGTTGCATTCGCTGCTGAAGACCTTGCAGGCGGCTGGCTACATCGACCAGAACGCGGAGAATGGGCGCTACCGCCTCGGGCTCAAGCTCATCGAGCGGGGATCGCTGGTGGTCAACTCCATCGATCTGCGCAAGCGGGCCAATCCGATGCTTGTCGATTTGTCGCGTGAGACCGGGCAGACCGCACACCTTGGCATTCTGGAAGGTTGTCACGGCGTCTATATCGACAAGGTGGAGGGGCCGGGGGTGCTGATCGCCTATTCCCGTATCGGGCGGCAGTTGCCCATCCATTGCACGGCAATCGGCAAGTCTCTGCTTTCCGGGATGGATCGCAACAAGGTGAGGGAGCTTCTGAAGGACTACGTGTTCGAGCCGTTTACCGAGCGTACCATCGTCACCATGGAGGCGTTCGTCGCTGAATTGGACAAGGTGGCGCAAGAAGGGGCCGCCTGTGACGACGAGGAACACACAATGGGGGTGCGATGCGTTGGCGCGCCGGTCTTCGATCACACCGGGAAGGTGGTGGCGGCTGTGTCCATTTCCACGCTGACGAGCGTGACGCCAGCTGCAGAAACGAAGATCTATACGGACGCCGTGCGGAAAACCGCCGCCACCATATCGAAGGCTCTCGGCTTCAAGGGCGTTTGAATGTCCTGAGGCGCCATTGCCGGATCCCGCGCGACAGATTGGCAGCGCAGTCCGGGGGGAGCCTCTGGCGCGCTTGCGGGCAATGACAGCGTTGAGCCGGGCGCGCCGTGAAACAGGCCGTTCCCGGCTTCTGGCACCGCAAATACCGGGTTTTCCGCAGATGCGGGATTGAACGGCCTGTTCCGGCAGGGGGCGCTCAATATCGCTGCCTGTTCAGCTCAGCCTCCAGTTTCGCGATCCGGGCGTCGCGATCGGCAATCGCTGCGGCAACACGGCTTGCGTCGAAGCGCACCGGTATGTGCTGCGGGCAGTTCACGTCCCAGGTTTCGATGGAAAAGACGATGGCCCGCTCCGCGCGGCCCTTTCCGTCCTCCACGCGCAGCCGCTCCATGAGATCGGGCGCGTTCTCATGGACCGCAGCGGTCCCCCAGAGCTTCACTCGCCGCGCCTGTTCGTAATCGATCAGAAACAGGAAGGCCTGCGGGTTTTCCGAAAGGTTGCCAAGGGTGATGTATTGCCGGTTGCCCGCCAGATCGGCAAAGCCGATCCGGCTCTCGTCGAGAACCTTCAAGAAACCCGCCGGGCCGCCGCGGTGCTGGATATAGGGTTGGCCGTCCGCGCTCGCGGTGCCGAGAAAAACGCTTGTCTGGGCACCGATGAACTGGGCCAGATCCGGCGTGATCCGGTTCTGCCAGGGGCGACGCTCTTCCATACGCGCATACATTTCCCGCGATCCCTTGGCTGTCTGGATCGCCTTGACCGCGGCGGAGAAGGCAACGTCGCTGGGGGTGCTGCGTGCTTGCGCCATGGCTACAGCCCCAATTCGCTCAGGGAGGGGTGATCGTCGGGCCGACGACCCAGCGGCCAGCGGAACTTGCGCTGCGAGGCCTCGATGGGCAGATCGTTGATGCTGGCATGACGCTCCTCCATCAGGCCGTCGGCATCGAACTGCCAGTTCTCGTTGCCATAGGAGCGGTACCACTGGCCGGTTTCATCGCGCCATTCATAGGCAAAGCGCACGGCGATGCGTTTGCCCTCATAGGCCCAAAGCTCCTTGATCAGGCGGTATTCCTCCTCATTGCGCCACTTGGCGGCAAGGAAGTCGACAATTTCGGCACGTCCGTTCTGGAAGGACGCGCGGTTGCGCCAGCGGCTTTGCGGGGTATAGGCGCGCGAAACCGCTTCCGGGTCGCGGCTGTTCCAGGCGTCTTCGGCCAGGCGCACCTTCTGGGCGGCGGTTTCGGCGGTGAAAGGGGGAAGAGGAGGGCGGCTCATATCGGGATCCTTCATGGGTGATCGGCGGCGGGCGCAAGGCCCACCGCCAGGGGGCAGGGCGAGGTTCAGGCGGCGACGCCTTCGGCCACGGGGAAGTCGATCTCGGTCTGGGCCACTTCATTGAGGTAGTTGGTCCAGATGTTCAGCGCGACGTGCTGCACGATCTCGATGATCTGGGCATCGTCGTAACCGGCTGCGCGTACGTCACGCAGGTCGGTGTCGGAGACGTGGCCGCGGTGCTCGGCGATCTTGATCGCGAAGCCGACGGCGGCGTTGGCCTTGGCGTCGGTGGAGCGGCCCTTGCGGTTGGCCGCGATTTCTTCCGGCGACAGCTTGGCGAGGTTCGCACCCAGATAGGTGTGGGCGGAGAGGCAGTAGCCGCAGCCGTTGAACTGGGCGATGGCCAGCGCGATCCGTTCACGGGTGGCGGCGGGCAGGCGGCCCTTGCCGAGCGCGCCGAACAGGCCGAGATAGCCTTCCAGCGCCGCCGGGCTCTGGGCGGCGAGGCGGAACAGGTTCGGGGCGCTGCCGAGCTGTTTGGTGACCTGCTCCAGAAGCGGCTGGGAGGCTTCCGGCGCGGCGGCGATCGTTGCGGGGATTTCAATGCGGGACATAACAGTTCTCCTTGGGGTTTGTTTCGATCAATGTCTCGAATGACCTCAAGATAGGGGCTTCCAAAAATTTCATGCAGACGGTAATTTTGAGAAGTAACCTCTCGAAAAGTGGAAGTATGGCTGACCGTCTCGACTCCATGTCCATCCTGGTTGCTGCCGTGGATGCGGGCAGCCTTTCGGCTGCGGCGCGCGACCTCGGCATGCCCTTGCCGACGGTCAGTCGACGGGTGGCGGAACTGGAAGAGGGGCTGCGCACGCAATTGCTGCTCAGGTCTGCGCGCGGTCTGGCGCTGACGGAGGCGGGCGCGGCCTATGTCGCCGCGTGTCGGCGGATCCTGGAAGAGGTGGCGGAAGCGGAGCGTGCGGCGGCGGGCGAATACAGCACGCCTGTGGGCCTTCTTTCCCTGACCGCGCCCATCGTCTTCGGACGGCTGCACATGCTTCCGGTGATTGCCGAGTTTCTGAAGGTCTATCCGGATGTCGATGTGCGGCTGGAACAGAGCGATCGGCTTGTCAGTCTGCGGGAGGAGCATATCGATGCGGCGGTGCGGATCGGGCATCTGCCGGACAGCAGTCTTCGGGCAAGGCGGCTTGGCGAGGTGAGGCGTGTCTTGTGCGCCAGTCCGGCCTATCTGGAGGAGCACGGTCGTCCACAGCGCGCGGAAGACCTTGCCGATCATGCATGCGTGACATTCGAGAGCCTGATGGCCGCGGATCGCTGGCGGTTCGGGGAGGGGCGCGGGGAACGGTTGATCCGGGTGCGTTCACGGATGGTGGTCAATACGGCGGAGGCCGCGATTGACGCTGCCGCGGCCGGCCTCGGGGTCACGCGGGTTTTGTCCTATCAGGTGGCCCGCGCGGTGGCAGAGGGGCGTCTGGAGATCATTCTTCAAAACGAAGAGCCGGAGCCGTGGCCGGCACATATCGTCTATGGCGGCGGTGGTCTCGTTCCGCAGAAACTTCGCGCCTTCATCGATTTCGCAAGTCCGCGGCTGAATTCCGTTCTGGCCGGTCATCTGGAAACGGCCGCGCGCTGATCGGGGGGCTGCCGGGCGTTGCGACCTTAAATGGACCGATTGTTTGAGGCCCCCTTCGGGTTCGGTATTTCGGAAAAACCCTCTAAAGTGCCGCTGCGGAAAAATGATGGGTTCGGGGCATGGCCTATGTGACGTCTCTCTTTGCTCGGAAAATGGTCGCCGCGGCAGGAGAGGGCGTGGATGGGCCCGCCTTGCTGCAAGCCGCCGGGCTGGATCCGGAAGGTGCGTGGGATCCCAAGGTCATGATCCCCGATACGGCCTACTATGATCTGCTGGAGGGCATTGCGGAACAGACGGACGTGACGGATCTGCCGGTTCGCGGCGGGGCTTCGATGCGTTGCGACGACTATGGTGCCCTGGGTCTGGCGTGGAAGGCCGCCCCCGATTTGCGTGGCTCCCTGTCGCGGGTGGAGCGTTACGCAAGGCTCTGGACCAGCGTGGTTTCCTATGAGGTTCGGCCGGACCCTCAAGGGACATTGTTCATCCTGCACCGCTTGGGGCCGCGCCGACTCGGCCTGCGCCTGTCGAACGAAACGACGCTGGCCAGTGCCGTCTCGCTGGTCCGGCAGGTCAGCTCTGCGCCTTTTGTGCCGATCGAGGTGCTGATCCGGCATTCCGCCCCGAAACGAACCGACGCGCATGAAGCGTGGTTCGGGTGTCCCTTGCGGTTCGATGCGGAGCTGGATGCCTTGCGGATTTCCGATGAGGCACTGGGGCGGGCCAACATCCTCGGCGATGAGGGCATTTCGCGCTATCTGACATCGCATCTGGACGCGGAATTGTCGCAAATCGCGCCAGAGGACACGCTGGTCAGGCGCGCAAGGGACGCGATTGCGCAGGGCTTGAGCGAAGGTGTGCCGAAAATGGAAGATATCGCCCATGAGCTCGGCTTGAGCGGGCGATCGTTCCACCGTCGTCTATCCGAACAGGGCTTGAATTTTCAGGGCCTGACGGAAGAGACGCGGCGCGATCTGGCCGAAGGGCTTCTGCGCGAACCGAATTACACGCTGGCGGAAATTGCGTTTCTGACCGGGTTTTCGGAGCAGAGTTCCTTCACGCGCGCCTTCAAGCGCTGGGTCGGGATAACACCGGCGAGCTTCCGAAAGGACCACGCCTCCGGCTAGGCCCGGCAATTGGCGACCAATGTCAAAACCGTGGCGAGGCCGGTCAAGACCGTACCCGCGTGCGTGACCTATTCCTCCTTCGCATTCCTGCAACCCAAGGAGGACTTTTCATGCAGACCCAACCAATTCTCGTCATCGGCGCCACCGGCAAGACCGGCTCGCGCGTGTGTGCCCGGCTTGAGGCGCAGGGACTTTCGGTGCGTCGCGGTTCGCGGAAATCGCCAACACCCTTCGATTGGGACGCGCCGCAGACATGGGCTGGCGCGATGGACGGTGTGCGCGCCGCCTATGTGACCTATTACCCCGATCTGGCCGTACCCGGCGCCGTGGAGAAACTGGAATCCCTGTGCGAGACGGCGAAGGCTGCGGGCGTTTCTCACCTCGTTCTTCTTTCCGGGCGTGGCGAACATCACGCACGTCTCGGCGAAGAGGTCGTGCGCGCTTCGGGCGTCGATTTCACCATTGTTCGTGCGGCGTGGTTTGCCCAGAACTTCAGTGAAGGCGCGTTTCTTCAGCCCGTGCTTGCCGGTGTGCTGCCGATGCCCGGGGGAGATATCGCCGAACCGATCATCGACATCGAAGATATTGCCGATGTGGCGGCAGCCGCGCTGACGGATGAGCGCCACAAGGGCGAGCTTTACGAGGTTACGGGCCCCCGGCTGATGACATTCGCCGAAATGGCGGCGGATCTCTCGGCGGCGATCGGGCGGGAAATCCGGCACATGCCGATTTCGTTCGAGGCGTTTCACGCCGGTATTGCGGCATCGGCCGGGACGGACTTCGCCGATCTCGTAACCGCGATCGCGCGTGAAACGCTGGATGGTCGCAACGCGCACCTGGGCGACGGCGTTCAGCGGGCATTGGGGCGGGCGCCGCGCGACTTTTCGGATTTCGCAACGCGGACTGCGGCCTCCGGCGCCTGGGCTCAGGCGGCCTGAACGGGGCAATAGCGAGGCGGAAAGGCAGCTTCTTTCGTCTCGCTCAAGGGAGAAAAAGGAGAGTGAGATGTCGCCTTTCATGTTCGTCTTGATGCAATTCACCGTTCTTGCCTATGCGCTTGTCGGTGGCGCTTTTCTGACCTTTTCCGATTTCGTCATGCGGTCTTTGGCCCGCACGAGGGGCGTCGGTGGCGTGGAGGCCATGCAGGTCATCAACCGCGAGGTCTTTCGCTGGGTCTTCATGACCTTGTTTCTCGGCATGACCGGGGTTTCAATGCTCATTCTAGGCTATGCCTGGACCAGTGTTGAGGGGCCCGCGGGAACGCTCATGCTTTGGGCGGCGCTGGTCTATCTGGTGGGGTGCTTTGCGGTCACCGTGGCTTTCAATGTGCCGATGAATGAAGCTCTGGCCGGGATGGACCCCAAGGCCGATGGCACACTTGCCTATTGGCAGGCCACCTATGTGCCGCGTTGGACGTTCTTCAACACGCTGCGCACACTCGCTTGCGTTGTCTCCGCCGCCTTGATGTTGCGGGCGCTTGCCTGGGTATCTCTTTCCTGAGTGGTGCCTGCGGCGGCTTGCAGGTCCGGATGTATCCGGGCCTCAATCCCGCCCGCATCAGGATAAGCAAAGCCCCTCCTAGGCAACGGGAAGCGAACGAGCAGGTTCGAGAGGGGAGATTGTCTTGGCCAACTTGGGCGCGATGTCGTAACCTCAGTAGAACGGGCCCCCGGGGTGAGGTGGGGGAGAGTATCGGGCTTGAAGATTGCGTAGCGTAATGTGCTTTTGCGTGAGAGATAATTTCAGGATTTGAGCATACCGACTGGGAGGGGGGATGGCCGGGCTGACATTGCACGCTCGTGCTGCCACGAAAGACCGGATACGGGTTTGGCTGTGCGCGGATGGCGCGCAGGGTGAGCCCCCGCTTGTGAAATGGAAACTGAACGGTGCGGCTGCCCAGCCAGCTGTTCTGCGTCCGCTCGCCCCGTCGCATGCATTTCGCAATACCGTCATGACTGGCGTGTTCGAGTTCGCGGCCGGCGGGGCGGATACGCCTTTCGACGTGGTGGACGTCGAGGCTGCCGGATCGTCGGCGCGGCTGGAGGTGAGGCCGTTTCCCTCTTCGATCGGGCGGGAGGACTGGTTTCGCGTTCTGTTGTGTTCCTGCTTCCATCAGGCGGAAAACCACCAGGCGCTGCTTGCCAGGGTCTTTCAGAATATTCCGGCCGCGCAACGTCAGGATCTTTCGCTGTTCATGGGCGATCAGGTCTATCTGGATCTGCCGACGCTCAACAATTATCCCGATGACAGTGCAAAGTTGGCGGACCGGTTCGAGCGCTATTACCGCACCAACTGGACCACGAATCTCGGGCTGGAACCGCTGTTCAACGCCGCCCCGGCGGTGTTTTGTCCCGATGATCACGAATACTGGAACAACTTTCCCCACGCTTCTCCCATCATTCAGAACTCATGGAAAAAGGCGTCGCGGGAGCGGTGGAAGGTTGCTGCCGATCAGGTCTATGACGCCTTCCAGTGCACACCGCCAGCCGCGCGTGGCGACAACATCGTTGTCGATGTCGATCCGCTTTCGATCATGGTCCTCGATCAGCGATCGCAAAGACAGGATGACCGAACCGCAACCCTTGGGCCATCCGGGCTGCAACAGCTCAACGAGTGGGTCGATCGCCTGATCGCCGGGCGCAAGATCGGGGCCGTGGTGACGGGACAGTCGCTCCTCGACAAGCCGGTCGGCAAAATCCAGGGAGCCGCAGCGGACTGGGTTTTGTCCAATTACGGCGACTACGAGAGCATCCTGAAGGCCCTTCGGCGGCTGGCCGATGCCGGGCGGCCCGTCCTGCTGCTCACCGGAGACGTTCACTGGGGGCGCGTCACCCGGATCCGGGAGGAAGGGCGCACGAGATTCATCGAGATCATCTGCTCGCCGTCCTCGCTGGTGACGACAATCGGCAACGATCAGCTGAGGAGCATCGGTGCCGGATTTCGCAGGTTTTTCCGGGGCGAGAGGACGCGCTGGCCGCGTCATGCCTCCGCGCCAGACCCGGAGCCGTATTTCGCCCCGCAAGTCTTTGGCAAGCGCTTCACGACAGACGTCGTCTGCAAGCATCAGGGAGATCAACTCGCGATGCTCGCATTCCGGCAGGCCGCCGGCGGGATTGAGGCCAAGGTTACATATTATGAGGTCCACGAAAGGCCGAACTCTCCGAGAGAAATAGACCTCGGCCTTTTGCGTTGAAAAATTTGGGGGACATGACGTGTTGAATATTATTTCTTCCACGGCCAAGGAGCTCAATCCGCAATTTGTTCGCGAGCCCCGCAGGGGTAACGAGAACAACGAGACGTGGTTTCGTCGTCACCTTGAAACGCTTGCAGGCGAAGACGGGGCGAAGGGAATGTCCTATCTCGTGCTCATCGGCGGGAAGAAGCAGTCCTATTTTCACACGCGCGTTGCGCAAGGCCACATGCGAAACGACATGACGCCCAGCCACTGGTCTCATGTCGCCCTGCTGCAAGGGTCCGGGCCGACCGAAAAAGGCGCGTTGTGGGAGATATCGCTGGAACCTGCGGAAGGGTTTGGCTATCCGCCATCCGATAATGCGGTCGAGGAGGCGCATCTTTCCAACTATTCCAGCAAGAACATGTACCCGAATATCGCGGTGATGCGGATTCCGGTGAAGCTCAGCGACATGAAGAAGACGATCCTGCAATTCAAGAGGCAGCGCGTGGATCTCGATTGTGTCGAGTTGCTCGTGCTTTGGCTGGGTTATGTGTGGGGCGTGGGACGAGCCGCCAACCCTCTCTTCGATGGGTACGGGCTTCCCTCTGCGGCCTTTATCGAGGCGCTGTGTTCCGCAAACGGGTACGATCTGACGCCGGGGCTTGAAAGCCGCGCAAGCTGTCCGGAGGCCATCTGGCAGGCGGCCAGGTGGTGGCACGAGTTCCAGATCAACCAGCAAGGTGCTGAGGCGATCCGGGGCATGTGGCACACCGAGCATTATCTGGGAACCGCGTAACGCTCATTGCTCCCATCACCATCCATCGCTGTCCGAAGCCGGGCCGCCTGAGGCGGGTCAGACGGTTATGCTGGACCGGCCATCAAGCCCATGTTTTCCTTGGAATACCCTGAATGGCAGCCTGTCGGAAACGCCGGATCGGGATGTCGGTTCGGGCATCCTGAGGGGCATCGTTGCGGTGCGGAGAGGGAGCCATGTCCGCGCGTCGCGACCTGGAGGCGGGCGGAGTTGGCATTTTTCCGCTTGGGCTTAAGCTTTGCAAAATGGGATTCGTCTATCGTTCGGATTGGCCCCGCACAGTGTGGCGGGGCCGGGGGCGCAGACGGGGCCGCCGCGGAGAATGAGAATGAGTGACGGGGAATTCGGCAAACCGGTTATCCTTGCCGTTGGCGATGTGTTGATGGTGGGGGACAGGGAGAAAATCCTGCGCGATGCGGGGCTTGCCGTCGAGCATGTGGCCGATGGGGCCGCGGCCCTGGCTTTCGCGCAGAAACCGGTGCCACAGGTCTGGCTGGTTGGCGAGAGGCTGCCTGACATGGAGGGGGTGGCCTTGCTGCGCGCGCTCAGGGAGCGAAACCTCTCGCACACAGCCTTGATTGCCTTGAAAAACGAGGGCGAGCCGACGGCAAACCGGGTGCGCGGCGCCTATGATTTTCTGATCGAGCCGGTCAGCGCTTTGAAACTTGTCACGGCGCTGCGCAATGCGCGCGAACGGGCCATGCTTCATGCGGCGGTGGAAGATCTCAGTCCGGATATGGGGCCTGCGGGCTATTTCGGGTTTATCGGGCGCTCTGTTGCGATGCGCTCGGTCTACCGGATGATGGAGAGCGTGGCGGCGTCGCGCGCGACCGTTTTCATTACGGGCGAACGCGGGACGGGAAAGATCGTGTGCGCCAACGCGATCCACAAGGCCGGGCCGAATGCGGGGGCGCCTTTCGTTTGTGTGGACTGCACCGCCGTCGCACAGGACAAGCTGGATGCTTCCATTTTCGGCTATGCGCCCGAGCTCGAAATCGACACGGATTTCGGACCCGGCGGAGCGATTGCCAAGGCGAATGGTGGCACCCTTTTCATTCGCGAGATTTGCGCGCTGGACCTGCCGCTTCAGGAGAAGATCCTGAAGTTTCTCCAGACGGGGAGCCATGTGCCGTTCGGAAACTCGACGGACGGCCAGGTCCCGGTCAACGACGTCGATGTACGTGTCATCTGCGATACCGACCGCGATCCGATGAAGGAGGTGACCGCGGGGCGTTTCCGTCAGGATCTCTTCTATCGCCTGCATGTCCTTCCGATTCACTTGCCGGCTCTGCGTGATCGGGGCGGGGATGCGGTGGAAATAGCCGGGCGGACCTTGCGCGAGGCGGCAGCGGAGGCGGGCAAGCGCTTTCGCACTCTCACGCCGGAAGCGCGCGCGGCAATCGCCGCCTATGACTGGCCGGGCAATGTGCGCGAGCTTCATTCGGTGATCCATGAGGCGGTGGCGGCACATGACGGCGTGTCTCTCAGCGTGGACATGCTGCCGTCCTTTCTCGGTGGTGCCATCGCGAACGAGACGCCTGAGAGCCCGCAGGACGCGGAGAAGCCAGGCGCGGCCGAAGATGCATCCGCGTCGGATATGCAAACGGTCGCGGATGATCCGCATGAGGATGAAGGCCCGGTCCTCAAGGTCGATATCGGCATCACGCTTGCGGACATGGAGCGCAACTTCATCGAGGCGACCATCGATGCCTGCGACGGTTCCCTGCCGCGCGCGGCAAAGATGCTGGGCGTCAGCCCGTCCACACTTTATCGCAAGCGGGATAGCTGGACGATGGGGCGATAGATCCGGCCCCAGCTTGTTTTTCAATGGTTGGAGATGGCCGCAGTCGCCACTTCTGCGGGTGTTTCGGCTTGCTTTCTTGGTCCCGCACGTCTTCACTGACAGGCGAAAACCGGGAGCCGCTGACCTGACGATGCGAGTCGCCGCGCGACAAGCGCCTCCCGATCCCGTTTCTGGAGGTCACAGTCATGGATGGCGAGCGCAAGCGCTGGGTCGAAACGCTCGGGGGCGGGGCTCTGAGGGGCATTGCCGCTTTCGGTCTGTCCCTCCTGCTGGGCGCTGGCGCCACGGCCGCGGAACGCCGCATCGTGACCGTTCCCAATGCGGACTATTTCGGCGCGGATTATCGCACCGCCAAGGATGTCGATCTGGAGGCCTGCAAGGCCATCTGTCTTGATGATCCCGAGTGCAAGGCCTTCACCTACAATGAAGAGGCACGCTGGTGCTTCCTGAAAAGCGATTTCGGGGATCTGCGCAGTTTCGCAGGGGCCATTGCCGGGCGTGTTGTGGAGGTCAAACCGCAGGCTTCGGCGCAGGAGACCGCGCAACGTCGCGCCGAGCTCGACTATCTTCCCTCCTCACTGCGTCAGGAGGCGGACCGCTTCGCCGCCAGCCTCGCCACACGTTATGATCCCGGCTCGCTGGGGCTGGGCGCATTGATTGATCAGGCAGAGGCCGCGTCGACCGCAGGCAACCTGGAGGAGGCTGTCACCTCTTTCGGTCGTGCGCTGGTTCTGGCCCAGGAACGGTCCGATCTCTGGCTTTCCATGTCGAGAGCTGCGTCCTCGGCAAGCCCTGATGATTGGCGCGAAAAGCGGCGTATGCGCGAGGCGGCGACGGCTTCGGCGGTAAACGCCTATATCCGTGCGGTCGATGACGATCAGCGTATCCGCGCGCTCGAAGCCATGGCGGTTTCGCTGAAAGCCCGTCAGCTCTGGAAGCCTGCCATCCGCAGCTACCGTGCGGCCCTCGCCATTCGCGAGAATGCCCGGCTTCGCGCCGATTATGATGCTGTCGTCGCCGAACATGGCTTTCGCATCACGGAGCACAAGGTGGATTCCGATGCGGCCTCGCCGCGTATCTGCCTCGTCTTCTCCGACAAGCTGAGCACCAGCCGTCCGAACCTCGCCGATTTCGTGGCCGTCACCGGCGCGCCGGGCACCTCCGTGGTTGGCGAAGACAGCCAGATTTGCGTGGATGGTGTGCGCCATGGGGCGCGCTACGATATTTCGGTGCGTCCGGGGTTGCCCGCGGCAGATGGCGAGACGCTGGAAAAGGCGTCCGATCTGACCGTTTATGTACGGGATCGGTCCCCCACGGTTCGCTTCATGGGCCGCGCCTATGTGCTGCCACGCGGCAAGGATCCGACCATCCCGGTCGTCACCGTCAACACGGACACGCTGGAGGCGGAGATCTATCGGGTCAGCGACCGTGCGCTTGCCGACCTTGTTCGTGAAAACAACTTCCTTGATCAGCTCAGCTCATGGCGGACCAGCCAGTTGGGCGATGACGTCGGTTCAAAGATCTGGGAAGGCACGGTGGAGGTTGGCAACGAGCTTAACCAAGACGTGACCACGGCCATCCCGCTCGACGATATCAAGCTCGACATGACACCCGGTGCCTATGCGCTGGTGGCCAAGGTTCCGAACGACACGAACAACAAGTGGGGACCCTTCGCGACACAATGGTTCATCGTGTCCGATCTCGGCTTGACGACCTATTCGGGGCGGGACGGGCTGCATGTCTTTGTGCGTTCGCTTTCCAGTGCCAAGGCCGTCGCCGATGTCGCCGTCACCCTTGTTGCGGCAAATAACGAGGTCCTGGGCAAGGCGGTGACAGATGCGGCGGGGCGGGCCACGTTTGATCCGGGGCTGTCGCGCGGCACGGGCGGCAATCGCCCGGCTGTCTTGAATGCGCAAGTGTCTGGCGGCGACTATGCCTTCCTGGATCTCACCAAGGCGCCGTTCGATCTGACCGATCGTGGCGTTGATGGGCGGCCTGCGCCAGGCCCGATCGACACCTATGCCTATACCGAACGCGGGGTCTATCGGCCCGGTGCGAGCGTTCATGCGGTTGCTCTGGCGCGTGACGAGAAGGCCAATGCCCAGCCGCACCTTCCCATGACATTCATTTTCACCCGTCCCGACGGGGTGGAGCAGGCGCGTATCGTGTCTGCGGATGCCGGGCTTGGCGGGCATGCGGTCGACCTGCGTTTGCCGCAAAGCGCCATGTTTGGCACCTGGACGCTCGCCGTTCACGCAGACCCCAAGGGCGAGGCTCTTTCGACCGTCAACTTCCTGGTGGAGGATTTCGAGCCGGAGCGGGTGGCGTTCGAGCTGGACAGCGCCGCGGAGCATTTTTCGCTGGATGAGCCCGCCGAGGTGACGGTTCAGGCCGACTATCTCTATGGCGCGCCCGCGGGTGACATGAAGCTTGAAGGTGAGGTGCAGCTGCGCCCGACACGTACATGGACCGCCTTCAAGGGGTATTTCTTCGGTCTGGAGGATGAGCAGGCCTACCCGACCTCCGGCTCGCTGCCTTCCGGCTTGAAGACGGATGCCGAGGGAAAGCTCGCCTTTTCGGTCGTCTTCCCCGAAAGCCCCGCCGAAACGCAGCTTCTGGAGGCGGAGATCGTTGCGCGGCTGGTCGATGCGGGTGGGCGCTACGTGGAACGGAGCCTGAAGCGCGAGGTCTTGCCCGATGGGGCAAGGCTCGGGCTGCGTCCGCTGTTTGACGGGTCCGTCGGCGAAGGCGGGCCTGCGGAATTCAATCTCATTCTGGCGGACGCGACCGGAAAGCGGATCGCGGCCGACGCCATCACCTGGGAACTCTCGCGCATCGAGACAAACTACCAGTGGTTCAGGGCCAACGGATCGTGGCAGTTCGATGCGGTGAAAACCACGCGCCGGGTCGCCAATGGGACGGTGGCGGTCGGAGAGGGCGATCCGGCCCGACTTTCGCTGCCGGTCGATTGGGGGCGTTACCGTCTTGAGGTGACCGGCGGGCCGGATGCCAGCGCGACAAGCGTGGAGTTCTCCGCAGGCTGGTATGCCGCCAAGGCCAGCGCGGAGACGCCGGACGTTCTGGAGGTGGGGCTCGACAAGGAACGCTATGCGCCCGGTGATATCGCCAAGCTGAGGCTTGAGCCGCGCTTTTCCGGGACGGCGCTCATTTCCGTCATGGCCGACGGGCTGATCACCACCAAGGTGGTCGAGGTCGAAGGTCAGAAGCAGGCAAGCGTTGAACTGCCCGTCACCGACGAATGGGGAGCCGGGGCCTATGTGACCGCAACGCTTTACAGACCGATGGATCTGGAAGCCAAGCGCATGCCGTCGCGGGCCGTCGGGCTGACCTGGCTTGATGTCGATCCCGGCGATCGCAAGATCGAGATCTCGTTGGATGCGCCGCAAGCCATGCGCCCCAACGCAACGCTGACCCTGCCGATCCACCTCGCCAACGTGACGCGGGGCAGCGAGGCCTACGTGACGGTTGCGGCGGTGGATGTGGGTATTCTCAATCTGACGCGGTACGAGCCGCCGGCGCCTGATGACTGGTATTTCGGTCAGCGCGCGCTGGGCATGGAGATGCGTGATCTCTATGGCCAGCTCATCGACCGGATGGCGGGAACGCGCGGTGCGGTGCGTTCGGGCGGCGACGGCATGGGCCTTCGCGCCGAAGGCCCGCCGCCAACACAGAAGCCGTTGGCGCTGTTCTCTGGTATCGTGAAGGTGGACGAGGACGCAGAGGCGGTCGTCACCTTCGATATTCCCGATTTCACCGGCACGGTGAAAATCATGGCCGTCGCCTGGACCGCATCCGGCGTCGGTCACGCGGATCGTGATGTGATCGTGCGCGATCCTGTGGTGGCCTCCGTGAGCCTTCCGCATTTCCTCAGCCCCGGCGATACATCGCGGATGCTGGTGGAACTGGACAATGTGGAGGGCCCGGCGGGGACCTATTCGCTCTCCTTCACCGAAACGCCGGAAGTTGCCATTGCGGCCACTGATTCCGATCTGACGGTGGAACTCGACGAGAGGCAGCGTATCGCCATTCGCGTTCCCATCGAGGGACGTATGGTGGGGGATGCGGAGCTGTCGCTGGTGATCAATGGGCCGGACGGGCCTGTGGCCTCCAAGACATTTGCTCTGGGGGTGCGTGATCTTTCGCCCGACATCACCCGGCGCTCGCTTGTCTCGCTGGTGCCGGGGCAATCGATCTATCTCGGATCCAACATGCTGGATGGCCTGAGGCCGGATGCCTCGCAGGTGAGCTTCAGCGCGGGCGCGCTTGCAGGTCTTGATGTCGCGGGGCTTCTTTCCTCGCTCAATCGCTATCCCTATGGCTGTACCGAACAGCTCACGAGCGCGGCCTTGCCGCTCCTTTATCTGAACCGTGTGGCGCTCGCCTCCGGCATGGCGGATGACAAGGCTCTTGAAGGTCGGGTGACCAAGGCACTGGCCGGTGTGTTGTCCAACCAGTCCTCCAGCGGTGATTTCGGCGTCTGGTCGCCGAACGGGTCGGGCAAGAACCTGTGGCTTGATTCCTATGTGTCCGATTTCCTGACCCGGGCGCGCGAGGCCAAGTTCGATGTGCCCGAGCTTGCCTACACGCAAGCACTCGACAATCTCGCCAACAGCCTCGCCTATGCCTCCGACTTTGAAACCGGAGGCGAGGATCTGGCCTATGCCCTCTATGTTCTGACGCGGGCGGGCCGCGCCTCCATCGGCGATATCCGCTACTATATTGACACCCGGCTTGACCGTTTCGCCACGCCGCTGGCCAAGGCGCAACTGGGGGCTGCTGCCGCTCTTTACGGTGAACAGGAGCGGGCCCAGCGCGCCTTCGCCGCCGCGCTTGATGCGTTGGACGTGGAGAAGGCGAAAGCCTGGACCTATCGGGCCGACTATGGCTCGCCGATCCGCGATGCGGCGGGCATTCTGGCCTTGTCGGCGGAAGCCGGGAATGTCGGTGTCGATCTGACGGCGCTGACCCACGCGATTGCCAAGGGCGTTTCCGTGCGCGCGCGGCTTTCCACCCAGGACAAGGCCTGGATGCTGATGGCGGCCGATGCGCTTCTCAAGAAGGACACCGACGCGAAACTGAGCCTTGATGGTGCGGCGCTGGGTACTCCGGCAAGTCGCATTGTGGATGGTGGGCTCTTGATGAACGCGGCGTTGCAGCTCTCCAATGGCGGACAGGAGCCGGTCGATGTTGCGACCACGATCACCGGACCGTCGCTCAATCCTCTGATGGCCGCCGGGAATGGCTTCACCGTCACCCGCGAGACCTATGATCTTGACGGCGAGCCGGTGGATGCAAGCGCGCTCGTCCAGAATCAACGGGTGGTCGTGGTGTTGCGGGTGAGTGCGCTTGACGATGTCGCGGGACGGTTGATGCTGGTCGATCCGCTCCCCGCAGGGCTTGAGATCGACAATCCGCGGCTCGTGCGCAGCGGCGATCTGGGCGCGCTGGACTGGCTGGCTCTCGATGATGAGATCACCCATTCCGAATTCCGGGCCGACCGGTTCGTCGTCACCTTTGACCGCACGGCCCGAGATTCGCGCACCACGACCTTCGCCTACATGGCGCGGGCCGTGACACCCGGCAGCTATGCGCGCGCTCCCGCGCAGGTTGAAGACATGTACCGCCCCGAACGCTTCGCGCGCACCGATGCAGAGCGCGTGGAGGTGATCGGGCCGAACCGTTAGGCCGCCGCCATGACCGGTGATGACCGGGGAAGGGGGATCCGGGCCGTCGTGACGCGGGCCATCCGGCGCAAACCGGCCCGCGTTGCCGTCTTTTGCGCGGGGGCCTTCGGGCTCGCCGGTCTGGCATTCTCACTCTTCTATTATATAGGGCCTCGTCTGATCGATGATCCGGTCCCCGATCCTGCAGCCATTGCGCGCTCGATAGAGGTTCTGGACAGGGATGACCGGTTGCTGCGAGCCTATGCGGCGGCGGATGGTCGGTGGCGGCTATCCGTTTCCGCCGAGGAGGTGGATCCGAAATTCCTGTCCATGCTTCTCGCTTATGAGGACCGGCGTTTCTTCGAACATGGCGGTGTGGATTTCAGGGCACTTGGTCGGGCGGCCTGGCAGACGGTGCGTTCAGGGCGGATCGTTTCCGGCGGTTCGACCCTGACGATGCAGGTGGCCCGGCTTATCGAGTGCGGTGGACAGCGCTCGCTTGCGGGCAAGATCCATCAGATCCTGTGCGCCTGGAAGATCGAGCGGCGTCTCACCAAGCAACAGATTCTCGCGCTCTATCTCCTGAAGGCTCCTTACGGCGGCAATATCGAAGGCGTGCGCGCTGCAACGCTTGCCTATTTCGGCAAGGAGCCGAAGCGTCTGACCCCGGCTCAGGCCGCCTTGCTGGTGGCCCTTCCGCAATCGCCGGAACATCGCCGCCCCGACAGGCACAGTGCGCGGGCAAGGGAGGCGCGCGGTCGCGTGTTGGCGCGGATGGTCTCAGCCGGTGTGATTGGTGAAGGTGAGGCGCAGGCGGCAGCACGCGAACGGGTGCCGGATCGCCGCCGGGCCTTTCCGATGCTGGCGGCCCATGTCGCAGACCGCGCGATTGCAGGCGATCGGGCTTCTGGGCGTCACCGGTTGACCATCGATGCGGGCTTGCAGGCGCGGCTTGAGGATCTGGTGCGGATGCGCGCGGCGCGGTTGGGGGATCGCCGGTCTGTGGCGATTGTGGTGGCCGATCATGCCAGCGGAGAGGTTCTCGCCTCCGTCGGGTCTCCGGGCTATCTCGATGAAGCGCGCCGTGGGGCCATCGACATGACCCGTGCGGTACGCTCGCCAGGGTCCACTTTGAAGCCTCTTATATATGGGCTCGGGTTTGAGGAGGGGCTTGCGGCGCCCCAGAGCCTGATTGAAGACCGTCCAACGACGATCTCCGGGTATGCGCCGACCAACTTCGATCATGACTTTCGCGGAACGGTCACCGTGCGGGACGCATTGGCTTTGTCCCTCAACGTTCCGGCGGTGGCGATGCTGGATGCGGTGGGGCCTGCGCGACTGATGGAGCGCATGCGCGTGGCGGGCATGGATCCGCAATTGCCGGAAAGCGAAATGCCCGGACTGGCGATCGGTCTTGGCGGCGTGGGCGTTACATTGCACGATCTCGCCGCACTCTATTGTGCGATTGCGCGCGGCGGTGAGGCCGTGCGTCTTCACGAATCAAAGGATCGGCGGATCGCGGACGGCCCGGACGCACCGAGGCCGTTGCCTGGGGGAGGGCACGTTCTTTCGCCGCTCGCCTCCTGGTATGTGGGCGACATTCTTGCCGGGGCTCCGCCGCCAATATCAACCATAGGCGGGCGCATCGCCTTCAAGACCGGCACGTCTTACGGTTATCGCGACGCCTGGGCCGTGGGATATGACGGATCAACCGTGATTGCCGTGTGGACGGGGCGTGCGGATGGCGCGGCCATTGCGGGAGCAACCGGATATCTGGCGGCCGCGCCGATTCTGTTCGATGCCTTTGCGCGTCTGGGGCGGACGCTTGCAGCCTTGCCGGGAGCGCCTGCGAATGCTCTTCAGGCGGCAAGCGCCGACCTGCCTGTTCCCTTGCGCACGGTCCGTATCCCGCAAGGCCATGCGGAAGGTGGCAAAATAGCCATTTCCTTTCCCCCGGAAGGGGCTCTTCTTGATCTTGAGACGGTGGGGGCACAGCGGCTTGGCGGCGTCATGCTGAAAGCCCGGCGCGGAAAGCCGCCCTTCTACTGGTACTCGAACGGGGCGCTGGTCGGGATCGCTCCAAGCCGCCGGAGCATTGTCTGGAAGCCCGATGGCGCGGGCTTTTCGACGGTGTCCGTCGTTGATTCTGCCGGCAATTCGGCGCGCATCCGGGTCGAGGTCCGATAGTCCCTCGTGATATGTGTCATGATAAATATTCATGAGAAATGTCATTATTACATATCTTTTCGGCATCCGAAACTTAATGGAAGTTTAAGGCCATCGAGGGCTTCGTGCTTTTCATGCAACAGTGTGATTTTAAGTGGCCGTTTGACACTGCTCGAGCCGTCTTGTCGGTTGAACGGCGGAACATTCGAGATCATGTTGCCCCTGCGAACGGCGGGAACGTCGTAACAATGCAGCTTCGGATCTCAACTCAAGACCGGCAAGTGCCGTGAGAGACAACCGAAGACGCAAATCGCGGGGAAACGGAAGCGGTCGCCAAATTGGGTAAGGGCCCAAGACCTCTTCCAAGTGACTATGATTTGGAGGTCAGGAAATGACTATTAAGACCCTCGTCCTCGGTGCCGCTGCGGGCACGCTGGCTGTTGCTGGCGCCCACGCCGCCGATCTTCCGGTTGCTCCGGAGCCGGTCGACTACGTCCGCGTCTGCGACGCCTACGGTTCGGGCTTCTTCTACATCCCGGGCACCGAGACCTGCCTGCGCGTTGGCGGTGGCATGCGTGTCGAACTCCGCTTCCGTGACTTTGCCGACGACGGCAACACGGCCTGGGGAACCCGTGACGGCAACGCCACGACGACCCGTGCGCGTGCCTATGTCCGCTTCGACAGCCGCACCAACACCGAATATGGCCTGCTGCGCACCTATGTGGACCTGTGGTTCACCGGTGATTCCGGCGGCTCCACGACCCCGCGCGTTCAGCTCTGGAACGGCTTCATCCAGTTCGGCGGCTTCACCTTCGGTCGCGCCGAGTCGTTCTTCGACTTCTACACCGGCGACAACTGGGGCTCGATCATCCAGCAGGGCTTCTCTGATCACCGCACCAACCTGTTCGCCTACACCTACGGCTTCGGCAATGGCGTTTCCGCCACGCTGTCCTTGGAAGACGCGACCTTCGTGCGTAACGAGTCTCTGGTCGGCCCCGTCTTCGGTGGCAGGGTCTATGGTGGCCACAAGGCTCCGGATCTGGTTGCCAACGTACGCGTTGATCAGGGCTGGGGTTCGGCTCAGGTCATGGCTGCCCTGCATCAGGTCAACGGCAGGGGATCCGCGACCGGTGCCCCGATCGCTGACTCCGAGGTCGGCTTTGCCATCGGTGCTGGCGTGACCTTCAACGCTCCGATGCTCGCTGCTGGCGACACCATCTCCTTCCAGGCTTCTTATGCCGATGGCGCAACGCGCTATGTGCATGAGAGTGCCCTTGGTGGTGACTTCGTTGGTCTTTCCCAGACGGATCTCGAGACGACCACTGGTTGGGGCATTGGCGGTGGTATCACCCATCACTGGACCCCGATGCTGTCGTCCGCTCTGACCTCCTACTACACCTCGTTCGAGAACGATCTCGGTGCTCTGCCCGATGCCGAAATCGATCAGTGGGGCGTTCAGGGTAACCTGGTCTGGTCGCCGGTTTCCGGCTTCTTCATGGGTGTTGAACTCGAATACGAGAACACCGAAGCCAAGCTCGGTGGCGTGAGCGCCGACGACGACAACCTGGTCGGTATCTTCCGCGTCCAGCGCACGTTCTAATCTGATCCAACCGGATTGGACTGAGAGGCCCGACGGAGAAATCCGTCGGGCCTTTTTTGTATTTTGAATTTTGTATTTTGATGCGGCCAGAATATGCGGTCGCGAATTGCGTGATTGGCGAAGCTTCCTATTCGTGGGCCTGCTCTTTTTTCAAAGCCTGAACGCAAAACGCCCCAGCTCTGCAGCAGGCGGGGGGGTATAATAGGGCATAATTCAAATACATATTTTAAATTAATAGATGAACGAATGAAGCAAATAGACATTTTAAAGAACACATAGAAAGTAGTGACATAATAGCAACGAGTGTTTCGAATGATACATCTCAAGGCGGACGTAGTGGAGTAAACCGTTGCACGGCGAAATCCACTGGGTATGTTGACCATGCGAGGAGGGGATCTCGCAACTGAAGACCCACCTGCTTTGATATGGAAGCCAGATTATGATCAAGAACTATGTATTCGCAGCGGCTGCTGCTGGCGTGTTCGCCGCATCCGGCGCCCACGCCGCCGACCTTCCGGTTGCTCCGGAGCCGGTCGACTACGTCCGCGTCTGTGACGCCTATGGCTCGGGGTTCTTCTACATCCCGGGTACCGAGACCTGCCTGCGCGTTGGCGGCGGCATGCGTGTCGAGTTCCGCTTCCGTGACTTTGCCGACGACGGCAACACGGCCTGGGGCACCCGTGACGGCAACGCCACGACGACCCGTGCGCGTGCCTATGTCCGCTTCGACAGCCGCACCAACACCGAATATGGCCTGCTGCGCACCTATGTGGACCTGTGGTTCACCGGTGATTCCGGCGGCTCCACGACCCCGGCCGTGACGCTGTGGAACGGCTTCATCCAGTTCGGTGGTTTCACCTTCGGTCGCGCCGAGTCGTTCTTCGACTTCTACACCGGCGACAACTGGGGCTCGATCATCCAGCAGGGCTTCTCCGATCACCGCACCAACCTGTTCGCTTACACCTACGGCTTCGGCAACGGCTTCTCCGCCACGCTGTCCTTGGAAGACGCGACCTTCGTGCGTAACGGTGCGGCGAACTACGGCGGCCACAAGGCTCCGGATCTGGTTGCCAACCTGCGTGTCGACCAGGGTTGGGGTTCTGCCCAGGTCATGGGTGCCCTGCACCAGGCCAACGGCAAGGGTTCCACGGTCGGTGCCCCGATCGTTGACTCCGAGATCGGCTGGGCCATCGGCGCTGGCGTGACCTTCAACGCTCCGATGCTTGCTCCGGGCGACACCATCTCCTTCCAGGCTGCCTATGCCGACGGCGCTGTGCGCTACGTGCATGAAGCGGCCATTCTCAGTGACTTCGTTGGCCTGTCGGTCACGAATCTCGAGACGACCACTGGCTGGGGCATTGGCGGTGGTATCACCCACCACTGGACCCCGACTCTGTCGTCCGCTCTGACCGCCAACTACGCTTCGTTCGAGAACGATCAGGGCGTTCTGGCTGACGTTGATGCCGATCAGTGGGGCATCCAGGGCAACCTGGTCTGGTCGCCGGTTTCCGGCTTCCTGATGGGTGTTGAGCTGGAATACCAGAACACTGATGTCAAGGTTGGTGGTGTCAGCGCCGACGACGACGATCTCGTCGGTATCTTCCGCGTCCAGCGCACGTTCTAATCTGATCCAACCGGATCGGACTGAGAGGCCCGGCGGAGAAATCCGCCGGGCCTTTTGCATTCAAAAGTGTCTTCGAAGAATCACGCTGTCTTGGACGTGTGGCGATTCAGGCTGGGCCCGGGCGCGCGCGCCGCATATGTATCGTTTGCCTTGGCCGACATCAGGGGAGGGCGCGCGAATTGATGCAGGAGGCGTCCATGCAAAGTTTCCGCCCAACATGTTGGCGGGCGGCTGCTTGGGCGGCGCGCGGGGCCGTTGGCGATGGCAGCTGATGCGCATGAACGGGACCTCAGAGCAGCCAAGCCTCTGTTTTCTCTTCTATTGGTCGTCCCGCCTAGGGGGGGCGGCAGTCGCACTTCTATTCTCGTGCTGACTGGTGGCGGGAAGGCCGCCTGACTGGTCAGTCTGTCGTTTGCGTGGGGGCATACTGTCAGTCAATCGTGTGGCTGGCTTCTGTCTGTTTGGGGCGCGTCATGCTCGCGCCGCCCCGCGATTGTGTGGGGAGCCTTAAGGTGCGCCCGGATATCCGTGTGCGCCGTTTTTCTAAAGGTGCATCTGATTGATGAAACCCGGAGGCCGAAGGTGGGGGGGGGGGGCTGCCTTCTATCCCTTGCAGGTCTTTCGCGGACGCTGCGTATCCTGGGGCTTGGTTCTAAAGGCTCAGAAATGGGCGACCGATTCATTTCAGATCCCGTTTGGCTATCATCACGATGAAGGAATGTTGCTGAAGTTGTCTGACGACCTTCCAGTATTACGTATGGGCAAGTAATTCGGGTGTGGTGTTATATTAAATTTACGTCGCGTAAGTTGTGGCTTTGTTGCAACGGGCTTCTGTGATGTGTCTTTGAAAACGGTGCTTTGGGCATATTGGGATTGTTTGCATCGGCCTATTCAATATCTTGCAGCCCATGAGGCAACGGTGTCCCTCTCCCTGGGCTTCTCATCCTCACATCTAATGGAAGTTAAGAAATGACAACAAAGCTTGTTCTTGCGGCCGCAGCGGCTGGCATGTTCACTGCAGCTGGCGCCCAGGCGGCCGACCTGCCGGTCGCCCCTGAGCCGGTCAACTATGTCCGCGTCTGTGACGCTTACGGTTCGGGGTTCTTCTACCTCCCCGGCACCGAGACCTGCCTGCGTGTCAGCGGTGGCATGCGCGTTGAGTTCCGTTTCCGCGACTTCGCTGACGACGGCAACTCGAACTGGGGCACCCGTGACGGCAACGCCACGACGACCCGCGCTCGTGCCTACACCCGTTTCGACAGCCGTACGGCAACCGAATACGGCCTGCTGCGCACCTATGTGGACCTGTGGTTCACCGGTGATTCCGGCGGCTCCACGACCCCGACCGTGACGCTGAAGAACGGCTTCATCCAGTTCGGCGGCTTCACCTTCGGTCGCGTCGGAAACGGCTTCTTCGACTTCTACACCGGCGACGCCTGGGGCTCCATGCAGGACCAGGGCTTCTCCGATCACGAGTCGACGGTCTTTGCTTACACCTACGGCTTCGGCAACGGTGTGTCCGCGTCGCTCTCCATCGAAGACGCCACCTTCTCCCGCGGCCAGCTTGCCAATGGCTTCGATGCCGATGGCAACGTGGTTGACGCCTTCGGCGGTCACAAGCTTCCCGATCTGGTCGCCAACGTGCGCATCGATCAGGGTTGGGGCGCTGCCCAGGTCATGGGTGCGGTTCACCAGGTCAATGGCGGCAACACCGTTCAGGATTCGGCCGTGGGCTGGGCCCTGGGTGCTGGCGTGACCTTCAACCTGCCGATGATCGCCCCCAAGGACAGCGTGTCCTTCCAGGCTGCCTATGCTCAGGGTGCGGCACAGTACGTGTCGTCGAACCTGGACCTCGATGGCGTCGTCAAGGGCGGCAACACGGTCGATACCACGACCGCATGGGGCATCGGTGGTGGCTTCAAGCACTACTGGACCAGCCAGCTGAGCTCCGGCTTCTCCGCGAGCTACGCTTCGCTTGAAGCTTACGGCCGGACCTACGACGTTGATCAGTGGTCTGTTCAGGGTAACCTCGCCTGGCAGCCGGTTTCCGGCTTCCTGATGGGTGTCGAACTCGAGTACCTCAACGAGACCTACGACCGTCCGTCTGCGAACCTGCAGGACGACGACGATCTGGTCGGCATGTTCCGCGTTCAGCGCATGTTCTAATCTGATCCTTACGGAACAGATTGAGAGGCCCGGCGGAGAAATCCGCCGGGCCTTTTCTATTTCGCAGGCAGTGTGATGGAGACGGGGAGCTCTCGACCGGTGTGCCGAGCAATTTCAACAGGCGGATTTCAAGTGCGCAGGGCCCACGCGTGAACATTGCGGTGTTTCACATTCTGAGGACGCTTCCGGAAGATATTGTTCGCATTCGAAAATATGAAGATAGTGCTTCCTGACAAGTCCACCACGCTTGCCGCTCTTTCCGCCACTGCGGCTCTTCTTCCAGCTGTTGCGCAAGTTGCGGATCTTCCCGTCACGCCGGAGCCGGTCGACTAGGTCCGCGTCTGCGACGCCTGCAGTCCAGGCTTCTTCTAAATCCCGGGCACCGAGATCTGCCTGCGCGTTGGTGGCGGCATGCGTGTCGAGCTCCGCTTCCGTGACATTTCCGACGATGGAAACACGAACTGAAGCACCCGGAACGGCAACGCCACAACGACCCGAGCGCGTGCTTATGCCGATGGCGCGGTTCGCTACGTGCACGAATCTTCCTTCGCGCCGGATGCGATCGCGCTTAGCATCAGCATTCTGGAGACGACGCGAGCCTGGGGCATAGGCGGTGGCATCACCCATCATTGGACGCCGACATTGTCCTCTGCGGTGACGGCAAATTACGCGAGCTACAGCAATGATCTGTCTGTCTTGCCCGATGCTGAGGTGACCCAGTGGAGCGTACAGGGCAACCAGGTCTGGTCGCCGGTTTCCGGTTCCCTGATGGGTGTCGAACGCGAATATCAGTCGATCGACGGCAACACTGCGGCCAATTTGGGCGGCATCTCGGATGACGACGATCTCGTCGGTGTCTTCCGCGTTCCGCGCACGTTCTGATCCGGCACATTTCGCGCAGGAATGACAAAGGCCCGATGGACAAAGTCCATCGGGCCTTTTCGTTCGCCGGGCCACTACTGGGGCCGCAGTGACTGCTCCGCAGGTCTCAGCGCGGGGCGCCGCGTTTGAGGTCGGCAGCGATATTCAGGCCCTTACCGTCGATGCGGGCGCGGTAGACCTGCAAGTTTTCGGTGATGCGCTGAACGTAGTTGCGCGTCTCGGTGAAGGGGATGCGTTCAACCCAATCGATCGCGTCGACTTTCGGTGACCGAGGGTCTCCGAAGCGCTCAATCCATTCATAGACCCGGCTGCGCCCGGCATTGTAGGCGGCAAACGTCATGATGTAGGAGCCGTTGAACTCTTCCATCAGCTCCGCCAGGTGTTCCGCGCCCAGCCTTGCGTTATAGGCGGGGTCGGCAGTGAGGGCACTCTTGGAGTATCGCAGGCCTGCCTTTCGGGCCGTCGCCTTGGCGGTGCCGGGCATGAGCTGGAGCAGGCCAAGTGCACCTGCATGGCTTTTAGCCTGGGGGTTGAAGGCACTTTCCTGACGTGCAATCGCATAGACCATCGGCTTTTCGACCGCGGAGATGCGCGCTTTTGACGGGATCGCGGATGTGGGGAAGGCGAGCGGGGCGGACTCGTTGTTGCGTCCGGCAGCCAGCTTGCCAACCATCAGGGCGAGCTGGTGTGTGCCGGTCTTTTCGGCGAGATCCGTGAGCAGGGCCGCCTGGCCCGCCGTGGGAAGGGTCAGGGCGAGTGTGCGGAACAGGAGCGTGGCATCTCCCATCCGGTCAGCCTTGTGAATACGGCGGATGGCGTGGACCAGTTCGTTGCGCTCGAAGGCCGAACGGTCGGCCTGTGTCGGGCGCGGAGAGGCGGGCACAGCGGCCTGCGCCATGCCAAGGCGGGTGCGGGCAAGCTGGCCATAATAGGTGGAGCCGAAAACAGCCGCCTGCTGGAAGGAGGCGCGGGCCGCCTGCTGCTTTCCCTGGGCCTCCTGTGCCCTGCCGATCCAGTACTGTGCCCGCGAAATGGTGATCGGGGTGGTGCCGATCCGTGCGATGTTCTGGAAATGGGGCTCTGCGCGCCGGGCATCGTTCATGAAGCGCAGGGCATACCAGCCCGCATGGAATTCCGCTTCGGCATATTTGGCGGGCGAGACCGCGCCGTGATTGGCCGCGATCATGTAGGCGGCGCGGGCATCACCCAGCTCCAGCGCCATGCGCGATTCAAGTCTGCGCTCGATCCACCATTCATCTGCGTTGACCAGGTCGGTCGCCTTGGTGGGGGCTTTGAGCATCAGCTGGATGGCTTCGCGGTCCTTGTCGGCGCGACGCAGCATCTGGATGCGGGCAAATATGTAACCGGCACGCGCGCGCTGGGAGCGCGGCACTGCGTCCATCAGCTTCTTCTGGTCCTTTTGACGGCGGATGACGGCACCGCGCGCCTTCACATAGGCACGCTCCGCAGAGCCCAGCCGTTTCGCCAGTTCGGAAGCCTCGTTCACCCGCTCCTTGTAAAGAAGCATCTCCATCCGGCGGTCATGATCCGCCTTGCGAAGGAGCGTGCCAAATTCGTTCAGGATCAGCCGTTGGGAGGACTTTTCCAGCGTCTCGGTATGCCAGATTTCCCGGATGATACGGGCGGCCTCGTTGTTGCGACGCTTGTCGAGGAGGGCGCGGGCATAGGCGATCTTGCCGGTAAAGCTGATCGGGCCGGCATCGCGGTAGGCGGAGAGAATGATGGAGGACGCGGGCTTCTCGCGCGAGAAGGCAACCTCCGCGCGGCGCCGCATCAGCTTCGCGTTGGGCCAGTGCGGGGCCTCGGCGGCAAAACTGGTGATGAAGGAGGACGGAATCGCCGGATCGCCGGACACGATCAGTCGCCAGTCAATGATGCGACGGTCGAGTGAAGCGGGCATCTTGTTGCGGATCGCGATCGCGGAGGCGATGTCACGCTTGCCGATCGCATCCAGTGCCGTTTTCAGGGTCGCGACGGAGCCTGTGCTGTCGGGGGCAGAGACGCCGACCATATCGGCGTCATCCTCGTCTTCCGACATGAGCGGGGAGTTCCGGGGGGGCGGTGCGCGATAGGCGGGTGCCGATGCTGTGGCGGAGGCATAGCCGATCGCGCCGGTGGAGTCGGGTTTGCGATCCGGCACGGGGGCTGCGCCGCCCACCAGGTTGGCGATGGCGCCAGAAGCTGTGACCGGCGCGGGAGAAAATGCTTCGCCTTGAGGCTTCGGGCGCGGCACCGTGCCTGACGGGTCGAATGCGAAGGCCGGTGACAGGAAGGATTGTGCCGCGAGACTTGCCGACAGCATGAGCACGAGCAAAGGCTCGCGCCGGAGCGCCCGCCGCAGCGGGAACGTGCTGCCGGAATGATTGGAAGACAATACATGGCGGAAAGCATTGGCCATTTCTGGTTCTCGCACCCGGCAGAAATCCTGTGTTATCGCAAGTGATCCGACCCAAATGTGATTTGGGCGAACAGCAAACATGCTAACGCGGCAGCAATTAACGGGGCGTTTACCAAACCCGTCCCGGCCGTGGCTTTTCCATGGCCGAAGCAAGGCGGCGGAATTTTGCGCGAATGTGCGCATACGCCTGCTTGCCGATGCTTCGATGGACGATTATTGTCCGGCGCTATCCAACCGCGCGAAGGCGGCAGGAAAACGGCAAAACTGAAGGAAGCCACAATGTTCAAGGGATCTATTCCGGCACTCGTCACACCGTTCCATAACGGATCGGTCGACGAGAAAAGGTTTCAGGATTTCGTGGACTGGCAGATTAAAGAGGGTTCCCATGGGCTTGTGCCGGTGGGAACGACCGGAGAATCGCCCACGCTTTCCCATGATGAGCACAAGCGCGTCGTGCAGCTTTGCGTGGAAGCCGCGGATGGTCGTGTGCCCGTGATTGCGGGGGCGGGGTCCAACAACACGGTTGAGGCGATCGAGCTTGCGCAGGCTGCTGAGGCCTCCGGTGCGAGTGCGGTGCTTGTTGTGACGCCCTATTACAACAAGCCCAGCCAGGAAGGCCTTTATCGGCACTACAAGGCGATCAACGACGCGATCTCTATTCCGATCATCATCTACAACATCCCGCCGCGTTCCGTGATCGACATGAAGACGGAAACGATGGCGCGGCTGTTTGTCGACTGCAAGAACATCACCGGCGTGAAGGACGCGACCGCCAATCTCACGCGGGTCAGCGACCAGCGCGAGGCGATGGGAGCGGGGTTCAACCAGCTTTCCGGTGAAGACGCGACCGCACTGGCCTTCATGGCCCATGGTGGTCATGGTTGCATCTCAGTGACGGCGAATGTTGCGCCCAAGCTGTGTTCGCAGTTCCAGGAGGCTTGCCTTGCGGGCGATTTCGCGAAGGCGCTCGCCTTTCAGGACCGTTTGATGCCGCTTCATCGCGCCATGTTCCTTGAACCGAGCCCGGGCGGCGCCAAATATGCCTTGTCGCTGCTTGGCAAGGTGGATGACGAGCTGCGCCTGCCGTTGATTTCGGTTTCCGAGGAAACGCAGGTCCGTATTCGCAAGGCGATGGTCCATGCGGGCCTGATCGACTGAGCAGCTTGCTGTCCCAGGC
Source organism: Breoghania sp. (assembly GCF_963674635.1). NCBI lineage: Bacteria > Pseudomonadati > Pseudomonadota > Alphaproteobacteria > Hyphomicrobiales > Stappiaceae > Breoghania > Breoghania sp. The sequence continues at coordinate 546,359 of NZ_OY771475.1, forward strand.
GGCGGCCTTGGTCGAAATTGCAAACAGATCCGGGGCCGGACAGGCGATGCGCCGTCCGGCCCCGTGCTTGAGGAAGGGTTGAACCAGATGGCTCCAAAGAAGTCGAGCGAGCAGGCGAACCGCAAGGTCGTCGCCGACAATCGCAAGGCCCGGTTCAATTATGAGATCATCGATACGCTGGAGGCGGGGCTTGAGCTGACCGGGACCGAGGTCAAGTCGCTGCGCGCCGGCAAGAGCACGATTGCGGAATCCTATGCCACCGAGCACAACGGCGAGATCTTTCTGATCAACAGCTTCGTGCCGGAATATCTCCAGGGCAATCGCTTCAACCACGAGCCCAAGCGGCCGCGCAAGCTGCTGCTGCACAGGCGCGAGATCGGCAAGCTGCTGGGCGCGATCCAGAAGGACGGCATGACGCTCGTCCCGTTGAAGCTCTATTTCAACGACCGTGGTCGTGCCAAACTGGAGCTGGCGATTGCGCGCGGCAAGAAGCTGCACGACAAGCGCGAGACGGAAAAGAAGCGCGACTGGGATCGCGAAAAGGGTCGCCTCCTGCGCGATAAGGGGTAGGCTCCGGTCCCGACGTCTTGCGTCAATTCACGGGAGGGGAGCCAGGCGATGATTACTGTCAGCGATATCCGGGATGAAGGTGCGCGGCTCGCCATCTGCTGCCCCAATTGCGCGCGGCTTCGTTATCTCAACGCCGACAGGCTGGATCCGGCGGCATCGTTGGAGCAGGTCGCGGCCGGGCTGAAATGCTCGCGCTGTCTGGAGCCGGACGTGGAAATCCGCGTCATGCGGCGTGATGTTCTAACTGGCTACTGGCCCGCCGAGAGCGCGCGATAGGCGCGGTCACCATTTGCAGGCGGATGCGCCGGTTTCTCACGGATCGATCTGGTCGTTGCCTGTCGCTATGTGGAAAGACGTAGCGGCTACAGATGGATGACCGCAAAACCTCCGGGGGAGATTCATCTGGCTCAGAAACGGATTCAAGGATCTGAGACGGTGATTCAAGGACTTGGGAAAACGATTCCGGACGTTGAGATTCCGATTCAACGCGGGCCCGCGAGTGGCCTCGTTCAAAGTCCGTTTGTGTTGAACTTGTTGGTGCGCGGGAAGCCTGGCGGCGGGAGGCGACCAGCCTGAGCGCGGTCGCCGCACCAGTCGGAGAGCTCGTCCAGTGTACGCGTGAAGCTGCGCCCGGAACTGTCGGACCAGGTGAGCCCGTCTTCGGCCTTGAACACAATGGCATCGGAAATGCCGCCGTCGCGGTAGCGTTGCAGGCGCACACCGCGGCCACGGGTCATCTCGCCCACCTGTTCCAGCGGGAAGATGAGCAGCTTGCGGTTCATGCCGATGACAGCGATGTGGTCGCCGTCGGCCGGGACGCAGAGCTTTGCCTCATCGCCTGCCGAGACGTTGAGCACCTGCTTGCCCTTGCGGGTATTGGCGACAACCTCGTCCTCGTTGACCACGAAACCACGCGCATCGGTGGCGGCCACAAGCAGCTTGCGACCGGGCTTGTGGACGAAGACGGCGACGATGTCCTGATCCTGATCCATATCCACCATCAGGCGGATCGGCTCGCCCTGGCTGCGGCCGCCGGGCAGGCGGTCCGGCGTCAGGGTGAAGAAGCGCCCGCCGGTGGAGAAGACCAGCAGCTTGTCGGTCGTCTCTGCCGGGAAGGCAAAGGCGAGGGCATCGCCCTGCTTGAAGGAGAGGCTGGAGGTATCCGAGATATGGCCCTTCATGGCCCGGATCCAGCCCTTGCGGGACACAACCACCGTGATCGGCTCGCGCTCGATCATGGCGTTGTGGATCTCCTCAAGGTCGATTTCCTTGGCCTCGCCAAGATCCGTGCGACGCTTGCCGAGTTCCGTTTCCGGGCCATAGGATTTGCGCACGGCGCGGATTTCGCCGGAGATCTTTTTCCACTGAAGCTCGTCGGAGCCGAGAAGCGCGTTCAACTCGTCGCGCTCCGCCGACAGCTTGTCGTGCTCGGTGCGGATTTCCATTTCCTCAAGCTTGCGCAGGGAGCGCAGGCGCATGTTGAGGATTGCCTCGGCCTGAACCTCGCTCAGCTTGAACGTCTTCATCAGGTCCGCTTTGGGCTCATCCTCATAGCGGATGATGCGGATAACCTCGTCGAGGTTCAGATAGGCGATCAGATAGCCGTCGAGCACTTCCAGGCGGTGCTCGATCTTGCCGAGCCGGAAGCGGGAGCGCCGGATCAGGACTTCCTTGCGGTGGTCCAGCCACTGGGTGATCACGTCCTTCAGACTAAGGACGTTGGGGATCTGTCCGCGCGACAACACATTCATGTTGAGCGGGAAGCGGCTTTCCAGATCCGTCAGCTTGAAGAGCGAGGCCATCAGCAGGGTCTCGTCCACATTGCGCGAACGCGGCTCCAGCACGATGCGGATGTCTTCAGCGGATTCGTCGCGAATGTCGGCCAGAAGCGGCAGCCGACGGGCCATCAGAAGCTCGGCGATCTTCTCGATCAGCTTCGACTTCTGGACCTGATAGGGGATTTCGGTGATGACCACGACCCATGTGCCGCGGCCTGTCTCTTCCTTTTCCCAGCGCGCCTGAACGCGGAAACCGCCGCGCCCGGTGCGATAGGCTTCCAGAATGGAGGCTGGGTCTTCCACCAGAATGCCGCCGGTGGGAAAGTCCGGTCCCTTGATGAACTCCACCAGCTTTTCCACGTCCGCGTTGGGATGCTTGATGAGGTGGAGGGCGGCATCGCAGATCTCGGCCACGTTGTGCGGCGGGATGGAGGTCGCCATGCCCACGGCGATGCCCGACGAGCCGTTCGCCAGCAGGTTTGGAAAACCTCCCGGCAACACGACGGGTTCCTGATCGAGCCCGTCATAGGTGTCGCGGAAATCGATGGCATCCTCATCGATGCCTTCCAGCAACAGCCGTGCGGTCTCGGTGAGGCGGGCTTCGGTGTAACGCATGGCGGCGGCGCTATCGCCGTCAATATTGCCGAAATTGCCCTGGCCCTCGGCCAGCGTGTAGCGCTGCGAAAATTCCTGAGCTAGGCGGACGAGGGCGTCATAGATCGCGGCGTCGCCGTGCGGGTGATATTTACCCATCACGTCGCCGACGATGCGGGCGCATTTCTTGAAGCCCTGACCGGGATCGAGCTTGAGCAGCCGCATGGCGTAAAGCAGGCGGCGATGAACCGGTTTCATGCCGTCGCGCACATCGGGTAGCGCTCGGTGCATGATGGTCGACAACGCATAGGCGAGGTAGCGCTCTTCCAGCGCCTCGCGCAGGTTGATCGGCTCAATGCCATCCGGTCCCTCGGGACCTCCGGCGCCATTAGGCGGAATCAGCTCGTTTCCCATGTGTTCTGGGTATCGCGAGGTGGCGAATCGCGCAAGGCGGGAAAGCGCGCAAAGCCTGAGGATTGCGGGACCAACTTGCTGCGCAATCGTCTTTTGTCCGGTTGCTGCACTTTGGGTGCCAGGCAACAAATGACGGAATTGGTGTTTGAAGCTCCGCAGAGGCTTCCCGGGACCCCGCATTGCGGGAAAACAGATGCGCAGACAGCCGCGTTAATTTGCGATCGCTCTTTGACCAAACATTCGCGGAAGGTCGACTGGCCGGGCGATCCAAAGGACGGTCCACGGTCCTGGATGGTCGACGCGGTGAGGTTGGAATGCGCGGAAGCGACAGGGAGACTGCCACTTCCGCGCTGGATTTCGCGTCAGATCAGGTGCAGCCGCAGTAGTAGAAATTCTGGGCGGGATTGAACATCAGGCGGCAGAAGCCGCTCATACATGTTCCGACGCAGGATTTCGGCCCGGTCTGGTAGCACGAAATGCGGATTTCAACGTCTTGGGGTTTGATGCCGAGACGCTCTGCTTCGGAACTCCTGTATTCCTCTTCGGTGCCCGGCACCCAGAACCAGGTTCCGTCAATCTCCACGGCCTTATAGCCAAACGGCGACAAGACATCCCTCGATGTGAAGAACTCCAGATCCCCAGGAGGGGCGGGGGCGTCATCTGCACTTCGGTAGACTTCAATGGCCATGTGAATAACTCCCAAAAATCAGTGCCTTAATTAAACAGCATTGGCATTTTACCGCATTTGGGATCGTACATATATTCAGAAAAAAGTATATGTATGGCGAGAAGCGATCTAGGAGATTGATAGGGCTCGTTTCATCGCCGCGAGAAATGCCTCGCGCGATGTCGGCCACGGCAATTGACGGGGCCCATAAATATGGCGGTCGAGGAAGAATCCGGTCAGGCGGAAGGCGTCGGTCAGTTCCTCAAGTGTGGCTGAGGCTGCGACGTTGGTGCCTTTCATGCGGCGCAGGAAACCGGGCAGGGCGAGCAGCTTGTCCGCATAGGGCGCGCCGGCCTCGCGGCTGACAGCGCGGCCCGATTTCGGCGAGACCCAGATGAGATCGCGCGTCACGCCGGTGGCTGCGCAGGCAGACAGGTCGAGGCCGACGCCCAATTCATTCAGCATCTCAAGCTCGAACCGCACCAGAAGGGCGGCGGCGAGGCCCGCCTCGTCCATATGTGCGAGCACCACTTCCATGGCGGCGTGGAGGTTGGGATAGGGATCGCGTTCCGGCAGCAGGCGCAGAAGGGCCGCGAGTGTCTGGACACCATGGATGCCGATGGGCGATTGCATCAGCCCGGCTGCGCGCAGGTCCAGCCCTTCCATCTGGAAATTGCCCAGATGTCCGTCGAGCCGGGCGCGCCAAGTGAGGCGCACCGAGTTTCCGGGCTGGAGGGTCGGCTGCATCTTGCGCGACCGTCCACCGCGCACAAGGCCCAGATGGCGGCCATGGGCGATGGTCATCACTTCCGCGATGACGGAGCTTTCACCATGCTTGCGAGTGCCCAAAATAATGGCGTCGTCGGTCCATTCCATCGGGTGAATTTAGACGATTCCGGCACGGGGGAGGCGGAAAGAATGCGTGTCGGGAATGTGCAAGGGAAGGGCGGCGACGAAGAGCCCGGCCAGAGAACCTCTCCCATGGGGAGAGGTCGGCGCGGATGCGCCGGGTGAGGGGAGCGGGGAGTGCGTATCCTTGAGGGATCGATACCCCTCACCCCAGCCCTCTCCCCCTGGGAGAGGGGGCACACCTCGCGTTTCGCGAAATAGCGGGCCTTGAACGGGCCGGTTGAAGCGGTGGCGATTTCACAAGGCCCGCGTCGATGAAGAGCCCGGCCAGAGAACCTCTCCCATGGGGAGAGCTCGGCGCGGACGCGCCGGGTGAGGGGTTTGGGTGCATCCGTATCCACGAGAGTTCAATCCCCCTCACCCCAACCCTCTCCCCTTGGGAGAGGTCGGTGCGGATGCAGGGGGATCGAGTGTGTGTGGCTACTGGGAGCTTGCCAAGGGTGTTGCGCTTGCAGCCCGTCCATCGAGACGGGCTGCAAGCTCAGCAGCTTGCGCCAGACGTTGTGACGAGCAAAGCCTAACGCGGGAATTCCAGGCCCATTTCGCGGTAGCGTTCCGGGTCGTTGCCCCAGTTTTCGCGCACCTTCACGAACAGGAACAGGTGAACCGGGCGTTCGGTCATGGCCATGATGTCCTGACGGGCTCCCTGCGAGATCGCCTTGATCGTCGCGCCGCCCTTGCCGAGAACGATCTTCTTCTGGCTGTCGCGCTCCACATAAATGGTCTGTTCCACGCGGGCGGAGCCGTCCTTCAGTTCCTTCCACTGCGTGGTTTCCACGGTGGAGGCGTAGGGGATCTCCTGGTGGAGACGCAGGAACAGCTTCTCGCGGGTAATTTCGGCCGCGATCATGCGCAATGGCAGGTCGGAAATCTGGTCTTCCGGGTAGAGCCACGGGCCCTTCGGCAGGGTCGTTGCGAAATACTCCATCAGATCATCGGCACCGTCGCCATCGAGCGCGGAGATCATGAAGGTCTGATCGAACTGCACCTCCGCATTCGCCCGGCTGGCGAGTGCCAGAAGTTCGTCGCGCTTGGTGACGTCGATCTTGTTGAGGATCAACACCTTTGGGCGCTTCAGTTCCGCCAGTCGCTTCAGGATAGGTGCGATCTCGTCGTCGATGCCCTTGCGTGCGTCGATCAGCAGGGCAACGATATCCGCCCCTTCCGCGCCCGACCAGGCGGTGTCGACCATCGCGCGGTCCAGGCGGCGTTTGGGCGCGAAGATGCCCGGCGTATCGACAAAGACGATCTGTGAGGCATCATGGATCGCCACACCGCGCATGATGGCGCGGGTCGTCTGCACCTTGTGGGTGACGATGGAAAGCTTGGCGCCGACCAGACGGTTCAACAAGGTGGACTTGCCGGCATTGGGAGCGCCGATAAGGGCGACGAAACCGGCGCGGGTTTCCTCCGGCGCTTCGGCTTCAGGAGCCAGGTCGTCAAGGTTTTCTTCGGGGGCGGCCTTGTCGGCCTCTTTGTCTGTCACTTGTCGGTCTCCGACCATACGCCTTCGCGGCGCAGCACGGCTTCGGCCGCGGCTTGTTCTGCCAGCCGTTTCGAGGGGCCCGTTCCTTGTCCGGCAGTCATGCCATCCACATTCACCGCGACGGTGAAAACGGGGGCATGATCGGGGCCCGTACGTTCGGCAATCTTGTAACTGGGCGTCGCCAGCCCGTTGCCCTGCACCCATTCCTGCAGGGTGGTCTTTGCATCTCGCTGATTGCCCGACCAGGATAACATGCGCTCGCGCCACCGGCTTTCGATAAAGGCGCGGGCAACCGCCCAGCCTGCATCGCGGTAAAGCGCACCGAGAACGGACTCGCAGATATCCGCAAGCAACGCCGCTTTCGCGCGTCCGCCCGATTGCGCCTCGCTCTCGCCGATCACCATCAGGTCGCCAAGGCCGAGTTCGCTCGCCACCTCAGCGCAGGTCTCGCGCTTCACCAGATGGTTGAGGCGGCGGGCAAGCTCGCCTTCCTCCGCCTTCGGAAAGGTCTCGAATACCATCTCCGCAACCGCGAGGCCGAGGACGCGATCGCCCAGGAATTCCAGCCTTTCGTAGTTCTCGGTCGCGGAGCGTGCAGGCGGCAGGGCGCTGGCATGGGTGAGGGCGCGCTGGATCAGGCCGCGGTCGGAAAACGCGTGTCCGAGCTGCTTTTCAAGCCTCGCCAGGCCATCCTTGTTATCGCGTGCCATGCTGTCCTCAAAGCGTCGTGAAAATGCGGTCCCAACGTACGGTCCACGGCCACTTCCAGAACATCCACGCCGGTTCGCCGTTCTCCACGGAGAAGAACAGGATTTCTGCCCGACCGACAAAGTTCTCGAAAGGCACATAGCCCACGCCGGACCCGGCCACGCGGCTGTCGGCGGAGTTGTCGCGGTTGTCGCCCATCATGAAATAATGGCCCTGCGGCACCTTGAAGACGCGCGTGTTGTCGGAAGACGCGTTGGGGGTCAGATCGAGGGTTTCATAGGAGACGCCGTTGGGCAGCGTCTCGCGGTAGCGTCTGGCGCGCTGGGTGCGGCCGTACTGATCGGTTTCGATGTAGTCATCAAGGCGCTCGCGCTTCACGGCTGTGCCGTTGATGTAAAGCTCGCCGTCGATCATCTGGATCTCGTCGCCCGGCAGGCCGATTACGCGCTTGATGTAATCGGTGGAATTGTCGCGCGGCAGCTTGAAGACGGCGACATCGCCGCGTTCCGGCTCGGTGGCGAAGATGCGGCCGGAGAAGGGACCCAGCCCCCAAGGGAAGGAATAGCGGCTGTAGCCGTAGCTGAACTTGGAGACAAAGAGATAGTCGCCGACAAGCAGCGTGTCCTTCATCGACCCGGAGGGAATGTTGAAGGGCTGAAACAGGAAAGTGCGGAGCACCAGCGCCAGAAGCAGGGCCTGGACAACGATCTTGACGGTTTCGCCGAGACCGCCCTTCTGATCGTGCTTGTCGTTCACGTCGCTCATCGGGTCCTTCCCGTCTTTCTGTCCTGTCGCGCCGCACGGGCGTCGCTGTCGGAAAGCGTCTGTGCCCAAGCGGGCTCTCATTCAGGTGGTGGCCGACGCGAGCGTGGCGCTTGCGCGGCGTGTCCGGCCTCTTGTTCAGTCGGACGCGCCTGCTTTGGAGGGGCGGAAAGCGCGTTTTGCGATCACCGCACCTGCGAAGCAGGAACGAGGGACTTGATACCGGCTCTCGGGGGCCTGCGCAACGCAAGGTCGCGTCGCGCACATGGTTATTCCGTCCGGACGGGCCGGACGGCTTGCCTTGTTCTCACATTCCGGGATGTCAGGCGCCGATTCCCGTCCTCGCGGCATCCATCAAACGGCGCATTTCGGCAATTGCGGGGCCAAGACCCAGAAAAATCGCCTCGCCAATCAGGAAATGGCCGATATTCAGCTCCCGGATTTCAGGGATGGCGGCAATATCGGTGACCGTGTCGTAGGTCAGGCCGTGGCCCGCATGCACCTCAAGCCCGATATGGGCCGCGTGCCGGGCGGCTTCGCGAATGCGGGCGAGATGCCCCTGACGGGCGGGCTCATCACCGGCAAGTGCTGCCTCGCAATAGGCGCCGGTGTGCAGCTCGATGACCGGAGCGCCAAGCGCGCGGGCGGCGTCGATCTGCCGGATGTCGGGCTCGATGAAGAGCGAAACGCGGATATCGGCGTCGTAAAGAGCTTCGACCAGCGGCTGGAGCGTCTTGAAGCCGCCTTCGGCGTCCAGACCGCCTTCCGTGGTGCGCTCCTCACGCTTTTCCGGGACGATACACGCCGCATGCGGGCGGGCTTTGAGGGCGATGTCGCGCATCTCGTCGGTGGCCGCCATTTCGAGATTCAACGGAATATCGATATTGGCGACGAGATCGGCGATATCGCTGTCCCTGATGTGGCGGCGATCTTCACGCAGATGTGCGGTGATGCCGTCGGCACCAGCTGCCTGCGCCATGAGGGCCGCGCGCAACGGGGAGGGGGCGTCGCCGCCGCGGGCATTGCGGACGGTAGCCACGTGATCGATGTTGATACCGAGGCGCTGGTGCGCGGTCATGGTGTCTCTACTCCGCTCGTCCTGCATCCATGGAGGGATCTATGGGCGGCTCCATGGTGCCGGGATGGATAGGGGCGGCAGCGCGCGCGCGGGACGCTTCCCGGCGGGCGGAAAGACGCTCGCGGCGCGCCATCTGGTATGTCCGCACCATGCCATAAATCACGAAATAGGAAATAGCGGCTGCAATCGCGCCAAGCGGAATGGAGCCAATCAGCATCGGCTTGAAGATCGGCCAGATTGCATCGAAGGACTGGCTGAGCAGGTCCAGGTTCAGCTTGTGATGGGGATGTTGTCCGTTGGCATGCCCCAGCACCAGACGACCGAGCCGATAGGTGGAGGTCCAGATCAGCGGGAAGGTGAGGGGATTGCCCACGGCTGTGCCCAGCGCAGAAGACAGGATGTTCCCGCCCAGAAGCGCCGCGATGATGAAGCCGAGCAGGAAGTGGAAGCCCACAAACGGCGTGAAGGAGGCAAATGCCCCCGCCGCAAACCCCAGCGCAATGGCGTGTGGGGTCGCTGTCACGCGCAAAACACGCTTGGAGAAGTATTTCGCGGAGCGCGCGAAGCTGTGTCGCGGCCAGAGTGCGATGCGGACCTTTTCGGCAAGGCGGGGAGGATCACGGCGCTGAAACAGCATTTCGATGCTTCTACTCGACCGAACCGGGGATTGAGTACTGGGCGGCCGGTCCCACACTCTTCATGGTTGTTTTCGAAACCGCCAATTCAGGCGAGCCCTCGGCTGCCCGGCTTAACCGCGGGAAGGGCGGCCAGTTCGGGCGGCAGGGCGTCGGCCGGATAGGCGGGCACCTTGTACTCGGCAAGGGCGATCAGCGGAACTCCGCAATTTGCCTCGCCAGCAGAACGATCAATAAGGCAGGCGCAGGCCAGAACCTCCGCCCCCATGGCTTTCAGGGCTTCCACGGTCTCACGCGACGACAGTCCCGTTGAGACGATGTCCTCCACCACGATGACGCGCGCGCGCTTTTCCATCTCGAAGCGACGCAGGCGGAATTCGCCACCTTCGCGCTCCACCCAGATGGCGGGAACCTTCAGATGGCGCGCTGTCTCGTAGCCGGGAATGATGCCGCCCAAAGCGGGCGAAACGATGTAGTCGATCCGACCCAGATCCGCCGCGCGGACCCTCTCCGCCAGCGCGCGGCACAGGATTTCGGTGCGGTCCGGATACTGAAAGACGCGGGCCTTTTGCAAAAAGACCGGGCTTCGCAGTCCGGAGGAGAGAATGAAATGCCCCTCCAGAATAGCGCCGGACTCGCGGAAAATGGCCAGTACCTCGTCCTTCGTCATGTCTTCCTTTCCCGGTGACGCCCCTGCGAGCGCGCTCTGTCCTGTCAGTCGTTCTTGCGTTGCACGTTGGCGACGACCGAGGCCCCGCGCAACTGATTGATGATGCGATTGAGGTGCTTCAGATCCCATACTTCGAGATCGATTGTCATCTCGTGAAAATCGTGCGCCCGCCCGATCATTCGAATGTTGTCGATGTTGCCGTCATTCTGGCTGATGATCCTTGCGATCTCTGCCAGAGATCCCGGTTCGTTGACCGTTGACACCGCAACACGGGCGGGAAAGCGTTCCTCGTGATCGCCTTCAATGTCCCAACGCACGTCGAGCCACTGGTCGTAATCGTCGAAATCCTTCAGCGAAGCGGAGTGGATCGGGTAGATCGTGATGCCTTCTCCAGGCGTCAGGATGCCGACAATACGGTCTCCCGGCACTGCTCCGCCATCGGGGGCAAAGCGGATGGGAAGATTGCCTTTCAATCCTCGGATCGGCAGGGCCGCGGTTTCCTTCGTTGCGCCAGCCGGAACCCGGAATTTGAGGCTCGACTCGCCCTCCAGATCGAACCAGCCCTCTTCGGGCGAAATGCCGGTGGGCTTGACGCGGTCCGCAGTCGCCTGTTCGCCCGTCTCCTCGTGGGTCGGGTCGATGACGTTGAGCACGTCGGAGGCATGAATGTCGCTACGGCCGACAGCCGCCATCAGATCCGTGACGCTCGCCTGCGAAAAGCGCAGCAACACCGGCGCGAGGATCGGGTCGTTCAGCTCCAGACCGCGCCGCTCAAAGCCGCGCTGGAGGATATGACGGCCGAGCGCGGCGTATTTCTCGCGCTGTGCTTCGCGCAAGGCCCGGCGGATCGCAGCGCGCGCCTTGCCGGTCACCGCGATGTTCAGCCAGTCATCCATCGGCTTCTGGGCGCCGGAGCGGATGATCTCCACCTCGTCGCCATTGCGAAGCTCCGTGATGAGCGGCACCAGCTGACCGTTGATCTTGCAGCCAACCGTCGTGTTGCCGATGTCGGTGTGGACGGCATAGGCGAAGTCGATGGGGGTTGCACCGCGCGGCAGGGCGATCAGGCGGCCCTTGGGCGTGAAGCAGAAGACCTGGTCGTGGAAGAGCTCAAGCTTGGTGTTTTCCAGGAACTCTTCCGGCGTGTCGCCCTGCGACAGCATGTCGATGGTCTGGCGCAACCACGCATAGGCGCGCGATTCATCGGTCAGGCGTGCGATGTTGCGTCCGCCCTTCACGCCATCCTTGTAAAGCGCATGAGCCGCGATACCGAATTCGGCGACACGGTGCATCTCGTTGGTGCGGATCTGCAGCTCCACACGCTGGCGCGCCGGCCCGACCACGGTGGTGTGGATGGAGCGATAGTCGTTCTGCTTGGGCGTGGAGATGTAGTCCTTGAAGCGACCGGGAACGCTCGCCCACCGTGTATGGACAATGCCAAGGACCGAATAGCAGGTCTCCACATCGTCAACGAGCACGCGGAATCCGTAAATATCGGAAAGCTGTTCGAAGCCGATCGATTTCTGCTCCATCTTGCGGAAGATGGAATAGGGACGCTTCATGCGCCCGCGCACCGTGGAGGTGATCTGGCGCTCGGCCAGCTGCTCCGTCAGATTGCGCTCGATATCGCCGATCAGGGCAGCATTTTTCTCGCGCAGCGCGTTCAGCCGTTCGGTGATCGTCTGGTAGGCCTGCGGATTGAGGATCTGGAAGGCGAGGTCTTCCAGTTCGGAGCGCATGTCCTGCATGCCCATGCGCCCGGCCAGCGGCGCATAGATTTCCATCGTCTCTTCGGCAATGCGGTTGCGGCGCTCGTCTTCCTTGACGAAATGCAGCGTGCGCATGTTGTGAAGACGGTCGGCCAGCTTGACCAGCAGGACGCGCACGTCGTCGGCAATCGCCAGCAGCAATTTGCGGAAATTCTCCGCCTGCTTGGCGCGCCGCGAGACGAGATCGAGACGGCTGATCTTGGTCAGCCCCTCCACCAGCTTGCCGATCTCCTCACCAAAGATGGTGTCGATCTCGGTGCGGGTCGCATCGGTGTCCTCGATGGTGTCGTGCAGCAGGGCGACGGCAATGGTGGCGTCGTCCAGGCGCAGGTCGGTCAGGATGGCCGCGACTTCGAGGGGATGCGAGAAATAGGGGTCGCCGGAGGCGCGCGTCTGCATGCCGTGCTTCTGCATGGCATAGACGTAGGCCTTGTTGAGAAGGGCCTCGTCAGTGGTCGGATTATAGCGGTTGACCCGTTCAACGAGCTCGTATTGACGCATCATGGCGCAGGGTACGCAGTCCTGTGGTTGCCCGCAATCGGGCTGTTTCCGGCACGAAATCCATTTTTACTTTAGATAAGTTACCCGTCTGCAAAGCGCCAGCATCCCGCACCGCAATGGTGAGCGTTTTGCACCGCGAGGGAGCTTGCAAGGCAGGGGGCGCGTTGGGAAACGGGGGCGGGGAATACGACAAAGGGGCGCGCGCTAAAGCGCTTTCGCCCCTTTGTAAAACTCGTTCGTCCTGTTTGGCGGACCCTGTTGCGGGGCTGCCGTAGCAGGGTCAGTAGTCGTCGCTGCGATCCGGCGGAACGAGCCCTTCCAGGCCCTTCAGCAGGTCTTCTTCCGACATGCGATCGAACTCCATCGGCGGCTCGGCGGAATCAGCGGGGCCTGCGGCAGCTGCGGCTGCGCTGGGCACCATCGGGACAGCTTCCGGCTCCGGCTCGTCCACTTCGACGTATTTCTGAAGCGAGTGGATCAGATCTTCCTTGAGATCTTCGGGGCTGACGGTCTGTTCCGCGATTTCGCGCAGGGCGACGACCGGGTTCTTGTCATTGTCGCGATCGATGGTCAGCGGCGAGCCGGATGCAATCATCCGGGCACGATGGCTGGCCAGCAGCACCAGATCGAAGCGGTTATCGACCTTATCGATGCAATCTTCGACGGTCACGCGCGCCATTGCAGATCTCCAGTCCGGGGTCCCGGAGCGCCAGTCTCTGGCTCGGGACCATTGTCTTTTGGCGAGCGCTCGCCTTGGGCCCAAACGTCAACCATGCGGTTGTCATGACATGCAGGGCCACAGGCACAAACGCGCTCGTGAGAGTGAATTCGCTTTATTAGGGTTTTCGCAGCGCAAATGCAAGGGGCAACCTCATTGCCGCCGCTGCCGAAGTGCCGCGCATTTTCAAGAGCGCGCGGGCGTTGGACGTGGTTGGCGCAAACGGTCCCGGCTCGGACCGGCGGGGCGTGCGCTGGCCTAGAGTAAAACGCATGAATACGCGCGCTCTATCCGTTCAACGTGCTGGCGGATGCGGCAGGCCCCACAGGGGACAATCCCAAAGCAAATGAGCATTGGCGGAAAAGCCGCCAAATCCTTTCCTCAGTTGTTGATATCTTGTCATTTCCTGCGCTTTGCTGTCGCGCCTTGTGTGCGGAGACACGTAGTCAGGGCTGCTTCCCGTGGTGAAACGTTGTTGCTAACCTTTAAGCAGCTTTTGGAAAATGGAATAAAATCAAAGCTATTTAAAAAAAACGAGAGGAGATCCGAATTCCCGGGGAATCTGTAGTGGTACTGTTTTCTTGCAAATCGGATTAATTTATATTACATCGACTGAAAAATGCTGTTGATCGGGTTGGCTCGGATTCCAAGCCTATATTTTTAGTGCTCATATTGGTCACGGGTTCGGAATTTTGTAGCTGAACGGTCTCATTCTTGTCTGTGCACATGGCGAATTAACTCCCATAGAAGAAAAGAGAACAAAGATGTTTGACCCGCGTGAGAAGGTTGCGTTGTTCATCGATGGCGCAAACCTCTATGCAACTGCAAAGTCTCTTGGTTTTGACATCGACTACAAGCGGCTTCTCAAGGAATTTCAGGGCAAGGGATATCTTCTGAGGGCGTACTATTATACCGCCCTTGTTGAGGATCAAGAGTATTCGTCCATTCGCCCGCTGATCGATTGGCTTGATTACAATGGCTACAAGGTCGTGACGAAGCCGGTCAAAGAATTCATCGATGCTTCCGGTCGCCGCAAGATCAAGGGCAGCATGGATATCGAACTTGCTGTCGATGCCATGGAAATGGCCGAACATGTCGATCATCTGGTGCTCTTCTCCGGCGATGGTGATTTTCGCTCGCTCGTGGAAGCTGTCCAGCGTCGCGGTCGCAAGGTTTCGGTCGTCTCCACGCTGCAGACCCAGCCGCCGATGATCGCCGACGATCTGCGCCGTCAGGCCGATCACTTCATCGACCTCAATGCGCTGGCCAACAAGATCGGCCGCGATCCGTCCGAGCGTCAGCAGCGTCAGGCGGAGCGTGAGCGCGAAGAGGAATATGACGATCTCTGATTCGTCGCTTTGAGGTCCGCTCTTCGTGCGTCCCAACATTTCGGGCGCGTGGCGATGAGCCGATGTCTTGTGCGCGATCCATGACAGGGCCGGAACCGTGGCGACACGGTTCCGGCTTTTTCGTTTCAACGGTTTGGACGGTGCCGAGTTTGGGCGTTTCCGACGGGCCGATCTGGTTTATGCAGGAGCTGAGCGGCGATTCGAGGGATCGGGAGCCTGTGCCGGTCGGCGCCGTCGGTCAGAAATCGGGAAAAGTGTGTCATGTCTTCTGCGTCTCAGTCAGCCTCCGTGTGCGATCCGGATCGGGATTGCCCGCTCTGTCCCAGGCTGGTCGAGTTTCGCGAGTTCCATCGTGCGCGCGAACCGGAGTGGTTCAACGCGCCTGTGCCGAGCTTTCTGCCGCGTGGCGGCCCTGAGAGTGTGCGGCTTCTGATCGTTGGCCTTGCACCGGGGCTGCGTGGCGCCAACAAGTCGGGGCGGCCTTTCACGGGGGACTACGCTGGGGATCTCCTTTACGAGACGCTCGATCTCTACGGCTTTTCGCGCGGCACGTTTCAGGCGCGGCCCGATGACGGGTTGGAGCTGGTGGGCGCGGCGATCACCAACGCCGTGCGCTGCGTTCCGCCGGAGAACAAGCCGACGGGACCCGAGATCAAGGCCTGCCGTCCCTTCCTGATCAACACCCTGGCGGAGATGCCCAATCTCGGGGGCATCCTGGCACTCGGGCGGGTTGCGCACGAGACGGTTCTGACGACGCTTGGCAAGCGTCGCGCCGCCTATCCGTTCGCGCATAACGCAGCGCATGACATGGGCGACTTCACGCTTTTCGACAGCTATCACTGCTCGCGCTACAACACGAATACCGGACGGCTCACGACGCAGATGTTCCGGGATGTCTTCGATGCGATCGCTGCGCATCTGAACTGAGGCGGACCGCAGAGCAAAAGGCGTTTGCCGACCTTCCAGGTGGGCTGCGGCCGGGCTGAAATCCGGCGGATTGCGATCATCTGCGCTGTGTTGGCATCCATCCTTGCGGGCCGAGGCGTTCCTGCGGCTGGAAGCGGGTCTTGTATTCCATCTTCTTTGAACCCGGCACCCAGTAGCCGAGATAGACATAGGGCAGGCCCATTTTCCGGGCGCGTTCGATGTGATCGAGGATGAGATATGTGCCGAAGGAGAAGTGGCTCATTTCCGGTTCGAAGAACGAATAGACCATAGACAGTCCGTCGGAGAGCACATCGGTGAGGGCTGCTGCGACCAGTGGGCCGTCGCCGCGGTCCTCCTCGGGAAGATCGGGCCTGTCTTCGGCGCGGCGTCGATACTCCAAGAGGATTGTGTCGACGTGGGTGTCCTCGATCATCAGGGCGTAGTCGAGCAGTCGCATGTCGGCCATGCCGCCATCGCTGTGACGGGTGCCGAGATAGCGGCGGAAAAGCTCGTATTGCTCGGTGGATGGGGTTGGCGGCCCTTCCTTGCCCACGTAGATGCGGCCTGCATTGCGGATGCGGCGCAGGGAGCGGGTGTAGTCGAAGTCATCGACGAGCACCCGGACGGACGTGCAGGCCCGGCAATTGTCGCAGGCAGGGCGATAGGCGATGTTCTGGGAACGACGAAAGCCGCCATGGGTCAGGATGTCGTTGAGGAATGTCGCCCTCTCGCCCACAAGATGGGTGAATACCTTTCGCTCTTCCTGGTCCGGCAGGTAGGGACAGGGAGAAGGGGCTGTCAGATAAAACTGCGGATTGTCCGTAATGGGCTTCGTCATGGCCCAAGCCTCGCACCTAATTCACATTCCCGAAACGGGCAAAGTTGTCGCTCGGAGTATCCCGTAACGGCAGGATTTCAAACCCGAAAAAAGAAACTCGGCTAATGCGTCGAACAAGATTGTTCCGCGCATTTTCAGCCTGCGCAATCAGATATGTCAAAAACCATAATACCACGGCGCGATCAGGGAAAAAGAAAGCCACATGATCAGCACCAGCGGAGCGCCTGCGCGGATGAAATCGGAAAACCGATAGTGTCCCGGCCCCATGACGATCAGGTTCGTCTGATAGCCGATGGGGGTTGCGAAGGAACAGTTGGCGGCAAAGATCAGGCAGGTGACGAAGGCATTGACGTCAACGCCTGTGCGTTGGGCAATGTTGATCGCGATGGGCGCAAACAGGACAGCCGTCGCGTTGTTTGACAGCACATTCGTCAAGACGGCGATGAGCAGGAACAGCATGGACAGGATCGCGGCCGGTGGTTGGCCTTCCATGACCGTCATCAGCGCCTCGGCGGCGGCTTTCGCGCCTCCGGTGCGCTCCAGCGCGGTTGCGGCTGCAAGCGATGCGCCGATGAGCATGAAAATCCGGCTGTCGAGCGCACGCAGCGACTGGCGCACGTTGATACATCCCGAAATCATCATCGCCAGGGCGCCGGCAAGAGCGGCTGTGACCACCGGCACGATGCCAAAGGCTGCGCATCCGACAATGGCGATGAAGATGGCGAGCGCGCGCGGTGCGTGGCGGCGCTTGGGGACTTCGGCAGTCGACCAGTCCAACAACAGCACGTCGCGGTTTCCGCGCAATGACTGGATATCGTCATGGGAACCGGCCAGCAGCAGCACATCGCCCGCTTCCAGGCGGATGTCGCTCATGGCCATGCGCGGCATGCGCGAGCGGCGCTGCAGGCCCATGACGACGCAATTGTTATCCGCGCGCAGGCTGGATTGGGCGGTGGTGCGCCCGATCATGCGGGAGCCGGGGGCGACGACTGCTTCGGCCAGCGTCGCGGTGCCTTCGGGCAGCATCTGCTGTTCCGGTGTGGGGTTTGTTCCGTCATTGGAGCGCATGATGGGTTTGCGCAACGACAGCGCCTTGGTCAGGGTCTGTCGTGTGGCAGCCACAATGACTGTGTCGCCTGCCTGAAGCTCCACGCCTTCAAATGGAGGAAGGAAGGGTTTTTCACCACGCTGGACAAGGCGCACGGTCATGTCGCGCAGGTTCGGGAACATGCCCGCGACGGCGCGCGAGCCAACGAGCGGGTGATTGTAGGTGACCGGGATCTGGGCGATGAACTGCTTGCCGCCGGCAGGGCCCTGAACTTCGTCGGCCATGGTCTTGCGCGGCTTCAATATCTTCGGCATCACGAAGATGATGTAGAGCGATCCGATCGTTGCCATCAGCGCGCCGATGGGCGTGAAGGAGAAGAAGCCGATCTGGATATCGCTCACGCGTTCGGCGACATCGGCAACCAGAAGGTTGGTGGACGAGCCGATGAGCGTCGTCATGCCGCCCAGAATCGCGATGAAGGAAAGCGGCATCAGCACCCGGGCGGCAGCGGTGCCGTTTGCCGCGGCCATGGCGGCCAGTACCGGCAGGAACATGACCACCACGGGGGTGTTGTTGAGAAAGGCGCTGATGGCGGCAACGCCGATGAGGATCGGCGTGATGGGGGCTAGACGGAGCTTTCGGAACACCTTCAGGATGTGCTGTGTCGGTTTGTCGAGCGCATCGGTATGAAAAAGCGACTGACCGACGATCAGCAAGGCCATGATGGTGATCAGCGCCGGATTGGCGAAGCCCATCAGCAGAACCTGCGGGCCCAGATCGCCGTCCGGGCCATCGATGGGCAGGACGGTGAAAAGGATCACGAATGCGACGACGGAACCGAGCGCGGTGACCTCGATCGAAAAACGCTCCAACGCATAGAGCACAATCGTGACCCCGATGATCACGAAGGTGAGCGCCATCTGGATATCGGCAACCGTCATCTGACGTGCGTCCGCACTTGATTCCCCCTGTCGGCCTGCATGGCAGCTGCCCGGCGTCTGCCGGATCGCGCCCTTTGAGCCTGAAGTCAGCAAACTGAGCCTGAAGTCAGCAAACTGGGCCTGAAGTCAGCAAACGCGCGAAGGCGAAGCCTCTTGGAGCCTTCCGCCTTTGCCTTCGCTCGCGCATTCCGGCACGCGCGCTTGCAGGCATTCCGCTACCTGTCATGCGATCAATAGACTGTCTTCAATGCGTTATCGGTAGCGACTTCGCCGGGACTGCGCAAGCATAGCTGACGGGGGAGAGGTGTAGCTCAGTACGGACGGGCGAGTGCTGCGGTGTTCACGACGATGCCTCCCACGATGATGTCGTGCAACAGGCGTTTCTTGTCGGAGAAGAGGGAAACCACCAGTACCAGCGGCGTGATCATGCCCATCGAGATCCAGAAGAGCACTACATGCGCGATGGCGACGAGCGGGGTGGGGCGGCTGCCGTCATCGAGCCGGAGCTGAAGGCCGAAAGCGCGCATGCCGGGCGTGGCGGAGGAGGGGCCACCCAGCGTGAAGGCGCTGTAGAGAATGGCGACGCCCTGCCAAAGAAAGGCATAGGCAAGCCACCCAATGCCGAGCGTGAAGATACCGAGAAAGAACACGGCGATCCCGGCCAGGAACGTGAAGAACAGGATGGCCATGACATCGATGACAAAGGCCAGAATGCGCTTCGTGCGGACCCCTTCGAACAGCGCCATGTATTTCAACGGATCGCGCGCGGAAAGAGCGTCGGGTTCTATGGTGCTCATGATGTGGCGTCCTTTGCATCTACGGGCTGTCGGGGGCTATCCCTGCTAAAAATTGGGGGCGCGGCGCGGATTTTCAATCGTCCGTGGCGTATCGATGCACTTTCACACGATGGCCTTCGGGGTTCCCGATAGTCTAGAAGGCTCCCTGCGGGCGGAGCATCCCGGATTATGCGGACCTTTGCAGCGAAATGTTGGGCACGGCGCCGCACGACTGGCGCGAGGCGGGTGCGCAGAGGCGGCTGGGGCGCCGTGAACTGGCGGTGCTCAGTCTGCCGTTTCCGCCGCGTCCAGCCGGTCCACCTTGTAACCTCGGCCTTCCAGTGCGCGGATGATCTCGTCGGCGTGGTCGTTGTCGCGGGTTTCCATAGTCACATCGAGCATGGCGCCCTTGGCGGGCACGTCGAGGAACAGCCGGTGATGGGCGACCTCCACCACGTTGCCGTCCATCTCGCCGATGAGCGTGGAGATCTCTCCAAGGACACCGGGACGGTCCGGGATACCCATGCGGATGGCGACCATGCGGCCTTCGCGTGCCAGCTCGCGCACGATGATGGAGGCGAGCAGGCGCGGATCGATGTTGCCGCCGCACAGCACCAGCCCCACGCGCTTGCCGCGGAAACGTTCCGGGTGCTGCAGGATGGCGGCGAGCCCGGCCGCACCTGCGCCTTCCGCGACCGTCTTTTGAAGCGCCAGAAACGCGTTCACGGCGCGCTCGATGGCGGCTTCCTCAACCAGAACCACGTCATCGACAAGGGCTTGCGTAATCTTCCGGGTCAGCTTGCCGACATTCTTGACCGCGATGCCTTCCGCCAGCGTGTTGCCGCCGCAACGGGCTTCTTCGCCATGCAGTTCGGCATACATGGAGGGGTAGAGGGCGGCCTCCACGCCGATGATCTCGATCTCGGGGGCTTTCGCCTTGACGGCGACCGCGATCCCGGAGATGAGCCCGCCGCCGCCGATGGGCACGATGATCGTGTCGAGCTCGGCGTTCTTGTCCAGGATCTCCAGGCCGATGGTGCCCTGACCGGCGATGATGCGCTTGTCGTCATAGGGATGTACGAGCACCAGGCCACGCTCGCTGATCAGGCGTTCCACGGTCTCCTGCGCATCGGCGATGGTCTCGCCCGCCAGCACGACGGTTGCGCCGAAGGAACGGGTTGCAGCCACCTTCACGTGCGGTGTTGTCGTGGGCATGACGATGGTGGCGGGAATGCCGAGGCGGGAGGCGTGATAGGCGACGGCCTGCGCATGGTTGCCCGCCGACATGGCAATGACGCCGCGCGCGCGTTCTTCGTCCGACAGATCCAGCAACCGGGTCAGCGCGCCGCGTTCCTTGAAGGAATTGACGTATTGCTGGTTCTCGAACTTGACCCAGACATCGGCCCCGGTCAGCCGCGAGAGGCTCGGGGCGGGCAGGAAGGGCGTGTGAACAACCTGCCCCTCAATCAACCGCGCGGCTTCCTCGACATCGGCGAGGGTGACGGGAAGGTCGGTCGGGGTGGGCTGGGCCTGATCGCTGGACATTGTGGTACCGCATATATTGGGGAGACCCAGCGATGTGCACCCGTTTGTCGCGATTGGCAAGCGGGGTACGCGTTTATGCGATGAGCAGGCTGGCCATCGTGCTGGCAACCATCAGCGCGGCCAGTGTGACGTTGATGGCGCGCAGGCGGCTGGGGGCGCCTGCCAGCCGCGCCATCAGCGTTCCGGCCATCGCCCAGCAGAAATTGGCGCCGCCGCCGAGCACCACAAAGGTCAGCGAAATGATGCTGACATCGCGCAGATAATGGTCGGGCGCGGCGAACTGCGACAAGGCCGCGATCTGCATTGCATAGGCCTTGGGGTTCAAGGGATGCACCCACAAGCCGCGCAGAAAACCGGGCGCCCTTGACGCGGCGCTTCCCGAAACTGTGCCGGCGCGCGCGAAGGCGATGATCCAGGCGAGATAGAGAATATAGGCGAAACAGGCGAGTTGCAGGGCGCCCTGAAGGACCGGCACGCTGGAGATCAGGGCCAGCAGACCGGCTGCCGCCAACCACAAGGTGGTTGTGAACCCGACGAGCATTCCTGCCAGAAACGGCAGGGTACGGGTCGGGCCGTGGGTTCCGCCAAGCGCCGCAAGCGCCATGTTGCCCGGGCCCGGAGTGCCGCTCGCCGCAAGTATGAACAGGCTCAACAGCGCATATCGTTCTGCCGGCATGAAGGACGGGAGATGGGCGGGCAATTCGGTGAGCATGGCGCAAATCCAGTAGAGGTTGTCCGTTGCCGGGCTTTTGTCTTCCGATTGTCTCCATGATTGTGTCTGGTCTTGTCGGATACAAATGATACATTGTATCTATGACAATATTTTCGAAACTGGTCGGGCGCGACGGCGTGCCGGGTGCGCGTCAGGTTGAAGCCTTTCTCCGGGCCCAAATCGAGAACGGGGATCTGGCGGAGGGGGTGCAGCTTCCTCCCGTGCGTGAAGCGGCATGGCAATTGGGCTGCGCGCCGGGAACGGTGTCTCGGGCCTATCAGGCGCTGACGGTCGCCGGCCTCGTTCGTGGAGAGGTCGGGCGAGGGACGTTTGTGGGAACGGGTACCCCGCAACGCATGTCGCATCTGCGCGATGAGGAAATGGACCGCTTCGCCGACATGGCGATCAACACCTTCCTCATGGAACCGGCGGGCGAAATCGTGGCGCAGGCCATGGAGGCGGCGGCGATACGCGCGCGCGATGGGGCCGTGCCGCTGCGGTATGTCGGCATGATGGGCGACGAGACGGACAGGCAGGCCGCTTTGCCTCTGCTTTCGCGCTGGTGTCCACAGGCGCAGCTTGAGAACATCGCTCTGTTCAATGGGGCGCAGTCGGTCTTTTCCTGCGGTTTCGCGGGATTGATGCGCCCCGGCACTGCGGTCGCCGCCGATGCCGTGACCTATCCCGGGGTGATTGCTGCGGCGGAACTCTCCGGGCGGCGCGTCATTGGGATCGAGATGGATGACCTGGGAATGATCCCGGAGGCTCTGGACGCGGCCTGCCGCGCACACGCGATCTCGATTGTCTGCCTGATGCCGGGAATTCAGAACCCGACCGGCATGACCATGCCCGCAAAGCGGCGCGAGGCACTGGCGCAAGTTGCCGACAGGCACGATCTGATCGTGCTGCAGGACGAGGTCTACGGGTTCCTGTTCGATGAGACGGCTCCGAGTTTCGCGGAGCTGTTGCCCACACGGGCCATCGTTTCCACCTCACTGTCCAAATGCGTGGCTCCGACGTTGCATGTGGGTTACGCGGTCGGGCCAAGGGGGCTGGTGCGGCGGGTGGCGCAGGCCCAGAACGCGATGGCGCTGATGGTGCCGCCGATCCTCGGGGCTGCGGCGTCCCATGTGCTGACGAGCGGACTGTTGGAGACGCGCGTGGAAAAGGTGCGCGCCGGCGTGGCGCGCAGAGCCGACAGGATGAAGGCGCTGTTTCCCGTGCTTGACCGATCCCGCCTGACAGGCGGGATCGCATGGCTGCCGGTGCCGGAAAACTGGCGGGTGGCGGAATTCTGTGCAGAAGCGGAGGCGCAGGGGGTGCGCGTTGGTGACGGTGCGAGTTTCGCGGTGGAGCGCACCAATCCCCCACAGGCGGTGCGCGTCAGCTTCTGCGCCGTGCCGGGCGAGGAGCGGTTCCAGGCGGCGATTGCCATCCTGAAAGGTCTGCTCGATCAGCCGATGGCAGGCAGTGCGGCCATTCCGTAACAACGGTGGCGGCAGGGCCGGGTTGCGCCAGTCTCATTTGTGCTGATGGATCAGACGGCGAATGGGGCCTTGCATGGCCCCACCCGCGTTCAAAGCCCAGAGGTCAGGTGCTTTGCGATCTTCGGTGCGAAATAGGTGAGGACGCCGTCGGCTCCGGCGCGCTTGAAGGCGGCGACGCTCTCAATCATCGCGCGGTCGAAATCGAGCCAGCCGTTTTGCGCGGCCGCGCAGATCATCGCGTATTCGCCGGACACCTGATAGGCGAAGGTCGGCACCGCGAACTCGTCCTTCAGACGGCGCACGATGTCCAGATAGGGCAGGCCCGGCTTGACCATGATCATGTCCGCGCCTTCTTCCAGATCGAGGCCCGCCTCCACCACCGCTTCATTGGAGTTGTGGTAGTCCATCTGGTAGGTGCGCTTGTCGCCCTTCAGGCAGGCATTGGTGCCGATGGCGTCGCGGAAGGGGCCGTAGAAGGCAGAGGCATATTTGGCCGAATAGGCCATGATCTGAATATCGGTGAAACCGACCGCATCGAGCCCTGCGCGGATCGCGCCGATGCGTCCGTCCATCATGTCGGAGGGCGCGATCACATCCGAACCGGCTTCGGCCTGGTTGATCGACTGGGCAATGAGAACGCGCACCGTCTCGTCATTGAGGATGGTCTCGCCCTCCAGCAGGCCGTCATGGCCGTGGCTGGTATAGGGGTCGAGCGCCACGTCTGTGATCAGGCCGATATGGGGCACTTCCTTCTTGATGGCGCGGCAGGCACGGCACACCAGATTGTCCGGGTCGAGCGCCTGGGAGCCGGTGGCATCTCGCTGGGCGTCATCCGTATAGGGAAACAGCGCCAGCGCCGGGATGCCGAGGGAGGCCGCATAGGCGGCCTCGCGCACGGCCTCGTCGATGGAAAGGCGATGGCAGTCCGGCATGGAGGTAACGGGTTCGCGGCGATTTTCGCCGTCGATGACGAAAATCGGCCAGATCAGGTCGTCCACGGTCAGCGTCGTTTCGCGAACGAGCCTGCGCGACCAGTCGGTCCGGCGATTGCGACGCATGCGCTTGCCGCCAAGGATCTCGCTCATATCGATCTCGGGCATCGCTCTGCGCTTGCGCGGTTCGGCGTTCATCATTCTAGCTCCCTGTCGGCGCATGTCTCCCTAGCGGCCATGGTGTAGCACCCCGGTGCGGGAAGGGGAACATGGTTGCGGGGGGAAGATCTTGACCTTCGATCAGGGCCCGAGCGCGGGCGCAAATGTCTCGCTGTCCTGGTCGGGCAGGGGCGCAGGCGGATTGTCGCCGCCTTGGCGATGCGACGAACGCAGCGTCTTTCGCGGCGTTGACGCTGAGTGATCCGCCGGATATGCCCGAAAGCCGGGTCGGTTCGTTTGCTGTCGCGAAACCGGAGCACCGGGGCGGGGTCCGTTCCGGATTACATCAGTCAAGTTCGGCAGCCGGTTCCGGGGAGGGAACGGGATGGATTTTGCGTTGAGCGAGGAGCAGCGCGCCTTTCAACAGATGGCCGGGGATTTCGCGCGCGAGGAAATGGAGCCTCATGCGCGCGAGTGGGATGAAAAGAGCATCTTCCCCGTCGAGACGCTGCGCAAGGCGGCGGCGCTCGGCTTTGGCGGCATTTATGTCGGCGAGGATGTGGGCGGCTCCGGGCTCGGACGGCTCGATGCGGCGGTGATCTTTGAGGAGCTTGCCAAGGGCTGCACGTCGACGGCGGCCTATATCTCCATCCACAATATGGCGACCTGGATGATTGACCGTTTCGGTGCGCCTGAACAGCGTGAACGGTTTCTGCCAAAGCTCTGTTCCATGGAGCATTTCGCGGCCTATTGCCTGACGGAGCCGGGCTCGGGGTCGGATGCGGCGGCGCTGCGGACAAAGGCCGTTCGCGACGGCGACGCCTATGTGCTCAATGGCTCCAAGGCATTCATCTCCGGCGGCGGCGCGGCGGATCTCTACGTCGTGATGGTGCGCATGGGCGAGGAAGGGCCGAAGGGGATTTCCTGCATCGTGGTGGAGAAGGACACGCCTGGCCTCTCTTTCGGCGCGCAGGAAATCAAGCTCGGCTGGAAGAGCCAGCCGACTGCGCAGGTCAATTTCTCAGATTGTCGTGTTCCGGCCGCCAATCTCATCGGCGCGGAGGGCATGGGCTTCAAGATCGCCATGGCCGGGCTCGATGGCGGGCGGCTCAACATCGGTGCGTGCTCGCTGGGGGCTGCCCAGGCGAGCCTCGATCTCGCCATCGCCTACATGAAGGAGCGACGCCAGTTCAACAAGGCGCTGGCCGAATTCCAGGCGCTTCAGTTCCGCATTGCCGACATGGCAAGCGACCTGGAAGCGGCGCGGCTGCTTCTCCACAAGGCCGCCATGAAGGTGGACGAAAAGACGGACGATGCGACCCGCTTCGCCGCCATGGCCAAGCGCATCGCGACCGACACGGGTTTTCGCGTGGTCAACGAGGCGCTGCAACTTCACGGCGGCTATGGCTATTTGCGCGACTATCCGATCGAGCGGTATCTGAGGGATGTGCGGGTTCACCAGATTCTGGAGGGCACGAACGAGATCATGCGGCTGATCGTTGCGCGCGATCTCTTCAAGTCCTGATTCAGGTACTTGAAGTGGTTAAAGTTCTGAATCTGATTCAGGTTCAGGAATTGATTCAGGTCTTTGGCGTCAAGGCGCTGATCTGTAAGGCTTTTGCCGTATGGCGGTGTCCCGGTCGCAAAGGGCGGGGCAGGGGTTAAGAGACGAAAGACATAGGATGCAGATGCAGCAGCAAAACGTGGATGATCTCCTCGCCCAGTTCGAGGTTCTGGTGGATGTGAAGGGGAATGCGGGGGTGTTGTCGCTGTCGCGGCCGCAGGCGCTGAATGCGCTGACCCACGGCATGATCCAGCTCCTGCGGCATTATTTCGATGCGTGGGAGAACGATCCCGCCATCACCCACATCATCCTGCGTTCCCTCTCGCCCAAGGCGTTTAGCGCCGGTGGCGATGTGCGCGCCGTCTATGAGATGGCCAAGGCGGGCGACCCGACATGGTCGGCCTTCTTTGCGGATGAATATTGCCTCAACAGCCGCATCAAGCATTACTCCAAGCCGGTGGTCTCGCTCATTGACGGCATCGTCATGGGGGGCGGTGTCGGGTTGACGGGGCATGGTCCTTACCGGATCGGGTCGGAAAAGACGCTCTTCGCCATGCCGGAAGTCGGGATCGGCTTCTTCCCCGATGTCGGGGCGAGCTATCTGCTGCCGCGCCTGCGCTCCGTGGAAACCGGGCTCTACTGCGCGATGTCGGGGGCGCGGTTGTCGCAGGCCGATTGCATGTGGGCGGGCTTTCTCACCCATTGCGTGGCGAGCGAGCGGTTCGAAGATCTGCTTGCGGCGCTGACGGCGACCAGTGACATTGACGCCGTGCTGGCCGAATTCGCGGTCGAGCCGTCGGAAGCGTCCAGACTTGCCGCCCATGAGGCCGCGCTTCAGGCGTGTTTCTCCAAAGGCAGCGTTGCGGAGATTCTGGCCGCACTCGATGCCGTCAGCGGCGATGATGCGGAATGGGCGCAGAAAACCGCCAGCATGATCCGCTCGCGCTCCCCGATGAGTGTCAATGTCTCCTTCGCGGAGATTCACAGGGGCGCGGAGATGGAATTCGATGATTGCATGGTCATGGAATACCGCATCCTCCACCGCATTCTGCAAGGCAACGACTTCTACGAGGGGATCCGTTCGGTTCTGGTGGAGAAGGACAACATGCCTGCCTGGAAGCCAGGGCGGTTTGAGGATGTGGACATGGAGGAGGTCGACACGTATTTCAATGAGCCGAAGGATGGCGATCTCGTCCTTCGATAAGACTTGCGTTGCGCCCGGTGGGGGAGGCCCCCTGATCCGGCGCAGCCTCGGGCAAAGCTTGTCCGGAAATGATCGGCCCGCCGCCGATTGAACGGCGGGTCGGAATGTGACGGCCACAAGCAACGGCCGAGAGGGGAATGCGTCTTTCATGGTGACCATGCTGCAGGACATGATCAAGGCCCGCCCGCCGTGGCGCACCCTGCTGGTGTGGTATCTGCGCCTGATGGCTATCCTGCTTATCGGCGGGGGGATCATTCACTGGGCGCGGATCGTGGGGTATGTGCCCTGGCGCGGAGTGATGTTCGCCGACATGCCGACCGACTGGCAGGCAGCGACGGCCTATTTCGGTGTGCTCGACATGGTGGCGGGCATCGGCTTGTGGCTGGCGGCCTCGTGGGGGCCGGTCATGTGGCTCTTGAGGGCGCTTTCCCAGGTCGTCATGCACACGATCCTATCCGACACATTCGGATCGCGGCCCTACGAGATTTCCTTCTATCTGGCGACCATCGCCATCTATCTCGTGCTCACCATCCTGTGTGAGCGCGAGAAGCGGAAGGGATAGGGGCGAAAGAGCGGGGCTCTGGCATGTGCCGTGCGGAGCATCGCCGAGGCGCCTTCACAGGACGCCCACACCTTGTAAAAAACGCTCCGATTTTAGAAAAAAATGCGCTCTGCAATGGTGTCCGAAAATGGTGCGGATGCCGATTAAGGGTTTGTCAGCCATCCGCTTGTGGCGGAAACCTGCGCGGAATCGGGATGGGGTGCCCGACTTGCGCAACAGGAATCCTCTAAAGTTTCCAATGGGTCTTTAAGAGAAGATTCATGCTGCTTTTTAAGCAGATTTTATATCAGCCCGACTAGTGTTGTCCTCAAGCGGAACAAAACCGCACATAAACAGGACACAAGGGGCGTAACCAGATGATCACGGCAAAAAGGGCAGTCGAGGTCGTGGCGCAAGACGAAGGTAATACGGAAATCAAGCCGCTTTACCTTGAGGCGCTTACTCTCGTTGAGCGGTTACATCGTCGTTTGCTTGATGTAATCAAGGATGAATTCGATCGCATGGGACGTTCGGACGTCAACAGTGTGCAGGCGCTTTTGCTGTTCAACATCGGCGACAGCGTCCTCACCGCCGGCGAGTTGCGCACCCGGGGGTACTATCTCGGTTCCAACGTCTCCTACAATCTGAAGAAGCTGGTCGACACCGGGTTCATCAATCACGAGCGCTCCCGTGTGGATCGCCGCTCGGTTCGCGTCAGCCTGACCGAAAAGGGGCTGGAAGTGGCGAAGATCGTCAATGACCTCTACGAGCGCCACATGCGTTCTGTCGAAGCGGTCGGCGAAATCGCCGCACAGGACTTCCAGCAGCTCAACCAGTCACTGCGTCGGCTGGAGCGTTTCTGGACGGACCAGATCCTCTATCGGCTCTAGGCGCTGCCTGTCCGAAGTCGCCGTTCGGGCTTTCAAAACGCCGTCCGTCACCCGCGGGCGGCGTTTTCATGTCTGGACTTCGGGGCATGCAGGTGCCTTTGCGACATGAACTTGCCATAATGAAATGAAAAGGACCGTGCTGAGGCGCAGAAACCGTTAACCGGATTCTGCCAAGGATTGTTTGTGTAAAAATGCGGATCGGCCGGTCGACCCGATGGCAAGGCCTGAAAGGGCAAGGGCCAGCGGGCCTGCTTGGCGCTCTTGTGATTTCGGGCGATGTGGCCGGGAAAGCACAAATGCGTATTCGAGGTCTGCTTTTGTTGCCTCGCTGCGGCGCAGGTGGTACCGCAAACCGAAGACAATCAGGAAATGCGGACCTGGCTCGCACCATCCGCGCAAACGCACCTGGGAGATTGCTCCGTGAATCGACTGTTCGCCGCTGGCGAGACCCTCTCGACGTCAGGCCGCTTTGCGGTCGTTGCTGCGATGTTTGTTGCTGCAACCCTGACCGGGACGAGCGCTCGGGCGGAAAGCCCGCTTCAAGCCCTGCGTCACTACCAGGAACACGAGCAGTGGGAAGCCAAGCTCGATGACACGCTGCGCAATCTCGACCAGATCCGCACGAACCAGCCGACGCTTTCCGCCGAAACGGTGATCCACATCGAGAACGCGATCGCGAAATACCGGCGCATTGTCTCCAATGGTGGCTGGGCCAAGGTGAACACCAATGGTCGCAACCTGCGCCTTGGTTCCTGGGACAGTGCGGTTGTGGCCCTGCGCCAGCGGCTGGTGACCTCGGGCGATCTTGATCCGCAATTCGCGTCCGGTCAGCGTTTCGACGGTGACGTCGACGCGGCTGTGCGTCGCTTCCAGGTTCGGTATGGTTTGCGCCCTGACGGCGTGGTCGGGCAGGCGGCGCAGGCTGCGCTCAACGTCCCGGCCTCCGTGCGTCTGCGGCAGCTTGAGACAAACCTGGTGCGTGTGCGCGCCATGTCCGGCTATCTCGGCGATACCTATGTGATGGTGAACATTCCGGCCGCCGAGATCGAGGCCGTCGACCACGGTATCGTGCGCTCGCGCCACACCGCAGTCGTGGGCAAGATCGACCGGCAAACCCCGATCCTCGCCTCCAAGATCTACGAGCTGAACTTCAATCCGTTCTGGACGGTGCCGCGTTCGATCATCCGCAAGGATCTGATTCCGAAGATGCAGCAGGATCCGCAGTATCTGGCCAAGAACAACATCCGGATCTTCGACTGGCACGGCAACGAGCTGCAGGCCTCCGATGTGGACTGGACGACCGATGAGGCGGTGAAGCTGAAGTTCCGGCAGGATCCGGGCAAGGAAAATTCGCTCGGCTCCATTCGCATCAACTTCCACAACACCCATCAGGTCTATCTGCACGACACGCCGTCCAAGAGCCTGTTCACGCAGGACTACCGGTTCGATTCCTCCGGTTGCGTTCGCGTCGATCATGTGCGCGATCTCGTGTCCTGGCTCCTGGAGAGCACGACGCCGGAGTGGAACCGCGCGCGGGTGGACGAGGTCATCGCATCGGGCGCGCGTGAGGATGTGAAACTCGCCACGCAGGTGCCGCTCTATCTGGCCTATGTGACCGCGTGGGCCAATGACAAGGGCGTCGTGAATTTCCGTGAGGACATTTACAACCGCGATGGGCTCAACGGGGAACCCGTGATCGAAGGACCGCAGGTGTTTCTCCAGTAATCCGCACTCGCGTATCCGCAAGACAGAAAGGGCGCCCTCACACGAGGGCGCCCTTTTTCGTATCTCGGCGGTTCGGCTGCGCGGAAGGTCCGGTCTCGTTCAACCGAGCTGCAACAGGGATTGGACTTCCTCCGGCGAGGGGAACTGTTCGAAGCTGTCTTGGGCCGGCGTGGTCACCCAGTCGAGTTTCTCGCAGGTCATTGTCTCCACACGGGGGCGGGACCAATCGGGTTCGTCGAACATTGTCGCGCGCAGATTGACGAATTGCGGGAGCATGTCGATCTTCGTGAAAAGCCAGCTCATGCAGCGCGGGCAATGATAATGATTGATTCCGTCGGTATGCGCGCCGCCGCGAACGGGCGCGCCCGTGACGATCTGGAGACCGTCGATGGGGATCAGGGCGCTGAGCGAGAAGGCGCTTGCGGTCATGCGCTGACAGCCCCTGCAATGACAGGCGAAGGTGGTGACCGGCTCGCAGGTGACCTTCATCCTCACCTCACCGCAACGGCAGGTGCCTTCGCGCGACGGGATGGGAGGCGACTTGTCTGTCGATAAGGAATCCGAATTCATCTTCAGCCTCATGTTGCCATGTGTATCGTTCGCCTTATGCCTTATACGAATGGTTGGCCCGCGTGTCATGCGCCAGGGTCTTGTTTTATTGCAAAAAATGACGAGAGGGTGCGGGCATGACAACCGGCAAGACGCCGTCGGGCGGGGGGCGGGTGTTTCTGGAATTCACGCGCGTAGGGCGGCAGGTGAAGGTCTCTGCCATCGACGAGGCGACCGGCGTGGAGGTGTCCATGATGGGGCCGTTGACGGTGTCGCAGGATGAGCTGGGCCGTCTGGCCGTGCGCAAGCTCAAACGCAGGCTCGAACAGGGCGCGCGCTAGGCGGATGACGGGCGCGCTCGTGACCGGATTTGTGACCTGTCCGAGTGTCGAATGTGATCGTGCTTGGTTCGTCCCATCGGGTATGCTATGCGGCGACGGCGGGACAAGGACCGGGAAGGGTTCGTTCCGCAAATGCTGATTTGTCACCGAATTGCAGGAAGGCGCGCCTGATGTCGATTTCGAAAAACTCCGCTACCGAGCCGGTTCAGTTGGACTTTTTCACCCAGTCTCTGGCCGAGGCTGATCCGGAAATCGCGGAGGCGATTGATCTGGAACTGGGTCGTCAGCGTCACGAGATCGAGCTGATCGCGTCCGAAAACATCGTTTCGCGCGCCGTTCTCGAAGCGCAGGGGACGATTCTCACCAACAAATATGCCGAAGGCTATCCCGGAAAGCGCTATTACGGCGGTTGCCAGTATGTCGATATCGTCGAAACACTGGCCATCGAGCGCGCCAAGAAGCTCTTCGACTGCGGCTTCGTGAACGTTCAGCCGAATTCCGGCAGCCAGATGAATCAGGCCGTCTTCCTGGCGCTGCTGCAGCCGGGCGACACGTTCATGGGGCTCGATCTGAATTCCGGCGGTCACCTGACCCACGGTTCGCCCGTCAACATGTCCGGCAAGTGGTTCAACGTCGTCTCCTACGGTGTGCGCGAAGACGATCACCTGATCGACATGGACGCGGTTGCGGAAAAGGCGCGCGAGCACAAGCCGAAGCTCATTCTGGCCGGTGGCACCGCCTATTCGCGCATCTGGGACTGGAAGCGCTTCCGCGAGATCGCGGACGAGGTCGGCGCCTATCTGATGGTCGACATGGCCCATATCGCCGGTCTCGTGGCCGGTGGCGCTCATCCGTCGCCGATCCCGCATGCCCATGTGGTCACCACCACGACCCACAAGTCCTTGCGCGGACCGCGTGGCGGCATGATCCTCACCAATGACGAGGCGATTGCCAAGAAGGTCAATTCCGCCGTGTTCCCGGGCCTTCAGGGCGGGCCGCTGATGCATGTCATCGCCGCCAAGGCGGTGGCGTTGAAGGAAGCCCTTCAGCCTGAATTCAAGACCTACGCGGCCAATGTCGTTGCCAATTCGCGCGCGCTGGCGGCCAGCCTCCAGGAGCAGGGTCTCGACATCGTTTCGGGTGGCACCGACAACCACTCCATGCTGGTTGATCTGCGTCCCAAGAACGCCACCGGCAAGAAGGCTGAGGCCGCGCTCGGTCGCGCCAACATCACTTGCAACAAGAACGGCATTCCCTTCGACCCGGAAAAGCCCTTCGTCACCTCCGGCATCCGTCTCGGCACGCCTGCAGGCACGACGCGCGGCTTCGGCGTGGCGGAGTTCACCGAAATCGGCAAGCTGATTGCGGAAGTGCTCGATGGTCTGCGCCAGTCCAATTCCGAAGAGGGCAATGCGGCGGTGGAAGCCAGCGTGAAGGAACGCGTGATTGCGCTGACCGATCGCTTCCCGATCTATCAGGATTAGAGAGCACGTATGCGGTGTCCCTATTGCGGTGGCGATGAAACACAGGTCAAGGACAGTCGTCCGACCGAGGACAATACCGCTATTCGGCGTCGCCGCGTGTGTTCCACATGCGGTGGCCGCTTCACGACGTTCGAGCGCGTGCAGCTGCGCGAGCTGACCGTCGTCAAGCGCAATGGCCGCCGCGTCGTGTTCGACCGCGAAAAGCTCGCCCGTTCCGTCCAGATCGCCGTGCGCAAGC
Organism: Breoghania sp.; assembly: GCF_963674635.1. Taxonomy (NCBI): domain Bacteria; kingdom Pseudomonadati; phylum Pseudomonadota; class Alphaproteobacteria; order Hyphomicrobiales; family Stappiaceae; genus Breoghania; species Breoghania sp. The sequence continues at coordinate 578,868 of NZ_OY771475.1, forward strand.
GTCCGGTGGATCCGGAGAAGATCGAGCGGATGATTTCCGGAATCGTGCGTCAGCTTGAATCTTCGGGCGAGAGCGAGGTTCCGGCGGAGGAAATCGGCACGCTGGTGATGGAGGGGCTTCGCGGCCTCGATGATGTCGCCTATGTGCGCTTTGCTTCCGTCTACAAGAACTTCCGTGAAGCGCGCGATTTCGAGGCGCTCCTGGGTGAACTCAATGCCGACGGTACGCCGGTCAATGGGGGACGGGAGCCGGAGGCGGACGAGTCGTGACGACTGATGTGACCGGTGATGTCGCCGAAAGGGAGGCTGGCCACGACGTGGAGGCAGTCCATCGCGGCAATGGGCCGGTGTCATCAAGGCCTGCTTGCGGCAAGGTCCTTCCTCATGACGAGCGCTTCATGCGCATGGCTTTGGCCATGGGCCAGCGCACGCGCGGCATCACCTGGCCCAACCCGTCCGTCGGTGCGGTGATCGTCGCCGACCATGGCGGCGTGCCGGTCGTCGTGGGGCGGGGGGCAACGGCGCCTTCGGGCCGCCCGCATGCGGAAGTCATGGCGCTGCGTCAGGCCGGTGAGGCGGCGCGCGGGGCGACCGCCTATGTCACGCTGGAGCCCTGCGCCCATTGGGGGCGGACCGGGCCGTGCGCGCTGGCACTCTCCGAAGCCGGTGTCGCACGCGTGGTCATCGGCATTTCCGACGTCAATCCGAGGGTCGCCAACAAGGGCGTCGACATGTTGCGCGCGGCGGGTGTTGAGGTTGTGAGCGGTGTTCTGGAAGAGGAATGCCGTCAGGCCCATATCGGGCATTTCCGCCGCTTTGCCGAAGGGCGTCCGCAGGTTCAGCTCAAGCTCGCCGTATCCGCCGATGGTTTCATCGGGCGCGAAGGCGCGGGGCAGGTGCACATAACTGGGCCTGAAACCCAGCGGCTCGTTCACATCATGCGCGCGGAAGCGGATGCGATCATGGTGGGCATCGGCACGGTTCTGGCCGACGATCCGATGCTGGATGTGCGCCTTGAGGGGCTGGGGGACCGCTCGCCGGTGCGCTACGTGCTCGATTCCGCGGCGCGGCTCCCGCTCGATTCCCAGCTTGTGAAGACCGCGGCGCAGGTTCCGGTGAAGGTGCTGACGACCGCTGCCGCTCCCATCGAGCGCACCACGCCGCTGATGAAAGCCGGGATCGAGATCATCACCGTGCCCGCGGATGGCGAAGGCCGCATCGATGTGGCGGCGGCGCTGAGTGCGCTTGCCCATCGCGGTGTGACGCGTCTGATGGTGGAAGGCGGCGCCCAGACGGCTGGAAGCTTCCTTCGCAGCGGGCTGGTGGATGAGGCCGTCATCTCCACAGGGCCTGAAAAGATCGGGCAGGGCGGCATTGCGCCACTTGGGCTGGAGCCGCTCGCAGCGATAACAGAGAACCCGGCCTATGCCCGCGTCAGCGAGCGCCGTCTCGGGCCAGATCGGGTCATTCACTACCGTCGCAAGGAATAGCCTCATGTTCACGGGCATCGTCACCGATATCGGCCGCGTTCTCTGCGTTACCGATATCCCCGCAGGCCGTCGTACGCGCATTGCAACGCGCTACGATGTCGAGGGCATCGACATCGGAGCGTCGATTGCCTGTGGTGGGCCGTGCCACACGGTCACGGCCAAGGGCTGTGACGACGGCCAGAACTGGTTTGAGGTGGAATCGGGGGCGGAGACGCTCAAACTGACCACAGCCGGAGCCTGGCAGGTTGGCACGCGCATCAACCTTGAGCGGTCGCTGTGCATGGGCGACGAGCTGGGCGGGCATCTGGTGCTCGGCCATGTGGACGGCACGGCGGAAGTGGTGGAGCGGCGGGATCATCCCGACAGCGTCTATTTCCGCTTCCGCGCACCGCAGGAACTTGCGCCTTTCATCGCCAAAAAGGGGTCCGTTGCCCTCGACGGGTGCTCCCTGACGGTGAACGAGGCGGAAGGCGACGAGTTTTCCGTCTTCCTCATTCCGCACACGCTGTCGGAGACGACCTGGAGCGAGCGTCAGACGGGCGAGGCGATCAATCTGGAAGTCGACATGATGGCGCGCTATGTGGCGCGACTGCGCGCCTTCGACTGACAAGAGGGCCGGTGCCGAAGCGGACAAGGCGCGCGTCATTTCACGGCGCTCGCCTTGCGACATTTGGCACTTCGCGCCACTTGCACAGGGTGAGGGGCATCTCGGGTCTGGACAAAGGGGCTGCAAAGTGGTTCCTGTCGCCAACTCAGCGACAATAACCAGAAGGCTTACCGGTCATGGCATCCGCCCACCTGCTTATCATCGACGCGCGTTTCTACGACGAGCTTTCGGACGAACTTGTGCGCGGGGCCGTTGAAGCCCTCGATGCGGCTGGGGCAACCTATGACCGTGTCTCCGTTCCCGGCGTGCTGGAAATTCCGGCAGCGCTTTCCATGGCGCTGATTGCGGCCGAGGAGGACGGCACGGATTACGATGGCTATGTGGTGCTTGGCTGTGTCATTCGCGGTGAGACGTCGCACTACGACATCGTCGCCGGTGAATCCGCACGAGCCGTCATGGACATGACCGTCGATCTGGGCCTTGCGGTCGGTAACGGTATTCTGACGGTCGAAAACAGCGACCAGGCCTGGGCCCGTGCCCGGGTGAGCGAGAAGAACAAGGGTGGTGCGGCAGCCGAAGCGGCGCTGGCCATGATCGCGGTACGCGAGAAAATCGGAGCCTGAACGAATGTCTTCGGACAACAATGCCGATCAGCAGGCAGGCAAGGCCAGCAAGGCCTCTGAACGCGAGACGCGCCCCGCCAACAAGCGTGGGCTGGCGCGGCTCGCCGCCGTGCAGGCGCTCTATCAGATGGAGATCTCCGGCCAGACGCTGGCTGATGTCATTCTGGAATTCCAGATGCACCGGCTGGGCAAGGAAATCGATGGCGAACAGTATCGTGAAGCCGATAGCGACTGGTTCAAGGATCTGATGCAGGGCATGGTCGCCAGGCAGCGCGAGATTGACCCGCAGGTCCATCACGCGTTGCAGCAGGACTGGCCCTTGAAGCGCATCGATTCCATCCTGCGCGCCATCTTGCGTGTCGGCGTCTATGAACTCCTGCGTCGCAAGGAAGTGCCCGCCCGAGTGATCATCTCCGAATATGTGGAGGTGGCGAAGGCCTTCTTTTCCGAGGACGAGCCGAAGGTCGTCAACGGCGTGCTCGACCGTATCGGGCGCGAGATCCGGCCGGACGATTTCGATCCGAAGCCCGCAAGCTGACAGCGTCGCGCGCAATCGGCGTCAGACGGAGAGGCCCCATGGGTGATGGTGACGGCAAGGGTGGCGGGATCGGCGAATTCGAGCTGATTGAACGCTATCTTGCGCCTCTTGCCACCCATCCCGGCAGTGTCGGTCTTGTCGATGACGCCGCTGTGCTCACGCCGCCCGACGGGTGTGATCTGGTTCTGACCAAGGACGCCCTTGCAGAGGGCGTCCATTTCCTTGCCGAAGACCATCCGTCTGCAATCGCGCGCAAGGCGCTCAGGGTCAATCTCTCCGATCTGGCCGCCAAGGGCGCAAGGCCGCTCGGCTACCTTTTGGGGCTCGGTCTTGCCCCGGGCTGGGATGAGGCGTGGCTCGCCGATTTCTGCGCCGGGCTTGAAGCCGATCAGCAGGCCTATGATTTCCCGCTTCTTGGTGGCGACACGATCAAGGTGGCGGCGGGGCCGGTGCTTTCGGTCACGGCAATCGGCACTGTGCCGCGGGCAACCGCGGTGCGCCGTTTTCCCGCGCGTGTCGGCGACCATCTCTATGTGACCGGCACGATCGGCGACGCTGCGCTGGGGCTGGCGCTCAGGTTTGACCCGTCGAAGGGCGAGGCGTGGGGCCTTGAAGAGGCCGAGCGCGCGCATCTCCTGGATCGCTACCTTCTGCCCCAGCCGCGCACCGAAGGCGCGGAGGCGGTGCGGTGCCACGCGCGCGCCTGCATGGATGTCTCCGATGGTCTCGTTGCCGATCTCGGCAAGATGCTGGGAGCTTCCGGGGCGGGCATCGGGGCGGATGTCTTGCTGGAAGCCGTTCCGTTTTCCAAAGCGGCCCAAAAGGCCGTCGAGGCGGACCCGGCCGCTGTTGTAACCGCGCTGACGGGGGGCGACGATTACGAGCTTCTGGCCTCGGTCGCTCCGAAAGACGCGGTGGCCTTTGAACATGCGATGCTGAGCGCGGGGCTACATCCCTCGCGGATCGGGACCGTGCGCGAGGGCGCAGGGGTAACCTATCTCAAGATGGGCAAGCGGATCGATTTCGCAGGCAGTGGCGGCTACACGCATTTCTAGTGAACCGCGCCTGCCGCAGGCGGCGCGTGCGGGCCCCGATTTTCAAAATAAACTCTGCGAACCGTGCCTGTTTCAAATGGGGGCGGGCGCGTGCGCGTGACGACCCGGGTGTGGTCTCTCAAAGGTATTGAATATCAATAAATTACAATATCCGGCTTGCGCTCTGATTCAGGTCTTTGACAAAATGAATCAACGGCAGTAGCAGGCGTTGGAGCGCCTCTTCGGACTTATTCAAGGTCTAAAATGTGTTGCAACGACGTCCCAACGCCCCTATCGGGGGATCCCGCCTACAATCCGGATCCCGATATGACCAGCGCCCCCAAGCCCGATCCTGTCTCCGGCGATCGCCTTGCCCGTCGCAACGCGCTTCTTCTGGCGGCGGCGCAGGCCATGGGTGGGGCGACGGCCTCGATCGTGGTGGCGCTGGGTGGTCTGGCTGGTCATGAGCTGCTGGGCGCCGACAAGAGCCTTGCAACGCTGCCTGTCACCTTCTTCGTGCTCGGCACAGCCTGCGGGACGCTGCCTGCGGGGTATCTGATGCGTCATCTGGGGCGTCGCACCGCCTATATGGCGGCGGCGGTCCTTGGCGGTTTCGGTGGGGTGCTTGCCTGTCTGGGCATCATTCAGGGCAGTTTCGTTACCCTGCTGCTGGGCACCATGTGCGCCGGGTTCGCCGGTGCCTTCGTGCAGAGCTACCGTTTCGCCGCGGCCGATACGGCAAGCGAGAGTTTCCGGCCCAAGGCGATCTCGTGGGTGATGACCGGTGGTCTGATCGCGGGGATCATCGGGCCGCAATCGGTGATCCTGACCGCGGATCTGTTTCTGCCGATCATGTTCGCCGGATCCTTTGCAACCATCGCGGTGCTGAACCTGGTGGGGTTGTGCCTTCTGGCCTTCGTGCGCATTCCGCGCCCCACCGTCTCGGAGCGGATGGAAACCGGCCGTCCGATTCTCCAGATCATCTCCCAAGAACGGTTCATCGTGGCGGCCGCCTGCGGCATCGGCTCCTATGCGATGATGAGCTTCGTGATGACGGCGACGCCGCTGGCGATGATCGCCTGTGGTCACACCCAGACGGATGCGGCTCTGGCGATCCAGTGGCATGTGCTGGCGATGTTCGCGCCGAGCTTCTTCACCGGGTCGCTGATCACCCGTTTCGGCAAGGCCAATGTGGTCGCCTTCGGACTGACCTTGCTGGTCGGGTGCGGGATCGTGGCGCTGGCGGGCGTGGAGGTGGAGAACTTCTGGTTTGCGCTGGTTCTGCTGGGGATTGGCTGGAATCTGGCCTTTATTGGCGCCACGTCGATGGTCACCGATGTCTATCGGCCCGAGGAGCGCAACAAGGTGCAGGCAACCAACGATTTCCTGATCTTCGGTTTTGTCGCACTTGCCTCCTTCTCATCGGGCAATGTGCTCAATGATTTCGGCTGGCAGACCATCAACTGGGTGCTGTTTCCGGTGGTTCTGGTGTGCCTTGCCCTTCTTGGCTGGCTCGTCCTGCGGGAGCGGCGCGCGTCGTTCTGACACCCCCTACTTTCGCCCAAGGCACATTCGGACGCTTGACCTCGTCACAGGTAAGGATAGTTTTTTCATGCGCATTATTGGCGGGAGCGGGGCAACACGTTCGCGTCTGCGTTGAAAGTGCCCGGTCGGGCCGCAAGGCGCGAGCCGGGCTAATCCTTACAAGAAGGGGAGGGGCCCAATCGTGCTCTATATCGTAATCTTGTGCGGTCTACTTTCGATCGTTTATGGCGCCTGGGCGATCCAGTCCGTCATGGCGGCCGACGCCGGAAATCAGAAAATGCAGGAGATCGCAGCCGCGATCCAGGAAGGGGCTCAGGCCTATCTGACCCGGCAGTACACCACCATTGCCATCGTTGGCGTGGTGGTTTTCTTTATCGCTTGGTGGCTTTTGTCCATCACTGCGGCCATCGGCTTCCTGATCGGCGCGGTTCTCTCCGGGCTTGCCGGCTTCATCGGCATGCTCGTCTCCGTCCGCGCGAATGTTCGTACCGCGCAGGCTGCCTCCCGTTCGCTTGGTGCCGGTCTCGCAATCGCCTTCAAGTCGGGTGCGATCACCGGCCTGCTGGTCGCCGGTCTCGCGCTTCTCGGCGTGGCCGTCTACTTCTGGGTGCTCACCGGCCCCATGGGCTATGAAGGCACGTCGCGTGTGGTCATTGATTCTCTCGTGGCCCTGGGCTTCGGCGCTTCCCTCATCTCCATCTTTGCCCGTCTCGGCGGCGGTATCTTCACCAAGGGTGCGGATGTCGGCGGCGATCTGGTCGGCAAGGTGGAAGCGGGCATCCCCGAAGACGATCCGCGCAACCCGGCCACCATCGCCGATAACGTGGGCGACAATGTCGGTGACTGCGCCGGCATGGCTGCCGACCTCTTCGAGACCTACGCCGTGACGGTCGTGGCCACCATGGTGCTTGCCTCGATCTTCTTCTCCGGCGTGGTCGCTGGCCAGCTCATGATGCTGCCTCTGGTTATCGGTGGCGCCTGCGTGCTCACCTCCATCGCGGGCACGTTCTTTGTGAAGCTCGGCGCGTCCAACTCCATCATGGGCGCGCTCTACAAGGGCTTCATCGCAACGGCTGTGCTGTCTGCTGTGGCGCTTGGCCTGATCGTGGCGCTTTGGCTCGGTTTCAGTACCGAGTTCACCACCACCAGCGGCCTGACCTTCACCGGCTTCAGCGTCTTCGCCTGTGGCATCTCGGGTCTGGTCATCACCGGGCTGATCATCTGGGTGACGGAATACTACACCGGCACCGACTACCGTCCCGTGCGCTCCATCGCACAGGCGTCGGTCACGGGTCACGGCACCAACGTGATCCAGGGCCTTGCGGTCTCTCTCGAAGCGACGGCTCTTCCGGCGATCATCATCATCGCGGGCATCATCGTCACCTATCAGCTGGCGGGTCTCTTCGGCATCGCCATCGCGGTGACCACGATGCTGGCGCTGGCGGGCATGGTCGTTGCGCTCGATGCCTTCGGTCCGGTCACCGACAATGCGGGCGGCATTGCGGAAATGGCCGAGTTGCCAGCCGAAGTGCGCACGACCACCGACGCGCTCGATGCCGTCGGCAACACGACCAAGGCGGTCACCAAGGGCTACGCCATCGGCTCTGCCGGTCTCGGCGCCCTGGTGCTGTTCTCCGCCTATACGGAGGATCTCCGGCACTTCGCGGCGACCGCGGAACCCGGCTCGATCTTTGAGGGCATCGACGTCGGCTCGCTGTTCTCGCTGTCGAGCCCTTATGTCGTGGCCGGTCTGCTCTTCGGCGGCCTGCTGCCCTACCTCTTCGGCGGCATCTCGATGACCGCCGTCGGCCGCGCCGCAGGTGCAGTCGTGGAAGAAGTGCGGCGGCAGTTCAAGGAAAAGCCGGGCATCATGCAGGGCACGGAGAAGCCAGACTACGGCCGTGCCGTGGACATGCTGACCAAGGCTGCGATCCGCGAAATGATCGTGCCGTCGCTGCTGCCCGTGCTCTCGCCGATCGTCTGCTTCGGCGTGATCTATCTGGTTGCCACGCCGGCCGATGCCTTCGCGGCGCTGGGTGCGATGCTGCTGGGCGTGATCGTGACCGGTCTCTTTGTCGCCATCTCGATGACGTCGGGTGGTGGTGCCTGGGATAACGCCAAGAAATCCTTCGAGGACGGCTTCGTCGACAAGGATGGCGTCACCCACCAGAAGGGCTCGGATGCGCACAAGGCATCTGTCACCGGCGATACCGTGGGCGATCCCTACAAGGACACGGCCGGTCCGGCGGTGAACCCGATGATCAAGATCACCAACATCGTGGCGCTGCTGCTGCTGGCCGTGATGTCTCACTGATCTCCATCGGATGACAGGATCGAGCCCCTCGCGACGAAGGTTGCGGGGGGCTTTTCGTTTGTGTGGACGCTTGCGGGTGGGGCGAGCCGGACAAGCAAAAGGCGCGGTCGGGATGTCCCGCCGCGCCCTGCTGCCGAATTCAAGCTTCGTGTCCGCCTCAGGCGGCTTTCAAGCCAGCGTCAAAGCCCGAGTGAGGGCGACTTGGCGCCGCGAATGACCTGGCTGATGAAGCCGTAGTCCGACCCGCCGGTGCGGGTTTCGCGGGCGATGAAGTCGAAGACCTTGCCATCTTTCAGGCCATAATCGGCGACCTTGGCGACGCGGCCTTCCTCATCGAAATAGACGGCGACGACGCGCTGTTCCACGATGTCAGGCGCGAGGAAGGCGGTCTGCTCTTCCTTCTGGGAAATGTAGTAGTAGGTCTCGCCGCTGGTGACGGAGGTGGTGGAGGGCGTGCCCAGCACCAGTTCCACCTGCTCGCGGCTGGAGCCGACCTGCACCTGCTGGAGCGATTCCTGCGGGATCATCGCACCGCGGTTCAGCGTCTTGGTAAGACAACCGCCAAGCGCCAGCGATACGGTGGCAACCAGCGCGATGTTTCTGACGGTCCTGGCAAAGCCAGGCTTTTCTCCGGAGACGGTCAGGCGCATGTTGCAGGTACCCTTCTTGAAACCAGCATGTTTTCCAACGGAACTTGGCAAAGTCCCTAACCTGCGTTAGGCCACTTGGCAAGTTTCCTTGACGTTCCGCACCCGCCAAAGAGGCGCGTGTGCAGGTGGCGGTGCCCTCCAGGGTCTGGGAAACATGCCAGTGCCTGTCAGGAAAGCGAACTCGCCATGGTCTTTTCATTCTTCCGCCGTCGCCCCGAACAAGCGACGCGCGATCTTTATGCCGCGATCGTGGCGCAGGCGCGGCAGCCGCAGTTCTATACGAATTTCGATGTGCCCGACACGATTGACGGGCGCTTCGACCTGATCAGTCTGCACGCGATGCTTGTGTTCACCCGCTTACGGGGAGAAGGCTATGCGGGCAAGACACGCTCGCAGGCGGTGTTCGATCTGTTTTTTGTTGATATGGACCACGCTCTGCGCGAACTGGGCGCAAGCGACACATCGGTGCCGCGCAAGGTGAAACGCATGGCGGAGCTTTTCTACGGCGCGTCGCAATCCTATATGAGCGCGCTTGAAGAAGACGATGCGGCCGCGGCGGAGGGCAAGCCCCGCGGAGAACTCGCGCTGGCGCTCCAGCGCAACATCTATGCGGGGCGCGAGGATGCGGCGCCGCTTGGCGCGGCGCTCGCGACCTATATGACGGCGCTGAGGGATCATCTGGCCGAACAGGATGGTGCGGGAATCATCGCCGGGAAGGTCGCGTGGATCGATCCGGCGGCGTTTGTGCCCGCCTCACAGGATATGAATGAAGGAACGACTGATCATGGCTGATCGTAACCGCTTGGACAGCGACGACGCGCCGGCGCAGGTGCTGAACTGGCCTCAGCCGGTGGAGGCTGTCCTCTCGTCCGGGCTCGCGTTCGACCGGGTGGCGGATGCGGATGAGCGCGAGGCCTTGCGCGAGAATTGCGGGCTTATCACCGTATCTCGCATGGAGGCGCATTTCACCGTCAAGCCCTGGCGCAAGACCGGGTACTCCGTCATTGGCCGGGTGACGGCGGATGTGGAGCAGGCCTGCGTCGTCAGTCTGGAGCCGGTGAGCCAGCGTGTCGATGAAGAGGTCAGCGTGAAATTCGTGCCCTTGCGCGAGGCCGAAAAATGGGTTCAGGCCCCGGACGAGGATGGCGAGATTGTCGTCGATGTGGAAGCTGACGATCCGCCGGATTTCTTTGAAGGCAACGCGATCGATCTGGGCGCGCTGGCCGCGGAATATTTCGCGCTCGGGCTCGATCCCTACCCGCGCGCGCCGGGCGTGAGCTTCGAGGCCGCCCTTGAAGCGGAAGAGGCGGGCCAAGATGATCGCCGCAAGCCGTTTGCGGGATTGAAGGACATGATGAAGGCCCGTGACGGCGAGAGCTGAGGCTCTGGCCGTCGGGCCGAATTTGCGCCGGAGGGACGGCGCGCGCAGCTTTCATGCGCCCCGACCCGGTGTCTTATCGGGCGGGCGCGGAAGCTGCGGCAGTCAGGCTGTTTACAAAGCTGTTGTCACTAGCCGTTAAATCGCTATGTTCCGACGGCCCGATAATTGCGCTGTGCGTGGCGCTGCAGGCACATATTCTTTCCATGTTTCGGGATCCGGTTGACGTTTCATGTCAAACAAGATTCGCATTTCACTGGACGCCATGGGCGGTGATAGAGGACCTGACGTGGTCCTGCCCGGCGCCGATATTGCCCTCGAACGCCAACCGGACATCGAGTATCTGCTCTACGGGGACGAGGCTCAGATCAATCCGATTCTGGACAAGTATCCCCGTCTGAAGGCCGCTTCGAGCGTTCATCACTGCACTGTTGCGGTGAAGATGGACGACAAGCCCAGCCAGGCGTTGCGCTCCGGGCGCAGACACTCCTCCATGTGGCGTGCCATCGAAGCGGTGAAGGAGGGGGATGCAGATGTCGCGGTCTCCGCCGGCAACACCGGCGCGCTGATGGCAATGTCGCGCTTCTGTCTGCGCACCATGGCCAATATCGAGCGTCCCGCGATCGCTGCCATATGGCCGACGCTGAAGGGCGAATCCATCGTGCTCGACATGGGCGCGACGATTGGCGCGGATGCGCAGCAGCTCATCGACTATGCTATCCTCGGCGGGGCCATGGCGCGCGCACTTCTGGGCATCCAGAAGCCGACAGTCGGCCTGCTGAATATCGGTGTCGAAGAGGTCAAGGGCCTTGAGGAGGTGCGGACGGCCGGAAGGATGTTGCGCGAGGCGGATCTGACCTCTTTGAACTATGCCGGGTTCGTCGAGGGCGACGATCTCGGCAAGGGCACGGTCGATGTGGTGGTGACGGAAGGTTTCTCGGGCAATATCGCCCTGAAGGCCGCCGAGGGAACCGCCAAGCAGATCGCCCAATATCTGCGCTCGGCGATGTCCCGCAGCTGGTTGGCCAAGTTGGGCTATCTTCTGGCCAAGAGTGCCTTTGACCAGCTTCGCGAGAAGATGGACCCCTCCAAGGTCAATGGCGGGGTGTTCCTCGGCCTGAACGGCATCGTCATCAAGAGCCATGGCGGCACGGATGCCGAGGGCTTCGCCAGTGCGGTAGGCCTCGCCTACGACATGGTACGCAATGAGCTCCTGGAAAAGATCTCGCAGGACATGGTGTTCTATCACCGCAGCGGGTTCCAGGATCGGATCGACAATGAGAAGGCGCAAAGCCAAAAGGCAGGTGATTAGTGAGCTTGACGCGATCCGTCGTACTGGGCTGCGGCAGTTATCTACCTGAGAAAGTCGTGACCAATGACGATCTGTCGAAGATCGTCGAGACGTCAGACGAATGGATCGTGCAGCGCACGGGCATTCGCGAACGCCATATTGCCGGGGAAGGCGAGTTCACCTCCCACCTGGCCCTGAAGGCCGCCGAGGCCGCGCTGGCGGATGCGGGTGTCGAGGCGAAGACCATCGATCTCATCATCATGGCGACATCCACCCCCGACAACACATTCCCCGCAACCGCCGTGACCGTTCAGAACGGGCTTGGCATCACGACCGGGGCTGCCTTCGATCTTCAGGCGGTGTGTTCGGGCTTCATTTTCGCGATGACGACCGCCGATGCCTACTTGCGCGCAGGCCTTGCCAAGCGCGCGCTGGTGATCGGTGCGGAAACCTTCTCTCGCATCCTCGACTGGACCGACCGCGGCACCTGCGTGCTGTTTGGTGACGGTGCGGGCGCGGTTGTACTGGATGCGCAGGAGATGCCGGGCGAGGTCAAGACCGACCGCGGCATCCTCACCTGCCATCTGCGCTCCGATGGCAGCCACAAGCAGAAGCTCTATGTGGATGGCGGACCGTCCTCCACCCAGACCACCGGCCACCTGCGCATGGAAGGCAAGGAAGTCTTCAAGCACGCGGTGGGCATGGTCACGGACGTGATTCACGACGCTTTCGAGGCTACAGGCCTGACGGCCGATGATCTGACCTGGTTCGTGCCGCATCAGGCCAACCGCCGGATCATCGATGCCAGCGCCAAGAAGCTGGGGATCGCGCCGGAAAAATGCGTTGTGACCGTCGAAGGTCACGGCAATACGTCTGCTGCTTCCATTCCGCTCGCGCTCGATACTGCCCGCAAGGCGGGCCGGATCAAGCCGGGCGATCTGGTGATGCTGGAAGCCATGGGCGGCGGCTTCACCTGGGGATCCGTTTTGCTGCGCTGGTAAAGCGCGTAACACCAAGGGGGAGCGCGCGGGGGCTTGTTCGCCGCGCGCCTGTAGCGACCTGGATCGCCGCGCTCAGGGACGGGCGCGGCGATATCCATCTCAGGGTTCCTGATCGGCCGTGCCTTCGCCGCCAGATGTTTGCCATCTCAAGGCGATGTGGGCAGTTGACCGTTCCCCACGGAACGCATACCGTAGTCTCTCAAGCCAGTTTCCTAGTGAATTCAGTATTGTGGACGTTTGCCCGAAGGAGGGGCCATGAGCGGCAAAACCGTGACGCGCGCTGATCTTTGCGAGGCGGTCTATCAGAAAGTCGGTCTTTCTCGTACGGAATCCGCGGATCTGGTCGAACAGGTGCTTTCGGAAATTTCCGATTGTCTTGTTTCGGGAGAAGCGGTGAAGCTGTCTTCGTTCGGCTCGTTCCTGGTTCGCTCCAAGGGCGAACGGATTGGCCGCAATCCGAAGACGGGCGAAGAAGTGCCGATCTCGCCGCGGCGCGTGATGGTGTTCAGGCCGTCAAACGTGCTCAAGCAGAAGATCAACGAGTCGCTTGTGGGCGACTGATCTTCGCGGCCCAGGCAGTCCTTTTCGAGGCTGCCCTTCCAACATAGCGCAAGCGGTGGCCGGCTGGCTTGTCTCCGGTTCCCTTGCAAAGGGTGGGGAGCCAGTAAGGCGGTCCGCCCTGAATGCGGCTTCGTCCGTGAAGCCGGGTTGCAAAACGATGACGGGACAGATTGAAGCCAGTGGATAAGAGCCCCGACGCCTTTCGCACGATCAGCGAGGTCGCTGCGGAGCTTGACCTTCCCCAACATGTCCTGCGTTTCTGGGAAACGCGGTTCACCCAGATCAAGCCGCTCAAGCGTGGCGGCGGGCGTCGTTACTATCGTCCCGACGACGTCGACCTGCTGGCTGGCATCCGCAAGCTCCTCTACGGAGAAGGCTACACCATCAAGGGCGTGCAGCGTCTCTTGAAGGAAAACGGCATCCATTGGGTCATGGATGTTGGACGTGGCCTCGAAAGCGGTGCGCCGGGCGCATCCCAGCAGGACGACGACGACGGGGTGGAGGACGATGCCTACCTCGAAGAGGATGTGCCTGAGCAGCCGGCCTTGCCGATGGCGCGGGCGACCCAGACCGCAGTCCGTGTGCCGGAGCATGGATCTCACGTCGCGCAGGGCGAATTGCCTGCGCAGGCGCTGCGCCGTGCGCCGACGATCGTGCCTGCCGATGAGCCGCTTCCGCGCGATGTGCTTGCCGACGATGCGCGCGTTGAGCCGCAACGTTCGTCATTCAGCCTGATGGAACGCCTGCGCGGCGATGCGCGCGGGGATGCTGAAACCGGGCTCGGCAAGGACGATGTGCGCCGCTTGCAGGCGACTTTGTTCGAGCTTCTGGAGTGCAAGCGCATCCTTGATCAGGCGCGCTAGTTTTCTTTCCGCATCATCGGAATCCTGCAAAACCCTTCGTGATTTTGGCGCGATCTGTGCGGGATTGGGCGCGCGGGAAAGTTTATTTTTATTTGGCTTGTTCCGGACACTGATTATGTCTATGTTCCAGTTCATCGGTATTGCTTGTTGAACTTTGTGTTGGCGCGATCTGCGACCTTACGATCTTCCCTTTCAACATCGACATCATAGCTGCCACGCTTGCGTGTGCGGCGCATACCATCATGACCGATTGAAAGGTAATCGTTATGACAACTGGAACCGTTAAATTCTTCAACACCACCAAGGGCTTCGGCTTCATTCAGCCGGAAGACGGCGCTCCGGACGTGTTCGTCCACATTTCTGCCGTTGAGCGCTCCGGTATCCGTTCGCTTGTCGAAGGCCAGAAGGTCTCCTTCGACATCGTCAAGGACAACCGCTCTGGCAAGTCTTCTGCAGAAAACCTGCAGGAAGCTTAAGTTCTCTTTCGCGGCCCGTGACCACGGATATGCTGGCGCGGGCTGTTCGGACGAGTGGAGAGGCCGGGAATTTCCCGGCCTTTTTTCGTTGCGCACTTTGAAAGGACCGGGATCCATGCCCCCCTCAGACAATCGCGACACGCTCGGCCAGACCAGGCGGGCGACTGCAGAATCCAAGGCGGAAACGACCACGCGGGTTTCGCAGGAAATCCAGCGCGTGGAAGCCGAACGGCGGCAGGAAAAGACCGAAAAGCTCCGTTTGGCCCGGCTCGCCATGGAAGCGCGCTCGGAAAAGCGAGCGCTCGCTGAGTCAAAGGCGGGCAAGGTGACCAAGGCGACCAAGCGAACACGGGCCAAGTCCTGAGATCCCCTTCGACGGGACAGCGGTCATCGGCTGACACTCTTCCTCCACATTCATTGAAGACAGGGCGTCACATGATGAGCGGTGCCGAGGCGCATGCCGGGCGGCAGGGAAGCGCGCGTTCCTGGACCAAGGTTCTGGCGACGTACCGACAGCCTGACCAGATCCGCAGTCTTTTCGAGATCATCGTGACGGTCCTGCCATTCATCGCCTTCTGGGCGACTGCGGCGGTGTGCGTTGCACATGGGTCCTTGTGGGGGCTGTGCTTCACGGTTCCCGCCGCCGGATTTCTGGTCCGGCTTTTCATTCTCCAGCATGATTGCGGCCATGGCGCTCTTTTCATGCGCCGCGGTCTGAATGACTGGATCGGGCGTCTGCTCGGCGTGTTCACGCTGACGCCTTACGACTATTGGCGCCGATCCCATGCCGTCCATCATGCCTCGGTGGGAAATCTGGACAGGCGCGGGATCGGGGACGTCGATACGCTGACCGTCGCCGAGTATCGCGCTCTTTCGCCGTGGGCTCGCGCGCGTTACCGGCTTTATCGCCACCCGCTGGTGATGTTTGGCCTTGGCCCTGCCTGGCTGTTTGTCTGTCAGTACCGTGTGCCGCTCGGCTTCATGCGCGCTGGCGCTCAGCCGTGGATTTCGACCCTTTCCACAAATCTCGCCATTGCTCTGCCGATCGCGGTGTTGATCTGGCTGATCGGCTTTGTGCCGTTTCTCATGGTTCAGGTTCCCATCACACTGATGGCGGCGACGGCCGGGGTCTGGCTGTTCTATGTCCAGCATCAGTTTGAGGAGACGCATTGGACGGAACAGGAGGATTGGGATTTTCAAAAATCCGCCCTTCATGGCAGCTCACATTACGATCTGCCGCGTCCGCTGCGTTGGTTGTCGGGCAATATCGGCATCCACCATGTGCATCACCTGGCCGCGCGAATCCCGTTCTACCGTCTGCCCGAAGTTCTCCGGGACTATCCCGAACTGAAGCAGGTCGGCCGGATCACGTTTCTGGAGAGCTTCAAATGCGTAAGGCTGGTTCTTTGGGATGAGGGCGACAAGTGCCTGATCTCGTTCCGGGCCGAACGGAGCGCCAGAGGGGCGCTCCCCGCCTGAGGGAGGCCCGGATGCGCGCCTTCGGAAAGCCTGACGCGGCAATCAGGCGAGGGGCGCCACGCACGTCGAAGAGGTACGGCAAGCCGTGCGCACAGTCGTCCTTGCCTCGACGCGGCGGTCCTGCGGTGAGGCTGCGCATCCGGCGCTTGCTTCCGACTGCCTCAAAAGGCAAATCGTTCAGCGTTCCCGATTTCGGCAATGCCATTTTCCAAAAGGATGGGATGTTCTGGGGGATGCAAGGAACTCGCTGAGATATCAGGAGTTTGAATGGTCGGAGCGGCGGGATTCGAACCCACGACCCCTTGACCCCCAGTCAAGTGCGCTACCAGGCTGCGCTACGCTCCGACGGGATCTCTCCTAACTGCTTCGGTGCGCTCGCGCAAGGCTGTTCGCTCCTTCCGTGTGCGAAAGTCACCGCAAGTTGACGCTGAAACGTGTCCGGCAAACGTGCATCCCACCCACGGCGCGGCGGAAATGGCGGAAAGTGGCCCTCTCAGGACAGTCGGCGTGCCGCTTTCGCGCGATCGCGTTTCAAGGCGGCCTCCTGTGCAAAAAGGCCCCAGGCCAGACCGATCAGCAGGAAGTTGTGCCGCCAGTGATCCATGTCGATGACCAGCGCGACCATGGCGTGGCCCACGAGTGTCACGAAAAGCGCGATCGCGATGCCGCGTGTCGGCCGGGGCTGGAAGATCAGCGGGAACAGCCGCGCCAGTGTCCAGGCCATCAGCACGATCCATGTCACCCCGCCGATCCAGCCATAGGCCATGAACGACTTCAGGTACATGTTGTGCGGGTCTTCGGTGAAGGTCTTGTAGAACTGCAGCGGGCCGATGCCCAGCGGACGTTCTCCGGCCAGCATGAAGCCGAGCGCGTGGCGGGCGAAGCGGCCAAGATGCGAGGCGTCATAGGACTGGACGAGTTCGGCACGCTCGGCAAACAGCGCGCCCACCGCGTCGGTGTTCAAGGCGGCCATCAGGCCCAGCGCAATCACCAGAAACCCCGCGATGGCGAGCCCGATGATGCGAAGTCGCATGAGGGGGTTGCGCGTGCTCAGGAACAGCACGAAACCGGTGGAACACATCGCAAAGACGATCATGCCCCAGGCGGCGCGCGAAAAGGAAAGGAACAGCCCTGCAACCAGAATCAGCAGCAGCCCGGCGGCGAAGACCCCGCGGCGCAGCGGCTGTGTCAGGATCATGTAGGTGAGCCAGGTTGCGGGGAAGATCAGAAAGGGCCCGAAGACGTTGGGATCCTGAAAGGTCGCCTTGGCGCGCCCATAGAGCAGAAAAACGTCCGACCCGGGCACCAGGCCGAAATAGCCGACAATGCCGGCCAGGGCGGCGCAGATGGCGCCCGCGACGTAGCCATAGACGATGACCCGGAGAAGCTGCGCGCTATGGGCGACGACCGACGCATAGAAGATCGAACTGACGATCAGGTACCCGGTCACGGCCATATACATCGGCGCGCGGTCGAAGGTGGGAACCTGCGTGGAGGCGAGGATGCCGCCGCTCATATAGGCAAGCAGCAGTCCGATCATCGGCGCGATGGCGCGCGGCATGGGCAGCCCGCACAGAAAGGCGAGGCCTGCGGACACGATGATCAGCAGATCATAGGGAGCTGGTTCGCTGAGAACGAAGAAGCCGGAGAAGGCGCAAAGCCACAACACCGCCGCCGCGATCATGGAAAGCGGCAGGCGGCCGTTCAGGCCGACAGGCGCAACGGGAGACGTCGCGCCCGAGGGGGCGGTGACCTCGCTCAAAAGGCGTTCTCCGTGTTGAACAGGCGGAAGGGCGTCATGAACAGGATGTAGAGATCCAGCCCGAGCGACCAGTTCTCGATATAGTAGAGATCGTTCTCGATGCGCCCGCGGATCTTGTCGGGCGTATCGCATTCGCCGCGCCAGCCGTTGATCTGCGCCCAACCGGTGACGCCGGGCTTGACCTTGTGGCGGGCGAAATACCCGTCGATCACCTCATCCCAAAGCTTTTCATTGGTGTTGGCGCCCAGCGCATGGGGGCGGGGGCCGACCAGCGAAAGCTCTCCGCGCAGCACATTGAAGAGCTGCGGCAGCTCGTCGATGGAGCTCTTGCGGATGAAGCGGCCCACCGGCGTCACACGCGGGTCGTCGCGCGTCACCGCCTTGCGGGCCATCAGGTCTTCCTGGTCCACATACATGGAGCGGAATTTCAGAACGTCGATGACCTCGTTGTTGAAGCCATAGCGCTTCTGCTTGAACAGGATCGGGCCGCGGCTCGTCATTTTCACTGCAAGCGCTGCGCCCGCCATGACAGGCGAAAGCAGGACAATGGCGATGCAGGCGAAAACGAGATCGAAGATACGCTTTGAAATGGCGTCCCAGTCGGCAATCGGCTTGGAGAACATGTCCAATAGCGGCACCTTGCCGATATAGGAGTAGGACCGAGGCCGGAACCGCATCTTGTCGCAATGGGCGGACAGGCGAATGTCGATCGGCAGGATCCAGAGCTTCTTCAGAAGCTGGAGCAGGCGCTCCTCCGCGCGAAGCGGAATGGAGACGATCAGCAGATCGATGCTGGTCAGGCGCGCAAATTCCACCAGTTCCGCAATGGTTCCGAGCTTCGGATAGCCGGCCACGATGGGCGGCGAGCGGTCGTCGGAGCGATCATCGAAGATGCCGCAGATGCGGATGTCGTTGTTGGCCTGGGCTTCCAGATCCTGAATGAGTTCGGCCGCCGGTTGCCCGCCACCGACGATGATGGCGCGACGCTCAAGGCGGCCGTCATCGGACCATTTGCGCACCAGCCGTGCGATGACGGCGCGCGAAACCACGAAGAAGGCGAGGCCCGCCGCATACCAGGCCACAAACCACACGCGCGAATAGGTGTCGCCCAGCTTGGCGAAGAACATGGCCAGCGCGAAAAAGGCGAAGACGACCGTCCAGGCTGCGAAAATGCGCCCGAGCTGGGCCGCATAGGAGCGGAAGGCGGAAAGCTGGTAGCCATCGGCGGCCTGAATGAGCCCCACGGCCAGAAGCGATCCGAGCAGAAGGGGAGCCGCGTAGAACAGCGAGAACCGTTCATCGGGATAGACGTAGCCGAAGAAGCAGGCGAGGCCGATTGCGAAGATGGCCAGCGCCTCGCTGACCCGCACCACGGCACAAAGAACCGTGATGGAGATCTGCCGGCTCGACAGCATCTTCGCCACTTCCATGGCGCGCACGCTCAGTTCCACCTTGGCGCGTTGTCCGGTTTCGCCTTCGCGCAATTCGCCAGCCTTTGACTGGACCGCCTCGCGAAACCGCTTCCGGAAATCATTCTCTGCCATGTTCATGTGCCTGACACTCCCGCCGGTGCGGCCTTTACCCCAAAAGCCTGCGACCGGTCCCCATTCTTGTCGTTCATGCGCGCGCCGATCCATCTGCCGCGCGGCAATCCGGACCTGACTGGTTTGCCGCTTGCAAATGACGCGGGTCGTGCGTTGTCTCATCTGAGACGGCCCCGGACACGCCGCCCTCGGCGTAGAGCGTGAGCACGCCATCCGACATGGCCTTCAATGAAAACCCGTCGCTCAGGCTGTCACGCAGTTGCTCCGCCTTGCGGCGCGTCTCCTGCGGAGCCGTCAACACGCGCTGCATCGCCTGTGCCAGTGCCGCGTGGTCTCCCGCTGGCACAAGCTCTTTCTCCTGTTCACGAAATATCTCCGCGATCCCGCCGACCCGCGTGGTGATGACGGGCAGACCGGCTGCGATCGCCTCAAGTATTATATATGGTAAAGACTCCGCGCGTGAGGGGATCACGACGGCGCGCGCGAAAGAAAAGGCCGTGCGGGCGGGCATCGCGCCGTGAAAGGCGACAGCCTCACCCAGCCCCAGGTCATGGGCCATCTTCTCGTAATCGGTGCGGGCCTCGCCCGGGCCCACCATATGGGCTGTCGGTGTCTTGCCGGTTTCATCGCCGAGGTCGCGGAGCGCCTTCAGGAACACGTCCGGGCCTTTCAACTCGCGGAATTCGCCGATGAAGAGAAAATCGCGCGCATCCGGCGCCGGGATGACCGGCTCGAACTCCTGCGGACGCAGCCCGTTATGGACCGTGCGATGGGGAATGCGTGGCGCGCCGACCTTGGTGCGGTACTGGTCGGCTTCATAGTCGCAGACGAAACAAAGGCCGTCGCTGACGCGCTCAAGCGCGCGTTCGACCGCAAAGAAGACCCGTCCGGATACGGCCTTGGGGTCATAGTGGAGCGATCCGCCGTGGGGGGTGTAGAAGCGGCGTGTGTCGAGTCCGGAGCGGCGCAGCAACGTGCCCAGAATGCGGGCGTACACGCCGCCCTTCGCGCCGTGGCCATGAACCACGTCCGGGGCCATGGCCTTCAGGTCGCGATAGGCGCTGCGCATGGTGGCAAGATCGGAAAGGGAGGGGGTGCGGCGCATGGGAATGCGCACAAGGCCCAGTTCCAGATCGCGGGAGAGATCTGACAGGCGTTGTTCGGCGAATGCGCCACCGGTGGATGCGTCACAGATCAGCCCGACGCGATGACCTTGCACGCGCTGGGCGGATATCAGGTCGCAAACGTGCCTGAAGGCACCGCCCACGGGCGCGCGCAGGCAATGCACGATCCTCAAGGGATGCGCTGTCATGACTTCTCCCGACCACTATCTGGCGCGCGCTGGAAAGCGTGGCCTGTCCCGGCCCGACGGCACACTCTGACGGTTTGCTGAACCCAAAGTTGTGCCGACAGGCACCTTCCTGTCAGTGAGAAGACTAATGGCGAGAGGTGAGTCTGCGGTTAACGTGAATTTTCAACGCTGTCAAAAATAGCGATTCGCAATTCAGAACAGGCGCTCTCTCACATAGACGGTATCGCCGGGGCGCAGGGGCTCGGAAAGGGGGACGCGCGCGGTCATGATCTCGCCCTCGATCTGACGGGTGACGTCGACGCTGGCCTGTTGGGCGCGCGCGGAGAAGCCGCCCGCGATGGCGATGGCGGTCTGGGCCGTCAGGCCGGCCACATAGGGGAACTGACCTGCGGTTTTCACTTCGCCCATGATGAAGAACGGGCGGTACTGGTCCACTTCAACGGACACGTCAGGATTGCGCAGAAATCCCTTTGAAAGCCTTGTTTCCAATATGCTTTCAAGCTCCTTGGTGGTCTTGCCACGCGCCGTCACGTCCCCCACGAGCGGCATGGACAACGTGCCGCCGGGATCGATGGTGTAGGTCGTGGAGAGCTTTTCCTGATCATACACGACCACGCGCAGCCGATCGCCGGAATCCACGCGATAGGGCTTTGTCAGCACCTCGTGAAACGCCGGAGGCGGACGGCGGTAGCTGCTGCATCCAGCCATCACGAGGGACAGGCCAAGCAGGAGGATGGTGGAGGCGCGCATGAGCTGGGAGATCCCGTTATTAACCACGATTGACTTTCCCGGATCAGGGTTAATGACGAGTAAAGGTCGCGGCACATGCTTGCTTTATGAAGTTCGTTTTCGAGCTACGTGAGAGGTCGTATTGGGGAGTCTTACCAAAGTATTAAGTATCGCTGTGCGGTAAATGACCATCTTTAAGACTCCGCTTACCTTAACGGACTAGGAATCTCTTTAGTTAGTCAGGAGTATCGGGCGGATGGCACGGGAGTACCGCGGGGTGGACGAGGACGTTTCGGTCGATGTCACTGCGCTTGGCAGAGCGCTATGGCGGGCAAAGCGTTGGCTCGTGCCGCTTGTGCTGATCACGGCAGTCGGGACCTTCGCCGCCATGCAGGCGGTGACGCCGAAATATCGCGGCCAGGCCAAGATATTGATCGAAAGCCAGGGGGCCGTCTATCCGGGCATCGACCGCAATGTCGAAGGTGAACGCGCCTTGCTCGATCAGGAAGGTGTCGCCTCCCAGGTTCAGCTCCTGAATTCCTATGATCTGGCCCGCCGCGTTGCCAAGAAGCTGGAGCTGTCGAAGCGCGCCGAGTTCAACCCGGGCAAGGCCGATCAGGAATCGCTGCTTGGAACAGCCTTGAAGTTCATAGGCCTCAGCCGCTCCGGCCAGAAGGCCTCAGTCGAGGAGCGTGTTCTTGAAGGGTATTTCGACCGGCTCGTCGTCTATCAGGTGGAAAAGACCCGCGTGATCACGGTGGAGTTTTCCTCCCGCGATCCCGAATTGGCGGCGAATGCGGCCAATACCATCGTTCAGGAATATCTGGATCTGCAGGCTGCGGCGAAGCGCTACAACACCGAGGAGGCAGCCGATTCACTTGGGCCTGAGGTGGAGCGCGTTCGCGGCGATGTGGAGAAGGCAGAGCGGGCCGTGGAGGAATATCGCGCCTCCAACGACCTTCTGATCGGCTCCAACAATGTCACCCTGGTCCAGCAGCAGCTCGCCGATCTCAACACCCAACTCGCCACGGCACGCGCCCAGAAGGCGGAGGTGGAAGCCAAAGCCAGCCAGTTGCAGTCCATGCTGGAGCAGGGCGCTCTTGCTTCCGCCACCGAAGTGATGAATTCGCCGCTGATCCAGCGTCTTCGCGAACGGCAGGTGGCGCTTCAGGCGCGGATCGCCGATCTTTCCACGTCGCTCCTGCCCAGCCATCCGGACCTGCGCGCCCTGCAGCGGCAGCTGCGTGACCTCGATGGTCAGATCGTGGCGGAGGGCCGCAAGATCCTTGCGGGGCTTGAAAGCGATGTGCGGGTTGCGGAAAGCCGCGAAGTGTCGCTGTTGGGGAGTCTCAATCAGCTGAAGGCGCAGGTCGCCCAGAACAATGACGCGCGTATTCGTCTGCGCGAGCTTGAACGCGACGCCAAGGTCAAGGGCGCGCAGTTGGAAGCGCTGCTGCAGCGGTACCGGGAGCAGGAGGCGCGTGTGAACGCCGCCGGTCTGCCTGCCGATGCGCGCCTGATCTCGCGCGCCAGTGTGCCTCACAAACCCTATTCGCCGCGCGTGAGCGCGATCACCGCACTGGTGACCATGGCGGTGATCGTTCTGGCCATCGCCTTCATTCTGATGCGCGAGTTTCTTGTCGGCGCCGTTCTCGTGCGCGGCAGCGACCGGTCCCGTGAAACGGGGGCGGTGGACGCCGAGGATGCGGGCGCGACGGAGATGCAGATGGACTCGCCAGAGGTGCCTGTTGCGCCGCTGTCCGATGTGGAGACGAGCCCTGCGAACCTGTGGGCGCGTTTGATGGAACTGGATGTTCCGCCCAAGTGTCTGGTGGTTGTCTCCACCGATGACGATGAAATGGCCAGTCGGGCCGCCATCGCGCTTCTGCGCGCGGCGGTCAGCGACAATACGTGCCCGATCCTGCTGGAAGTGTCCGCTGAACCTCAGTTTGCAGTGACGGGTGGCGAGGACGGCGAGCCGCATCGCGGCTTCGTCGATCTGCTCAATGGTGAGGCGTCTTTCTCGCAGGTGATCATGCGTGACCCGCGCTCGCGCGCTCATGTGATCGCGGGGGCTGGGCGGCCGCTTTCCGATCAGGAGGCGGATGCGCCGCTCTTCGACACGGTTCTGGAGGCGCTGGCGCACACTTACGATCACATTGTGGTCGATCTCGGCCGCCTGACCCCTTCCGTCTCGACAGCCAAGTTCCTTGCCCGGGCCGATCATGTGGTGCTCGTGGCGGGTGATCATTCCGGCGGGCCGTCGCTGGACCGCACGCGACGGATGCTGGAAAGCAAGACCGGGGCGGGGCTTTCCGTGCTGGCGCCGCAACGGCGTGATGGTGCGGCTCGGGGCGAGCGGGATATGGCCGCCTGATGGGCCTGACCACTTGAAGGCGTGGCCCTGTGAATGGCTGGTTCGCCCGAAGGGCGCGGCGGCCTGACGGTCGCTCTTTTCTCTTTCGGTGAAAGGGCTGCGCCGCGTTTTGCGGGCCCCAAAGTAAAGGGCCCTGCGCATCTCTGCCGCAGGGCCCTGTTCCCTTCGTCCGTCAGTTTTCAAATCAACGTCGGCGTCGTACGCTCCTAGACGTGGCTGTAGACGGATATCCTCAAGGGTGGAGTTACCACGGCCTCGTTTCTCGTTCGGGCTCTCGATCTCACGGGCGGTCCTTCCGTTGAAAAGCCTATGGGCTTGGCTCGCAGATCTTGCGATGCTCAGAGGAAGCGCGCTCCCGTACGTAGACGATCACGTCTCACAAGGAACTCTTGCCGTTCAGTAAGGGTAGTAAATTTTACTTCAGAATTGACCGCAACCGTTGTCACTCCGGACTGCGATCCTCAGACTATACTAGCCGGCGGTGTCATTTTTCTAGACCTCCCGCTTTCTGTTTGCAGTATTAATCTGGGGCGTCTTGAGCCGTTTGTCAATCATGCAGGAAGAAACAATGCACCCGGTGCGACATTGTGTGCGGGGGCGCATGTGACGCCAGGGGAGTTTGCGGCAGAAAACTGCCATTTGCCGCGCATCTCCGGGAGAAAAAAAGGCGACCCGACGGGTCGCCTGAGTGATGCGGGTGTGGTCTAGATCGGGTGTCGATCGACCCGGGCGGACTGTGGCCGATGCCGATGACACCGCGATGACGGCGCGCGCGGAGCCTTGGGCTCAGCGGAGCGCGTCGATGACGGGCTTTCGATAGAGAAGTGCGGCCGGCACGGTGGCGACCGCCATGCCAATGGCGATGATGGCTGCCACGAGCGCCAGTTCCGGTCCGCCAAGTGACGCCTGCAAGGCGATGCCTGTTTCGGCTGTGAAAGCGGTGGAGACGATGCCCGCCAGACCCATGCCCAATGCGAGCCCGGCCATTGCGCCCACGGTCACAATCAGCGCGACGTAGCTCCAGATGGTGAGGAAGATGAAGCCGCGTGGCGCGCCAAGAGCGCGCAGGATCGAGAACTGCACCCGGTAGAGCCGCAGGAGAACCATGACGCCTGCGAGGATCGCGATGATCACGAGCGTCTGTGTGGAAAGCGCCATCACGTTCATCAGGGAGCGCATGTCACCCAGAAGTTCGTAAAGCTCCACCAGAACCTCGGCTGGGAAGAAGGCGGTGCTGTCCTGTGCCTTGTAGCGTGCGCGCAGCCCATAGGCAGCGGCCACGGAATCCGGCTTCACGACAAGCGCGGGGACGCCCGGCAGGCGTTCGGACAGATAGGGCGGACCGACCTGCTCGGAGCCCTTTTCATGGCCGGTGGGCAGGTTATGCAGTTCCCAGGTCAGCTCCACCGGCACGACGATGGCCGTATCCCATGGTGAGCCCGTGGGGGCCATGCGGCCGACGACGGTGAGTTCCACGCCATGTTCATGGGCGTGGTCTTCATCATGGTCATCGTCGTCATGGTGTTCCTCGCCCATTCGGCCCTCGCCGTGGGTGGGGTGGAACGTGTCACCGATCTTGAGCGGCGAGGCATGGCCGACGACGGCTTCCTCGTGGTCGGCGAAGACGTGGCCCTCGGAAAGGGCGCCGCCGCTCAGATGCGTGACGAAGTCAGGCACCGAGCCGACGATGGGCGCGCCGTCATGGCTGTCACCGAAGGCGATGGGGGCGACGATTTCCGCATTTGGTTCGGCAAAGACGCGCGCCACCACATCCGGTTTCAGCAGTTCGATGGTGCCGGTGCGCAGGAAAACCGATTTCAGCATCGCGTCGGTCTGGCTGCCGGGGGCGGCGATGACGAGGTCGAAGCGATCCGCCGCATGGGCGCTGCCGCGTTTCAGGGCGCGTTCCTGGGCGGTGATGGCCACGCCGAGGCCGACGGCGGCCGCGATCAGCGCCATGAAGGTCACGGTCGTGATCGGATTGCGGCGCAAGGTGGCCAGCACGAGGGGGAGGGGGTTCATCATGCCGGGATCTCGTTCTTTGCGTTGCCGGTCGGAGTGGTTTCCTTGAGATGACCGCGGTCCAGGTGCAGGACACGGTCGGCGCGGGTGATCAGGATCGGATCATGGCTGACGCAGAGCACCAGACGACCGTCTTTGCGCGCGAGGTCCTGGAGTTTGTTCGCAACGAGGGTGGAGGCATCGGAATCGAGGCTTGCCGTCGGTTCGTCGGCCAGGATGGCGGGCGGATCGAACAGCAGCGCGCGTGCGATTGCGGTGCGTTGCTGCTCGCCGCGCGACAGAAGCGAGGCGTGGTGGCGCCCACCTGGCACCTGGAGGTCTTCAAGCAGCGAAGCGGCGCGCGCCTTGTGACGGGCGCCAGCGCCGACACCGCCGAAATGGGTGGCGAGTGTCACATTGGCGAGTGGTGACAGCTCCGGGATCAGGTGGAAGTCCTGAAAGATGAAGCCAATGGTGTCACGACGCCAGCGGTCGCGCCGCGCTTCCGACAAGGCGTAGATATCGGCACCGTCGTGAAAAACGGTCCCGGTGGTCGGGTTCAGCAGGCCGGAAAGCGCATAAAGCAGGCTCGACTTGCCGGAGCCGGAAGGTCCGGTCACGACGACGAGGCTGCCCGCGTTCAGGTCGAGGGATGACAACTCCAGCACCGTGAAGGGGCGGTTGCCGTCGTCACGGTAGCTGAGTTTCAGGTTTTCAATCGCGAACATGGGGCAGGCCTGATGGATCGTGGCGGAAAGGGCGGGGTGAGTTCAGTGGGCGGGATTCTCGTATCCACGAGAGAGCTGCCCCCCTCACCCCAACCCTCTCCCCAGGGGAGAGGGGGCTGTATCGATAGGACGCTGAGATTGCAGCTCGCAGGAAGCTCAAGGATGCAAGCGCATTTCCCGGCCCCATCATCGGCGGCGAAGAAGAGCCCGGCCCGCGCACCTCTCCCATGGGGAGAGGTCGGGCCGCAGGTCCGGGTGAGGGGTTGGGCGCTTTCCGTATCCACGGGCCATCGCGCCTGTTCATGCCGCGCCGCTCCTTTCGAGCAAGGGGGCGCTGGCGATGAAAATGTGCGCAAGCCAGGACCACGGGCTCACATCCGCTCAAAGCTGGCGGAGGTCACGCGGACGCGGCTGACGAAGCCGATTTCCTCGTCCTTGTAGGTGCCCAGTTCCAATGTGCCGCGCACTTCAATGGGCACGTTGAAGGCGACCGCGTCGATGATCTCGTCGGTGTAGATGACGATGATGTCGTCGGGCCAGTCAGCCTCGCTCTCACAGAAGGGACACACGGCCATGGGGCGGGAGGTGAGGACGAAGAACTTCGATTGCGCCTTGAGCGGGGGCGCCATGTAGCCGCGCACGAACACCTCCTTGTCCTGATGCGCGGTGGCATAGGGCGAGAAGGAGAGGTCCTTGTTGTAGAGATCGCGAATGCGCAAGGGGGCATCCCCGGCAAGGACCGCAAGCGCGCCCGGCAGGGTGCCCGGAAATGTGGTTGCGGCAGTGGCGAGAAGGAACTGGCGGCGGTTCATGGCGCGGACTTCATTGTGGGGTGCCCCATCGTGGCGCGCGCCGTGCGGACAGCGCTGCCAGGGATCGGGTGCTCGGTAATTCGGACAGGTTGGGAAAGGGCTTGAAGACAGCCCTTTCCCTCTTTCGGATCAGAACCTTATTCGCCGTTGTTGGCAGCGTGATTCATGACGTGGAAGATGTAGTTCTGCTCGATGGTGCCATCGAAGAGATGCGACCACGGGCCCCGGGCATAGACGGCGACGTCTTCGCCGGAATGGGTCTCCGAGGACATCGGGATCAGCGCCTGCTGGACGTAATCCTTGTCGAGGGCCTCTTCCTGGGACAGGTCGGGACGGGAGCCGGAATAGCTGCCGTCGTCCTGCTTTTTCAGCACGGAACCGACGCCGTTCAGGTAGCCAATGACGGTGTAGGGCTTGCCGTCGTCGGCCAGAAGCGGCTTGTCGGTGTGCATTTCACCGGCCTTGTTGACGTCGTAGCACAGGCCGAGGATCGGCGAGCCGCGACCGCAATAGCCGTTGAAGGCGATGGCATGTTCGTGGTCGGCGGTGACGATGATCAGCGTGTCGGCCTCATCGGTCATCTCCATGGCCTTGGCGATGGCGTCGGCGAAGGCCTTGCCGTCATGCATGGCGCGCGCGCCGTTGCCGTCGTGGTTGGCGTGGTCGACGCGGCCCGCTTCGATGTCGAGGAAGAAGCCCTTCTCGTTCTTGGAGAGCTTCTCGATGGCGGCGGCGGTCATCTCGGCCAGAGACGGCTCGTCGGTGCGGTCGACGTCATATTTCATGTGCGAGGATTCGAACATGCCGATGACCGGCTTGTCGCTCGCGAGATCGAGGGCCTCGAAGGTGGCCTGGTTCCAGGCGTACTGGCCGCCGAGATCCTGGATTTCCTTGATCAGGTTGCGGCCGTCGGTGCGCTTGCCGGACTTGCCTTCATCGCCCTTGACCTCTTTCGGCAGGAAGTGGCGGCGACCGCCGCCGAGCGCGATGTCGATCTTGCCCGCCTCGATCGCATCGAAGAGCTGTGCGGCGATGTCCTTCTGGGCGGTGCAACCTTCCGGCAGCTTGGAATTGTCTTCCCAGTTGCGGTCGACGGTCTTGGCGTAGACGCCGGCCGGAGTGGCGTGGGTGAGGCGGGCGGTGGAGACCACGCCGACGGACTTGCCCTGAGCCTTCACGATCTCGCCGAAGGTGGTCAGCTCGTGACCGGTGATGGCGGCGCAGTCGCTGCGCGCGACAGAGGGATCGACATTGATCATGCCGTTCTTCTGCTTCACGCCGGTGTTCATCGCGCCTGCGGTCGGCGCGCTGTCCGGGGTCTGGCCGTTGGTGGTGTAGGTCTTGACCAGCGCCAGGTGCGGGAAGGTCTCCTGGGGCTGGACATATTCGGATCCCATCAGGCCTTCAAGCTGGCCGGAGAAAATGCGCACGGCGTAGTTGGTGCCAACGCCCTGTCCGTCGGCGGTGAACAGGATGATGTTCTTCGCGCGATTGGTGTTGGGCTTCTTGGCGAGATTGGCGGCGAGGGTGTCCTGACCGACCTTGAACCACGGGCTGCCGGCTTGCGGCAGGCTGTCCTGCGCGAGGGCACAGGTGGTGGCCATCGAGGCGCCTGCAAGCAGCGCGGCGATGAAGAGCTTCATGTGAAAGTCCCCGAATACTGGATGCATGAACCGCCCGGCGGTGCGCCCGCCTGTCGGCTCACACTCGCTACAGTCGACGGATGACAGGTGCGTGACAGTTTTGCGGATGTCCCGTGATAATGGCCGTCAAGGGTGCCTGCTTTTCATGCAGGGCGAATGAGAGGTCGGCCGCGTCGGCGGGTATCGGGGAAAAGAGACGGATATGAGCCGGTAGGAGACGCGGTGGCTCCCTTCAGGTCGGAAAAAGGTATGCAGGAACGAAAAAAGGGGCGCCGGTATCGGCGCCCCTTCTTCTGGCTTGCGCAAGATTTGCGCAAATCCGACGGTCTGGATCAGACCGAGTAGTACATGTCGAACTCGACCGGATGCGGGGTCATTTCGTAGCGCATGTTCTCTTCCATCTTCAGCTCGATATAGGCATCGATCTGATCGTCGTCGAACACGCCACCGGCCTTGAGGTATTCACGGTCGGCATCCAGGGACATCAGAGCTTCACGCAGCGAGCCGCAGACGGTCGGGATGTCCTTGAGCTCTTCGGCGGGAAGGTCGTAGAGGTTCTTGTCCATCGCGTCGCCGGGATGGATCTTGTTCTTGATGCCGTCGAGGCCAGCCATGAGCATGGCAGAGAAGGCCAGATACGGGTTCGCGGTGGGATCGGGGAAGCGGACTTCGACGCGCTTTGCCTTCGGAGACGAAGCCATCGGGATGCGGCAGGACGCGGAACGGTTGCGCGAGGAATAGGCCAGCAGCACCGGCGCTTCGTAACCCGGGACCAGACGCTTGTAGGAGTTGGTCGAGGGGTTGGTGAAGGCATTGAGCGACTTGGCGTGCTTCAGGATGCCGCCGATGTAGTACAGGCAGGTTTCCGACAGGTCGGCATACTGGTTGCCGGCGAAGGTCGGAGTGCCGTCCTTCCAGATGGACTGGTGGACGTGCATGCCCGTGCCGTTGTCGCCGAAGACCGGCTTCGGCAT
Source organism: Breoghania sp. (assembly GCF_963674635.1). Lineage (NCBI taxonomy): Bacteria > Pseudomonadati > Pseudomonadota > Alphaproteobacteria > Hyphomicrobiales > Stappiaceae > Breoghania > Breoghania sp. The sequence continues at coordinate 608,599 of NZ_OY771475.1, forward strand.
GAACGTGGCAGACTTGCCGTAGGCGGCAGCAACCTGGTGCACCGCGTACTTGTAGATCTGCATCTTGTCGGCCTGACGGGTCAGGGTGTCGAACTTCATGCCGAGCTCATGCTGCGCAGCCGCCACTTCGTGGTGGTGCTTTTCGACCTCGATGCCCATTTCGGCCATCACGGTCAGCATCTCGGAACGGTAGTCCTGGCCCTGGTCGATCGGCGGGACGGGGAAGTAGCCACCCTTCGTGCGCGGACGGTGTCCCATGTTGCCGGCTTCGTATTCGGCATCAAGGTTGGTGGGCAGTTCCTGGCTGTCGAGCTTGAAGCCGGTGTTGTACGGGTCGGCCGCGAAGCGGACGTCGTCAAACACGAAGAACTCGGCTTCCGGGCCGACGAAGACGGTGTCGCCGATACCCAGCTGGTTGACGTAAGCCTCGGCCTTCTTGGCGGTCATGCGCGGGTCGCGGTTGTAACCCTCACCGGAGGCGGGCTCCAGGATGTCGCAGAAGATGGCCATGGTGGACTGAGCGAAGAACGGATCGATGTGGGCCGATTCCGGATCGAGCATCAGGGTCATGTCCGACTCGTTGATGGCCTTCCAGCCAGCAATCGAAGAGCCGTCAAACATGACGCCCTCGGCGAACATGTCCTCGTCGACGAGCGAGCAGTCCATCGTGACGTGCTGCATCTTGCCGCGCGGATCGGTGAAGCGCAGGTCAAGGAACTTGATGTCCTTGTCTTTGATCGTCTTGAGGACGTCGTTGGCAGTGCTCATTTGTACCTTCCTGGAATTATTAGGATGGAGCCTTGGTGGTGTGATGTGTTCGTACCGGTTTTCAAGTTCCAGATGGCGAAAACCGGCCTCTCCTCGGACACATGTTAGAATTCGAGATTGCGGCCTTTGATCCTGAAGGGAATGGCCGGCAAGGATCAGATCGCGTCGTTTCCTGTCTCGCCAGTCCGGATGCGAACCGCATCTTCGATGTTGAGAACAAAAATCTTTCCGTCGCCGATACGTCCGGTCTGAGCGGAAGTGCGAATGGCCTCCACGGCCTTTTCCACCAGATCATCCGTGAGGACGATCTCCACTTTAACCTTCGGCAGAAAGTCGACCACGTATTCGGCCCCGCGATAGAGCTCCGTGTGTCCCTTCTGCCGACCGAAGCCCTTGGCCTCGGTGACAGTGATTCCCTGCAGGCCGACTTCCTGCAGCGCCTCCTTCACTTCGTCTAGCTTAAAGGGTTTGATGATCGCTTCGATCTTCTTCATCGCCTCCCTTTCTCCGGGTCATGCTGGCGGGCGCAGAAACAGTCCGGCCCATCCCTTCGACAGTGTACGAAAGCATGGTTCGTGCCAACGCGCCAGTCGTTGATTTCAAATGCTCAACCGCGCCGATTGCGCCTGATTTTCGAGCAGTGAATGGCGGCGGCGGTCGCGCGGTGTCGGTGGGGTATGACGCAAAAATGGGCGATTGCACAGATTTGGTGCATTATTATGTAGTTTCCGCCTCGTTGAGGCGGCATGGAGGGTCAAATCTCCATTCAAGTGACCGGACGTGACCGCTTTTGCCTTCAAAATGTGTCCGTGTTCACGCTGATGGAAATTGTGCAAGGGCGGACGATGCGATCAAATAGGCAGCTGACGAACAAGGAATGAGCGGGGCGGTGTTGATGCAGCAGGTCCTGAGCGTGGCGCAAATGGGAGAGGCCGACCGGCGGACGATCGCCGCCGGTGTGCCGGGAATTGACCTCATGGAAGCGGCCGGTCGTGGTGTCGCTGAAGAGGTCTGTGCCGAATACGGGCCGGAGTGCCGGGTCCTGGTGTTGGCAGGGCCGGGCAACAATGGCGGCGACGGGTTCGTGATCGCGCGCATTCTGGAGGAGCGCGGTTACAGGGTCGTCGTGGGGCTTCTGAGCGCACCGGAGCGGCTGAAGGGCGACGCGCTGGTGGCATTCGAAAAGATGTCCGGCGCGGCGGAGCCCGCGCAGGCGGCGCAGGTGCGCGAGGCTGATGTCATCGTGGATGCGCTGTTCGGCGCGGGGCTTGATCGGCCGCTCGAAGGCGCCGTTGTCGAGTTGGTTGAAGCAGTCAATGCGCGTCGGCGCGCAGGCGCCAGGGTCGTGGCTGTTGATCTGCCAAGCGGAGTGTCCGGTGACACCGGTGCGATTCTCGCTAATGCCGCGGGCGGGATTGCCATCGAGGCGGATGTCACGGTCACCTTCTGCCGCCTGAAGCCCGGCCATCTGCTTTTCCCCGGCCGTGCGCTGTGCGGTGATGTGCGGGTTGTGGATATCGGCATACCGGATCGGGTTGTGGAGGATGTGGCGGGGGCGGTGCCACCTCTTTCTCTCAACGGGCCGGACCTGTGGCGGGCCGCGTGGCGCGTACCGGGTGCGAGGGATCACAAATATACGCGCGGGCACGTGGTTGTCGCGGGTGGGCCGGTGCATGCCACAGGCGCGGCGCGGCTGTCGGCGGGCGCTGCCTTGCGTATCGGCGCTGGGCTTGTGACGCTCGCTTCTCCCTCACAGGCGGTGGCGGTGAACGCGGCCCATCTGACGGCGGTGATGATCCGGCCCGTCGACGATGCGGATGGTTTTTCCGCCTTGTTGGCCGATGAGCGTCTGAACGCGGTGGTCGCCGGTCCGGGCTTTGGGGTGGGCGAGCCGATGCGCGCGCTTGTTTTGGCGGTTCTTGCGGGAGAAAGCGCGCGCCGTGCCGTGGTGCTGGATGCTGACGCGCTGACGAGTTTTGCCGCTGATCCGCAGGCTCTTTTTGGTGCGATCCGGGCAAGCCGGTGCCGTGATGTGGTTCTGACCCCGCATGAGGGAGAATTCACCCGGCTCTTTCCCGGATTGTCCGACACCTCGTTATCGCGCGTGTGGCGCGCGCGTGAAGCGGCGCGGATCAGCGGTGCGGCGGTCCTGCTCAAGGGGGCGGATACGGTTGTCGCCGATCCGGATGGACGGGCGACAATCTGCAACAATGCGCCGGGCTGGCTGGCGAGCGCGGGGTCTGGAGACGTGCTGGCCGGAATCATCGCCGGGCTCCTGGCGCAGGGCTTAAGCGGATTCGATGCGGCGGCCATGGGAGCATGGTGTCACGGCGAAGCGGGCAGGGTTGCGGGGGCCGGTCTGATCGCGGAAGATCTCGCGCCGAGCCTGAAGCCAGTGATTGCGCGGCTTGCCGCCGATTGTGACGGCAAGTCGAAGGACAATTGACTTCACCGCTCTTGTATGGGAGTACGTCGCCGCCGATGCGGCTGTGGCGGAATTGGTAGACGCGCTTGGTTTAGGTCCAAGTGTCCCTGACGTGGGGGTTCGAGTCCCTCCAGCCGCACCATGGCCCGATTTCGGACGTTCCGTGTCGGTTGTTCCGTGTTGATCCGGGCTTTGCCCGGCCGATGTGCGGCCCGCTCGGAAGAAGTGTTGCTGGTCTGCCGACAGGTTCGGCACAGGTTCGGCACATAGTTGAATAGTTGAAGGCTCTTTGCCAGTTGAAGGCCTTTGCCCGTTTATCGAACGGTCATCTCTACGAACGCCGGGAACGCGGTGTTCCAGATCGAGGACGAAGAATACAACCATGCAGGTAACCGAAACCCTGTCGGACGGGCTGAAGCGGGAGCTCAAGGTCGTCATCCCGGCCGATGATATCGCTGGTCGGCTGGACACTTATCTCGAAGACCTGAAGTCCAAGGTCCGTATCAAAGGTTTCCGCCCCGGCAAGGTCCCGACCGCGCACATGAAGCGGCTCTACGGGCGCCAGGCGATGGCCGAGATCGTTTCCACCATGCTCAACGAGACCACGACCAAGGTCGTGGATGAGCGCAAGGAACGCCCCGCGCTGCAGCCCGAAATCAATCTTTCGGATGAAGATGCGGAGAAGGTGCTCGCGGGTGAGATCGATCTCTCCTACACCATGTCCTACGAAGTGCTGCCGTCCTTCGAGATCGGCGCGTTCGACGACATCGAGATCGAACGCCCGATCGTCGAGATTTCCGACGAAGGCGTGATGGAGCAGGTCGAGCAGATCGCCGAATCCAACCGTCCGTTCGCGCCCAAGGAAGGCAAGTCCGTGAAGGCGGAGAACGGCGACCGCGTGACCATGTCCTATGTGGGCAAGATCGATGGCGAACCGTTTGAGGGCGGCGCCGACGAGAACGGTCAGCTGGTGCTGGGCTCCGGTCGCTTCATCCCCGGCTTCGAAGATCAGCTCGTGGGCGTGAAGAAGGGCGACGAGACCGTCGTCACCGTCAAGTTCCCGGATGACTATCACGCTGATTTCCTGGCCGGCAAGGAAGCCACCTTCGATGTCACCGTGAAGGACATCGAGGCTCCGGGCGAGCTGGTGGTCGATGATGAATTCGCCAAGGGTCTTGGCCTTGAATCCCTCGACAAGCTGAAGGAAATCATCCGCGGCCAGATCGAGAGCCAGTTTGGTCAGGCGACCCGCACGAAGGTCAAGCGCCAGCTTCTCGACAAGCTGGACGAGCGCTATGACTTCCCGTTGCCGGAAAAACTCGTGGAAAACGAGTTCGACAACATCTGGCGTCAGGTGCTGGCTGACATGGAACGCGCCGGCAAGTCCTTCGAGGACGAAGGCGCCGACGAGGAGGCCACCAAGGCCGACTACATGAAGATCGCCCAGCGCCGCGTGCGCCTCGGTCTGGTTCTTTCCGAAATCGGCGAGACCAACAAGATCCAGGTCTCCGATGAGGAGCTGCAGCGCGCCATGTACGAGCAGGTGCGTCAGTATCCGGGCCAGGAGCAGCAGGTCTTCGAATATTTCCAGAAGAACCCGGCCGCGCTGGCCGGCCTGCGCGCCCCGATCTATGAAGACAAGGTCGTCGATTATCTGCTGGAGCTGGCCAAGGTCACCGACAAGGTCGTGACCAAGGAAGACCTGCTGAAGGCCGACGAGGACGAGGATGAGGCCGCTGAGGCCTGATCTTTCCCCAATGTGGGCAGTTCCCTGAAAACGGGGACGTCCGGACGTTTCGTGCCCCGCCTGTCAGATCGACAGGCGGGGCATTCGTCTGTCGGGGGAGGACGTTTCATTGCCGAGAAATCCTTGATCCGGCGAAACGAAATCCTATTTGACCACCAGGCTTGCGAGGGGTGGGAGCCGCAACTCGCGGCAGGCAAGTCTGTCCTTTTCGGTGCGCGCTTCGTTAAGGATAAGGGGCTATCTTCGCATCCGGCCCGATCACAGGGTATGATCGACTCTTTCGGGCCGCGGCATCATCCCCTATGTATTGGGTGCCCTGCTGCGACTCGTGAAGCCTGTTTGCGTGGCGCGGCAGACCGAATTTTGGTGCGCTCGTGAGAAGCGCCGAGTGATGGACCACACATGAAAGATCCCGTCGATTTCTACATGAGCACGCTGGTTCCGATGGTCGTGGAACAGACCAATCGCGGCGAACGCTCGTATGACATTTTCTCCCGTCTGCTGAAGGAACGCATCATCTTCATCACGGGCGGTGTCGAAGACCACATGGCGACGCTGGTATGTGCCCAGCTGCTGTTCCTTGAGGCGGAGAACCCGACCAAGGAAATCGCCATCTACATCAATTCGCCCGGTGGCCTCGTCACCGCCGGCCTGGCGATCTATGACACGATGCAGTTCGTGCGTCCGGAGATCTCCACGCTGTGCATCGGTCAGGCCGCCTCGATGGGGTCGCTGCTGCTGGCAGCCGGTGCGCCCGGTTCGCGCTATGCGCTGCCGAATGCGCGCGTGATGGTGCATCAGCCCTCCGGCGGGTTCCGCGGTCAGGCCTCCGACATCATCCTGCATGCGCAGGAGATTCTCAGCCTGAAGCGTCGCCTGAACGAGATCTACGTGAAGCATACCGGGCGTGAGCTTGCCGACATTGAAGAAGCGCTGGAACGCGACAACTTCATGACGGCCGACATGGCCAAGGAATTCGGCATCATCGACAAGGTCATCGCCGACCGGACGTCGCTCGCCGATGAGGATGAAAGCTGATATCGCTCCGCGGAGGCGGGCCCTGGGCCCGTCTTGCGGTGAAGGATCGATGGTCGTTGCCGCGCGTCCCTATGGGCGCAATCTTGCCGGCTTAAGCGAATATTGATTTTTCCGATGGAAGCATGGTTGGATCCGTTGGAACGCAGCGTCATGATTGGGCGCTCCGGTGGGTCTGAAAAATTATAAGTCAATCGGCCTGGGGCTGTCGGCATAAAGGTGCCGCAAAGCCGTGCTGATTCAAGCGGAGGCAGTGTGCCTCCGAACGATGCGGGGTTGATCGAATGAGCAAGACCAGCGGCAGCGACACGAAGAACACACTCTACTGCTCGTTCTGCGGAAAGAGCCAGCATGAGGTGCGCAAACTCATCGCCGGCCCGACGGTCTTCATCTGCGACGAATGCGTGGAACTTTGCATGGACATCATTCGCGAGGAGAACAAGTCCTCGCTGGTGAAGTCGCGCGAGGGCATTCCCACGCCGCAGGAAATCCGCCAGGTCCTGGACGACTACGTGATTGGCCAGTTCGAGGCCAAGAAGGTGCTGTCCGTCGCCGTGCACAACCACTACAAGCGGTTGAGCCACGCGGCAAAGAACAATGACGTCGAACTCGCCAAGTCGAACATCCTGCTCGTTGGCCCGACGGGCTGCGGCAAGACCCTGCTTGCGCAGACGCTGGCGCGGATTCTCGATGTGCCCTTCACGATGGCCGATGCGACCACGCTCACCGAAGCCGGCTATGTCGGCGAGGACGTGGAGAACATCATCCTGAAGCTGCTGCAGTCGGCCGACTACAATGTCGAGCGTGCGCAGCGCGGCATCGTCTACATCGATGAGGTCGACAAGATCTCGCGCAAGTCGGACAACCCCTCGATCACGCGCGACGTGTCGGGCGAGGGCGTCCAGCAGGCTCTGCTGAAGATCATGGAAGGCACGGTCGCCGCCGTTCCGCCGCAGGGCGGGCGAAAGCATCCCCAGCAGGAATTCCTGCAGGTGGATACGACCAACATCCTGTTCATCTGCGGCGGCGCCTTTGCGGGTCTCGACAAGATCATTTCCGATCGTGGAACGAAGACCTCCATCGGCTTCAAGGCCAAGGTGAAGGCGCCGGACGAGCAGAAGACGGGCGAACTGTTCCGCCTGCTGGAACCGGAAGACCTGTTGAAATTCGGCCTCATTCCCGAGTTTGTCGGTCGACTGCCGGTCATCGCGACGCTGGAGGATCTCGACGAGGATGCCCTCATCCAGATCCTGACGGAGCCGAAGAACGCGCTGGTGAAGCAGTATGCGCGGCTTTTCGAGATGGAAGACGTTGAACTGACCTTCCACGACGACGCGCTGCGCGCGGTCGCCCGCAAGGCGATCGAACGCAAGACGGGTGCGCGCGGCCTGCGTTCGATTCTGGAGGCCATCCTGCTCGACACCATGTTCGAGCTTCCCGGCCTCAAGGACGTCAAGCAGGTGGCGATTTCCGCCGAAGTCGTCGAGGGCAAGGCACAGCCGCTCTACATCTACGAAGACAGGGCGGAGTCGTCGGCCACCTCCGCCTGATCGCGAGGCGTCGCCTGTTCCGATTGCCCATCTTCGCACGGCAGTCCAAATCTTTACGGGGGAGGGAGGCGTCCCAGCCTTGACACCTCCCCCCCGGCTCGCCACCTAATGATTGAGCCAGCGGCCAGGGATTGCGACGGCTGCCTTTTGAAGGGGCTGTTGCAGTTGGCTTGAAGATATCCGTTCCGGCACATCCGACAGCGCGCAAGGTTGTCGTTTTGTCGTCCCGCCATGGCGGGAGGGCGTGTCAGGTTCGGTAGCCGCAAGACGTGTCCCCACGCATTCCTGCCTGTGCCGGGACACTGACAGAGAGGACAAGAAATGAACGACCTCGAAACGCGGGCGGGAGGGGCCGGCTCGAACGTCTACCCCGTTCTGCCGCTCCGGGACATCGTCGTCTTTCCGCACATGATCGTGCCGCTCTTCGTTGGGCGGGAGAAGTCCATTCGCGCGCTGGAGGAGGTGATGCGGGCGGACAAGCAGATCCTGCTTGCCACCCAGAAGAACGCCTCTGACGACGATCCTGAAGCCTCGCAGATCTATGAGATCGGTACGCTTGCCACCGTGCTGCAGCTGCTGAAGCTGCCGGACGGCACCGTGAAGGTGCTCGTGGAAGGCGGCGGACGCGCCCAGATCACCTCATTCACCGACCGCTCCGACCTCTATGAGGCGAGCGCGGATGCCTTGCCGGAAGAGCTTGGCGAGGCGGTGGAGGTTGAGGCGCTGGCCCGCTCTGTGGTCAGCGAGTTCGAAAACTACGTCAAGCTGAACAAGAAGGTTTCGCCCGATGTCATCGGTGCGGCCAGCCAGATCGAGGATTACGCCAAGCTCGCGGACACGATCGCGTCGCATCTTGCGATCAAGATCCCGGAAAAGCAGGCCATTCTCGCCATCACCTCCGTGCCGGAACGGCTGGAGCGCGTGCTGTCGCTGATGGAGAGCGAGATCTCTGTTCTGCAGGTGGAAAAGCGCATCCGCTCGCGCGTCAAGCGCCAGATGGAGAAGACCCAGCGCGAGTACTACCTCAACGAGCAGATGAAGGCGATCCAGAAGGAGCTGGGCGACGGCGAGGAAGGCCGTGACGAGCTGGCCGAGCTGGAAGACAAGATCGAGAAGACCAAGCTCTCCAAGGAGGCCCGCGAAAAGGCGCAGGCCGAGATGAAGAAGCTGCGCCAGATGAGCCCGATGTCGGCGGAAGCGACCGTCGTGCGCAACTATCTGGACTGGATGCTCTCCATTCCGTGGGGCAAGAAGTCCCGCGTGAAGAACGATCTCGCCTATGCCGAGAAGCTGCTCGATTCGGAGCACTATGGCCTTGAGAAGGTCAAGGAGCGCATTGTCGAGTACCTTGCGGTGCAGCAGCGCGCCAACAAGCTGAAGGGGCCCATCCTGTGCCTTGTCGGCCCTCCGGGCGTCGGCAAGACCTCGCTCGGCCAGTCCATCGCCAAGGCGACGGGCCGTGAATTCGTGCGCGTGTCGCTTGGCGGCGTGCGTGACGAGGCCGAGATCCGTGGTCACCGCCGCACCTATATCGGCTCGATGCCCGGCAAGGTCATCCAGTCGATGCGCAAGGCGAAGAAGTCCAACCCGCTTTTCCTTCTCGACGAGATCGACAAGATGGGCATGGATTTCCGCGGCGACCCGTCTTCGGCCCTGCTTGAGGTGCTGGATCCGGAACAGAACTCCACCTTCATGGATCACTACCTGGAGGTTGAGTACGATCTGTCCAACGTGATGTTCGTGACCACGGCCAACACGCTGAACATTCCGGGCCCGCTGATGGACCGCATGGAGATCATTCGCATCGCCGGGTACACCGAGGATGAGAAGGTCGAGATTGCGCGCCGTCACCTGCTGCCGAAGTCGGAAAAGAACCACGGCCTGAAGAAGGGCGAGTTCGAGATCACCGACGATGCACTGCGGACGCTGATCCGCCGCTACACCCGCGAGGCAGGCGTTCGTAACCTTGAGCGCGAGCTGTCCACGGTGTCGCGCAAGGCGGTCAAGTCGCTGATCATGGACAAGAAGACCGAGATCCGCGTGACCGATGACAACCTTGAGGACTTCCTCGGTGTGCCGCGCTATCGCCACGGCGAGGCGGAGCGCGAGGATCAGGTCGGTGTCGTGACCGGTCTTGCCTGGACGGAAGTGGGCGGCGAGCTGCTGACCATCGAAGGCGTCATGATGCCCGGCAAGGGCAAGATGACGGTGACGGGCAACCTGCGCGACGTGATGAAGGAATCCATTTCCGCTGCCGCATCCTATGTGCGTTCGCGGGCGGTGGATTTCGGCATCGAGCCGCCGCTCTTCGACAAGCGCGACATTCACGTGCACGTGCCGGAAGGGGCGACGCCGAAGGACGGTCCGTCTGCCGGTATCGCCATGGGTACCGCGGTGGTGTCGATCATGACCGGCATCCCGGTCCGCAAGGACGTGGCGATGACGGGCGAGATCACGCTGCGCGGTCGCGTTTTGCCGATCGGCGGGCTCAAGGAGAAGCTCCTTGCGGCGCTGCGCGGTGGCATCAAGCGTGTGCTCATTCCGGAAGAAAACGCCAAGGATCTGGCGGATATCCCGGAAAACGTGAAGAGCGGGATGGAAATCATTCCCGTTTCGCAGATGAGCGAAGTGCTTGAGCATGCCCTGGTGCGCACACCGGAGCCGATCGAATGGGATGCGGACGAGGCGGATCGCAAGGCCGCGGCGGCCAAGGCCGTTGCCGAGGATGAAGCCTCCGGGCTGACCGCCCACTAGGGTTGGGCCAGGTCGCATAGGGCGATCATCCGGACAAGGCGGTGCGGTTGTGCTCCTTTTCGCCGGACGAAGACAAGGGCAGGGCGATTTCGATCGCCCTGCCTTTTTTATAGGGAATCGGAGGGGCTGAGGCGCAGCGGGTAAGGGACGGAATCCGCGACGGAACAGAGGCTTCAAATGGCTTGTTTGTGGGGTTGAGGGCCGATTCCGCCGGGCGTGTTCAGGCCGTGGAAATGACCAGATTTCGCCACAATCTGTGCTTGTCCGGCTGAATTACGGGCAATATCCCCAAAATCATCGTCAAAATCCCGGAAAACTGGCGGAATTCCGCGAAATTCTCTTGCGTTGGGGAGCGTTTCACCGGAGTGTCGCTCGCGCGGATCCTAGCGCGAATCGACGGCGATCCGCCATTTGCATGAAAGGAACTGCTATGAACAAGAATGATCTCGTGGCGGCGGTTGCCGAGAAGAGCGGTCTGTCCAAGGCTCAGGCTGGCGAGGCTGTTGACGCGACCTTTGCCGCGATTACCGAGACGCTCAAGGGTGGTGACGAAGTGCGCATCATCGGGTTCGGTAACTTCCTCGTTTCCGAGCGCGCAGCGACCGAGGGCCGTAACCCGCGCACCGGCGACCCGATCCAGATCCCGGCGTCCAAGACGCCGAAGTTCAAGGCCGGCAAGGGCCTGAAGGACGCGGTCAACTCCTGATCGTTTCCTGCTTGTCTGAAAAGCCCCGTCGCGCGCAAAGCCGACGGGGCTTTTTTGTATCTCGAAGTCTGCGCCATTTAGGGGCGCAGGCGCAGGCGTTGCGGGGCCAGGGTCTGGGCATCTGTCCACATGCGGATGGGGGCGGGGTGGCTCTACCGTCTTGCATTCTGGCAGCTTTGCCCTTAAACGGTGCCACGCTGTGAAGGGATCAGACTGGTCCCGGTCCAGCAGATCGCACCGGCTTTGACCGGCGTGTGAAAAGGGCGGTTAGCTCAGTTGGTAGAGCGCCTCGTTTACACCGAGGATGTCGGGAGTTCGAGTCTCTCACCGCCCACCATTTCTTTGTCGTTGATTTCATTGCATAAACCCGTTTCATTGGGTTTCCGGCGCTCCAACTGGTACACAGCGCTGGTGCACAATGAGTCTTCTTCCCATGCCTTCCCCCACCCAGTTCGGAAATGTCTGGTATCTGCGCGTTCGCGTTCCGTCTGACCTTAGACAGGCCGCAAATGGCCGCGTGGTGTCCCTTCCTGTCGATGGAGCGCCACGCCGCGCAACTATCCGGGATTTCGTCAAAGTCTCGTTGCGAACGTCTGACCGGCAAGTAGCCAAGGCGCGCTTCAGCGAAGCCCACGCTGCGCTTCAGGGTTTCTGGCAGACGCTGCGGAGTGGTCCGAAGCCGCTCAGCCACAAGCAGATAATGGCGCTGGCGGGGACGCTTCGTCAGGGGTTTATCGATGCCTTCGATGAAAATCCCGGCGCTCCGGAGATATGGAAGAACGTGCTCAAGGTGAATCGCGCGGCTCGGGAGGGGCGTCTTGAACCGCTGCGCATTGTTCTCGACAAGGACAAGGAGAAGCAACGCGCGTTGGACATGGACCGGCGATGCGGCGAGTTGGTGGACGGGGTTCTGGCGGGGCAGGGCATCGTGACGACGCCGGAAAGCCGTAGCCAGCTTATTGAGCGGTGCATTCTCAGTCTCTCCGAAGCCGCGCGGGTGAACCTCGCAAAGGCCAAGGGGGACTATTCAGAGGATGAAGGAGCAGGGAAGTATCCTGAGTTCATCTCGCCCGGTGATCAGACTCCTGTGGCCGTTTCTGCCCCGTCTTTGACCTTTGAGGGCGTGATAGACAAGGAGGTTAAGCGCCGTGCTTCCGGCATGACTGCGCTTCCCTTGAGAAGGGCGACCGAGAAGAAGTACCGCACGGCAGCGAGTGAGTTTGTGGCCTTCCGGGGAGACGATGCAGTCAGCACCGTGACGGCCAAGGAGGCCGATGCGTGGCTTCAATCCATGCTCGATGCTGAGCTGCTATCGAACAACACGATTTCGCAACGCCTTCAGAACCTGCGGACGGTGGTCGAGTGGGCGCGGAGGCGCAGTCTTGGCGATCTGTTCCCGGCAGGAAACCCGCTCTCCATTGTCGAGCCGCCCTCCTATCAGACCGTTCCGAGTGCGGAGAGGGCGTTCACGCTCGCAGAGGCGCGAAAGGTGCTTGAAGCTGCGCGTCTCGAAACCTCGCCTGACAAGCGGTGGCTGCCTTGGCTCTGCGCCTATTCCGGCGCGCGTATCAATGAGGTGGCGCAGTTGACCGCTGCGGACTTCTTTCAGGTGGACGGCCAGTGGTTTTATCGGCTGACCACAATGGGGGGAAAGACGCTCAAGACAGCCGGTAGCGAACGCCGTGTGCCTGTGCATCCCGACCTTGAGCGGGAGGGCTTGATTGCCTTCGTGACGGGCTTGAAGGGCAAGCCGGCGAAACGGATTTTCTCGACTAGAGCGCAAGGCAATGTTGCTGAGTGGATCAGGGGAAAGCTTGGCATAACCCGTGCCGAACTCGCCCCGAACCACGGCTGGCGGCACCTGTTCGAGGACGTGTGTGTCGTCGGCGGGGTGCTGGATGCTGCGCGCAACTACATCACCGGGCGTGTGACGGGCGAATCCGGGGAAGGCTACGGCAGGAGCGAGGCGCTGCTACCGGGCCTTATGCGCGAGATGAGGAAGGTTCCTTCGTATTTGAACGCTTGATAGTCAAATAGGACGGAGCGGGCTGATTTGACCATTCGTTCCGAACATTTTTGCCATATGGCGATGTCTGTCTGTGTGTTGGGATAGTGGGAAAACGAAATGGCCCCCAGCGCGGGCAACGTCAGGGGCCGAGTGGTGGGAGATGTGGGACGGCTAGACGGCGAAGAGGATTGCTCCGACTTCGTCGCGGGCTATTTCCATCTGTCGTCTGGCGATGCGGTCTGCCTGTTCGTTCATAGGATCTCCGGCATGGCTCTTGACCCAATTCCAAGTGATCCGCTTGCCCTTCGTGGCGGCGACAATGGCTTGCCATAGGTCGACGTTCTGGACGGGCTTTCCCTGGGCCGTTCGCCAGCCGCGACCGATCCAGTCTTGAAGCCATCGAGTTATGCCGTTGGCCACAAGGTCATTGTCGGAATAGATGTGGATTGGCTGCGGTTCAGCGGGTTTCAGGAATTCCAGCGCCTTGAGGACGGCGATCATCTCCATTCGGACACTGGTCGTCTCTCGCGGTTCAAACCCTTTGATGATCTTCCGCTTAAGTTGGGTCTTGCCGTCCATGCGGCGAAGCACGGCGGCGTATCCACCGGGTCCCGGATTGGGGGAGCAGGAACCGTCCGTGTGGATCGTGATGTGTTGCGCAGTTTCGTGATGTGTCATTCGGGTCTTTTCAGTTCGGATTGTCGGAAATGTGCCCTCTCGCCTTATGGGCCTCACTAAGGGGGAGTGAGGTGGATAGATAAGGTTATGGTGCGGCGAGGGGGGCGTGTGCGAAGCCAGCCTTGATCAGGGGCAAGACTGACGAGGGCAGACGAAGGTCTGCTCCTACAAATGCTCCACCCCGACAGGGATGGAACAACCGGAGACATGCAAAGCTTGCGTCTCCATGATCATCTTCACCGCAGGGACGGTGGAGACGGGACAGAGCACGGCGTCATGGATCGGTAGAACGACGATGCCTTTGCTTAAGCACTCGTGCAGGACGGAACAGAGAACTTGGCTTTCCGTGTGCATGAGGGCGTGACCGACACCAGTCTCAAGTATCGGACGAAGTGCCGGGTGTCGGTGAAGTAGTGCTTTGCGGAACCGCGCGACCGAGGCCCGTTCGTCTGGACCAAGAGCGGGAAGCTTGCGCGCGATCTCAAGGGGCCATGCCCTGAGCCGCTTTGTCGAGAACAGGAGCGTGTTGAAGGCTTTCTTCACGACGCAACGCTCTGTCCGCCACGCTGCGGGCAGCGGGAGGTCGTAGATGTCGCCCGAGGGTGGCTCCTGCTGAGTGCTCGCGTAGGCCAGACGCGGAAGTATCTGTCCGTAGTCCAGTTCGGCGATGGGCTCGCCGCCGATGCGTATGTGATGCCGAAGTGTCCGTTTCATCGGTTGCCAAAAGCCGCCGAACAGACGCCCGCCGTAATCAAGGCACGGGCTCTCGACGTTGGGAGGCAGGTTGAACCGTCTCCGCAGCAGCCTGTCGGCGATGTCGATCTTCTCCGGCCCCTCATAACCAAGATCAGCACGGATGAGCCAAGCGTTGAATAGGCGAACTTCTGCCCGGAGCGCTTCCGTTGCTGCTGACGGGAGGGGAATTTCCTCTCGCCGCCCGTAGATGTCCTTGCGGGTCAGGCTTACGGGATCGATCATCGACCGCCGGTCGAAGTCGGTCGGCTGGTTGATGCCACCGGTCTCGACCTGTTGCCGAAACGTTCTGGTCGGACGAATGGAAGCAGCATGGGAGGGATTGTCGGGCCAGACGATAGTAAGCACATCAATAGCTTGAAGGGCCTCCACTGTCGCTTTTAGTGCCTTCCCGAAGCCCGGTAAGTCACTCGATCGGTGACCCCGAGCATGGCCCAGCGGGAGGATGATGCCGCCGCTATCATCTCCCGGAAACACTATGAGATGCGCAAGGTTGGCGACGATGACAGCGACTGCGTTTCGGAATGCTTCAAGGTCTGCTTCCTTGCGTTGCCTCCGGCGGATGGAGGATGCGACTTCGTACTGGAGGACATGAGTAACAATCTCCTCGGAAAGCGCCGCAAGGGCGACGCTTCCGGGGAACAGTTCGTGACGGAATTTCCTTTCGCGCAGGGCGTCCGCTATCACCAACTGCAATCCGTCATTTTGGCGAACCGTTGCTCGGCTGGCGCCTTGATCCGCTCAAAGGCTTTTTCTGAGTTTTTCAGGGCCAGGATATCTGCGGACACATCGCCCGAAGCGATGAGTTTTTGCAGAAGGCCCTCATAGCGGCTTGGTCGGGCGCGCTCTGCTACGGCTTCATCGTCCTGTAGTTCGGGCCAGAGCTCCTGAATAACGGCGAGCTTGTCCCGTAGCCCGCAGATCACCCGGAGCGGTCCTACAACATTCGCCGACATGCCCATGCCGCCCTCCGTGAGGTACTTGATATAGCGCGTGTCGGAGGCCGCAGAGCCGATGACGGTCGGAAGGTCATTGCTGGATAGGACGTCCGGGCGGGGTTCCGGTTCATTGTGCTGTTTCTGCCGAGCCGGAAAGCAGCGCTGGACCGCCATCAAATGCAACTCCAGTTCCGCTGCAACGGTGACCGCGCTGGTGACGTTCGGGTGTGCCTTCTTGCCGCCTCTAAGCAAGAGGGCGAGCTCATTGCCCAAGCGGGAGGCCTTGCGGAGGAGGGGGTATTCATCTCCCTCTGCTACAAGTGCGAGGATGGCGCTTTCCGAGGGGATGGGGGCGTTCGGGTGCCGGACGGCGGTGTTCGTAGCGTTCAAGTTCATTCAGTGTTCCTTTTCCAGTTGGTGGGGTTCAGGCGCGGTTGGATGTTTCTTTGGCTTCGATTTCTCGGCGGACGTGCGGGGGCAAGCCCTTCAGGACACGGGCCTTGAGCATGTCGAATAATTCTTCGGTCGAGACTGTCTTGAACTCGGTCGTCTCGTCCTCTTCGATCACCCGCAGGTCGCCGCTTTCCTCCAGTTCGGCAAAGAGAACGTCCAGGCTGTCGGCTTCGGTACGGGCGGTTTTGTTGGTTTGGATAGTCATTTCAGATCCTTGATTGAGTTGATGATGGTTGTTCGGGATTTTTCGGCGGCTTTGCATTCTTCTTCCTCCAGTTTTGCGAGTTGCAGCCCCGCGAAGCCGAAGACGAGCGCCAGCTTGTGGCCGATGATGGCTCCGGCTTTGGGTGTCAGTTCGCGGTAGATGTGATGTTGGCGGCCGGTCGCGTGGTCATAGCGGGAGCCGCGATGGCGTGAGGAGAGTGCGCGGATGCGCTTCGCGAGTTGCATCCTGAACGCGCGATCATCGACAAAACGTCCAGGTCGGTCGTGCCACATGATGAAGAGTGCAAGAGCCGTCAGGACGATTTCCCTTACCGGGGCATCGGCGTCGATGTTCAGGATTTCGTGGGCGGCGGATCGCTCGTAGCGATTGCCGACCTGTCTATTGGCCGTTGCTGTCGCGTCGGCCACGATTGTTCGCCATGCGAGATCCAGTTCGGGCCATAACGGGCTGTCGGGGTTCTTCGCAACGCGGGCACGTAGGCGTGATAGATACGGCCCGAGTTCAGCCTTTCGAATGCCGCTCTGTCCTGTCGCGCCGTGACGACGCAAGACGGACTTGTGATGTCGACAATAAGGTGAGTAACGAGAGGCGGTCGGGTTCGAACAATGCGGAACGTGGCACTGCCGGATCATGCAGAGGCGCGCGCTCGTGCTGCTTTATCAATGAATGGCTGGGCATCCATTGCGATTTGCAGCCCTTCGGCGATGGTTATCCGCATCTCTGGGTTCGTAAGGTCTTCAGTCTCCGCCAGAATGCGAGCGGCTCGCTGCAACAGCAAGCCCGCCTCCATGAGGGAGATGAACACGCCGTCCTCAAGCGTGAACGCGGTGCCGTGAAGCGTCGTCTTTATATCCAGTCCCGCCACGACTTCGGTGATCGTTTCCTCTGCCATGATTTGGAGGGCCTGAATAATGGAGTTGTCGATTGTTGGAAATTCCATAGTTCATTTCCTTTTCGTATCCGCCCTCAGGAAGACGGGAGCGGATTGTTTTAATAAAAAGGCAAGTTCCTGCCTCGTGTGCGTTTGCTCTGTTTCATCTTCGCAAGACTTCGCGCGAAGCGTCTCCGCTGCTTGCTAGCCGGCGAGCTATTCCAGCCCCGGTTGAGCCTTTCGAGCTGTTCCGGGTTTTCTGATTCAATTGTCAAAGAGCCCAGGCTCCGTTTGGCGGGAGCCTGTCGAAGGAGACGCCTTTCCTGCTCCCGGAACCGGCTGGTTCCGTGATTAGGGTCCCCTTCGGGATCGTCGCTTGAGATTTTGGTTGGGGCCGTCGGGCCGCTTGGGTGGGGTACGCGGATTCAAGTCGGCGGAACGCCCGCCGTACCGGTATGCCGTTCGGGGCTGAAGCGCTCCGATGTCCGAAAGATAGGAAGCTACGGCGCTCGCGTCAATGGCTGAAACGAAAAAAATATCAATAAAAACAAACACATAGAATAATATATCCTTTGCAAATGAATGATTTCAGCGGGTTTTGGGGCGCAACATGTGCCCAAATCGATCATTTGTGCCCAAAAATTTTTGGGTCGGTCCGATGAAAGGACAGTTCAGCCACTTCCTGCCCTGCGAATTTTCCAAGCACTGCTCTAGGATGTGTGTCGGATCTTCTCGCTGCTCAGGGCGTGTAAGCTGTCGAACCGGCACTTCAAGTTCCCCGCATTCGCTCTGATGGGGTCGTTCAGGCCCGTTCAGGGGACTTGTCAGCCGCTTTCAGGACCTTCTGAACGGTCGCGGTGCTGAAGCCAACGGTGGTGGCGATGGCTCTGATAGAGGTTCCCTCGCGGCGTAGCCGAACGATTTCCTCACGGTGTTCGTCAGTGACGCTCGCGGGCCTTCCGCCTGTCCTGCCTTCCGCCTTCGCTCTGGCGATGCCTTCCATCTGGCGTTCTCGGCGAATGGCTGTCTCGAACTCGGCGATGGATGCGAGGATGCCGAAGACCAGCTTGCCCGTACGCGTGGTTGTGTCGAGCGACGGATCGTCCAGCACACGGAAGCCGACATCGCGGCTGGCGAGGTCTTCCACGATCCTGTGGAGGTCAGCCGCTGAACGTGCAAGCCGGTCGAGCTTAGTGACGATGAGCACGTCTCCTTCGCGCACGAAGCGCAGCGCCTCTGCAAGCTGCGGTCGATCCCGGTCGAGGCCCGACTGCTTCTCTTGGTAGACCTTCTCAGCCCCCGCCACTTTCAGCCGCTCTATCTGACCAGCATGGTCCTGTCCGATGGAACTGACGCGCGCATATCCGACGATCATGGCTGTCACCTTTCCTCTAAAGCATCCGATCACAGTTAGTTAGTTCACGCAAAGCTCACGCGTCAAGCAGGAGTGTGAACTATGTATAGGTTTGCAAACGACTGACGCATAAGGCCGGTCACCACTGCAATTGCCCGCAGGTCTAGGTGCGCCAGTCTTGCGAAGTCCATTTTCGTGTCGATGCTGGGGTGGCAGTGACGGCGGTCGTGGACCCCTATGGGGGGGATCCGCACTCATTGTCAGTCGAGGTTGCCACTTCGGATTTTTGCGCTGTTTTTGCCGGGCTATTGCGTTGTTCAAGCCATCTGCTGCCACCCCTGCGATCTGTTCCGGAGCCTTATCCAGCCTGACGGATACACTGGCGCTTGGTCTGGCCGAAGTTACCGTGATTGCTAACGACGGCTCGGCGGATCTCCTGAGTGAACGGTGCTGCAGAGCCGCTCAGCGAAAGGGGCCCGGCCTTGGCGAACTCGGCTTTGAGCTTCCGTGCTTCCAAGAGACACTGGCGACGGACAACTTTACTCTCAGCGCGATAGCCGAGATGCTGGAAGCCTTGACACGGCAACTCTCAAATCTGACATTGTAAATATATGATTTGAAAGGCTTCCTCTGATGTCTTCAACGAATTTCGATCACCTGCAGGATCTCAGCCCGGAATTGCATCAACTTGGACTGAGGGCTGAACGGTATTTTGTCGAAGATCCGAACACTTCATTGATGAAGAGCCGCCAGTTTGCGGAGTACATGGTAAAGGAGATTGCTGCGCTCTCTGGTTTTTACGATGAGGAGAGCCGAGACACGACCAACGACCTGCTGCGCCGCCTTTCCGGTTCCCAGGTCCTCCCCAAGGAAGTCGTGGACGTCTTTCATGCGGTGCGTCGACATGGCAACGAAGCCAATCACGAATTCACCAGCAGTCCAGGTGCTGCCCTTTCGGCCCTGAAGTTCTGCCGGAGCCTCGGCGTCTGGTACCGCCGGTCTTATGGCCGGGATCCCGATTTCAAGCCCGGTCCCTTCGTGCCCCCTAAGAGTTCTGCCGACCTCGACAAGGACACCGAGGAGCAGATCGAGAAATACCGGCAGCGCGTCCGGGATGCCGAAGCGCTTCTGGAAAAGGCAGCGGCATCGGCGGAGGAATTGGCTCAAGCCAAGGCAGCGGCAGAGGAGCTTGCGAGGCAAGCCCAAGAGGACAGCGAGGAATGGGCCAAGACGGCGCTGGCTCAGGAGGCCACGGCAGCCGAACTCGCTGCAAAGCTGGCCGGTCTGCAGAAGAAGGCCGAGGCTGAGCCGGAGCAGCTTCAGATGGCGCTCCAGAAGGCCGCCTGGAAGGCCGCTGACAGGCTGGAGCTTGACGAGGAAGACACGCGCCTTCTGATCGACGTGCAACTGATCGACATGGGCTGGGAAGCCGACAGTAAGTCGCTGCTCCACGGAAAGGGCACGCGGCCGGAAAAGGGCAGAAACCTCGCAATCGCCGAATGGCCCGCGAAGGGCGGCAGGGCGGACTACGCGCTGTTTGTCGGGGAAACCTGCGTCGGGGTTATCGAGGCAAAGCGTGAGGCTGCAGACGTGCCCGGTGTGCTGGCACAGGCCGAGCGCTACGCCAGGACACTTGTTCTGGGGCCGGAGAACGTTGCCGAGGGCGGTCCATGGCAGCACGGTCTGGACGATCCCTTCCGGGTGCCGTTCATCTTCGCCACGAACGGGCGTCCTTTCGTTCGCCAGTGGCAGAACAAGTCAGGCATTTGGCACTGCGACCTGAGACGCAGCACCAATCATCCGTCTGCCATGCGCCAGTGGTTCGCACCTCAGGATCTCCTCGCCAAGCTCGAAATCGATGTCGATGCGGCGGCTGAAGGTATGGCTGAAAAGAGCTTCGGCAAAGGCGCTCTGCGGCCCTATCAGGAAGAGGCCATCGACGCCATCGAGAACGCCATAGCGCAGGACAGTCGCGAGATCCTGATCTCCATGGCGACGGGAACGGGCAAGACCCGAACCGCCATCGCCCTGATGTATAGGCTTTTGAAGCACAAGCGGTTCAACCGCATTCTGTTTCTGGTGGACCGCACAGCGCTCGGCAAGCAGACCGAGGATGCCCTCCAGACCACAAGTCTGGAAGGAATGCTCAACTTCGCGCAGGTCTATGGTGTCGCCGGTCTTGCAGACAAGCTCCCGGAAAAGGACACCAAGGTCCACGTCGCGACGGTCCAGTCGCTCATTTCCCGCATCGAGAACGACGCCGAAGACGTCAGCAAGCGCCCGACGCCCGGCACCTATGACTGCATCATCGTGGACGAGGCCCACCGGGGCTACACGCTGGATGCCGAGTTGCGCGAGAGCGACATCACCTTCCGTAGCCTTGAAGACTATCAGTCCGCCTATCGTCAGGTGCTCGACTATTTCGATGCGGTGAAAGTGGCCCTGACCGCGACACCCGCCCTGCACACGCGGGAGATCTTCGGACATCCCGTCTATCACTACGGCTATCGTCAGGCCGTGGTCGAAGGCTACCTGATCGACCACTTGCCGCCCAAGCGCATCGTCACGGCCCTGGCCGAAGCGGGCATCCACTTTCAGGGCGGTGAGGAGGTCGAGATCATCGACCGCAAGACCGGCCAGATCGACCTTTTCGAATTGCCCGACGAAGTCGAACTCGATTACGACCTCGCGACCTTCAACAAGCAGGTCTACTCGGAGAATTTCAACCGTCGGGTCTGTCAGGCGCTGGCGCGCGAAATCCCGCCGGACCAGCCCGGCAAGACGCTGATCTTTGCTGCTCGCGACGATCACGCCGACGATGTCGTCCGGCTTCTGATCGAGGAACTGAAGGACGAGTACGGTGAGAACGCCGTCCCGCACGGAATGGTCCAGAAGATCACCGGGAAGACGGACAGGGCCCAGGACTGGATCCTGAAGTTCAAGAACGACCCGAACCCGAAATACGTGGTGACGGTGGACCTGCTGACCACCGGCATGGACGTACCGACCATCTGCAATCTGGTGTTTCTGCGGCGGGTGAAGAGCCGCATCCTCTATGACCAGATGATCGGACGCGCGACCCGCCTGTGCCCCGCCATCCGCAAGGAGCATTTCAGGATCTTCGACGCCGTGGACCTCTATGCCGAGTTGCAGGAGATGTCGGACATGAGGCCGGTGGTCGTGAAGCCGGATCTGCCGCTGAAGCAGCTCGTCTCCGATTTCTTCAATGCGCCCAACGACGAGGACAAGGCCTGGGTGGCTGGGCAGGTCATCGTCAAGATGCGCGCTCAGGCGGGCAAGATCGACGAGGAGACCCGCGAGAGCTTCGAGCATCACACGGGCCAGACGCCGGAAGCCGCAATCGAGGCCCTCTCGACAAGCCCTGCAGCGGATCTGGAAGCTTGGCTAAGGCAGTATCCGCGCGCTGTGGAGCTTCTGGAACGCAAGCCCCTGCGTCAGGGGAACGCGGATGATGGTGTGGTCATCTCCCCGCACGAGGATGAGCTTCTGCGCATTGAGGAGATCTTCGGCAAGAACACCACGCCGGAGGACTACATCGAGGGTTTTGAGCGCTACGTGCGCGAGAACATGAACAAGATCCCCGCGCTGATCGCCGTGACCCAGAAGCCGCGCGATCTCACCCGCAAGGAACTGACCGAATTGGCCGCCCTTCTGGACGAGAAGAACTACTCTGAATCCATGCTTCAGGCGGCCTATACCAAGGCGCGTAATGCCGACATTGCGGCCCATATCATCGGCTATGTCCGTCAGGCGGCCTTGGGCGATCCGTTGATCCCTTATGCCAGGCGTGTGGATGCGGCTGTCGAGACAATCGAGAAGTCGCGCGAATGGTCCCAGCGTCAGAGGGACTGGCTGCGGCGTATCGCAAGGGCGCTGAAAGACAAGCCCGTGGCGGACCCGAGCTTGCTGGAACAGGGAAGCTTTGCCGACCGGGGCGGCTATGCCCGCATCTCGCGCGAGTTCGGGGAGGATCTTGCCCCCGTCCTGCAGCAGTTCAATGAAGCAATCTGGGGGTCTTCTGCGGCGTGACCTCGCCAAATCGGCACCACCGCATTAAGCCTGACATCAACACAAACACCCGCCGCATGGAACTCTCATGAACGCCAATGCCATCGTCCAGAAACTCTGGCGTCTCTGCGCCGTCCTGCGCAAGGACGGAATCACCTACCAGCAGTACGTCACGGAGCTGACCTATCTGCTCTTTCTGAAAATGATGGCGGAGCGGGAACGAGAGGAAGGCAACATCCCCGAAGCCTATCGCTGGGATGCGCTGGTCAAGGCGGAACCCATGCAGAAGCTCAGGGTCTACCGCGAGGCGCTGACCAAACTCGGCGACCCGGAAGGCAGCCTTCCGCGCATGGTTCAGGCCATCTTCGACAATGCCTCCACCTTCATCCGCGAACCGCAGAACCTGACCACGCTGATTACGGCCATCGACGATCTGGACTGGTTCTCCGACGAGCGTGACCAGTTCGGCGACCTCTATGAAGGCCTCCTCCAGAAGAACGCCGAGGAGACCAAGCGCGGTGCGGGGCAGTACTTCACGCCCCGCGTCCTGATCGATGTACTGGTCCGGCTCATGCAGCCGCAACCGGGCGAGGTGATTCAGGATCCTGCAGCGGGAACCGGCGGGTTTCTGATCGCCTCGGATCGCTACATGCGCGCCCGCACCGACGATTATTTCACCCTCGGTGAGAAAGAACAGAAGTTCCAGAAGCATCAGGCCTTCCACGGCATGGAGAACGTGCCGGGCACCCTGCGGCTGCTGCTCATGAACCTCTACCTGCACGATCTGGACAGCGACAATGTGGATCTGGGGGACACCCTGTCCGACAAGGGCGCGCGCCTCGGCAAGGCCGATCTGATCCTCACCAATCCGCCGTTCGGACCGGCGGGCGGCGCACCGACGCGGGATGACCTGACCGTGACGGCCAGTGTCTCCTCCTACCAGTTGCCCTTTGTCGAGCACTGCATCCGCTCGCTTAAAACCGGCGGCCGCGCGGCGATTGTCGTGCCGGACAATGTGCTGTTCGAGGACGGGCGCGGCAAGGCGCTGCGTCAGATGATTATGGACTGGTGCGACCTGCACACCATCCTGCGTCTGCCCACCGGCATCTTCTATGCGCAAGGCGTGAAGACCAACGTCATCTTCCTGACGAAGGGCAAGACCGACACCGGCAACACGGACGAGGTCTGGATCTACGACCTGCGCGCCCAGATGCCGAAATTCGGCAAGACCAACCAGCTGACGGACGATCATTTCACCGACTTCGTGGGAGCCTTTGGCGCGGATCCGTATGGCGCGGAGCGCGGCGAGGATCAGGGCGAGGAAGGCCGCTGGCGCTGCTTCACCCGCGAGGAAATCGCGGCGCGCGGTGACAACCTCGATATTTCATGGCTGCGCGAGGCCGAGGACGAAGCGGAAGAGGGACTGAACGAACCGGAAGACATCGCGGCGGCAATCCTGGGCCATCTTCAGGCGGCCATGCTGGAGATCGAGGCGCTGAGTGCGGAGTTGGAAGAGGGTGCGGAATGAGTGAGTTACCGAAGGGGTGGACCATCCAGCCGCTGACCGATTTGGTCACTTTCAATCCGAAGCACGACCCCAACTCGGACCGCCAAAAAGAAGTCTCCTTCATCCCAATGCCAGCGGTCGATGACAGGACTGGCACCATCATCGATCTTTCACAGACCAAGCCATTGAGCGATGTATGGAAAGGCTACACGCACTTCCAGGAAAGGGACGTCATCTTTGCGAAGATCACGCCTTGCATGGAAAACGGCAAGATCGCTGTAGCAGAACAGCTGACCAACAGTATGGCCTGTGGATCGACCGAGTTTCACGTCTTGCGGAGTGAGGGGGCGGTGGAGCCCGCGTTTCTCTGGCGTTATCTGCGGCAGTCAAGCTTTCGGCGAACTGCTGAACAATCGATGACAGGCGCCGTCGGACAGCGACGGGTCCCTAAGCAGTACCTTGAACAGACCACTCTCTCCCTCCCGCCTCTAGCCGAGCAGAAGCGCATTGTCGCCAAGCTGGACGCCTTGAGCGCCCGCTACGCCCGCGCCCGTGAAGCCCTCGACCGCATCGAAACCCTCGTCAAACGCTACAAGCAAGCCGTGCTCTCTAAGGCGTTCTCTGGGGAACTTACGAAAAACGTCGACGTCAATTTGAACGTCATCGAAGCTGACAATGGTTCCCATGTGGCCGCGCTTTGGCCTGTACCCAATACATGGACTTGGTGCCGTACAGACCAAGTTGGACATGTTGGGCTGGGTCGGCAACGCTCACCTAAGAACCACACCGGGCCACAAATGCGCCCCTACCTCCGTTCTGCGAACATCACTTGGCATGGCATCGATACCAACGACGTCAAGGAAATGAACTTCGATGATTCAGACTTCAAGCGCTTCCAACTTGAGGATGGAGACGTTCTGCTGAACGAAGGCTCAGGAAGTCCAACGGAGGTCGGGAAGCCCACTATTTGGCGTGGAGAGATCGCTGATTGCTGTTATCAGAATACACTTCTTCGAGTGCAACCTAGCCAATGTTCGTCTGAGTATCTTTACTACTACTTCTTGCTGACCGCGCGAGCCGGGCGATTTGTGGCGAGTACTCAGGGTGTAAACATACAACATATCGGACGCCAAGGACTCGCAAACTTCCCAGTCCCCTTGGCTCCAGAGACCGAACAAAAGGAAATCGTCCGCCGCATCGAGAGCGCCTTCCAGAAGATCGACCGGCTCGCAGCCGAAGCGAAGCGGGCACTGGAACTGACGGATAAGCTGGATGAGGCTATCCTCGCCAAGGCTTTCCGGGGCGAACTCGTGCCCCAGGACCCGAACGACGAACCCGCCTCCGTCCTTCTCGACCGCATCAAGGCCGAACGGGCCGCACAACCAAAGCCGAAACGTGGACGGGGGAAGAAAGCATGACCGTTTTCGAAAGCGCGCTCACAGCCGCCAACTTTACCCACTCTCATATCTATCACACGACCTTCAGGGACAAGTTGCCACCTGATGTCTTCGGCGGGACCGACAAGAATGCTCCCGCTCGCAGAACCATTCACCTGGAGTTCGGCAGTCTGGACACCGACACCTTCGTAACAACGGACATGGCTGGAAAGCCCCGCACTTTCTTTCAGGACCGGACATTTGTCGGTAAGTTCTTCGAGGCAACAGGTGCCGAACCCGGAGATGCCGTGCTGTTCCAGCAGGTCGACCCATACCATCTCAAATTATCCTTGCGGAAAAAGACTGGCCGTCTGGTGACAGCGTAGGTCGCGCGTTGCTTCAGTGGGAGGGAGTGATGAAGAAGGCGGGCGACTACACTGACGAGGAATTGAACAATCTGATCGCGAACTATCGGCGCCTGGAGAAGACTGGCGATCCGGCCTTTCCCGGCCTTCTGGAGGAGTGGGGCCGTCGAAAGGGGCGGGGGCTTGATTTCGATACGACCACGCGGGCGGTCTTGGCGGCGGCGAAGGATCGCCGTTTTCTCTCCTACAAGGAACTCGCCGACAAAAGTTGTGCGGATTGTTCGTCAGTTCACTATGCGATGACCACGCATCTGGGTGACCTCGTCGAATATGCCCACCGGCGAGGCTGGCCGCTGCTGAGCGCCATTGTCGTCAACCAGAAGCACAGCGACACCGGAGAGATGGAGCCGCAAACCCTGAAAGGGTTCGTCGCTGCCGCACAGGCGCTCGGCTATTCGGTCACTTACGAGAAGGCCTTTCTCAAGGAGCAACAAAGTCGCGTATTCGAATGGGCGGAGGCCTTCGCGAGCGAATAGGTCCCAGACAGAAGACGATTGAATCTCAAAGCCTATCGGGCCGCAAAGCAGCCATCCCGTGCGCGTCGGATGAAACCTGGCAACGATGTTCTTTTCTCAGCAGGGCGGACCTGCTTTAAAAACATCGTGCTGGTCCCAAGTGACCTTGATGATGAGTTCCGAAGTAGCCCATCATGGCCTCCGGGCCTCAAGATGAGGGAAGAAAGTGTCCGGCTATCCAGGGGCTGTTCAAGGCCGAGTTGCCGAAGTTGTTGTAAGAGGGACAGTCATGCCGAACGTCTGGGGTTTGCATATGCCTATCGGCATTGGGCTGGACGCCATCGACAAGCGTCGGGTGTCCATAGGCTGGGCCAAGATGGGTGATTTGAGCAAGCTTCCAAAGGATCGGGAGGCTATCAAAACTGCAATTGCCACTGCTTACCCGGAAAAGAAACAGGGCGCGATCCCGGTCGAAGCGGGCGTCATTTACCGGTTTGTGCACGAGATCAATGCGGGCGACTATGTCGTTTACCCATCCAAACACGACCGCATGGTGAATATCGGCAAATTCACAGGTGAGTTTATCTACGAAACTGGCCCTGCCGACGATGATGACGGCTTTCCCAACTCGCGCACGGTCGAATGGCTTGGGCATTTCCCCCGCAGCGAGTTCAATCAATCGGCCCTCTACGAGATTGGATCGTTTATCACTCTGTTCCGGATCAAGAACCATACGGCTGAGTTTTTGGGAAAGATTGATCCAAGCGCATCGGGCGAACCGGAAGACGATCAGGATGCTCTTCCAGATGACGACAGCGTGTCTAGCACGGTCACGCGGCAAGCAGAGGAAACGACCGAGGACTTTGTCATCAAGCGCATACATGAGCGCCTGTCCGGTCATGAGTTCGAACACTTCATCGCGCATTTGCTGGAACGGATGGGTTACACCGTTCGCGTTACACAGAAGTCATCTGATGGCGGCATCGACGTTATCGCGCACAACGACAAGCTTGGTTTCGAGCCTCCAATCATCAAGGTGCAGTGCAAGCGGACGACGAGCCAGATCAACGAAACGCAGGTCCGCGAGTTGCTTGGAACCTTGGTTGAAGGCGAATACGGGCTGTTTGTAACACTGGGGGCGTTTGCACCGAAGGTACGCCAATCGGAACGCAACCTGTCAAAACTGCGCCTGATCGACGGCGAACAACTCTTCGATTTGATCGTGAAGCACTATGCCGAACTGTCCCCGCGATACCGAACGCTGATCCCGCTTCGTCAAATCTACGTCCCGGATCTTGGATGAAAGGGGCGGAACGGTATCAGCCCACCGTAAGGTTTGGAAAGCGGTGGGCTATGCTGGCTGCTGTCCCCTCCGCCAGATGGGTCTCGCGGCGAGTATCACGGTTCGGATCACAACGCCTTGCCGCATGAAGTGGCGAATGGTGCCCGTCACGTTCTGATAATTGCGGCCCAGACGGTCAATCCAACGGACCACGAACGCCTCACCCCGCCGCTTCGGCTTGGCTGCGCTGGTGGGTGAGGTTCTGGTCGAACGTGGAGGCGCGGGCATAGAGGTTGGTGGACATGATGCCTCCGAATGTGCCCGAACAGGCTATGTCCGCGGAATCGGATGCCCGTAGAGCGAGTTCAATCCTTGCGGACAGGTTGGAAGGGGCAGCGCAGGGTGTCCGTGGAGGTATACCCTTGCGGACAGAAGCGTGTGGGGTCTGTCGCCCTCCTGCAACTTGCCACTGTGCTTGAAGCGCCAGCCTCGCAAAGGGCGTTGGCCATGCCCATGCCGGGGAGGGACGTGGCAGCGGTCAGGCACCCAGCGGGGGGAACGTTCGCTCCTCACCTGTCGAGGTTGGCACTTCGGATTTTTGTGCCGTTTTGAAAGGGCTAGTTCGGTGCCTAGCTGGTGCGCTATAAAACCGAACTCCTCCATGTGGACTATCGAAATACGGGATAGTTGCCATTTGAAACCAGTAAGACAGCCGTCGGCCAAGAAAATGAAATTGTTATCGTGATGCTGTCATTATCTGTCTTTGAACAATATTCGACTTACTGCGACCGGCTCTTTTGCAATTACCGGATCAGATAGGACTTTGTCAGCCCATTCCATCGCTTCCGGACTCGGATTCATCATCTTACTAATAGCGCGAACATCATTTGCCCAAATTTCGTCGCGGATTAAGTCGTCATCTTTGAGTTCTTTTAGCACCTCAGCCGTGGCTACGCCGACTTCTGCGAGAGTGATCAACGCGACTATGTCTCCCTCGTCTGCTGTTCTCTTTAAGTTTCTTGCAAACGTAACAACAGAGATGTGAGATGCAGTCTCTGCAACGCTGTAGCCACTCTCCAGTGACAACAACGCGACGGCTACTCCGTAGTCAGTAAGGTCATTTCCTAGTCGCATCACGAGCTTTCGAACCATGACCAAGGCATTTTCTTTGTCGGCCTCTTCCTCAGCCTCATATTCAAGTGCGGTGGTCGCAGAAAGAGCTTCTTGTTTCTTTGTACAAATTTCTAAGCAATTCGATATTAATGAAAGAGCACGATACGTATAATTTGCCGTACGCTGAACTAGCGCGGGTCTGCGTGCCATAATCGATTTTGTTCGGAATAGCGCACAAAAGATGTCGCAGCAATAATACATATATAGTGTGTCTCCGCTTCTCGCAAATTTATCTGCTTTTTTCATAAAGTAATCAGCTATAAGATCTGATGAGGAAACTGGAATTTCTAAGAGGCTTTCGAGGTCAGATAGCATATTAATGCAAAAGGTCTCCTCTAATTCATCATTAAGTTCGCAAAAGAAGTCGCCCATTCGCAAGCCGTTATTAATTCCCACTTGAGCAAAGTCATATGCATGTCCGAGGTTCGATTCATGCATCTTCAGTTGCGACTTCTCGATGAAACCGAACATGTCAACACCCTTAATCGGAGGACCAATCTCGGCCAATTACATCCCTTTTCGTCCAGAATGTCCAACGATGCTATCTAGCGGCGGAGCCTTCCACATAACGAGTTCTTTGGCGTCTGCGGTTGGGCACAACGTCCGCCTCCAAACCTCTGTTCATGCAGCCAGAATAGCCGATATCACCAAGCTTTTCGCATCCAAGGCAGTTGACCCAAGTGCACCCCGCTGGTACACAGTCCACACATCGCGCTGGAAATAGTGCAATAAAAACAACGACTACCGGGCGCATCCTTAGACTTCGAGTCTCTCACCGCCCACCATTTTCATTGGATTAAGCCCGCATACCTTCGAAAAACTGCCACTATTGGCAGAAACGGGTTCGAAACGCGGCGTTGAAACCGGGCGTCGAAGCCGTTAATAGGATTGTGCGCTGCGAAATGGACCCGATCCGGTTCGGGGGCAGCCGCCGGGAAATCTCGCTCAGCTAAAATTTCTCGATTTTAGAACCTGAACGGTCGACGCGTTTGCGTCGGTACCGCTACGGCAAACCACGTCGATATCCTTTCACGTCTTTCGGAAACCGCCAATGCTATCGCTTTCCCTCTATCGTCAACAATGGTTCGGCAACATCCGCGGCGACGTCCTCGCCGGGCTTGTCGTCGCCCTGGCGCTGATCCCCGAGGCCATCGCCTTTTCCATCATTGCTGGCGTCGATCCGAAGGTCGGGCTCTATGCCTCCTTCTGTATCGCGGTGGTGCTGGCGTTCACGGGCGGGCGCCCCGGCATGATTTCAGCCGCAACAGCGGCCACCGCCGTTCTTATGGTCACGCTGGTGCGTGACCATGGGCTGCAATACCTGCTGGCGGCCTCGGTGCTGGCGGGTGTGTTGCAGGTGGGGGCAGGCTTTCTGAGGCTCGGCCAACTGATGCGCTTCGTCTCGCGCTCGGTGATGACCGGCTTCGTCAATGCGCTGGCCATTCTCATCTTCATGGCGCAGTTGCCGGAACTGATCGACGTGCCGATGCTGACCTATGTCTTTGTCGCAGCCGGTCTCGCGATCATCTACCTGTTTCCCTATCTCACGAAGGCGGTGCCGTCGCCGCTGATCTGCATCATCGTGCTGACGGCGATCTCCATGTCCATGGGCCTCGACCTGCGCACCGTGAGCGATATGGGGGAATTGCCTTCCACGTTCCCGGTGTTTCTGTTGCCGGATATTCCGCTCAATCTCGATACGCTGATGATCATTTTGCCGTACTCGGCGGGGGTGGCCGCCGTGGGCCTGCTGGAATCGCTGATGACGGCCACAATCGTGGATGATCTCACCGACACGCCGTCCGACAAGAACCGCGAATGTGTCGGGCAGGGGCTTGGCAACATCGCGTCCGGCTTCATCGGTGGCATGGCGGGCTGTGCGATGATCGGCCAGTCGATGATCAACGTGAAGTCCGGCGGGCGCGGGCGGCTTTCGACCTTCTGCGCAGGCATCTTCCTGCTGTTCATGATTGTACTTCTGGGGGAATGGGTCGGGCAGATCCCCATGGCCGCCTTGGTCGCCATCATGATCATGGTGTCCGTCGGCACCTTCTCCTGGTCCTCCATCAAGAACCTGAAGGATCATCCGCGGTCTTCCTCGGCGGTGATGCTGGCCACCGTCGTGTGCGTGGTGTTCACGCATAACCTCGCCATCGGCGTGCTGGCGGGCGTGTTGCTGTCGGGTATCTTCTTTGCCGCCAAGATCGCGCAGATCTTCAGGGTCACCTCATCTGTTTCCGCCGACGGGCGCGAGCGTACCTACAAGGTTGAGGGGCAGCTGTTCTTCGCCTCGGTTGAGGACTTCACGGCTGCCTTCGATTTCCGTGAGGTGCTCGACAAGGTCATCATCGATGTGAGCCGGGCGCATATCTGGGATATTTCGTCGGTTGCGGCGCTCGACATGGTTGTGCTCAAGTTCCGTCGGGAAGGGGCGGCGGTTGATCTGGTAGGCATGAACAGCGCCAGCGAGACGATCGTCGACCAGCTCGCCATTCACGACAAGCCGGGTGCTCTTGAGAAGCTGATGGGCCACTGAGCCTTTCCTACACAGATATGACCGCCTGAGCGGAAAGCCACGGGCTGGACGGAAACAAGACGGAAAAGAGATGGCAATGGCTGAGAAGATCGTCGTGCTGGTGGATGGCTCGATCTACTCCAAGAGCGTGTGCGAACATGCGGCGTGGGTTGCCGCGCGCACGGGGGCAGCAATTACGCTGGCACATGTGCTGGACAGGCGCGATGGCCCGGATACTGTAGACTACAGCGGAAGTCTCGCGCTTGGCGCGCGCAGTGCGCTTCTGGCGGAACTGAGCGATCTGGATGAAAAGCGCGCGAAGCTGGCGCGCGAGCGCGGACGGGCCATTCTGGAAGATGCACGCGCGGTGGTCGAAGAGGCCGGGGGGAGTGATGTGACCACGTTGCTGCGCCATGGCGACATCGTGGAGACGATGGCGGAGTTGGAGAAGGACGCCAGCGTCATCGCCATTGGCAAGCGCGGTGAGGCGGCCGATTTTGCCAAACTGCATCTGGGATCGAACCTTGAGCGCATCGCGCGTGCGGCGACGCGCCCGCTGTTTGTGGCCTCACGCGCTTTCAGGCCGATCAACAAGGTTCTGATCGCCTATGATGGCGGGGCGTCGGCTATGAAGGCGGTGGATCATGTGGCGCGCAATCCGCTCTATGCCGGTTTGCAGATCACGCTTCTCACCGTGGGAGTCGATTCTCAGGAATTGCGCAAGAAGCTCGATGACGCCCGCGCGATCCTGCGCGCAGGCGGGATTGAGGCGGTATGCGATGTCCGCAACGGTGCAGCTGATGCCATCATCTCCGGCATGATCGAGGAGGAGGGCATCGATCTCCTGCTCATGGGCGCCTACGGCCATTCGCGCATCCGTACCCTCATTATCGGATCAACGACCACGGAAATGCTGCGGTCGTGCAAGGTGCCGGTCGTTCTCTTCCGCTGAGGCCGGTTTCAGTCGAGAACAAGGGCTGCGTGCTTTCTTTTGTGAAGCGCGTGGCCCTTTTTCGTTTGTTCGCGCTCCTGCAGCTTTTGCCGGTGGGGGATGCCAAACGCGGTGCTGGTGTCGCGCGTCGCGCCTTGCCCCGTGCCCATGCCAGTGAATCGGTCTTGCCTCAAGGTTACGCAAAGGGGCGTTCGGGCCGGTCCAGGGCATGTCGGGCGCTGCGAGGTAGTTTTTAATTGGCGTAATACATGTTTTAGGAGATGGTCCAAGTTATTGGAAACGCCTGTTCTTTTTTGGCAGGTCTGGTGCCGTTGCGTATCCGCAATGACAGGCGAGGCGTTCCCGGTCGAAAAATGAACTTGTCGCGCTTCCCGGGCCATCAGCCGAGGGTCTCCCAGGCTTTTCGTTGAGGTTTGCGGGAAGAACGATGCCGGGTCCGCATGGGGCATTGAGCCTCCGCAAGGCGGGCGTTTCAGGTTCAATCCGGTCCGTCGTGGTTTGTGATGTTACACAGCATCGTGCACGAGAACTTCCCGATCTTCGTCCTGAAGGTCGACAAGGCAGATTGCAGGTTCGCGACGCTCGACGATGTCGTGGCACACTTTGTGGCCCTGGCGGAAGCGCATCCCGTTGCTCGTCTGATTTCCGTATTCGACCACTACGCCCACACAAAGGCGCTGGCTGACGGCGAGATCGGGCCGGGCATTGTCGGGGCGGTGAACATCGTTGTCTGTTTCGGCCTGGCCATTGCCCAGCCGGAGTGTCTCGCATTGCGCCCCCGATCCATTGGGGTCGCGGAATTGGGCGAGCGGTTCGTCATCAGCTTTCTCGAAACGCCCATGCCGGTCGCCAATGCCGTCATGGAAGAATGGGCTTGCGACCTAGTGACGCGCGGCTGACGCTCGCGCTGGTCAGGGGGTAGAATGATGCGCTAACCAAGGAAGGTAGAATTCGTCGAATTAAAACTCTCATTCAGTGTTTTAGCGTAAGGTCTCGCCTTGTTTGGGCGACAATGGGCACGCCCGTCATCGGATCGGCGCGGCGTGTTTTCGAGGGAGCCGCACGATGATCGATCCCACCTTCGTAGAGCTGTCGCGCTGGCAGTTTGCAGCTGTCGCGCTCTACCACTTCATCTTTGTTCCGCTGACATTGGGGCTGACCTGGATCCTGGTGATCATGGAGTCCGTCTATGTGATGACGGGCAAGGAAATCTACCGCGACATGTCGCGGTTCTGGACCAAGCTGTTCGCGATCAATTTCGCGCTCGGCGTCACGACGGGCCTGACCATGGAGTTCCAGTTCGGCACGAACTGGGCCTACTACTCGCACTATGTGGGCGATGTGTTCGGTGCGCCGCTGGCCATCGAAGGACTGATGGCCTTCTTCCTTGAATCCACCTTTGTCGGCTTGCTGCTGCTGGGTCGCGATCGGCTTTCCAAGGTCAAGTATCTGGCCGTGGTGGTGCTGGTGGCGCTGGGCACCAACCTGTCGGCGCTGTGGATCCTTGTTGCGAATGCGTGGATGCAGAACCCCGTCGGTTCGGAATTTTCTGCCGAGACCATGCGCATGGAAATGACGAGCTTCTGGGAGGTGGTGTTCAACCCGGTCGCGCAGGTCAAGTTCATCCATACGGTCGCCGCAGGCTATGTGACAGCCTCCATGTTCGTGATCGGCATTTCGGCCTGGTACATCCTGAAAGGGCGTGATCTGGCCTTTGCCAAGCGGTCCTTCGCGGTCGCAGCCGGCTTCGGCGTTGCCGCCTCGCTGGCGGTCATCGTGCTGGGCGATGAGAGCGGCTACGAGCTGGGCGACGTGCAGAAGGTGAAACTCGCGGCCATCGAGGCGGAGTGGCACACCGAGCCCGCGCCTGCGGCCTTCACGCTGCTGGGCTTCCCCAATCAGGAGGAAATGCGCACAGATGGTGCGATCCAGATCCCCTGGCTGATGGGGCTGATCACGACGCGCTCGCTCGACGGCGAGGTCAAGGGCATCCGCGACCTTATCGAAGAGCACGAGGTGCGCATTCGCTCCGGCATCATCGCCTATGAGAAGCTTGAAGCACTCAGGGCGGGGGATACCTCCGACGAGACCAAGGCGGTCTTTGAGGATCACAAGCAGGATCTCGGTTTTGGTCTTCTGCTGAAGGCCTATGTCGAGAACCCGTCCGACGCCACCGATGAGCAGATTGCGCAGGCCGCGGTCGATACCATCCCGGACGTGAACTACCTGTTCTGGAGCTTCCGCATCATGGTTGGCTTCGGCTTCTTCATGCTGCTGCTGTTCGTGGTCTCCTTCTACAAGCTTGCCGTGGGCAAGCTTGAGAACAGTCGCCTGCTGTTGCGGGTTCTGGTCTGGTCGATCCCGCTGCCGTGGCTTGCCGCGGAGCTGGGCTGGATCGTGGCGGAACTGGGCCGTCAGCCCTGGGCCATAGGTGAAGTGCTGCCGACGTTCCTCGCGACTTCGTCACTGACCGTCGCCGACATCATCGCGTCCATGGCTGGCTACCTGATCTTCTACACGATCCTGTTGGTCATCGAGATGTACCTGATGTTCCGCTTTGCGCGGCTTGGCCCAAGCTCGTTGCACACGGGCCGCTACTACCACGAGACCCGGGGCGATGCCTCCGGACTGTCCGCCGCCGAGTGAACCGCAAAGCATGAAAGGACCGAGCCATGCTGCTCGATTATGAAACCCTGAAGCTGGTCTGGTGGGTGCTGGTCGGTGCGCTCCTGATCGGATTTGCCGTCACCGACGGTATGGATATGGGCGTCGGCGTGTTGCTGCCCTTCCTTGGGCAGAACGACACGGAACGTCGTGTGGTCATCAATGCGGTGGCCCCGCACTGGGACGGAAACCAGGTGTGGTTCATCACGGCAGGCGGCGCGATCTTCGCCGCCTGGCCGGCAGTCTATGCTGCCGCCTTTTCCGGCTTCTACCTCGCCATGTTCCTCGTGCTCGCGGCCTTGTTCCTAAGACCTGTGGGCTTCGACTACCGCTCCAAGCTGGAGAACCCGCGTTGGCGTAACACGTGGGACTGGGGCCTGTTCGTGGGGGGGCTGGTGCCGTCGCTGATCTTCGGCGTTGCCTTTGGCAACCTGTTGCAGGGCGTGCCGTTCCATCTCGACCAGTTCCTGCGGCCTCACTATGACGCCGACTTCCTGTGGGCGCTGCTGCCGCTTTTGAACCCGTTCGCGCTGTTGGCGGGTGTGCTCTCCGTCGCCATGCTGGCCATGCACGGTGCGGTCTGGCTGCAGCTTCGTGCCGACTATGTGATCGAGGAACGGGCGAAGTCCGTTCTCGGCTTCCTCGCGCCGGCCGTGACGCTGATCTTCGCCATTGGCGGGCTGTGGGTGTGGCTTGGCATTGACGGGTACAAGATCGTCTCCGACGTGGATCCCGGCGGTGTTGCCAATCCGCTGGCCAAGGAGGTCATCAGGGCGCCGGGGGCGTGGCTGGATGTCTATTCCCGTATTCCTGCCGCAATGCTTCTCCCGATTGTCGGGCTGGGCGGGCCGCTGGTCGTGTGGTTCCTGTCGCGGGTCGACAGACCGGGCTTCGGCTTCGTGTTCTCCGGGCTGTCGCTGGCCGGGATCATCGGCACGGCTG
Source organism: Breoghania sp. (assembly GCF_963674635.1). Classification (NCBI taxonomy): domain Bacteria; kingdom Pseudomonadati; phylum Pseudomonadota; class Alphaproteobacteria; order Hyphomicrobiales; family Stappiaceae; genus Breoghania; species Breoghania sp. The sequence goes on from NZ_OY771475.1 coordinate 644,185, forward strand.
GGCTCTCGCTCTTCCCCTTCGTGATGCCGTCGAGCACCGATCTGGTCTCAAGCCTGACGGTGTGGGATGCGCCTTCGAGCCATCTGACCCTGACGGTGATGTTCTGGGCCGTCGTGATCTTCCTTCCGATCGTGGTGCTCTACACGATCTGGGCCTACTATCAGATGTGGGGCCGGATCACCGTCGAGCACATCGAAGACAACACCCACCAGGCCTATTGAGCCGACACGATAGAGAGGAAAACCCATGTGGTATTTTGCGTGGATCCTGGGTGTCACGGCTGCGCTCTGCATCTCGATCATCAATGTGATGTGGTACGAGTTCCAGAACGAGTTCGAAGTCGCCGACGAGAACGGGCATCACAATGGTGCCGGAGACGGCGAGCACCACTAGGTGCACGTGAGAGAGGCGGACGACCGACACGGAGATGGCTTCCATTACGGCTGATCGCAAACGCCTCAACGCCTTCCTGAAAGGCTTCAAGAAGACCGCGCATCGCGATCTTCGTCTGACACTGGTTTGCGCGATGACGACGGGGCTCGCCGTCATCGCGCAGGCCTTCCTGGTCGCCCGTATCCTCAACGGGCTGATTTTCCATGATCTTCCCTTTTCCGCCGTCCTGCCCGAATTCGCTCTTCTGAGCGGCGTTGTCGTGGTGCGCGCGGTGGCGGCCTGGGCGACAGATCTCTTTTCCTTTTCCGCCGCAGCAACCGTGATGCGCGCCTTGCGCGGGCATCTGGTTGAGCAGGTGGAGCGGATCGGTCCGGTCGGCATGGCGGACCTGAAGACGGGCGAGACCGTTACCGCGATCGCGGATGGGGTGCGGGCCATCGAGCCCTACTATTCGCGCTATATTCCCGCCACCGTCATGGCCGGGCTGCTGCCGCTGGCCATCTTTCTCGTGGTTCTTCCCCTCGACTGGATCTCCGCCATCATCTTTGTGGTGACGGCGCCGCTCATCCCGGTCTTCATGATCCTGATCGGGGAGGGCGCGGAGAAGCTCAACCAGCGCCAGTGGGGGCGGCTGCAGCGCATGTCGGGCCATCTTCTCGACGCGGTGCAGGGGCTCGCCACGCTGAAAGCCTTCAACGCCGCAAAACGCATGACGGGCGAGGTGGCGCGCGTTGCCGATGCCTATCGCCGCGACACGATGGCGGTGCTGCGCGTGGCATTCCTGTCATCGCTGGTGCTGGAGTTCTTCGCCACCGTATCCATCGCGCTCGTCGCGGTGCTGGTCGGCTTCCGGCTGATGTGGGGGCAGATGGATTATTTCCAGGGCCTTTTCATCCTGCTGCTGGCGCCGGAATTCTATCTGCCGCTGCGCGCCATGGGGACGGCCTATCACGCCCGCATGGAGGCGGTGGGGGCCGCGGAAGGCATCGTCGCGCTTCAGGATGTGCCCGAACTTGCCGAGCCCGGCGGGGCCGAGGCGCTTGCCGATCCGGCGCGGATCGAGATCACATTCGAGAATGTCAGCCTTTCCTTTGCCGATGAGCGGCGCGCGCTTCGCGAGGTGTCCTTTACGGTTTCGGCTGGGGAGGCGGTGGCGTTGGTGGGGCCTTCGGGGGCTGGAAAGTCGAGTCTTCTCAATCTGCTGCTGGGCTTCGTTCAACCAACGGATGGGCGCGTGCTGATCAATGGGGCCGCGCTTTGCGATCTCGATATCAAGGCATGGCGCGGGCTGGTGGGCTATGTCGCGCAACGCCCGCGCGTCTTTGTGGGAACGCTTGCCGCCAACATCGCGCCCGGTGAGGCAGAACCGGACCGCGAGCGGATGAGGGCGGCCATCGCGCAAGCTGATCTCGCCGACGTGGTGGCGCGTCTGCCGGACGGGCTCGATGCGCGCATCGGCGAGGGCGGGGCGGGGCTTTCCGGCGGCGAGGCGCACCGGCTTGCCCTGGCGCGCGCCTTTTACCGCAATGCGCCGGTGATCGTTCTCGATGAACCGACCGCGCATCTGGATGCGGAATCGGAAGCCCGCGTTCAGGCGGCGATCACCCGGCTCTTGCCGGGGCGCACCGCGCTGATGGTGGCGCATCGCCCCGCAACCATCGCCCAGGCCAGCCGCGTGGTGAGACTTGAGGCGGGACGTCTTGCGGTGACCGCCGAGGGCGATGACAGTGCCCGTGATGATGTGGACGAGGAGGTGTCGTCATGAGCGATATCGCCCGCCTCCTGAAACTGATGCGCCCGCAAGCGGGCTGGATGCTGCTTTCCATTGCGCTGTCTGCGATTGCGACGCTTGCCCATGTGGCGCTGATGGCGACCTCGGGCTGGTTCATCACCGCCATGGCTGCCGCAGGCATTGCGGGCGTCAGCATGAATTATTTCACGCCTGCCGGGATGATCCGGGCCTTCGCCATGGTGCGCACCGCCGGGCGTTATGCGGAACGGCTGATGGGCCATGAGGCGACGTTGAAATTCGTCGCGAAACTCAGGCCCTGGCTTTTCTCCAGGCTGGAGCCTCTGGCGCCTGCCGCGCTGGAAGATGCGCGCTCCGGTGACCTGCTGACCCGTCTTCGCGGCGATATCGACCGGCTGGAATTCGCCTTCCTGCGCATCATCCAGCCCATCGTGGTTGCGGTGATCGTGCTGGCGGCGGGCATTGCCTTTGCAGCGCGCTATGAAGTGGCGGTCGCCATCATCTTCGCGTTGCTGGCCTTGGGGGCGGGCGTGCTGGTGCCGCTCTTCATCGGGGCGGTGAGCACCCCGGCCGCGCGTCGTGTCAGTGCCAATACGGCTGAATTCAATTCCCTCCTGGTGGACCATCTGGAAGGCCGCGCGGAACTCGATATCTATGATCCCGATCACCGCCATCGCGGCGCGGTTCTTGCCACCAGCGAGGCGCTGATCGACGACGAGCAGAAGATCGCGCGTCTGACGGGGCTAGCCTCGGCAAGTGTCGGGCTTGCGACCCATATCGGGCTGATCGTGGTGATCGGTTTCGGCGGGGCCTCTGTTGCGGCGGGCACGCTTGCGGGCCCCGATCTGGTCATGCTGGCGCTATTGGGCCTAGCGCTTTTCGAGGCGGTGGGGCCGCTGCCGCTTGCCATGCAGAGCCTGCCACTGGTTCTGGCGTCGGCGCGGCGGATCTTTGCGCTTGCCGACAGGCCTGCACCAGTTGAGGCGCCCGATACGATGACATGGGCGGAGGGATCCGAAATGGGGGGCGGCGTTGTCAGCGTACGCGTGCCGGACCAGGGCGATCTCGTCTTCGACCGGGTGAGCTACACCTATCCGGGCGCGACTCGCCCCGCGCTTTCCGGGATCAGCCTGACGCTGTCACCGGGAAAACGGCTTGCGGTGGTCGGGCCAAGCGGTTCGGGCAAATCGAGCCTCGTTTCGCTTGCCCTGCGCTATCGTGCCGCATCTCATGGATCGATCCGGTTTGGCGGGCTGCCCGCCGAGGCGTGTGATCTCGATACTTGGCGCGCGAAGATTGCGGTTCTGGCGCAATCGGATCATCTGTTCTCAGCCAGCATTGCGGACAATCTTCGCCTTGCGGACCGGAATATCTCGCGCGAGCAGATGGTTGAAGCCTGCAAGATCGCCGGAATTCTGCCCTTCATCGAAGCGCAGCCACAGGGCTTTGACACATTCGTCGGGGCGCTGGGCGCGAAAGTCTCCGGCGGGGAGGCGCGCAGGCTCGGCCTGGCGCGCACACTCCTGAAGGACGCGCCCGTTCTGATCCTTGACGAGCCAACCGAAGGGCTCGACCGGCAGGGCGAAGGGGAAATTCTGCAAAGCGTGCTGGAAATGACGCGGGATCGCGCGGTACTTTTGATCGCCCATAGCAGAACTTGCCTTGAGCAGATGGACGAGATCGTTGTTCTGGAGGATGGGGGCATTGCAGCGCGCGGCGCGCCGGATGCCATTCTGCCGCTGCTGCCTGCAACGGTAGACCGGTTGAAAGCGTGAGGGCTGCGGGCTGAAGTGATTTGTCATGGGAGGGGAATTTGCGGCGTCTTGAGGTTTCTGAAGCCTGGACCGGGGTCGCGGACTGTCGGCATTGCGTCATACGGGAAGCGGTTCTGTTCGCCGGGCTGAAGGAGGAGGATTTCTCCCAGCTGCACCGGCCGATCGATCAGCTCGTCTATCCGGCCGGCAAGACCATTTACGACGCCGGCGATCCGGCCTCCACGCTGTTCACGATCCGCAGCGGGCTGGTAAAGCTCACGCAATACCTTCCCGACGGGACCGCGCGCATCGTCCGCCTGTTGCGCAAGACCGATCTGCTCGGTCTGGAAGCGATGATCGATGCGGAATATCCCCACACCGCGACCGCTCTGCGGGATACGGAAGTGTGCCGCCTGCCGGTCGACATGGTGCACAAGCTTTCGCAGTCCAACAGTGCGCTGTTTCATGAATTGATGGCGCGCTGGCACGCAGCGATCGGCACGGCGGATCGCTGGATCACGGAGTTCTCGACCGGTGCGGCGCGCGACCGGGTCGTCCGGCTGCTGCTGTGGCTGTCTGAGAAAGAAGAGGGGGATCGGTGCGAGCTGTTCGGGCGCGAGGATCTCGGCGCGCTGCTGGGGCTCACCACCGAAACCGCCAGCCGCACGATGGCCGACCTGAAGCGCAAGGGTTACATCTCCGAACCGCGTCCCAACAGCTTTCTGTGCGACGTGCCCAACCTGAAACGGCTGGTCGGGATGTAGCGAGCGATTGCGGCGCGGGACGGCTTTTCTGTTCTCTCAGCCGCCTCTTGAAATGCAACAAGGCCCGGGAGAATGCTCCCGGGCCTTGTGCGTTCTTGCGCTCTGTCGCTCAGCCGCGATCACAGCCCGACATGGGCCGTGACGTCCGGCACTTCGCCTTCAAACTTCTCCACCTGCACAATGGCGGTTTCGGCGATTGTCGCCTGACCGTAGCCGGAGGAGAGCGGAAGGTCGCGGGTCAGCGTGTTGGCCGAACCTTCCTTGTCGAGGGTGCCGATCACGCCGGGCTCCTGCGGGTCGTACCAGGCGCCTTCGTGCAGCAGCACGTTGCCTGCGGAGATGTCGTCGGAGACCACCACCGCTGCCAGCACCTGACCGCGCGCGTTGAAGATGCGGGCAACGTCGCCCGTCTTCAGGCCGCGCGCCTCGGCATCGGCGGTGTTGATCGTCATCGGCTCACGTCCGTTGACCTTGTAGCTCTCGCCTTCGATGGTGTTGTCCATCTGCGAGTGCAGGCGATGGGGCGAATGCGCGGAGACGAGGTGCAACGGATAGTCCTTTGCCTCTTCGCTCTTGCGCCATTCCACCGGTTCCATCCAGGTCGGATGCGCCGGGCAGTCCGGGATGTTCATCTTCGCGATATAGGGCGAGGTGATCTCGATCAGCCCTGTGGAGGTGCCCAGCGGGTTCAGGAGCGGATCCTCGCGGTACTCTGCGAGCATCACCTTGTCGCCCTTGCCTTCGGGGAACTCGATGATGCCGTCACCGGCCCAGAACTCCTCGAACGGAGGCATCTCGACCGAGGTCGAACGTCCGCGTGCGTCTTCGTAGAACTGCTTTGCCCAGTCGATGTCGGTCTTGCCGCCATCGGTATAGGCGTCACGGACGCCAAAGCGGTCGGCGAGTTCGGAGAAGATCTCGTAATCCGGACGGGATTTGTGCTGCGGGGCGACGACCTGCTTGGCGGCAAGGATGAGGTTTGCCACCTGACCCAGATCGTTGCGCTCCAGATCGCTCGACGCGGGCAGGACGATGTCGGCGAAGAAGGCGGTCGGGGTCCACCAGGGCTCCTGCACGATCACGGTTTCAGGCTGCTGGAATGCCTTGATGAGGCGGTTCGTGTCCTGATGGTGCGTGAACTGGTTGCCGCCGGAGGTGTAGACCAGTCGGACGTCGGGCAGGGTGAAGGACTTGTCCTTGTAGGGTAGCTCCTTGCCCGGGTTCAGGAAGGCGTCGGCGAAGGCGGCGATCGGGAAGGTGCCCTCAACCGGGTTCTTGCCCGGCGACATGCCGCCCAGGACGGGCATGTCCGGCTTCGGGTAGCCGCCATCGGCATAGTGCATGCCGAAAGACACGCCGCCGCCGGGCAGGCCGATCTGGCCGATCATGCAGCCCAGCGCCATCAGCGCCCAGGGGGTCTGCTCGCCGTGGTGCTGGCGCTGGATAGACCAGCCGCCTGCGATATAGGTGCGCTTGGCGACCATCTTGCGCGCGAGCGCCTTGATGTCCTCTGCCGCAAGGCCGGTGATCTCGGCCGCCCATTCCGCGGTCTTCTCGGTGCCGTCTTCCGCGCCCTTGAGATAGGCCGCAAAGTCATCGAAGCCGAAGGCGTGGGTGGAGACGAACTCCTTGTCGTAGATGTCTTCGACCAGCAACGTGTGCATGATGCCGAGCGCCAGCGCGACGTCGGTGTTGGAGGCGACGGGCATCCACTGGGAACCGAGATGCTGCACCGTCTCACTGCGGACCGGATCGATGACCACCGTCTCGATGTCGCTGTCCTTCAGGTCGAACCAGTAGCGGGTGCTCTTGCGCGCGGACAGGATCCGCGTCGTGACCATCGGGTTGGCGCCCCAGATCACCATCAACTCGGTGTTCTTGAGCAGGCCGGGGAAATCGCTGTACATCCCCGTCGCGCCCCAACCGACGCCGGTGATGATCTCGTTGACCGCCTGGTTGGAATAGTTGCCAAAGAAGGTGGACGCGCCGCCGATCAGGTTCAGGAAGCGCTGGTTCATGGCTTCGGTGCGATGCACCTTGGCATGGTTGGACGCCCAGGAGCTCTTGCCGCGATGCAGCGAAGCATTGCCATGGGTTTCCTTGATGCGGGTGATTTCGTCCGTGACGAGCTTCAGGGCGTCATCCCAGGAGACTTCCACGAAGTCGCGGCTGCCGCGCAGCGTACGGTCGGCCTTCTCGCGATCCTTGAGGAAGCTGGCGCGCACCATCGGCGCGCGCACACGGTCACGGGCATAAAGACGGTCCGGCATGGCGCGCAGGAGAGGATCGGCAAGGCCAAGCTGTTCAAGCATCTCGACGCCCACGACCTGACCGTCCTTCTTGATCAGCCAGAGAGGGCCGAGGCAGGTGTTGGCGAGGACGCGCCCATCGGTCACGCCACCGACACCGGAAGCCGCGCGCGCCAGATGCGGAAGCATCGTCGCGCTGATGGCGCCGGAAGCCATCAGGTTCACAAACTGTCTGCGATTCAACATGTATTCGCCCCTTCTTGATCCACTTGTGATTGCAGTGACGATCAACGGGAATTCTACCGGCTTTCACACGCGGGCCCATGACTCAGGTCAAATTATTGATTGAAAAATAAGTAAAATAGGTGGTTTGATATTACGGAAATCATATATAAGCGCGCTTTGATAAGGTTATTGAAATAGTATGTAGCGTCAGTTCGTGGATGTATTCATGGTGACATAAATAAGAATAGGCTGAGCGTCCTGAGTTATTGGATAAAAATATTCAAAAAGTAACGCAGGGGGAATGTGTGGGGTGGCGAATTTCGGTCCGGGGCTATTGAAACGTCAGGCTGTTGAGGCTGGGTAGGCGACTGGAGGTCGGTGGTTGTGCAATTTATGCGCGTCTCTCCGGGGTGGGCGGTGGCCCGCAGGTTGGCCGGTGGCATGGATGCGCGAGAGCGTGCTTGTATGATCATGACTTGACGAACAGGGCGGTGCTGGAATGGGAAACGAGGCCATGAACCACGACGAAGTCGCGCGAAAACTGCTTGAGGGCCTGCCGGATGCGCTCGTCATTTCCGACCGTGCGGGCAAGATCACCTTCTGGAATGCGGGGGCGGAGCGGGTTTTCGGGTTCACCGAAAGCGAAGCCCTTGGTTGCTCTCTCGATATCATCACGCCGGAGCGGCTCAGGGAGCGGCATTGGTCGGGCTATGAGCGGACCATGCGGACGGGGCGCACGCAATACGGGGCCGGAGATCTGTTGTCCGTGCCCGCGATCCGCAAGGATGGACGCGCGATCTCGGTTCAGTTCTCGATCACACCGTTTCGCGATGACAAGGGAGAGATCTGCGCGTTGGCGGCGGTGATGCGTGACGTGACGCTGGATTTCGAGGAGCGCAAGCAATTGCGCAAGGCGCTGCGCGAGGCGACGTCGTGAGGCTTCTTCCCTGCTGGCCGCAGGGGCGGTCATGGGGCGAGATGGGCCGATAGCTGCCAGACGTCTCCACGGCTTCATGGTGGTGGTCTCGGCAGGGGCTTTCCACCGTGGGAGCAGGGGGCTATTGCAATGGCGGTGCGCCGGGGGACCCGCTTTATCGTGATGAGCGGCATTGACTGCTCTGCAATCCATCAACGGTGCCCGCCGCGATTTCTGGGAAAGTGACATGCAAATCATGAAGGCGGCGGATCATCGCCGCATGCCGTGGAAAAACGGCAAGGGGGAGACTGCGGAAATCGCCCTCTTTCCCGAAGATGCGGGGCTGGAGGATTTCGGCTGGCGGCTTTCCATGGCGAGCGTGAGCGAGCCCGGCGCCTTCTCGATCTTCCCCGGCATCGATCGGGTGCTCGCCATCGTGCAAGGCGAAGGCTTGCGGCTCTTGGTCGAGGGGCGGGAGGCAATCGTCACGCCGGAACGCGAGGCTGCCGCTTTCGCCGGTGATGTCGACGTGACATCGGACCTTCTCGGTGGCCCGGTTGTCGATCTCAACCTGATGACCCGTCGCGGGCGCTTTCATGGGAGCATGGAGCGGGTCGGCGGGCAGGAGAGACGCGAGATCGCGGGCAAGGGGGCGGCAACCCTGGTCGTTTTGCGCGCGCCCTGCGCCGTTTCCTCACGCGACGGCTCGGTGCCCCTTGCCAGGCTTGATGTCGTGCGCGTGGAGGACGGAGAGGTCCTGTCGTTTCAGCCTGCGCTTGCAGCGCTGGATCTTCTTGTGGTCCGGATCGTGGAAAATGGCGAAGAGGCTGGAAAAGTCCTGCAATCCTTCACAAATTCCTAACAAAGCGTTTGACCCGTTTCCCGTGGGTGAATAAGGCTATGGGCGGAATTGGTTCCGCTTTGCTGGCGGATGAAAAGGGAACGCGGTGCGATCGATCGGGCGATCCATTCCGCGACTGCCCCCGCAACTGTAACCGGCGAGCCTCCTTTCGATGATCCACTGATCGCGCAAACGATCGGGAAGGGGAAGGGCAGGCGTCGACCCGGAAGTCAGGAGACCTGCCATTCCGGTCACCCATGCTTGGATACGGGGTGTGTCCAGGCGCGGTCGTCCGTGGCGGTGACAGTAATCGTGTCGCCGCACGCGTGAGAGACCGGATCATGCCCGCGCCAGAGAAGCGCGTCTTCTTCCGATTTCAGATTGCCTGCGGTTCAAGTCAATCGGGCCGGGCCAGGTGTATGCGTTCGGTCCTCCTTTCGGGGGCAATCATGCAGAAGATCATTGGGACAAGTCTCCTGGCAGCGGGAGCGGTGACGCTCGCTCTGACGGGGACCGCCCGGGCGCAAGTCGCAAACACGGAAAAAGACGGCTCTGTCGTTCTTGATTCCATCCTCGTCACGGCGGGTCGCACGCCGGTGGAAAAGGAAAAGTCCGGTCGCGCCTTCACGGTCATCACAGGCGAAGATCTGGCGGAGCGCAATGTGCGCCAAGTCTCCGATGCGCTGCGCGCTGTTCCCGGCTTTTCGGTCTCGCAACTGGGCGCGACGGGTGGTCAGACCCAGATCCGCGTGCGCGGTGCGGAAGCCAACCACCTGCTCGTCATGATCGATGGCATCGAGGTCAGCGAGACCTCCACGGGCGAGTATGATTTCGGCGGCCTGATTGTCGACAATATCGATCGCATCGAGGTCCTGCGCGGGCCGCAGAGCGCCTTCTGGGGCTCCAACGCAACCGCCGGTGTCGTCAACATCATCACCAAGGGCGGCATCCGCAACGGTTTCGAGGCGACAGGCACGGTGGAAGCCGGATCGGACAAGTCTGTCTTTACGAGCCTTGGCCTTCGCGGCGGTGGCGAGAAATACGACATCTCGCTGGCGGCGGCGCTGGACAATGTCGGCGGCTTCAATGTCTCCGATTTCGGCACGCACGAAGATGGCGCGCGCAATGGCACGCTGAACGCCAAGGTCCGCGTGGATCTGACCGACTGGATGGAGTTCGCCTCCACGCTGCGCTACGTGAAACGTCAGGCAGACACGGACGCGCAGGACTTCACCTTCGGCAGCCCGACCTATGGTCGCGTGCTGGACACCGACGATGAAACCAAGATGGAAGAGCTTTTCGGCTCCGTCGGTCTTACCGCCACGGGTCTCGACGGCGCGTTGACCCAGAAGCTGCGCTTTTCCGGCTCCGACACCCGGCGCGACAATCTGGAAAGCGGAGCTGTCACCTCGGCCACCAAGGGCGCGCGTCTGAACGGCTCCTATCAGGCGACCTATGCCTTCGACACGCCCGATTTCGCCGCGGCACGTCACAGCTTCACCGGCGGCTACGAATGGCAGCGCGAAACCTTCCGCCCCTCGCATCTGCAGCATGGGTTTTCCCGTGACGCGCATTCCTTCGTAGCGGAATACCGGGGTGAATTCCTCGACCAGTTCTACCTGAACGGGGCCGTGCGCCACGATCTGAACGACCGTTTCGACGATGCGACGACCTACTCCATCGCGGGTGCATGGCAGCTGCACGAGACGGGCACCCGGTTCCACACCTCGGTGGGCACCGGTGTCACCAACCCGACCTTCTACGAGCTTTACGGCTACACCCCGTCGACCTTCGTCGGGAATCCCTCGCTGACGCCGGAAAAAAGCCTCGGGTGGGATGTGGGTGTCGAGCAGTCCTTCTTCGACAAGCGTTTCGTGGTCGATGTCACCTATTTCCATCAGGATCTGACGGACGAAATCGCCACCGTTTACCAGAATATCGGCGGAACCTTCGTCTCTACGCCCATCAACCGCGAGGGCAAGAGCCTGCGCCAGGGTGTGGAAGTGTCGGCAACGGCTGAAATTCTCGACGGCCTGACCGCGAACGGCTCCTACACCTATACCGATGCCACCGAACAGACGGTTGCCGGTGGAGCCCGGATGGTGGAAGTGCGTCGTCCCCGGCATTCCGGCGCGCTCAACCTTGCCTACAGCTTCCTTGACGACAAGGCGCGCGTCTTCGGTGAAGCGATCTTCAACGGCAAGATGTTCGACAACAGCTTCGTGACCGGCACGAGCACGCGCGTTTCGCTCGATTCCTATGCGCTCTTCAATGTCGGCGCGAACTACAAGTTCAACGAGAACTACGAGGTCTATGGGCGGGTCGATAATCTGTTCGATACGGATTATGAGGAAGTCTTTGGCTATAACACCAAGGGACTTACGGCCTATGTCGGTGTGAAGGGAAGGTTTTGATACCTCTTTCAAGCCTGAAAGCCGGGGCGGTTCTTGCCGCCCTGGCTCTTGTTTGTTTTCTGCCCGCGAAGCTGGTCCGGGCACAGGAAGAGGCGCGCCCGGCATCCTTGAAACCGGTGCCGGAACGTGTCGTCTCCATCAATGTCTGCACCGACCAGCTCGCCATGCTGATCAGCGCGCCCGGTCAGCTGAAATCCGTCTCCCGCTTTTCGCGCGATCCCGAAATGTCGGCGATGACCCGGCAGGCGCAGGCCTATCCGCTGAACCATGCGCAGGCGGAAGAGGTCTTCCTGATGCGGCCGGATGTGGTTCTGGCCAGCGCCTATACCTCGCGCACCACCGTCACCTTGCTGCGCAGGCTCGGCTTCCAGGTCGAGGAATTCCAGCCCGCCACCTCGTTTGACGATATCCGCGCCAATATCCGTCGCATGGGCACGCTTCTGGGCCGTGAGGCACGGGCGGAGGAGCTTGTCGCGCAGATTGATGAGGATCTGGCGCACACGGTGGGAAAACCCTCCGGAAAGCGCGCCGCCCTCGTTTTCGCAAACAGTTTCACCGCAGGCTCCGGTACCCTCACGCAGGCCATCGTGGAGGCCGCGGGGCTTTCCAACGTGGCGGCGGAAACCGGCGTTGTCGGCTCCGCGCGCATGCCGCTTGAAAGCCTGATCATGGCGAACCCCGATCTGGTCGTATCCGGCGTTCAGGGCTACCGCTCGCCCGCGCGCGCCAACGAGATCTTTCTCCACCCCGCCTACCGGGAACTGGCCCGGCGCAAGGGGCTCGTCTCCATTCCTTCGCGCTACTGGGTCTGCGGCGGGCCTTTTACCAGTCAGGCCGTTCGCATCCTGCGCGCCGGGGCTGATGCGCCAAAGGCCCTGGCAGGGCGTCAACCATGAGTGATGCCGTCTCCTACAGGCTGCTTGTTGCGGTGTTGATGGGCGTCGTTGTGGCGCTTTTCGGCCTGTCGCTTACCGTGGGGCCTGCGGGGATTGCCTTTGGTGACAGCCTCAAGGCGCTGTTTGTTGGCGGGGAAGGCGATTCCGCGCGTGAGGCAGTGGTTCTGGTGATGCGCGAGATCCGCCTGCCGCGCGCGCTTCTGGGGCTCGGGGTCGGTGCGTCTCTGGGGTTGAGTGGCGCGGTACTTCAGGGCCTGTTGCGTAATCCGCTGGCGGAACCGGGGCTTCTGGGCGTCAGCGCCTCCGCGTCGCTTGGGGCGGTGCTGGCAATCTATACCGGCTTGTCCGCCATGTTTCCGCTCGCCCTGCCGCTCATGGCGCTTGGCGGTGCCTTTGCCGCCGTGGTGCTGGTACAGGCAATGACGGGCAGCGGTGGGACGTTGACGATCATCCTCGCCGGTGTCGCGGTTTCCAGCTTTGCGGGCGCGATGACTTCGCTCGCCCTCAATCTCTCGCCCAATCCCTTTGCGGCCCTTGAAATCGTCTTCTGGATGCTGGGCTCTCTGGCCGACCGCTCCATGACCCATGTGTGGATCGCAGGGCCGTTCATTCTGGCCGGCTGCGCCATGCTGCTGATGCAGGGGCGCGCCTTGGACACGCTGACGCTCGGCAATGATGCGGCGCGCTCTCTGGGCACCGATATGGCGCGTGTGCGCCTGATGGCCGTTCTGGGGACCGCCATCGCTGTGGGCGCGTCCACGGCTGTGACCGGGGCCATCGGCTTTGTCGGGCTCGTCGTGCCGCATCTGCTGCGCCCGCTTGTGGGGGCCGTGCCCTCGCGGCTGCTTCCGGCGAGCGCGCTGGGGGGCGCGGCCATGATCCTCGCTGCCGATATCGCCGTGCGCCTGCTCGCGCCGGGTCGCGATCTGAAGCTCGGTGTCCTAACGGCGATTATCGGCGCGCCATTCTTCCTGTGGCTCGTCCACCGCGCGCGCAAGGAGGCGGCATGACGCTCCTTTCGCTTTCCCGCCTTGCCGTCGCCTATGGAAACACGCGGGTCGTCAAAGACGTCTCGCTGAGCGTTCGCGCGGGCGATTTCGTCGGCCTTATCGGGCCGAATGGGGCGGGCAAATCGAGCCTGATGCGCGCTGCCCTGGGGCTGGTGGAGGCCACGGGCGAGATCCTGCTTGATGGCGATGACAGCCGCCTCATGGGCGCGGATGCGCGCGCGCGCAAGGTGGCCTATCTCCCGCAGGAACACGAGATCGCCTGGCCGGTCAGTGTGCGGCGCGTGGTGGAACTGGGGCGCATGCCCCATCGGAGCGGCCTTTGGGGCGCCAATCCCCGCCGGGCGGAGGAGCGCGCCATCGTCGACAAGGCCATGGATGTCATGGGCATTCGCGAGCTTGACGGGCGGCGGGCGACCGAGCTTTCGGGGGGCGAGAAGGTGCGGGTTCTGATCGCGCGCGCGCTGGCCCAGCATGCGCCGCTTCTGCTGGCCGATGAGCCGACATCCGGGCTTGATCCGGCGCATCAGATCGCCTGCATGGAGACCTTCAAGAGCCATGCCCGCAGTGGCGGCGCTGTGCTCGCCTGCCTGCACGATCTGGGACTCGCCGCGCGCTGGTGCAACCGCATCGTGCTCATGTGTGAAGGGGAGATCGTGGCCGACGGCGTACCAGGAGACGTGCTCACCCCGCAGGTGCTGGCCGATGTCTATGGCATTCGTGTCTTCATGGCCGAAACTGAGGGGCGTCTCGTCGTCCAGCCGCTGGATCTCGTGCGGCACTCATGAGGGGGCGAGGGAGGTGTTTTACATCTCTCGGACCGCCTGCCAACTTGTAAAATGACTTGTAAAATTCGCGCCCGGCCGCAAGGCGGGGCGGGGGCATGAAAAAGGCCGCGTCCGGAGTACGGGCGCGGCCTTTTCGGTTTGGCGGAGGAAAGGGCTCAGTAGGCCCTTTCATAGATCTCCAGAATGTCCTTTTCCGACAGATCGACGGGGTTCCAGTCGAGCAGCCGGCGGATGGCGTGAGCTTCCTTCGCCATGGCGGGAAGGTCGTCCTTCGGCACACCATGGGCGGAAAGGCGCATGTCGAGACCGAGGCTTTCGCAGAAGGCGTAGGCCGCCTTGCGCACATCCTCAACGCCGTCGGCCGGATAGCCGAGGGCTTCGCACACGGCACGGGTCTTGTCCGGTTCGGCCAGCGCATTGGCTGCGAGCGTGTGCGGGAAGATCAGGGCGTTTGCGATGCCGTGGGCGATCTTGTGACGGGTACCCAGCGGATAGGACACCGCGTGACCCGCTGTCGTGTTGACAGGGCCGAGGCAGACGCCGCCATAGAAGGCCGCCAGCGAAAGCCCGGCACGCGCCTCCACGTCCGAGCCGTCTTCAACGGCGCGTTTCAGGAATTCACCGACCAGTTCGATGCCCTGGATCGCATAGGCATCGATGATCGGGTGGGAGCGTTTTGACGTATAGGCTTCAACGCAGTGGGCCATGGCATCGACGCCGGTGGCTGCGGTCACGAACGGCGGCACGGAGACGGTGAGTGCCGGGTCGATGATGGCGATATCGGCCAGCATGTGCAGGCTTTCGGTCGCCACCTTGTTCAAGGTTTCCGGATCGGTCACCAGCGCGCGGGTGCCGACTTCCGAGCCGGTTCCCGCCGTTGTGGGGATCTGCACCAGGCCGACCTTGCGGGCAGGGGCCCGATTGGGGCCGGAAATGTCTGAAAGCGCCACGCCCGTGCCGGTCATGACAGCCACCAGCTTGGCCAGATCCATGGCGGAGCCGCCACCGAACCCGATCACCACGTCACAGGACCCGGCAGCTTCCACCGCCCGCATCAGGTTCGGCAGATCGGGTTCCGGCACGACTTCGCCGAAGACCGACACATTCTCCAGGCCCAGCACATCGATGCGCGCGGCATTGACCGCATCAGCCACCACGAAGGGGGCCTTGTAGCCCTTTGCAGCAATCCATTTCGGCAGGATTTCCAGCACACCCTCGCCGAACCGGATTTGCGGGGGCCGTTGCATTTCGATTGCAGAATCAAGTCGCTGCATAAGTGTCTCCGCATGACTGTCGCACGGCTGCACCTTGCGAATGACAGCCGGAATTGGTTCGTCACATTAGTCAGTTGTAAAATGACTTGTCAAATTCAAACATCTGGATGGTCCGAGCGTGCCCGTTTGAGCCTGTGGACGGCTAATTGCCCAGAAAAGATTCATAATCTGTTGAAAAATATAGAGAAAAAAAGAAGTGCATCGCGCCACTTCGGAATTATTCAAATGGCATTTTATGACCAGATTTGCGCTGCACAACCGCAAATTGGATCTTGTCGACGATAAAAGTTGACAAGTTTGCATCTTGGCAGCATCTTCATCTGCAATCGATGAGCGTGGTGAGGATGGTTGATGTCAGAGTTTCGACACAGCAAGTCGGACATCTTGATCGGGGGCGGGCTGCTCGCCTTTTGCGCCTTTGGCGCCTGGCGTACGCTCCTTGTTCGCAATGTTCATTCCGGAACCGTCGCCGGGCCGTCCTTCGTGCCCTGGCTGATGATTGGCACCGTGGTGCTGTTGGCGCTTGTGCTGATCGGGCGCGGGGTTCGTCAGCAGGTGGCTGCCGGGGGCGGGGTGAAGGCGATCCGTCCGGAAGGCGGGGCGCTGATCAAGATCGTGCTCTTCGCGCTGCTTCTTGTCGCCTATGCCGCGGCCTTCTACCCGGTTGGGTATATCCCCTCCACACTTGTGACTTTCGTAGCTGGCCTCTGGCTGCTCGGAGAAAGAAAGATCCTGCATCTGCTGGTCTTTCCATGCGTGATGACCCTTGGGGTCTATTACGCCTTTACGGAGCTTCTGTCCGTCTGGCTCCCCTGAGATCCGCAAACTTCCAAAAAGGGAGGAAGTAATGTCGAAATCGAAACTGCTCGCTGTTGCACTTCTCGTCGGTGTGTCCACTCCGGCTCTGGCCGAATTCCCCGAGCGCCCGCTTCAGGTGATCGTGCCCTATTCGGCCGGTGGCTCCACCGACCTCGGCATGCGCGTTGTTGCCGATACGATGGAGCGCAAGTTTGACGGCGTTCGCGTTGTCGTGCGCAACCAGCCGGGCGGCGGCGGCGGTATCGGCTCGTCGGCGGTCGCCCATGCGCGTCCCGACGGCTACACGCTGGGTGCGGGCGCCCAGGGCCCCATCGCGATCCTGCCCCATGTGGGTGGCGCGGACTACACGGTCGATGATTTCGAGTTCGTGGGTCTGTTTGCGCGCTCGCTTCAGGTGATGGTGGCCTGCAACGATGCGCCGTTCAGCGACTATGACGGCTTTGTCGAATACGCGAAGAACAAGATGCCGCAGGTCGGCAATTCCGGCGCGGGTGGTGCCAACCACATTTCCGCGGAAGCCTTCGCCAAGGCGGCCGGTATCAAGATTGCCTCCATTCCCTTTGGTGGTTCTTCTGAAGCCCGTACGGCCTGCATCGGCGGTCACATCGATGCGATGGTGGCCTCTCCGGCCGAAGCCAAGGCAGCTTCCGAGGCTGGTCAGATGACCCCGATTTTCGTGATGGAAGACAAGCGGATCGACCTTTTCCCCGACACGCCGACGGCGGTCGAGAAGGGCGTCGACTTCACTTGGTCGTCCTACAAGGGCCTGATTGCGCCCAAGGGCATCCCGGAAGCCGATCTCGCCTGGCTGCGCGATGCGGTGAAGGCTGTCGCCGAGGACCCGCAGTTCATCGAGAAGATGACCGAGATGGGTGAGTTCGTGACCTATGAAGATGGTCCGACCTTTGAGGCCCGCGTGAAGAAGGACAGCAAGATGGCTGAGGAAGTTCTCAGCGATCTCGGCCTTCTGGGCATGAACAAGTAAGGCGTCACATCGCCGGACAAGACAGTCGGAGCGGGGCCTGATCCCGCTCCGGCGCTCTTCCTGCAGGATCGCTAGCACGCCGGATGAACCGGCAGTCCCGGAAATCGGACCCTTCGCAAAGCCCGAAAGGCTGCAAGTCCGACGAGCCCGAAAGTCTGACGAGAAATGCAAACCCTTTCGTATCTCGCCCCTCTGTTCGAGTTTCAGGTCCTGTGGACGATCGCGCTCGGGACCCTCGGCGGTCTCGTGATCGGCGCGCTTCCCGGGCTGACAGCCACCATGGGCGTTGCGCTTTTGATCCCGCTGACTTTCGGCATGTCGCCCGTGATGGGCCTGAACATGCTCATCGGCATCTATATCGGCGGCATTTACGGCGGCTGTGTCTCCTCCATCCTTCTGCGCACACCGGGAACGCCGGCTGCGGCCGCGACCGTGCTGGACGGCTATCCGATGGCGCAGCGCGGGGAGGCAGGCAAGGCGCTGGGCATGGCGACCATCGCCTCCACCATTGGCGGCCTTATCGCCGCGGTCGTGCTGGCCACGCTCGCCCCGCAGCTTGCCGGTATCGCGCTTGAATTCGGCGCGCCGGAATATTTCGCCCTTGCCCTGTTCGGCTTGACCATCATCGCGTCGCTTTCCGGCGATGTGCTGAAGGGCGCCATTTCCGGGATGTTGGGCATTCTCATCTCCTGCGTGGGCGCGGATCCGATTTCCGGCATCACGCGCTACACATTCGGTATCCAGGGCTTTGCCTCCGGGTTCGCCTTCACGCCCGCCCTGATTGGCCTTTTTGCGCTGTCGGAGGTGTTCACCCAGATCGAGCGTCTCGCCTCCACCGACAAGGAAAAGGCGATCGCGCTGGTCAAGAACCGCTGGCCCTCGCGTGCCGACATGAAAGAGAGCGCGAGCGCGCTTATTCGCGGCTCGCTGATCGGGACGCTGATCGGCATCATCCCCGGCACCGGCTCCGGTACCGCGTCGTGGATCTCCTATAACGAGGCCCGTCGCACCTCCAAAACGCCGGAGAAGTTCGGCACCGGTCACATGCCCGGCATTGCCGCCACCGAGAGCGCCAACAACGCGGTCTGCGCCTCCGCGCTGATCCCGCTGCTTGCGCTTGGCATTCCCGGCGACGTGGTCACCGCCGTCCTCATGGGCGGCCTGATGATCCAGGGCCTCGCACCGGGGCCGATGCTGTTCCAGACCAACCCGGACGTCGTGGTCGGTATCTTCGGCGGCACCTTCATCGCGACCATCTTCATGTTCATCTTCGGCATGGCGCTGATCCCGGTCTTCTCGCGGATCCTCATGGTGCCACGCCGCATGCTGACCATGTCGATCGTCGTCTTCTGCTTCATCGGATCGTTTTCGATCAATCTCAACCCGGTGGACCTCTACACCATGGTCGGCTTCGGCGTGCTGGGCTGGGGGATGCAGAAATACGGCTTCTCGCAGGCCGCGCTCTGCATCGCGCTGATCCTCGGGCCGATGCTGGAGGCGAACCTGCGTCGCGGACTGCTTCAGTCCGGCGACAACCTGATTGAATTCCTTTCTGGCCCCATCACCCTTCTTTTCCTCGCGTTGACCGTCGTGTCCCTGTGCTGGCCGATGATCTCGCGCGGCATCGCTCGCAGAAGCGAAACCCGTAAAAAAGTCACGGAGTAAACAATGACGCGCAATGCCCATGTGGCCCTCGTCACCTGCTTCAACGAGGACGAGACGATCAACTATGAGGCGACCTGCGCCCAGGCCCGCCGACAGGTGGCCGCTGGCAACGACCTCATGGTCTGCGGCACCAATGGCGACTTTTCCGCGCTCACGCACGAAGAAAAGATCAAGCTCACCGAGGTGGTGAGCGAAGAGGTCGGCGGTCGCGTCAAGATCATCGTCAATGTCGGCTGCCCGGGAACCTTCGAGACGTTGCAGCTTGCGCGCGCCGTCGATGGTCTCGGCCTGCACGGCATCGCGGTCATCGCGCCCTATTTCATCTCCTGCACACAGGATGGCCTGATCCGCCACTTCTCCACGATCGCGGATGCGGTGAAGACGCCGGTCTATCTCTATGACATCCCGGCGCGCACCCAGAACCACATCGAACCGGCGACCGCCAAGGTGCTGGCCAAGCACGGCAATATCGCAGGCATCAAGGATTCCGGCGGCTCCACCGAGACCGTTCAGGAATACCTGGAAGTCAGCCGCGAGGTTGGCAATTTCGATGTCTATTGCGCCCCCGATCATCTGGTCCTTTGGGGGCTGGAGCAGGGCTGCGCGGGCGTCGTGTCCGGTCTCGGCAACGTGGCGCCCGAAACGCTGGCGCAGATCATCCGTGGCTTCAATGAAGGCGACATGGACGCCGCCAGGGCCGCGCAGGAGAATTTCGCCGGGCTTCGCAAGGACCTCTATGCGCTGGGCTTCCCGCCCGCCATGGTCAAGCGCGCGCTTTGCATGAATGACAGCTCCGTCGGCCTGTCGCGCCAGCCCGCGCTTCTGCCGAATGACGAGCAGGACGCCAAGATCGTGGAGATCCTGAAGGCGCGTAACCTCTACACGCGGGACGCCTGATCATGACCGTCGTCGTTACCACTTCGCCGGGCTTTGCAAAGCAGGGGCCGGTGGCCGAGCTGATCGCGGAAAAGGGCTGGGAACTGATCCGCTGTGCGGACACTTCGCTGCCCGATGGCGGTGTCAGCGCGCATATTGGCCGGGCTGACTACCTGGTCGTGGGGCTGGTGCCCGTCACGCCCGCGACGCTGGAAGGCGCTTCCAATCTCAAGGCCGTGCTGAAGCATGGCGTGGGCGTGGACAATATCGACATTCCGGCCTGTACGGCGGCGGGGCTGCCGGTATGCAACACGCCTGCCGCCAATGCGGATGCGGTTGCGGAACTGGCGGTCGGGCTGATGTTCTCCATGGCCCGCTTCATCCCGCAGGGCCATGCGTCCGTCACATCCGGTGGATGGGATCGCCGCGTCGGCAGCCAGCTTGGCGGCAAGACGCTGGGCATTGTCGGGCTCGGCAATATCGGCAAGCGGCTTGCAAAGCTCGCGCGTGGCCTCGGCATGACGGTTGTCGCCAACGATATGTACCCGGACGAGGCCTTTACCCGTGAACATGGCGTCACCATGATGAGCCTGGACGAGGTTCTCGCCGCTTCCGACTACGTGTCGCTGCACGTCTTCGGCGGCAAGGACAACGCGGCCCTCATCAACCGCGAGACGATTGGCCAGATGAAGCCCGGCGCGCGGCTCATCAATCTGGCACGCGGCGAGGTGGTCGATCTCGATGCGGTGGCCGAAGCTCTTGAAAGCGGCCAGCTCGGGGGCGTCGCCATCGATGCCTATGTGAGCGAGCCGCCGTCCACCGACCATCCGGTCTTCTCCCACGCAAACGCTGTCTTCACGCCCCATTCGGGGGCGGACACCAGGGAAGCGGTGGAGAATGTGGGCAAGATGGTGATCGAGGACATTTCCACCTTCCTGGAAGGTGGCATGCCGAAGCGGTGCCTCAACGCCAGGGACCTGTGATCCGCTCACGATCCGCCATTTCAGTGTGAACTCATGGCGCCGGGACCTAATGCCGTGGTCCCGCGCCGCATCAGGAGAGGGATATGAGCCAGAAACCGATCGTCATCACGATGGGCGACCCGTCAGGCGTGGGGGCCGAGGTCACCGTCAAGGCGATGGCTTCGCTCGAACCGAAGGACCGTGCGCGCTATGCGGTGATCGGCGACAAGCCGACGCTTGAACGCGCGGTTGCCGCCTGCAAGCTCGATCTGGCACTCGCCGATTTCGGCGGGGCCGTGCCGGAAGGCGCGCTGGCCGTGATCCATGTGCAGGTGGCGGATCTGCCGGGCAAGTTCGGCGTGTTGTCGCCGGCCTGTGGCGAGGCCTCCTTCCGTTTCATCGAAAAGGCGGTCGAGATGACCACCGGCGGTGAAGCGATCAGCATCGTCACCGCGCCGATCAACAAGGAGGCGCTCAACGCAGCCGGTCATCACTATGACGGCCACACCGGCATGCTGGCGGCACTGACGCATTCCAAGTCGAGCTGGATGCTGCTCGCATCGCCGACGCTGAACGTGCTTCATGTCTCCACCCATGTGTCGCTTAAAGATGCGATCACACGGGCGACACCGGAGCGCGTTCTGGAGACCATCCGCACCGGCCACAAGCATCTCAAGCGCATGGGGATCGCGAACCCGCGCATCGCGGTTGCGGGCATCAACCCCCATTGTGGTGAGAACGGGCTCTTCGGGCGCGAGGATGACGAGCAGATCGCGCCGGGCGTGAAGATGGCGCAGGACGAGGGCATCAACGTCGAGGGCCCGATTTCCGCCGACACGGTCTATTACCGGGCGCATAAGGGCGCGTTCGATCTGGTGATCGCCCAGTACCACGATCAGGGCCACATCCCGATCAAGCTGATCGCCTTCGATACCGCGGTGAACGTGTCTCTGGGGCTTCCCATCGACCGGTGTTCCGTCGATCACGGCACGGCCTTCGATATCGCGGGAACCGGCAAGGCCAACCATGTGAACATGCTGGCCGCGCTCGACTATGCGGGCAAACTCGCGGCGGGGCGCAGCTGAGGTCTCAAGGCTTGCGCGACGTCGTCAATTTGTGAGTGCGAATGAAATGAAAAGGCGCCCCGTCAGGAGGGCGCCTTTTTCATGTCCGGGATCTGAAACCCGGTTCAATCCTTCATGCGCAGGTCAAGCAGGCCGATGCCGAAGAGGCGGTCTCGCGAATATTCCAGATGCGCGCGCATATGCGCCTCCGCATCCTCGGCGCGCTGGTCGCGGATGGCTTCATAGATGTTGGTGTGTTCTTCCAGAACGCGCTCCAGCGCCTTTGCCCCATCGGTCATTAGCGATTGGCCATGCAGCTTCATGCCCACATGGATGTGCTCGCGCAGGGCCCGCACGGCGGCCTCGTAATACTGGTTGTTGGCGGCCTTGGTGATGGCGAGGTGGAAGGTGAAATCCGCATCCTCGCGGTGTTCCTGGCTGCCGGTGGCAACGCGCATCAGATCCAGCGCATCCTTGATCTCCGCAAGCGAGGCGCTGCCGCGCCGGTCGGCTGCGAAACGGGTTGCGGCGGTCTCGATCGTGATGCGGAATTCATAGCAGCGTTGAACGTCGGCCAGTGTCTCCACGCGGGCAAAACCCACCGGGTTTGAACTTGCCGCGCGCACGAAATTGCCCGCGCCCTGACGCGAATAGATCACGCCTTCGGTGCGCAGCTTCTCAAGCGCCATGCGCAGCACCGGCCGGGAAACGCCGAACTCGTTCGCCAGCGTGTTCTCCGAGGGCAGCTTCTGGTTTACCGGGTATTCGCCATTGCTGATGCGGCTGTACAGCGAATGGTAGACACGATCCGCCAGTGTCAGTTTGGGCTTTTCGCGCGTCTCTTTCATCGCTCTGGCTTTCAAATGGTGCCTCTTCACATCGCTTTGGCGGGTGAAGTTACAAGTTTATTGACAAGTTTCACAAGGGTATCTGCTTCACCGAAGCCGCCGGACTTGGTGATAAAGGTCAGGCCGGGCATTCCATCGAGCATGCGCGAGACCGGCAGTCCGGGAAGGACTTCGCCATCGACCTCAACAAGTCCGCAGCCGATCCGATGTGCAATCGCCGCCGCCGTCTCGCCCCCGCAGGCAAGCAATGCCCGTGGCGGACGGCGCTGGAGGCGCGAAGCGATCCCGGCTGCGAATGCCGTTCCTGCGGCCACGCTGTCAATGGTCTCGTGCCCTGCCGTCATCTGGATGATTTCGGGCTCCGCGCCGGTTTCTGCCGTCTCCGGCACATGGCCATTCGGCGCGGCCAGGCCATCCAGATCTGTCATCTGCGCAACGGTCACGGGATCGCGCGAGCCTATGGCGAAGAGGGCCGGAGCGGGCAGGGTGGCGATCTCGGGCTGAATCGGGGTTTTTGCAAAGCGGCGGGCAACGGCTTGCGCCAGACCGGCGGCTCCCACCAGCAGCGGCAGCTGACCGTCATCGGCCAGCGCGGCTTTCAGCGCGGCATCGATATCGGCGTCGCTGGTTGCTTCCGGCACGGCGGATGGCTGGCATCCCGTCGTCTTTGCAATATCGATGGGCGTGTCCACGCCCGCTCCGCAAACAGCGCCGTTTTTTACAAGTCGGCCCAGGCGCGGAATGGCGGGGCAGACAAGCATCCCTTCGCTCCGGCCTGCCAGAACCGCAAGCTCGGCGCGCACATGGCCCTTGAGGCGGCTGTCGACCTTCTTGAAAATGATCGCGTTGCGGAATGCGCAATCCTCCCGCGCACCTGACAAGATGTCTTCCAGACGCCGAATGGCTTCTTTTTCAGCCAATTCCCGGCTGTTCGTCGAGACGGAAATGACATCGGGGGCCTCGGCGAGCGCATCTGAAAGCCGCTCCGGCGACAAGGCGCACAGCACCCGGAAACCGTGCCGCGCAAAGGCAACGGAACTGTCAAGTGCGCCGGTCAGGTCGTCTGCGATGATAAGAAGTTTCATGCCGTTCTTGCTCGTTCGTGCGTCGCGTCATGGTACAAGTTGTTTACTTGTAAGACAATTGAATCCCATCAGAATTTGCCTGGATTCCGATGTCCGGGAACGGAGCGCAAATGGCCCGGCTGGCCGTCTCGCCGGGGGCAAAAACAGCCGGTTGTGGACGGGATTTTCTGGGCAGGGCTTGCAAGGACCCGCTGTCCTGTGTGACGCCTGACGCAAAGCATGGCAGGGGCGAGGGCCCGAAAAGCGCGAGGCACAGGCGATGGAGATGACGGATCTGGGAATTGGTCGGACCGAGGACCGGTTCTTTCCTTTCGATGCCGTGCGGGTGGCGGCGCAGCGCGTCTTGAACGCGGACAATCGCCATGCCTTCCAGTACGCGCCGTCGGAAGGGTTGACGGAGATGCGTCAGGAGCTCGCCCGCTACCTCACCGCCCGAACGGGAAGGAAGGTGAGTGCTGAGAATCTTCTGATGACCAATGGTGCATCGCATGCGCTGGATCTCGTCCTGAAGAAGCTGGTGCCTGCGGGAAGCGCCGTCGCGGTGGATGATCCGACCTATTTCTTTGCGCTCAACATCCTGCGTGACTGGGATATCGACCTGAGGCCCATCCCGGTGCGCGAGGATGGTCTGGATCTCGACCGTCTGGAGCATGAGATCCGCACCCGCGATGTGAAGATGCTTTACACCATCCCGATCCATCACAACCCGACGGGCCGGATGTTCTCGCGGGAAAACCGCGAAGGCATCGTTGCCCTTGCCGAGCGCCATGGCGTGATCGTGGCCAGTGACGAGGTTTATCAGTTCGTCGGCGATGAGGTGCAGGAAAGCCTCTTCACGGGCAACGAAGCGAACATCCTTTCCATCGGCTCCTTCGCCAAGACGCTTGCCTCCGGCGTCCGCACGGGCTGGATACACGGGCCTAGGCCGCTCATCGACAGGCTGGCCAAGTGCGGGGTGCTGATCAGCGGAGGCGGCGTGGCGCCCGTCATGTCTCTGGTCCTGGCGCAGATGCTGGCCAGCGGGACGCAGGACGAGGTGCTGGCGAGCCTGAACGCTGTCTATAACGCCCGAAGACGCGCGCTTTGTGCGGTTCTGGAGCGCGATTTGCCTCAGGAGGTGCGCTTCGCCGCGCCCACAGGCGGGTTCTTCTGCTGGCTGGAAGCGCCCGAGGATCTCGACATGCCGGCCGTCCTTGCCGAGGCGCAGCGCCGGGGTGTTTCCTTCCGGCTCGGTTCGGATTGTTCAAGCGCTGGAAATTTCGCCAACTGCATCCGGCTGGGCTTCAGCTATTACGAGGAGGCGCGTCTGGAGGCGGCCGGGGCGATCTTGTGCGATGTGCTGAAAAAGGCGCTGGCGGCGCGGTAGCCGCCCTAGGGTGTGGACCCATAGATGAGCCGCGAATGGCGGCGAAAAGGCGACGAGATACGAGGAGAGACGGGCAGAGCGGGCTTTGCGCCCGCTCAAGCGGCGCGACACCGCAGGTCGAAGCCGTTTCACCGTCCTGCCGGATTTGGTTGAGCGATCCGGCTGCGTCGTTGCAGCCCCTTGAAAACCAGAGGGTGTCCTGCGGGCTCGCGCCTCGCATCCGAACCGCTCAACCAAACCACTCGCAGCTCATCTATGGGGCCACACCCTAGTCCAGATCGTTCGGGATAACGCGCTTCTTGATGTAGTCCTGATAGACGAAAACGGAGGCGACCAAGCCCGCTCCAAGCCAGTTGCGGGCGCTCGTCATCGCAAGGGTGCGCGAGAACCCTTTGGCGTTCCAGCCGAATTCGCCGGCGAAATTGTTCGCCTTGTAGAATTGCTCCCCCATGTTGCCAAAGAGGAAACGCGCGATTTGCATGCGTTGCTCCGTGCTGGCGAGGCTCAGCCCGTTGCCACCGGCCAGCAAGCCATACATCAGGGCGGTGGAATAATCGCCCTGCCGGTAGTAGCTGACGGCCTTGACGGAGTCTGCTGCGAAACCGAGGCGGCCCGCCATGTGCAGGCTGTGGTGCAAGGTGTGGGTGCTCGCGGCCCCCATTGCCTTCAAGAGCATGTAGCCTTCCGCCGTGAACAGGCTGTTGCCGACAATCCCCAGAACGTGCTTTTCCTTGAAACCTTCCTGCGTGATTGCCAGCGAATGGTAGGCGATGCCCGCCATGCCGCCGTATCTGGTTACCATCTGCAATGATCCCAGCAGGCCGAAATGGCCGATCGACCGCGCAGTCGGCAGCAGCGACTTGGTGCTGTCTCCCATCGTGGTCACGAGCGGCAGCTTGAGCTTATGAGACATCTCAAGGGCCACGAACCTGGTGTCGAGCATCGCGTTCAGCATCACGCCCCAGGCGTTCATCTCCTTGGCCTGGTATTTTGTCTTGTTGGCGTAGAAGTTGGCCTTCTGCTTCACGGAATCCCAGAAATTGGGGGTCTTGCCGCACAGGCCATCCGGATCGTGCTTGGTGATCGGGTTGCCGCCGACATAGGCAAACAGGTTCGGCCCATCGGCCGGGCCAGCCGGGTCCGGGCTGGTCCAGCGCCCCATCCACGGAATGTAGGCGCGCTGGCCCATCCGGTAGAGACCGGAGCCGAGATCCACTTCCTTCTGGGCGAACCTGTATCGCTTTGCCTGCGTCTGGCTCGTGGCCCCACTCGCGGACACCCAAAGGGCGTCGGATCCATAGGGCAGATATTCCTGCACATCGACCAGGGTTCCCGCCTGGTCGAGCCGGGCGGCGACAGAGGTGAGGTGATCTTCGAGCTGGTATTGGGCAATTGTGCTGCCGGTGCCTGCGGGGGTGCGAAGCTGCAGGGCGAGACGTTCGTTCAGCATGACCTGCACCGAGATCTCGCTGACCGGTCCCGGTGCGCCGTTGGCGATGGGGCGGGTTATGATCGCGTCATCCAGATAGAGCGTTTCGACCGTTGTCCCATCGGGCGCGACGGCGACCTTGCGCAACCGCTCACGCCCATTTGAAAACTGCCCCCAGGTGTCGGTCTTTTTCGTGCCATCCACCCGCTCCGTATGGGCAGCGTTGCCGAAGAAGTCGTAATCGAGGGTCAAGTCGCTTGTCGGAGACAGCAGGTTTCCGCCTGCATCGTAGAAATCGTCCGGCGTTCCGGTGCCGGTGATCATCCCGCGCAGCACCCCGTGATTGGAACTGAGGGAGATGGCGATGTCCTGCTGCCAGCTGGATGCGGCCGCGGCATAGGCGATCGCGGTCAGGTTGGTGGCGTGGTCATAGGTGAAGCGTTGCTCGTAGCGCTCCAGTTCGATGCTCGATGCGGGCAGCGCGGGCGGCGTGTGGGATGCGTTCTGGCCGAGCCCTTTCGCGGCGCGGCCTGTCGCGGTCATAAGGCGATAGAGCGAGTCAAAGACATAGGCTGAATCGCCGGAGGTGGCCGAGGCGTCGCCTGGCACGGGCAGCGCGTTCATCTGGGACGTGACGTTGCCGACCGGATCATAGGCATAGCTGAGATCCTGCACGACCTCTTGCGCCGCTGTCGTGGTGTGAATGGAGGTGAGGCGCAGGGTGGTCGGCTCAAAGCCGCGTTCCACCAGGGCGCCGTTGCCAAGCGGCATTTTCGAGACGCGTCCGTTGGCGGCATAGAGCATCGGGCCCGCCACCATCTGGACATTGGTGGATCCGGGAAGTGTCAGCGCGATCGCCTTGAGCCAGCCATTGGGATAGAGCGCATAGGCGATCCGGGTGCCGTCGGGCGCGAGCGCGCCAATGGTGTTGCCGTCGCCGTCATAGGTGAAGGTGGTGGTCCAGACCGTCGGGTCGAGCGCCACGGTTGACGGTGTCGTCCAGTCGGCAGGCTGCGTCCAGTCGGCCACATATTGGCGGGCATGGCTGAATGGATCGCCCGACAGGCTGTACCTGTCGATCACCTGAATGCTCGCCTGATCATAGCTTTCGATCACCCGGTTGACCGTGTTGGCGGAGGGGGCGGAGCCATAGACGAACCGGGCGAAGGTCAGCGAAAGACCGTTGCCGATGACGCCCTGCGTCAGGGGGCGGCGGCCCGGATCGTAGCGGGTGGAAATCCGGTAGCCGCGTGGCGTCCAAACCTCCACCGGATTGCCCAGCGCATCGGTGAGCGTCAATCGCGGGGTTCCGGTTGCTCCCGGCGGAAGGGGGACGTTGCCCGCATCCGCATCGGCGCGCGAGATCGCGGTCCCGCCCATGTCGTAGATGGAGAGCGCGTCGAAATAGCTGGGGCGCGCCGGATCCGCAGCGTTGAAGAAGCGCGGATTGGAGGTGGCGAGTTCCCGCTCCTGCGGGTCGAGCCAACGCAGGGCGGTGAGTGGCTCAGGCTGGGCGCCGGAATGGTCGACCAGCAGGCTGCGGCTAGCAATCGTGCGGCCGCGCACATCGAGCATGCTTGTCAGCGGCGTGTCTTCGAAAACCGCCGCCTGTTCCAGCGCGGCGCGTTCGGGTTCGGGAAGGGTCGGGTTTGAAATGTTCGCCTTGTAATAGGGTGACTGCGTCACCGTATCGTCCGCATCATATTGGTCCGTCTGCCATATGGCGTGGACGTTGCGGGTCAGGAACCCCTTGGCGGTGAGCGTCCCGATCTCCCGGCCGAGGGGGTCGTATTTCAGGGTGTCGTGCGGCTGCACAGGCTGGAGCACGAAGCCGGGCGTGTCGGTGAGATAGGGCAGGTAACGTATACCGACCTTGCCGCGGCTGTCGAAACGCACCCGGTCGGAGACGAGCCAGTTGGCCTCCTGCGCATTGGCCATGCGCAATTTCGGCATTTGGGGGGGATGAAGGGCCAGAGGCGGTGTGCCGCTCACCAGGCTTGCCGTGCCGAGTGCGCGCTGCGAGGCGTCGAAATAGCCGATGGATACGTCATAGGCGGCGTTCGTGGCGCTCGGGGACGGGGCGCCGGTTTCGGGGTTGGCAAAAAGCCTTCGGCGCACCATGACCGTGTGCGGGGGCATGGAGGTCGCCGGGTCCCATTGCAGGTTTTCCAGCGCGTAACTGCCGGCATTCTGGAGATACTTCGCCGGATCCGCCAGAAGCTCCGTGGTTGTGGGCACAGGCAGGGGCGTATAGTCGGCAAGCGGGTCGTCGCCGACCTTTTTCCCGCCCTCCTCACCATACTGGCAGGTCACCATCACCTGTCCCAGCGGGTCAAAGAGCGCCTCCGCCGTGTTGTCGTTCACATCGACGATGCGCGCAGGCTGGGAAGATTGCACGTCCCACGTGATATGGGCGGTGAACCCCATCTGGTCGGTGCGCTTGATCTGGAAGAGGCAGGTCTCATCATAGGTGACGGAAACCTCGTGGCCGAAGGGATCCGTCGTGACGCTCAGAAGATAGAAGCCGTCCGCATCGAGATAGCGCGCGACATCGCGCCAGTTCCACCAGTAGCCGTCCTGCTTCCGGTAGCCGGCGATTGTCTCCATCAACGTGTCGTCGACCTTGGTGCCAAAGACCCGGTCGACCAGGCTCTGCGGGAAAACCGCGACCTGTTGATGGTGCTCCAGCGGAACCGGTGCAACCTGTTGAAGCGGCAGGGCGTCATCAAGGGCGGCATTCACATAGAGATCCTGCTGCCATGACTGGGGGATTGCCTGAACTGTGCCCGCGACCGGATTGGCGCCGTAGGGCACGACATTCTGCATGGCCTCGCTCGCGAGGCTTTGCGCCTGGGAAAAGCTCAGCAACGCGCCCGGCTCGACAAAGCCAGTGATCTGGAACATTTGCCTTTCAAAGGCGAGACCCACAAGGTGACCCGCCCCGGCTGTCGTGCCCGTGACCGGCGCGCTCGTCGTGCCTGACGTGTTTTCGTACTGACCCTCGATCACATTGATGAAGGCGGCGCAGTCGAGATCGATCTGGGCCGCGTCCTGGCCGGGCAGCAGCGGATCGGCGCCGGTCTTCTGCCGGTTCGCATAAAAGACCTTGAGCGATTGGAGGGGCTGACCGAAGCGGTCTGTCGTCACGTTCAGAACGTGGGCAAGGCGCGGTTGCGCGTCGGGATCGGCTTCGAAGGTGCTTTCAAGGCTCTCCGACTGGTTCACGCGGAAGACGGCGTAATTTCCGAACAGTGGTGGTTGCAGCATGTCCAGCGCGTAGGTGGACTGAGACGCGTCATAAGGTGTGGTCAGGGCGTCGCCATCGCCATCCAGCCCGCGCTTTTCCTCCCTGTAGGGGCGTCCGACGAGTGCCACATGCGCCTGTCGCACGGCATCGGCTCCCGCGGCATAGATCGCGCCGGGCAGTGTGGGCGGGGGAAGCGGATAGCCATCGTGATAGGCCTTGCCGGCGAGATCTTCGGCGATGCGATCCGCGGTCTCGAAAGCCCCGGTGTGGCTCCATTGCCGTGTCTGCAAGGGAGCGGCCTCGCTGGCGCCAACCTGTGCGGCGATCAGCCTCCGGCTTCGCGATCTTGAGGAAAAATGCCAGTCGCGTGAGGCCAGGACGGGATGGTCCTGCGACTGCACATAGGCAAACCCGCGAAAGGCGCGCGAGATCGGATCGTAATAGGCATCTCGATATTGATAGACGGTGGTGCGCGCGCTTTGCGAGATCGGATCGTTCACGATCACTTCCACCAGCACCTGCGGATTTTGTTCCAGCGCGGTGACCCAAGGGGCTCCGGCCGCGCGGTCGGCAAGCGCGAAATCGGATGCCGGGCGATAGGCCAGCTCCGTCTCTGCGCCCATTCCGTTTGCGTAGCTGCACAGCATGTAGGGCTTGGCGTGCGATGCCAGTGACAGAAACTGCTGGCGCGGGGCGGGGCGGTTCTGATCCACCACCAGTCCGGACAGTCCCAGACCGAGAATGTCGCCCGCGCTGATGCCATCGATCCGGGTGAACCCGTCCGGCAGGGCAAAACGGCGGGGGGCGGAAAAGCCGTTGCCGAATTCGTTGAAGGCGATGTTGATGCCGTCGGCATGCGCGATGATGAGATCCGCGCACCCATTGCCCGTGACATCGGCGAACTGGATCTGATCGGCGCTTGCGTTTTTAAGACCCGAAGGTGCGCCCGGCAGCGTGATTGGGGCGGCGAAGGTGCCGTTTCCCAGCGACGGCCAGACGCGCACCCCGCCGTTCCACACATGGACGATATGGGCGAGCCCGTCTCCGAAGATGTTGGCAAAGCCCGCAAAAAGATACTCCGCATCGGAGCTGTAGAAGGGCAGGGCTTCGGGCGTCTCCACGCGGTGGGGGGCGTTGTAGCCGTCAGCGCCCTTGGACATGGCGACCTGCCACCCGCTACCGTCGCCGCATAGCACATCGGTGCGGCCCGATCCGTTGAGATCGAGAAGGCGGGCCTTGGGATCGAGAAGCACAGTGGGAACCGCGGGCAGCGGCTGAAACGGACCCCAGTCCTGCTGCAGGCGGTTTGGAAAGAAGCCCGTCATGCCGGGCGTGATCACCATGAGATCGCTCCGCCCGTTGCCCTCCACATCGTTCAGCACCACGCGGCGGGGCGAAAGGGTGCGGGCATTGGGGAATTCCGGCGGCGGTTGCCCGGGCTGGTAGCGCCCCTTGCCAAGTGGGCGCCAATAGATGACATCCGGCCCGCCGCTTGTCAGGAAGCCCGTCAGTCCGTCGCCGTAAAGGTCGACCATCTGCAACGAGCCGTCGGCGAGATTGCCGCTCAGGGGCCGCCCGTTGTCGCTCGAGATCGGACCGAAGGCGGCCGTGTCCGGCGAAATCCCCGTGTAGTCGAACCGGACTTTCGGCATCGCCTTGGATTGCGCCGTGCCCGCCGCGTTGTGCCGCCATCCTGTGTGGCGCAGGGAGATCATACGGGAGGGGACCGCCCCCAGCAGGCCGGCATCCCGGTCGGCCTCGTCGCAATAGTCGAAGGACAGGACATCGGTGACCAGAGGCGAGCCGGCGAGGGTCTGGGGGAAATTGCAAGCGATCAGAACGGCTTGGCAGCGCCGGTTTGTGCGGATCTCGAAGCCGGCGCGATAGCTGGAAGAGGGATCGGGCCTGAGGCTCCAGGCGCGCACGGGATCGATTGTAGGGGGATCGAGATCGCGGGACCCGTAATCGAGGATGACCATATGGCAGAAGTCGGCCACGGCGGCGTCCGGCGTCGGATTGCCGTACCAGACGCGGTCGAGATATCGCTGGGCGGTGGAGGCGGGCGGCGATCCGGCCGGGAGCCCGGCACTGTCTTCCGCCTTGTAGGTGTAGACGATGCGATTGCCCTTGAGGTCGATCTCCTCGCACAGGAGCCAGCGGAAGATCCGCTTCGGATCGCTCGGATCGAAGACGCGGGCTCGCGGGGACTGTCCGAAAATCCGCACCCCGCCATCTGCGTCGGTGACCTTCCAGTGGCTTGTCCCGGTCGCCTCCTCGCTCCAAAGCTCAATAACGTCGTTGGGGCCTTCGACGCGGCGCAGGTAGGTGCGCACCAGAAATGTCTGGCCTTGTAGCGTCTCGCGTCGTTCAACACGCTGCCACGCGTTGCCCGATTGCGCGTATTTCGGCACAAGATAGTCGTTGTCGAAGATCAGCGTGTCCGTGTCATCATAGGCAGGCGGGCCGGTGAAGGTGGAGCGCGTGAAGGACGAGGGGGTCAGGGTGAAGCCCATCCCGAAGACGCCGTTTCCTGCGCCGCTGGAATAGCTGAGCGCGATGGACGGCTTGAGGCCACGGGCCTCCGGCATGGGCAGCGGAAAGGTGAGTTCGGCGGTCCCCGTGAAGCCGTTGGGGGTGAACGTTTCGCCATAGCCGAGCGAGCCTCCGGCATTCGGCAGGCTGAGTTCCGGCAGTTCGATGGTCGAGCCGCCGGTTCCCGCAGAAGAGCCTCCTTGCGAGGATGCGCCGCGCTGTGCGGTCTTCTCTCTGCCTCCTGATACCGTCGCCGTACTCATGTCTCACCCCTCCATCGCCATGCGGTCGTGCCTGATCAGCCTTGGTAAGGGGGGTAGCTGAAGGTCTGGACCGTCGGATCGGGGGAGAGCTTGTCGCCGCCATACGATTTCAGGTTCGACACGGTCAGCGTGTAGAGGGTGCTGTCGTCGAGACGTTGATCCAGCGTCAGGACCACCGCCTTCGGGTCGGATTTGGGAATTCCCGCGCTGACCACAGAAATGCCCGGCGTCAGGTCGTAATTTGCGACGTCGTCGGCCAAAGCCGGATCCAGCGGTTCGGAGAAATGCAACGCGATCAGGGCAGCCTGAAGAACCTCCAGCTTGTCGAGTTCGAGATAGGTCCGGGGCTTGCCGCAAGCCGGCTGGTTGCCGCCGACAAAGCCGACTTGGGCGCTTTCGTAGCGGCAATCGAGCGAAGGAGCGGCACATGGGTCCACCGGATCGCCGCTGCCATGGGCGGGGGAGACCAGATCGAACAGGGTCTTCCATTGGGCCAGGGCGGCTTGCGAATTGGGGAGGAAGCTGGCTGGCGACCAGATGTTGCGGGCATAGTAGCCGAATGCCGAAAAATCCGCCTCGGCCACACAGCTTATCGAGCTGTCGGGATGCGACGGATCCTCTCCGAAAGCCGCGATGCAGTGGCAAAGGGCCATCAACAGGCCTTCCTCCTGCAGGGCTTTCTGTCGCGCAAGCCCCCCATGAAGATAAACGTCGAGCCCGCTCCAGAAACACTTCTGGCGGCCATCGATATTCGCGTTCATGGACGTGTCGTCATAGGTGATCGACACCGCTGGATAAAAGCCCTTGAGCAGAGAGATGGACCGCCTCACGCGGTCTTTGACCACGGGGTCATTGGCGGGAAGCAGGTCGCCATTGGCCAGAATGTCCTGAGCCTGTTTCGGCGTGAACATGTGCGAGACAGTGCGCGAGAAAGCTGGGTCCGCCCCTTCGCTGGAGGTCATGCGGAACGTGCCGCCACCGGCAAGACGAACCGGCAGTCCCTCCGCGGGCTCCTTGGCGCGCGGTGGCGCCTTCATGTCCGCCTCCAGGCCGTGGAAATCTGCTTGCACCGTGAAATCGCCCACCACGAGGCCGCCAATGCTGTAAAGCCGTTCGTGAGGCGCCAACTCGCCTTCGAAACTCAGGCTGGGCGGGTGAGGGGCCTCGTGCCCATGTCCGACCGCGAGGACCGTAAGGGGGTGGCTTTCCGCTGACAGCAGCCTGTCTCCGGGGGCGAGGTGTTCGGCCAGAACGAACTGCCCATCATGGAGCAGCACGGGCTGGGCGGCACCGACAATGGCTTCGCCGGGAGCCCCGTCCGTGCGGATCAGGACGGTTTCGCCGACCGCCGTTTCCAGCGCCTGAACCATGTCGAGGCGGGCTTCGGTCCAGGTCAGATGCGGGGCCCCGTCTGCGCGCCGCAGTGTTGCACGCGGGATCGTTTGCGCAGCCGTCGCGTCGGCGAGAAAACAGCAGCAATAGGCCGCCATCATGCCCCAGTTTGGGTCCTGATCGTGAAGGTTCGTGCAGACCGTGATGATCTCCGGATCGAAGACCTGTTGCCCGGTGGCTCTGTTTTCACAGATGATGATACTGACGGGAGTGCCGACCGGTTGGTCCTTGCACATCGTGTGTACGGGCGACAGTTTTTTCGCCTCCGCGCAGATGATGGGGTTGGCGATCGGGCTAAGGCCCGCTTTTTTCAGACGTTCCTTGCAGGATTCAATCGTGTAAGCGGCGGTCATGGCGCATCTCCTGTTCGCTTGGGCAGGGCCTGACGTCCCGCGCCTTGGGGCCGGGCGCTTTCTGCTCATGTCGAGAAGGGGATCGGCCGGGTGTGCCGGCCGATCCGCTGGACGTCAGCTCGCGGCTTCGAAATCCGCAGAACTGCGCGCCGGGTCGAGGGGCGTGTCATAGATCGATTTCAGGTTCGCCGCCGTGACCGTGTAGGTCTTGCCCTTCTCCGGCGCTTCGGCCAGTTCCAGGGTGACAAGGAAGTTCTTCATCGGGTCGAGAGTGGCGGAAACGACGTCGATGGCCGGATCGAGGGTGTAATTCGCGATGTCGGTCGCGCTTTCGGGCTTCAGGCCAAGCGAGAACGTGAGGAGCAGGTGCGTCTCGTCGCGCAAGGTCGCAAGCTCAAGCGCGATATCGGGGGGCTGGTAGCCGCCCGCGCAAGCCGGCAGGGAGCCGCCGGTAAAGCCGCGCTGGATGGACTCGACGCGACAATCGATAGAGGGATCGCGCAGCGGATCCTCCGGATTGCCCCCCTTGAGCTTGGGGTCGATCTGGTCGAACAGCGCGCTGTTCCACTGCTGCATCGCCTTGCTGACATATCCCATCCAGCCCGAACCGATCCAGGTGAGGCGGGAGATGGTGCCGAAGGCGATGAAGTCGCAGGTTGCAACCCCGGTGAAGCCGTCAGCGGTCATCGGTTC
Source organism: Breoghania sp. (assembly GCF_963674635.1). Lineage (NCBI taxonomy): Bacteria > Pseudomonadati > Pseudomonadota > Alphaproteobacteria > Hyphomicrobiales > Stappiaceae > Breoghania > Breoghania sp. The sequence goes on from NZ_OY771475.1 coordinate 679,035, forward strand.
GGTTCCCGAGAAGGCCGCCACGCCCCAGGACATGGCCATGTAGAGGCCTTCATAGCTCATGCCGGTCATGCGGGCGAAGCCACCGGTCATGCGGACGATTTTCATGCCGAAATACTCATAGGCGTAGACATTCGGCAGCATGTTGGTCGGGTCGTAGATGAAGTTGATATCCGGGAAGAACCCCTTCAGCTGAAGGGCGATCGAGTTGAACATCGATTGCGGAACCGGATTGCTGAACGGCATCTGGGTGCCGTTTTGAAGGATCGATTCCGACTCTGCCTGCGTGAAAAAGGCCTGGTAGGCCGTGGGCACCTCGGAGGCGCCGTAGGAGCGTGCGTAGACCTTGAACTTCGATGCGAAATTCGAATCCGCCGGAATGACCTGCGAGCCATCCTCAGAGAAGGTCATGTTTGCGTCGCTGCGCATCGCCTTGGTTGAGCGGCGGGAAAAGGCCTCGTCGTATTCGCGTGAGCCGATCTCGAAGCGTTCGTCCGCGGTGTCGAACAGGGAGGCGTTGCTTTCTGCGCTCATCTGGAGGTCGAAGTCCCCCACCACGACGCCATCGGCGAGCAACAGGTGGCCATCGGCCCCATTGTCGGTTGGGGCGGCGGTGCCGATGTGATGCACGCCGCCGAAATAGGAACCGATGGACACGAGCATCACCGGGACCGGGTTGCCCTCGGCGTCGATCAGTTCATCGCCGATATAAAGCGTGTTGGCCGTCACCAGCTTGCCTGAGGCCAGTAGCACCGGTTGGTCCGTGCTCGCGATCAGGTCATGCAATCCGTCTTTCAGCAGGTAGACGATATAGACCATGTTCGGCTGTTCGATCTGGTGTCCGGGCAGGCCGCCCGAGGCGCCCTCGCTGAAGCTCACCAGTTGCGGGCGCCACTCCAGCGTCATTCCGCTGCCCGACGTGCCGACAACGCTGGCGGCCAGAACCTCGGAGCCAAGCTTGATGTCCTGGATCTTCTCCGTCTCGCTGCCTGTCGGGCCGGTGCCGGGTACGGCGATCAGGGTGCCATAGGCGAAGCAGGCGCAACAGCAGAAGCAGTTCTGAAACCCCCAGGCCGGGTCCTTGCTCTGGAGCTCGGTACAGATCGGGATGATCTTGTCCGGATTGCATTTCCATTCGTTGTTGTTGGAGTTGTGACAGCAGACCTGGCTGACCGGGAAATACAGGTTCGCGCCGGCGCACATGGAGTGATAGGTCGACGACACCATGAAGTCCGCGCAGTGATATTGCAGGCTCATTCCATCGACGCCGCATAGGGGGGTAAGGCCCGCCTGCGTGAGCTTGTTGTAACAGGTTTGCGGATCGTAACCCATAGAAATAACTCCCTGAAATGTGCCTCTAAGGCATTGAATAAATGAATATTTCCCCGACCTCGGGACGCAACGCGAGTGGGGCGTTCCTCGTGGCGCGCGTCAGCGGGCCGGAGCGGGAAGGGGCTCTCCCCAGAAATTCAGGCCCGGATTGTCGGGGTCGGGTGCGGGGCAGGTGTCGGTGCTGCGTCGCGCCTTGTTTTTCACCACGCAGCCGCATTTCGCACAGACCGTCCTTTCCGCCTGACCGGCGCCCGCCAGACGGTAGAGCGTGGCTTGTCGATCCGGCGGCGCGATCAGGTTCGGACAGGCCCGGCAAGCCTCAAGGCGCCTGGCGTAGGTCGCCTCGTCGACGGTCGAAAACCCGGTCGCCGACCAGCGCGCAAGCGACGTGGCCGCACGTGAGACAAGCTCCAGTGCGGGAATGCGCTTTTCCTGTGCGGGTTGGGGCGGGTTTTGCAGGAGGCGGGCCAGATGCGGGGCGGAGCGGCGCGCGACGAGCAGGTTCTGCGCGTAGCTCTTGTGGGTGAGTGCGGCGATCATCACCTCCTCGCTCACCAGATCGTCCAGTCCGAGGATTTGCGAAAATGTCCGGCGCTCCTCCAGCAAGGACCCTTCATCCAGCAGGGAGCCTTCATCCATATCGGCTGTTGCCGCCGTCACGGGAGCGGTTTTCGGATTTTGCAGCATGAACTAACCAGATTCCAAATTGGCTAAGGTAAGCGAAAAAATCAATGAGATATAAAGTATTGGAGGGAATCATATCATAAAGAATGCGTTGTAAAATAGAAAAAAGCGATTTACATGGAATAAAAACGAACTACGATAAATGTAATATGGGCGCTTGCAGTGCGTTTGTATGTAATGTCTATTTATTTGCGTTATATATTATAAATTGAACGTTGGGTGTTTGTCATGACAATGGTTGTCCCGGCAAGTTCCGGTCAGATAAAAGAATTCGTTTCGGAAAATCGCCATATCGATTTGTCGTCATACAATCCCTTCGTGACGCAGGAGGAACTGAGGACCGAAAGGTCCGGCCTCAATGCGCCGAGCGCGCAGGCCGTGCTGCGGCTGATGCGGGTGGCGCGGACGAGCGGGCAGGTGGAAGCGCTGATGGGGGCGGGGTATCATTCCGCGCATCAGATCGCACGGCACTCCCGGCGGCATTTCTGCAAGACCATCGCGCCTTCGGTCGGGCTTTCGAGCGAGGAGGCGGACGCCATTCATCGTCGGGCCGAGGCCGTGCGCACGAAGGCGGCGCATCTTTGGGCGACGGTCAATGGCGCGATCGCCTCGCCGCATTATCGCGGCTCCAGGTTCGAGAATGTGTCGGCGGCGGTCGCTCAGCCTTTTGAGGCCCTGCCGAGCTATCAGGAGCTGTTCGGGACGCTCGACTACTGTTCCTGCGAGGAATGCAAGTCGATTTTCGGCCCGGCCGCGTATCTCGTCGATCTGAACCGGATCATCGACGAGTACATCACCGAGCCGAACAAGAGCACCATTCCCCCAGCGATGGCCTTCAACGCAAGGCGCCCGGATATCGCGCAGATTCCGCTGACCTGCGAAGCGACCAACACGCTGGTTCCCTATGTGATGCTGGTCAACCAACGGCTCCTTCACCAGGCTGGGCTTGGGCTGAATCCGCAGGGCCTGAGCGATGACGCGGTTATCGAGAAGCTCGCCGGCGAGATTGTCTATCCAAACCGTGCCCCCTTCAATCAGCCGGATTCGAGCATCCGGGGGCTGTTGAGCCGCCTTGGGTCGTCCTACGCGGATCTGTTGGCGGCGTGGCGTCAGCCGGCGGATCTTGTCTCTTCGCGCGGGCTCGGGTTCACGCAGGATACCGAGACCATTGTCACGACCGTGGCGGCAACGGATCAGGAGGTCGCTCCCTATTACGGGGTGGCGGCCGCCGATATCGGCTCCCTGGCGGATGTGGAGACATTCCAGCTTGTCAACGATCTCGACTACGGCCAGGTCCTGTCGCTGGTGAACCAGAACCTGTCCGATGCGGAGATCGCTGCGGGGCTTCAGGCCAACTTCTTCATCAACAGCACGTCCGGCGGAACGGTCGTCTCGATTGATACCAGCGGCGCGCGGGAGAGCCTGAAGAACCTTGGGGCTCCGGCGCTTGATGCGATCAATCGCCTGATGCGGCTGGCGCAGGTTGTCGGGCTTGAGACGCAACAGGCGGACTGGGCCTTGCGGGTGGCGGCCAGCGGGGGGACGCCGGTCATCACGCAGGCGGCCATGCGGGTCATTTCGATGATCCGTCAGGCCATGAGCCACAAGGATTTCACGTTCGATCAGGCGGCGAGCCTGTTCGGTCCGATCAAGACCTACGGATCGGGGGGATCGGACGTGCTCGATCCCTTCGACCAGCTCTTCAATACGCCGCAACTGGTGGCCCAGGTCGGTCACTATCATCCGGCAGGCAATCCGCTGAATTCCACCTATACCGACACGGTTCTGACCTGGACGCCGGGCGATACGAGCGCGGCCAATCTCGCCGCCCTCAACCGCGTGTTGCCGGGCATTGGCTTGAGTGTGACGGATGCGAATGCGCTGGGAACAGCGCTCTTCGGCACGGCCAGCGCGACGGATCTGGGGGTCGCCACCATCTCCGCGCTTTATCGTCATGCGCTGTTGAAGGGCGTGGCGCAGATGACGATGGAGCAGTACCTGCTGGTCTTGCGGCTGGCGGATGCGACCAAGGCGGATCTGACAGCCGATGACGTTTCGGCGATCACCTCGCTCCTGATGCTTCTCGATGGGCTCAATCTGTCGGTCTATGACGTCGACTACCTCGTGTCCGGCACGATCACGGCCTATGTGAGCCTCCCCTACGATCCCACAAGCGTGGAGGAATGGCAGGTCTCGCTGATCAAGCAGGTGCCGGATGCGACCGCGCCCGAGGCTGCAAGCCAGATTACCGACCAGGTGGCGGTTCTGTTCGGCGAGCAGGCCCAAACCATGGTGCCGGTCTTTGCCATGGCGCGCGCGGCGGTGGCGCTGCCATCCGGGGCGGCAGACTGGGAGGCAGGGTTTCTGGCCTGCGATGCGCAGGGCAAGCCGCTCTATCCCGACTATGTCGCGGAGGTTCTGGCATGGTGCGCCCGTTGGCTGGTGCTGAAATCCGATCTGTCTCTGGCGGCTGAGATCGTGGAGAGCATGGCCGTGCTGCCTGCGCCCTACGGGCTGACGTCCTCCTATTCAACGATCGACCTGACCGCCATTTCGGCGATCGCGGCCATCGCTGGGACGATCAAGCGGACGGGGGATGTCCGGTTCAAACTTTTGACCTATCTGGCCGACAGCCAGCCCGGCAGCTCCGTTCCGCTCGAAACGCAGCTCGCGGAGCTTTTCGAGGCCACGAACTGGGCGCCATCCGTCACCGGGCCGCTCCTTTCGGGGCCGGTGAGCTCTGTCTCGCCGCAAGGCTTGCAGATCGCGGCGCTCTCGCAGGCCGTTGCCGTCGTTAAGGATACGGGGGCGGAGGTCGGATTTCTGACCTCGCTTGTGGATCTGGCGACCAAGCCCGCCAAGGCGAACTGGTCGGCGTTCACAGAAGCTTCGGGCGCGATGTTGGCCGTCGCGCAGGCGCGTTACGGGCAGGACTGGTCGAGTGTCGCGGTTGATATCGAGAGCAGGCTCAATGTCGCGCTGCGCGATGCGCTGCTGCCTTTGGTCCAGCAGCAATTGCGCGCGACCTATCCGGATATCCGCACCTCGCGAAATGTCTACGAGTTCCTGCTGATCGATGTCGACATGGGGCCGGAAACGCAGATATCGGTGTTGAAGGAGGCGCTCAACGCCAGCCAGCTCTATCTGCAGCGCTGTCGGCTGCGGCTGGAAACCGGCGTGGAGGATGTCGATATCGCTCCGGTCTGGTGGACCTGGATGATGAATTACAGGGTCTGGGAAGCGAACCGGCAGATCTTCGTCTATCCGGAAAACTATCTCATCCCGTCCTTGCGGACGAATGGCACCGTGCCTTTCAACACGCTGGAGGACAATCTTCGCCAATCGAAGATCACGCCCGAATATGTAGACGCGTGCTTCACGACCTACATGGGAAGTTTCTTCGAAGCGGCGCAATTGCGCGCTGTCGATACGTTCCGTGGCAAGATCAATGATCCCAAGCGGGGGGAGGTGGAGGCAACCTTCGTCTTCGCGCGCACCGATACCGATCCGCGCGAATACTATTACTGCGCCAAGACCGACAATCGCCCATGGTCCGGATGGGAGAAGATCGACGTTCAAATTCACGCCGACAGCATTACGCCGGTTTATGCCTTCAACCGGTTGTTCCTGTTCTGGATCGAGTTGACGCCGACAAACAACTCCACCATTCAACCCACCACGGGCGGGGGCAGCGAATCCACGGAATCGATCACCTACAATGCGGCGCTGCGCTACGCGTTCATCAATGTCCAGGGGAAGTGGACCTCGGCCCAGACGCTGACGGCCGACGAGGTGGTTTTCTTCTATTCCAATGGCGCGGACAAGGTGCCGCTTGCCGAAAACAAGATCTTCTCAGGCCTCTTCGACATGTCCTCCGCGGCCTGGCGTCGGCCTGGTGCTCTGCACCTGACGGCGCAGAATTTCCCCGTTGCGCCAAAGTTGCAGACAAAGGAAAAGATCGCCGTTTTCTACGGACCGTGCGTGATCGACGGCGGGCAGGTCGTCGATCCGGGCGCGCCGCCTCCTTCGGGCGGATCCGCGTTGGATTTCTATCGCAATCTCGTGGAAACGGTGGAGCACTACAATTTCGCCCAGCTCGGCCAGCTGACGGGCAATATCACCGTTCAGCGCGCGCTGGTGATCGATGGCCTTCTGGAAGACAGCGTGCTGATGTTCAACCGCGAGGATATCCAGCTCGATGGATATCGCGCGAAGAACGACCTGAAAACGGTGGATGTCCAGCTGTCGGGGACAGTGGGAGAGGTGGTTCTGGTCTCCACGCCGGTCCCCATGTCCGGACAACTTGTGGCCGATCCCGCGAACCTGCCCATGGCAAATTCGGGCGGGCTGACCATGGGCTCGCAGCTTTTCATCTCCCCCGCCATCGACAGCGCCACGGCGACGAACATCTTCAGCACGCTGAAGGCGGCGGGCATCATCACCGCGCAGTCGAAAGTTGATCCGGCCGCACTTGCCGCCGCCGATCTGATCGAGACGCTGAAATCCATTTTCGTGCCGCTGGGCTTCAGTGCCGAACAGATCATGGATGTTCAGAAAACCCTGTTCTCCGGGCTGGATTCCACGACGCTGTTCAGCGGTCAGGATATCATGAGCGCCACAGTCATACCGGTGCGCAACCAGCCCGGCTCGGCGGTCCTGTTTTCAAGTGGCGAGACATTCCTGCTCGCGCCCCGGCAGAGTACCTCCGCGACCGATCCGCTCGCGCCGGTCTTCTCCTCACTTAGTTCCAGCACCATCGCCGCCGTGCCGCTGATCCACGAGATGTCCTTCGTGACGAAGTACACTTCTCAGCAAAACGGCCCCGAGCAGCTGTCGAGTTCGGATTCCGAAAATGTCTACACGCTGCTGGATTCCTACAACGTCATAGATGACGGCGTCTTCAATACGTCGCTCACCTACCAGACCGTCTCCACCTTTCTCGCCACCTTGCAGAACCCGAAGCTGAGCGACACCCAGATGCGGGTGATCTACAATATCCTTTGCAACAACGCGATGATCACAAAGGAGTATTTTGTCGGAAAGGGGTTGGGCATTGACCCGACACTGTCCGCGTCGATCTACACCCAATTGCAAACCTATTCGGTTGTGGACGGGATGGGGCGCGTTTCGAACGATCTGCTTTCGCCCAATTTCATATTCCAGATGCTGTCCAATGACATCAACAACCGGAACATAACCCCGATGCAGGTGCCGCAGATCTACCAGGTGCTGGCGCAGGCGCCGCGCCCTCTGGTGCTGACCTATGAGAACAGCGGCGACACCAGCGCATTCTCGGCGGCCTCGGACTACAAGTATTCCGTGACGCGGCTGAGCACTTCCGCGGTTCCGAAACTCAATCAGGCTCTGTTTTCCGGCGGTGTCCCGGCCTTGCTGCAAACCTCGATGCAAGGGTATCCGGTACAGCCGGAAATGCCCTTCTCACGGCTCGATCCGAACAGCGCCAATGTCATTTACCCCACCGCGCTTGACGGCACACAGGTCGATTTCGACGGGCTTTATGGCGAGTATTTCTGGGAGATCTTCTTTCATATCCCGCGGCTGATCGCCTACATGCAGGAGACCGGCCTGCAATACGAAGATGGCATGAGCTGGCTTCACTACATCTTCAATCCGACCGTTCCGGAAGAATTCGTCACCGCCGATGTGATCGTTTCCCAGACCAATCAGGAGATCAATCAGGCGACGGCGAACGATGTCATTGCCAGCCTGCAAAGCAACACCATCGGGACGCCGCCGGCACCGGTTCTTTCCCCACAGGGACGGGTCAACCCGGCCTTGACCCCGCAAACCGATCTGAGCTTCCTCTCCCAGGCACCCGCAAGCCTGACGGATGAACAGATCGGCATGGTTCAGGCGATCCTGCTGAACTACGAGCTGTCCAGCCCTGTGGCGCATTACTGGCAGTTCTTCCCGTTCCGCAACCACACGCTGAAATCGTTGAGCGAGATCCTGTCGGACGACAATCCCGGCATCGAGATCTACAATGACGATCCCTTCGATCCGTACCTGATCGCGCGGTTGCGCATCGGCGCCTTCGAGAAGGCGACGGTGATGCAATATGTGGAGCTCCTGATCAAATGGGGCGACATGCTGTTCACGCAGGACAGCTGGGAGAGCATCACGGCGGCAACGATGCTCTATGTCTATGCCGGCGATCTCCTCGGCCCGCGTCCGGTGAATGTGGGCGAATGCCCCGGCTCCGACCCCCTGACCTTTGCCGATATCCAGAAGGCCTATGCCGGCCAGCCCGGCGGTATTCCTCAGTTCCTCATCGATCTGGAGATGTTCACCACGTCCAATGGCAACGCCATGCCTTCCATGACGTCGCACGCCTTCAACGATCTCAACGTCTATTTCTGCGTTCCGCCCAACGACATGCTGATGGGCTACTGGGACACGATCGACGATCGCCTGTTCAAGATCGAGCATTCGATGAACATCAAGGGCCAGGTGCGGACGCTGGCGCTGTTCCAGCCGCCGATAAACCCGCTGGATCTGGTCAAGGCGGCGGCGGCGGGTTCCAACGTTCTAGCCGTGGCCAGTTCCGGGACGGGCCCGATCCCGGCCTATCGCTTCGACAGCACCATCGCGCTTGCCAAGCAGCTGGCACAGAGCGTTTCCGCCTTTGGCGCGAGCCTTCTGTCGGCGCTGGAGAAGGAAAACGCCGAGGGCTTGAGCCAGCTCCAGACCTCGCAGGCTGGCCAGATTCTCGAGATGACGGTCACCATGAAGACCCAGCGCATCCAGGAGCTGACCTACACCATCGCCTCCCTCAATGCCTCGCTTCAGTCCGCGCAGGCGCGCAACGATCATTACCAGCACCTGATCGATGAGGGGCTGAGCCCGGGTGAAATCGTCGGGTTAACTGCGATGAGCGTGGGGCTTGTCGCCAATCTCGTGGCGACCACGCTGGAGACCGCGGCGGCCATCGGCTATGCCGTGCCACAGGTCGGCTCTCCCTTTGCCATGACCTATGGCGGCAAGCAGCTCGGCCATATGATCCAGGCCTCTGCGGGCGTCGCCAAGCTGGGGGCGGAGATTGCCAATTTCACAATGCAGATGTCGCAGACCGTGGCGGGCTATCAGCGTCGTGAGCAGGATTGGCAGATCCAGCAGGTGACCGCCGGTTACGATGTTGAACAGATCACGCAGAGCATTGCTGCGGCCGAGGAGCAGCTTGCGCAGGCCCAGCAGGACCTTGCCATCACTCAGCGCCAGATCGAGCAGAACCAGGCGATCGCGGAGTATCTGAACGACAAGTTCACCAATCGCCAGCTCTATGCGTGGATGGCCTCGCGGCTTTCGACCATTCACTATCAGGCCTATCAGGTGGCCATCGAGGAAGCCCGGCGGGCGCAGGCGGCCTACCAGTTCGAACTTCTGAGCGACCAGACCTTTGTCGGCTTCAACTATTTCGACGATGCCCATAAGGGGCTTCTGGCGGGCGAAGGTCTGCTGGGGGATCTGAACCGCATGGAGGCGAGCTACCGGGCCGAAAACACGCGCATGCTTGAAATCGTCAAGACGATTTCGCTCGGCCATGTCGCGCCGGAGGCGTTGCTGGCGTTGAAGAGCACGGGAACCTGTGCGTTCTCGTTGAGCGAGGCGCTGTTCGACTACGACTATCCCGGCCAGTATGCGCGCATGATCAAGGCGGTCACCGTTTCGGTTCCGGCCCTGCTCGGGCCCTACGAGCAGATCAAGGCGACGCTGACCCAGACCAAGAACCAAGTCGTGACCGCGCCCGATCCGAATGTGGTCAAATACCTTCTGACCGGACAGGGCAGTGCTCCTTCCAGCGGGCTTCGCACCGACTGGCAGTCGAACCAGATGATCGCGCTGTCGGGCGGGATCGACGATTCCGGCCTGTTCACCATGAACTTCGCCGACGAGCGCTATCTGCCCTTCGAGAATACCGGGGCGGTTTCCTCCTGGAAGCTGGAGATCCCGAAATCGACCAATCACTTCGATTTCGAGGCGCTGTCGGACGTGATCATCACGCTGCGCTACAGCGCCTATTTTGACGGGGGATTGCGCACCAGCGTTGAGGGCCTCTTGGCCAAGACGCCCTATCGCGGCGGCTTCTATGTCAGCGCAGCGGCCCAGCAACCCCTGGCGTGGACGGCGTTTCTCCAAAACCATGCCACCACCAGCACGCAGGATCTGGTCCTGACTTTCGATCCAAGGCTCGTGAGCGGATACCAGTCCGCCACGATCATCGCGGTGACGGTGAAGCTCGACCTTGCCGAGGGCGTCAACCTGTCCGGTGGGGCTCAGATCGCAAGTCTGACGGCGGGACGCGAGACGGCGATCGATCTCAGTTTCACCGATGGCATTTCGGAAAGCGGGTCCCTGACATGGAAGGCGGACAAGGCGATGGGGGACTGGACGATTTCCTTCGATCTGACATCGCCCGATATCGCTCCGCTTCTTGAAAACGGCTTCATCGATCCGGCCAAGCTGCTCAACGTGGAATTGGTGGTGATCTATGACGCGAAGGTGTTCCCGGTGTGAGCCGGGACGCCGTTTTGCCGGGCTTGGAAGGTCCTCAGTATGGGAGCGCCGATGCCGCGCGGCTGGCCCGGCAGATGGCGCCACGTTCCATATCTCTGGTACCAGCGCCCTCTCTGGCGCCAGCGACGTGTCTTGTCGCGTGCGTTCGGCTTGACCGGGAACCATGGCCTGTTTCGTGATCCGGCCGATCCGCCTCTTGTGGCCAATATTGTGAGACCTCAAAAGGGCGTCTTATCGACACCGCCCCCCCGCCATAACAAGCATGCGAATACCGAAGGAATCGCGGCAGGGAATTGAAATTAGGCGCTTTTTTTGCTCTCCGCATGCCGTTTCAAGCCGGCGGCCTGCAAAACTGGTTTGCGGGGTCCCGCGCGCCGACTTGGTTCGGCGAAGAGCCGGTTGACCCAATCCGGGTTATGCGACCGGAACGAGCGCGGCGCGGCTGGCCTCGATGGAGGTCATCGTATGGGCCAGGTCCTCCTCGGATGCCGCTACGTCCAGGATCAGGTGGCTGTAGCCCAGGGCCTCATAGCGGCGAAGATAGGAGGAAACCTCTTCGTAGGTGCCGACGAGATAGGGACAGAAGGTCTTGTAGTTGCGGAAGGGATGCAGCCAATAGATCCCGTCTTGCGCGTTTTGAAGTTCGTCGGCATAGGCGGAAAGCTGTCGATGCCAGATGGAGTCCGTGGTTCCGCGAGCGATGCGGTGGGCCAACTGGCCACGTCGGTCGGGCGGGAAACGGCCGAGAGCCTCTCGCCATGCCTCTTCCGCCGTTTTTCTTGCGATAATGCCGATCCTCAGGCCGAGGTGACCGGCGCCGGGAAGGGGCGCCTGCGGTTCCAGCTCTGCCGGCGGCTTGGTGTAGCTGAAGCGCACGGCGCGCAGGGCGGCACTCGCCTCAACGCATGCCGGCGATGCGCCCGACAGGTAGATTCCCGGCATCAATTCCGGCGGCAGGGCGGGGGAGAGGCGCAGGTTGGAGACCCGGTAATAGGCCCCTTCAAAGGTCACGTTATCACCGCTGAGCAGGGCTTGCAGGATCTGTGTGTATTCGATCAGACGCTCGTAGCGGGCATCGTGCTCCGTGTTGTCGCCCAGTTGCTGCAAGTCCTTGACGAAACCGCCCGCAACCATGTTGAGGTCCATCGCTCGGCCATGCAGGAAGGCGAGTGATGAGATCATGCGGGCGGCGGCGTAGGGCGTCATGTAGAGGGGCTGGACGGCCACAAGGGGCCGCAGGCGGCCGCTGCCTTCGCTCAGCAGCACATGCGCGACAGTCCAGGGGTCGATGAGGGTGTTGTCGGTGTAGATCAGCATGCCCTCGATGCCCGCATCCTCGTTCCAGCGGGCGAGACGCCTGACCTCGCCAAGGAAGGTGGCGGGCTCGTACCGCAGGGAGGTGGGGGCGGTGGTCAGCACTTTCATAATCAATCTCCCAAACGTGCAAGGGCCGGCGTCAGTCGCGCCCCGCGAGTGCGACAGTGAGCGGAATGCGCGTGGCGTTGAAAGCTGGCAGGCCGCCGCCGATGGCGCCGATCAATATCGACAGGATGACCGCCTGCAGCATGAGGCCGGGCGACAGCATCAGCTCAAAGCCGATATGTTGCTGGTCGGAGGTGACCGTGGAGGCACTCCAGCCATTCAGCACGAGGGCGGAGAAGGCAAGGCCGAGGACACAGCCCGCCATGGTGGTCACCATTGCCTCCGCCCACGTTCCGAAGAAGGTCGCGCTGCGCGAGAAGCCGAGGACGCGGACGGTCGCGATCTCTTTTCTGCGCTCGGCGATGGAGCTCATCATCGTCGTCATCGTGCCGATCATCGCACCGGCAGCCATCACGATGGCCAACGGCCAACCGAAATAGAGAATGAGGTTTGTCGTGCGCTCGGCCATGCTGGCGAAATATTCCCGTTCTGAGCGCACCGACAGGTCAACCAGCGGATTGGTTTCCGCAAAGCTTTGGAAGCGGGCCAGAGCATCTTCATCCGACAATCTGACGCGGACGCTCTGGATTTGGTTGGGACGGTTGAACACGGTTTGCACGGTGGTCAGATCGCCGAGGATCTCGGATTCCAGCGCGGACCCGTCCGCTTCGAAGATCCCGACCACCTTCCATTTGGAGAGGCCGAAGCGGGCGTCGTCGCCGACGTCGAGGCCGATATAGTCCTTCCTGAGGCGGCGTCCGACAATAATTTCGCTGGAGCCCGGCTGGAACGTGCGTCCTTCGATCAGGGTGATGCCCGGACGCACTTCCAGGCCCGAGCCTCCGATGCCGCGCAGCGACAGGCTCGACGTCAACCCACTGGAGCGGTCATGCCCGTCCACGGGAACAAGGATCTCCGGCGAGATCACCGGACCACGTTGTGCGCGGGCAATCCCCGGTGCGGCGTCGAGTTGGTGGATCTGCGCCATCTCGATCTGACTGGCGAACTCGCTCGCCGCGCCTTTGGTCAAAGCGATGGCGATGTCGGGCGCGCCGGCGGTCAGAAGAGCTTTGCTGAAACCGTTCGACATGGAGAGAAAGCCGAGCAGCACCGTCACCACCATGGCGACAGAGAAGGCTGCCGAGGCCGATAGCCAGAACCGGCGTCGGATGGATTTGAGGTTGGAGACGGCAAGGGCGCTTGCCTGTCGGATCAAGCCGCTCATTGCCTGTCACTCCTTCATGGCCGCAAGGGGCGGGATGCGCATCGCGCCGAAGGCTGGAATGCCGCCTGCGAAAGCGGCCAGCGCCGCGGCGATGGCGATCGCCGACAGTGCTATGGCGGGCGTGAGACTTATGCTGGGGACGATGAGGCTCAGTGGCTGCTTCAGGGCAGCGACCGCCGCATATGCGGTCGGGTATGCCAGTGCCAGTCCCAGGCCAAACAGAAGAAACGTCTCGGCCAGCATGCTGGTGAAAATGAACGAGTTGGAAAATCCGATGATCTTGAACACGCCGATTTCCCGGGTGCGCTCGCGCATGGCGAAGTACATCGTGTTGGCGACGATCATCAGGATCGTTGCAAAGCCGACCGTCGTGATGAGCCGAACGATGGTCGTGATGTCGGCGAACTGGGACACGAACTCCTTCATGAACTGGGTCTCGGTCTGGGTTCGCGTGGGATAAGCGGAATTCGCGAAGGCGTCGTCCACGGCGATGATGATGTCGTCGAGCCGCTGCCCGTCGGCGGGGACGAGCCCGAAACTGGAGACCGTGTCCTTGTTCGTTGTGCGCACGAGGTTGATGTAATCGTAATTCACGATCACGAAATGCGTGTCGATCGGCTGACGGGAGTCGAATATCCCGACGATGGTGAACGAGAAATCCCGTGTCCGCTCGCGCGTTTCGAAGCTGAAGGCGTTGAGCGAGATCGTCTGGCCAACTTGCCAGCCTTCCTGATCGGCGAGGCTGCGTCCGACGAGCGCGCCATCGCGTGATCCCTCCATCGCCGCCACGGCGTCGGGAGGGAAGACGTATTGGGAACCGGCGAAGTTCGTGAAGCTTGCCGGATTGGTGGCGACCAGACCGAGATAGTTGTCCTGACGGCGATACGTGGCACGGCTGCGCGCCGTGAACGTTATCCGGCTGATTTGTGGCATCTGCTGCAGCTGTGCGAAATAGGCCATGGGCAAGGGGGTGGCGCTTCCGGACTTGCTGGTGACGATGAGGCGTTGCGCCTTGCCGGAATCTGGGTGGAAGCCCTCTTCGAAGCTGGCGATGATGAGATAGACAAAGAAGGCCAGTCCGATCGTCAGGGCGAGCATGACGCTTCTGCCGGGGTTTCGCAGAAGGCTTCGCGTGATGAGCGTGAACCTGGTCATCGTCAGGCGGCTCTCTGTGTGACGAACTGGCCCTTGTCGAGCCGCAGGACGGTCCGGGCCGAGTGGCAGGCGATCTCGTCATGGGTGACCATGACGATCGTTTTGCCGAGTTCAGCATTGAGAATGCGCAGGACCTTCAGCGCGTCGTCGGCGGTTTCCCGATCAAGATCGCCTGTTGGTTCGTCGCACAAAAGCAGTTTGGGGTCGCTGGCAAGAGCCCTTGCGATGCCGATGCGCTGGCGCTGGCCGCCCGACAGTTCGGAGGGAAGGTGTCGCCCCCGGTCCTCTAGCCCGACGAGTTCAAGAAGCGTCTGGACCCGATCTCTCCGCTGCCGACTGTTCAGCGAGGTGAGCAGCAGCGGCAGCTCGATGTTCTGCGCCCCGTTCAGCATCGGCATCAAATTGTAGAACTGGAAGACGAAGCCGACATTGGCGCCGCGCCACGCGGTCAGCTCGGCTTCGCTCAGCATGTCGAGACGGGTATGTGCGAAACTGATCTCGCCAAAATCGGGGCGGTCGATGCCGCCGATGAGATTCAGCAGTGTCGACTTGCCTGACCCCGATGGTCCGACCACCGCGATAAAATCTCCCTGAGCGATTTCCAGGTTGAGGTCGTCGAATATGGTCACGACCTCCTTGCTAATGCGGTAGCTCTTGCGAACCTGATTCAGCGACAGACCGGCCGACATTGCGGCATTGAAACTATCCATTCCGCATTCCTTACGTATGACCGGAACCGGTCGACTTTCTGCCGTCGAAGGTCACTTTGACGGACATGTTCGGCAGGACCGCCGGGAGCGGGGCGAGGAAGTCGAGGCGGACCGTGATCGTCCCCTTCTGGGCGGATGCGACAGGAAGAACGGCGCGCACACGCACCTCCAGCGGCGCATCGGGAAACGCGTCGAACACCGCCGTGCCAGATTGGCCGGACGTTATCCGCACGGTGTTGCTCTGGGCGACGTCAACGTCGATCGCGAGTGAGGTCGGGTCCAGCAGAATGGCGATGCCACCACCCGGTGCGCCTTCGGTGCCAGCGGCGAGAATGTCCCCCGTGCGGACCAGCCGCTCCGCGACGATGCCATCGAATGGGGCGATGATCTCGTGCAGTTGCAGGTTCCGTTCCTGGGCTTCGACCTGAAGGCGGGCGGTTTCAATGGCCTGGCGCGCCGCGTTCAGATCCTGTCGCAGTTGGTGCACGGTGAGGGCGTTGTCTTCCCAGGCATTCTCAGACACGACGCCGCGCTCTTTCAGCCGCTCCGCGCGCGCGGCGTCCTTTTCCGCCTTCGCCAACGACAGCCGGATTCGCTCCACGTTCACCTCGGTATTGGCGAGATTGGATCTGGCGATCTTGCTCTGGATGATCGCCGTGCGGTTGTCCATCAAAGCAATGCGGTCACCCGCCTTGACCGTCTGGCCGGTTTCGACGGGAACAGAGAGGATCCGTCCGCCGATTTCGGGTTTGAGGGTCACCATGCGCTCGGCGATCACGTACCCAGACCCGACGACGGGAGGCAGGATGGCGACCGCAGGTGGCTGCGTCTGGCCCTGCGCCCCGTCCTGCGCCCCGTCCTGCGCTTGCGTCTGATCGGATCGCAGCGCGGTCCTGGCCGGTTCCTTCGCAGGCGCGTTCAGATGCAGGACATCGCCAAGCCGGGACAATTCGGCGGCAAGCCGGTCACGCTCCCAATAGGCCCCGGCCAGCCCGCTCGCTAGGGCCGCCGCTGCGAGGAGCAATGCGGCGGTTCGCCCGCGCCAGGTCCGGCGTTGCCCCTTCAGCGGCATCCCCTGTGGCGGGTCGATGCGCTCGATTGAGAGGGAGCGCAGTTTCGTACCGATGTCGGCATTCATGAAGAGCACTCTCGCATTTGTGTCAAACGCAGTTTCAGCCGGCTTGTCGGCGCCGGGAGACCTCTTTCGCGATTTCGTTCGTCCCGGATCACGTTTTGGTCTGGCATTGGGGAAAAAAAACCAGGAAGACGGCATCGTCCTTCGGGCCGGGGGCCGGGGTTCACCCTTCGAGGAAAGCCTCGACCTGTTTGCGGTCGACCTTGCCGGCGAGCGACAGGGGCAGGTCCGATTGCACGGAAATGCGCGTCGGGCGCATGTAGGGTGGCAGCTTCGCGGCGAGTGAAGCGCGAACTTCCTCAATGGTTCGATCGTTCACGGCGTCGCCGCTGAGCACCAGGCTCAGTGCCCGCACCGGATCTCCCTGCGGCACCACCATGGCCAATCCCACGCCGTTCACCTGAAGCGCGCATTGCTCGATCTCGCCGAGTTCGATGCGAAAGCCGTTCAGCTTGATCTGGCTGTCGAGGCGTCCGCGGATCGTCAGTCCCTGGTTCTTGCACAACCTGCCGAGGTCGCCAGTGCGGTAGTAGCTGTGACCATCGAGGACGCCGAAATTCGTATTGTTGGGATGTGTGGCGGGCAGGTAGCCGCTGGCGATCTGGGGGCCGAGCAGAATGACCTCGCCCTGTCCGCTGTCGCGAAAGACGCCATCGCCGGTATCGATCAGCGCATGGCAGTCGCGCTTGAGCATCGCGATGCGGGGTAGGGCGCGCGCGCGGTGCGTTTCCGAGCGAAGCGGCAAGTGCGGCATGATCCGGCAAGGCGTGTCATGCTCGGGCGGCGGCGTTGCCAGCAAACCGGCTGGACCAAACGATGCCTTGCCGCAATGGGCACGTAAAGGCTGAGAGGCTTACCGGTTAACGGATGGAGCTGGCGCTCTTGGAGCGCCGCTGCGTGTTGTCCAGTCTCTCCGGCGTGGCGTGGGGGCTTGCGGGGGCTGACGTGTCCGCGTTCCTGGAGGGGCTCCCGGAGGCGGCTGCCAATTGCCGGAATTCACTCGGGTTCATGCCCGTCATCCTGCGGAATTCACGGTTGAAGTTGGACTTCGTCTGAAAGCCGCTGTCCAGCATGATGTCGGTGACGCTCTCTTCGGTATGCGCCAGCAGCCGCTTCGCTTCCTGGACACGGTAGGCGTTGACGAACTGGGAAACGTTGCACTGGCGGATCCGGTTGATGGCGCCGGATATCTGCCGCATCGGGATCCCCGCGCGCGAGGCCAGTCGGGTCAGGGTCAGGTCCGGATTCCGATAAAGCCGCTTTTCGGTCATCAGGGCGTCGATGGAGGCAATGATACGCAGGTCGTTTTCTGGATCTGCCTCCGCCAAACCGGTGGCTTTGCTGTCGCAGGACGCCGTTTCGTCAGAGGCGGGGAGCAGGTCGGCGTCTTCGGAGCTTGAAAACTCGGTGCTGCCGACTTCGGATGGAACGCTGCTTCCCGCGACCGCGATCGCGTAGGCCAGAAGCGGCAGGATCGCCAACGTGGCAATCGTCACGATGATCGGGGCGAAACTGGCGTTGAAATATCTGATGTCCACCGCAATCGACAGATCGATCAGCCCGGAGAGGATCAGAACAATCGCCGCGGTGTGGATGGCCCAGAGGGCGTTTGCGCTGTCGGCGAGCCGGACTGCACGCAGGGCGTCAGGTCCTTTGCTGCCGAAGCGGAGCAAGGCGGCACCATACCCGAGAAACAGCAGCGTCAGGAACGGGTCGACCATATCGGTTACCGACGGCCATGGCGTCATCGTGCCCAGGGCGATGATAATGGTGGGGATGAAGTGCCCCCAGACCCGTATTCCGACGCGGGGGCCATACATGAGGTCGGAGAAACAAATCCAGGCCAATGCTGGCATGATGCTCGCCAGAACAGGCTGGAGAACGTGCAGAATCTCGATTTTATAGGTCCAGCGCACCCCACCCACGATCGCCAGGAGCGTGCAAAGGGCGATGAAGATGGTCGTCGGTTTGCGAAGGGTCCCTGATCCCTCGGTTCGAATGATCCGGAAAAGCAGGATCGAAAGCAGAAGCGCGGCGATGAACGGCAGCGGAATGTGAAGCATGGTCTCTGCTTCTCAATATATTGCGGTACGAAGGAATGGCTATACCAATTATTGGTATTAAGAATATCATTGTATCGGTAATATTGTCCATCAATGAGGGCTCTTATCCGACGGAAGAACCAGAGAGGCATCCGTGCGGATATAGCTCTGCCTTGCGTATTTTCTTCAGCGCCAGCTGACGCTTGCGCCGACATGAGGGGCCAGGATGGGGCCCAAGAAGCGGCAGGCCCTGGAATTGGACACTATCGCGGCGCATGAGCCGCGGCTTCGTGACCATGAAGAGCAGAAGGTCAAGCTCACCCAAGCTTTCTGGCATTTGCGCAAGCCAGCCGTCGACGCGACAGCCAGCTTCTCGTAGCGTTCGATGATCGCTGTCACGTCTGCTGAAAGGGCTCCACGGTCATATGCTGTATCACGCGCAAAGGTCCATTTCGCAGTCGTGGACAAACATCCGTGCCAAGTGGCGCTGAAGAAAATACGCCCGATAGCGGTGAAGGTCACAGCCGTGTCTTGGTCTTGAGTGCGCGTATCCTGGTCTTGCCGCTGCCGTTGG
The DNA here is from genome assembly GCF_963674635.1 of Breoghania sp. Taxonomy (NCBI): domain Bacteria; kingdom Pseudomonadati; phylum Pseudomonadota; class Alphaproteobacteria; order Hyphomicrobiales; family Stappiaceae; genus Breoghania; species Breoghania sp. The sequence goes on from NZ_OY771475.1 coordinate 697,846, forward strand.
CGGGTGAGCCCGGCGCAATACCTCGCGTGGCCCGCAGTCGTGTGTTTGCCCGGAATGCTGGCACGCTTAGCTGAATATGCAAGCTATGCGATGTTGGCTTTGTCTGGAGGCGCGTTGACTATACGCCAACGCTTGCCGGGGTCTTTGCGCAGCTCTCCTTAATCGAGCTCATCGGATCGGCCACCTGCGCCTTTAGCGGCCCTTCGGTCGTGTGGGAGGGCAAGCGCGCCACCTTTCACATTCCGTCAATGTAAAAAGGCGCCCGGTTTGCCGGTCAGTCGATCAGACCAGCCGACGGGCCGCAGGAAACGAGCGGCCCTGCGGCATCGCAACTTGCCGTGCCCCTCCCGCGACTGTAATAACGTCATTGAAGAACGTGTTTTCAATTCTTGGTTTGAATCGGGTTTAATCCTGCGCTTGTTTGCTGTCCGATTTGATGAATAAGCCGGGTTCGAGCTCGGCGGCAAGGTGCATCAAGGGGGCGGGTGATCGCCTTTTATTGCCGTGAAAAACGCAAGTTCTTCAAGCGTTGTCAGGCGCTTGGGCCAATGCCAGTTCGTATCTGACGGTAGTCGCTGAATGTTGAACAGATTCAAATTGCTGGCTCATTTGAGTTCGAGCTGGGAGGGCGAGGATGTATCGGGGAATGGGCTGGTTCATATGCTCAATTCTTCCGGAAGTCGCCCGGCGTTGCTCTGGTGTTTCAACGCCGCTCACGAGTTTCCGCTCATGGCGGGTGGATTGGGGGCCGATCAGCCGTTGATCGGGTTGCGGTCCCTGCATCTCGTCACGCCGAACGGCCCCAATCGCTATTCACAGGACGAGAAAACAGCCGATCTTTATGCCGACTTGCTGTTGTCCAGCGGATTGGATCTGCAAGGATGTGCGATCGGTGGAAATTGTCAGGGCGCCGGAATTGCGACCCCACTGGCGGCGCGCCTCTTGCAGGCTGGGATTGACGTAAAGACCCTCGTGATCATGGAGGCACGGCTCCCCAGCCCGTTTCCCGGTCACGTCGGGTTCGTCTATGGCGATCGCAGCGAGATGTTCAATCCTTTCCTGCGCGGCGAGCAGCCCGAGGCGCGGTGGGATATGCTGTGTCAAAGGTGGAATCTCGAGATCATCCCAGGTTCGCACGGTGAGTTTTTTGGCCCCGAGAACGGTCAGACCACCTGCGATGCGATCGACCGTCTTCTGGACATGGGGCATCGGAAGGATGCCCCTGCATATGAGGCAAGGGGGCGAAGCCTGGAGCCGATCGACTTGCCGCAGAAAGTCACGGCCGGAGAGCGGTTGGAACTGGGGTTGCGGTCGACGACCCAAATGCGGGCGGACCCGGAGGATGCCCCCTTGGTCCTGCTTTATTTCTGGGTGAGCGATGTTCATGGGCTCGTCGAGGTGGACGAGCCACCTCGCTTGACAGAGATCGATGCTGCCGGTTCGCCCGACAGGGTCTTGCTGAAGGTTCCGGAACTTTCCGGCGACTGGGACCTGCGCGTTTTCCTGTGCCGGGCCAAAGGCGGGCCCGTGCAGTGGCAGGTCCATGATCAGAAACGTTATCGGCTGCGCGTGGAATGATCAGGCAATGTCCGGGGCGATCATCGATACCTGCTGGTCTGAGCCGGATCGCTCCTGTTCGCGCCGGTCAGCTGCTTCGCAATTTCGGGCAGATACAAGGCGCGGCGCTGTGTTCGAGGGAGGCGGTTTTCAGCCGCCATTCACCGTCTGTGCGCATACCCGGCTTATGCGAGAGCGCAAGCCGTGAAAAACCCTGCCAGACAGTCTCGACAGGGGCGCCTTTAGTGTTAAGAACACCCCTCGACAGGCGAAACAATGTTCTCTCGCTCGCAGCACCCGCAGCCGTGCAGTTGCGTAACAGAAGCCGCTATTGGGCAAAAGAAACGTTTCCCCGGTCGCGAATTTTGGGTGGTTCGAAGTTAATCAGCAAGGCACTATTCGAGTAATGTCGGGCTAAACAGCATAAAGTGCATCATGACGACTGACCTTCGATCTGCAGGCTCCGGGAATTTGCGTGTCTATCTGATCGCGCCGTCGCCGGACTTCGGTCAGCACAATCTGAGCGACGATTGTGCGGTCGGCGTTTCCACGCCTTTTGCGATGAACGCCGCGGCGGGCATTGCAACGATCGCGGCCTATTTCCCGGAGGAGGTGGAGCTTCGTCTTTGCGATGAAATCATCGAACCGGTCGACTATGACGATCCCGCAGCCATTATCGCCATCAGCGCGAATGTGGCTCAGGCTCCGGGCGCGGCCCACATCGCGCACCGGTTCCGCGAATTGGGGCGCACGATCGTTGTCGGTGGGCCGCATGTTTCCCTCGCGCCGGACATGTTCGAAGACATCGCCGATTGTCTGGTGATTGGAGAATTCGAACCCATCGCAGACACGTTCATGGCGGACCTGCTGTCCGGCGCACTGAAACCTCGATATCAGGGTCAAAAGGCGGATCTGGCGAAGGCTTTGCCGCCCAGATGGGATCTCTATCGCAATGATCGCGCTCTGGCCGGGGTGGTGCAGACCAGTCGCGGCTGTCCGTTTGACTGCAATTTCTGCGATGTGATCCAGTATCTGGGGCGTGTTCAGCGCCACAAGCCGCCTGAACGGGTCCTGCACGAGGTTCAGGCGCTTTATGACCTGGGATACCGGCAGATCAACCTCTCCGATGACAACTTCACGGTCTATCGCAAGCGGACCGAGGTGTTGCTGGAGGCTTTGGCCGACTGGAACGGCAAGGACGGCCGCGAACCGGTCGGCTTTCTCACCCAGATGTCGATCGATGTGGCCCGTCATCCGGACTTGCTCGCCGCCTGCAGCAGGGCAGGGCTGCGCACCGCCTTCATGGGTATCGAGACCAGCAACATCGAGGCCTTGAAGGAAAGCCGCAAGCGCCAGAACCTGCGTATCGATCTGGTCGAGCAATGCGAGAAAATCGTGAGTGCGGGCGTGTCTGTCCAGGCGGGCTTGATGGTCGGCTTCGATAGCGACGACCTGTCCTGTTTCGAGCGGCAACGCGATTTTGTCATGTCTCTGCCGGTCATCAATTTTCGCGTCGCCGTCTTGGTCGCGCCGGTCGCAACGCCGCTCTATGAGCAGATGGAAGCCGCAGGGCGGATCGTGGTGGAGCCCTCCCTTGCACCCTCCACCAGTGCGATCGCCCACACTAATATCGAGCCTGCGCAGATGACCCGAGAACAGCTCACCGAGGGGGCCATGTGGCTCAGGGCGGAGTTGCTTGCGCCTGAGAATGTCATTCCAAGATTTGAACATTACGCCCGGACGCTTGGGCCACGGCTGCCTCATCTGGTGCCGGCCCAGACGGGCGGCCCGTCGGTGAAGGCGCATCCTTTTCTGGAGCTGTTCAGCCAGATGGCGCGCAATCGCGCCACGCGTCGGGTCATCGAATGCGTGCGTGAACTGTCAGAGGAAAATCCGCTGCTGCGCGCCGATCTGATGCAGGCATTGGGAATGTATCTCAACAGCTACATGCGGCAGCCCAGTGAGGCCAGGCAGCCCATGGTCGGAGTTGCCCAATGACAAGCCTGTCGCTTGAGGCCTTGATCCGAACCCGGTTGCAGCAGCGCTTCGATACGCCCCAGGTCACGATCCTGCGCCGAAAAGCGGACCCCATTGTGCTGTGCGGTCGTGATCTGCTGGCGCGCGCCGAGGCGATGCAGGCGCGGTGGCGGGATATCTTCGGTTCCGACAGATGCAGGTTCGTTCTGGCCCTGCCTGCGGGGGAGGTTTTCTTTTCAGCCCTGCTGGCAGGCATATTGGGCGGTCACACCCTCGTGCCCGTGGCCATTCCGCGCTCAGGCACACGGTCCGGACGCCTGGCCCACATTGCGCACGACTGTGGGGCGAGGGCTGTCCTGTGCGTTGCCTCTCAGGTCGCCTCGATCCGGCAAAGCATGGGGGAAGGGGCGCCGTGTCCGGTGGTTGCCATCGACGAGGACGCTGCCACGGGGCCATTGAGCCTCGGCGATTGGCCTGCCCCACACATCCCCGATTGTTCGCCGACCATCATCCAGTACACCTCCGGCTCCACGCGGCTGCCCAAAGGGGTCGCCATTCACGACAGTCAGATCATTGCGAACTGTCGGCTCGTGGAGGAGGTTTGGGACATGAACCCCACCTCGTGCATGGTCAACTGGCTGCCGCATTACCATGACATGGGACTGATGGGCGGCATCCTCTATCCACTTCTTTCGGGCGGGCGGTCGGTCCAGATGAGCCCGCTGGATATGGTGCGGCGTCCGGCTGACTGGCTGAGGGCGATTTCCGATCACAAGGCCACGTTCAGCGGCGGGCCCGCATTCGCCTTTGCAGAGTGCCTGCGCCGGGTGAGGCCTGAAGAGTGCGTGGATCTGGATCTTTCCAGTTGGATCCGCGCATTTTGCGGCGCAGAACCGATCCCGGCGGGATTGCTGCCGGAGTTTCGGGCGCGGTTCGCAGACTACGGGCTGGCCGGGGAGGCTGTCTTCGGCTGCTACGGCATGGCCGAAATCACGCTGTTTGCGGCTGGCGCGCCCGGCAGCGTTGACCTTCCCGAAGCGCCGACGGGATGTGATGCCGTCTATCCTTGCAGGCTCACCGCCGCGACCGCGCCTCTCTTGAAGATCGTGGATCCCGATACCGGGCAGGCGATCTCGGATGGGGAGCAGGGCGAAATCTGGCTTTCCGGTCCCTCAAAGGCCGCCACCTATATTGGCTTGCCCGAAGAGACTGCCCGGTCCTTTCACGCGACATTGGCAGGCGAGCCGAGCGCAGGAGGCGAATGGCTTCGCACCGGCGATCTCGGGGTGATCAAGAATGGCCTTCTGTACGTGAACGGTCGGCTGAAAGACACGCTGATCGCGAACGGGCTCAAGGTATCGGCTGCGGAACTCGAATGGCTTGCGGCCACCGTCAGTGACCGCCTCAATCCGCTGGGTGCCGCAGCGTTCATGCTGGATCCGGTGGAAGGGTCCGGCGCTGTCTTGTTGATCGAGCTGAGAACGGGGCGGGACCTGCCGGAAGACCACGCAGAAATTCGGCAGGCGATTGAGAGACTTGTGGCCGGGGAGTGGGGTATCCAGTTGCAGGATTTGCGTATCTTGCCTCGGGGCCAGCTGGCGCGTACCACCAGTGGCAAGATTCGCAGGCAAGCCATCGCAGAGGCCTATCGCAGCGGGGCATTCCCCCGCCAGCGCAACGCCGTCGCCCAGAATGAGGTCACCATATGAAACACAAAATCTGGGCCGATCGATCCCAATTCGATAGCGATCCTGAGCAGGTGAGGAAGATCCTGTGCTGTCCGCATATGGGTATCGTGCCCATGCAGGAATATATCGAGGAAATCGAACGCGTCAGCGGCGAGGACTTCGGCGCCTTGCGCCTGTTCATGCAAAACGCGCTGATCACGCAGGGGCGCTCCGATCACCTTGCTGCACGGCGCCTGATCGCCGAGTTTTTCGCCGAACGCGCGATTTCAAACTGGAAACCGACCTTCGAAGCCGCAATTGCGGAGGTGCTGGATGGCCTGGAGGCATCCGAGGCCCCCGATCTGATGACCGACTTCGCCTCTCCGCTCTTTGCCAAGATCATCAGCCGGATGGTGGGCTTCAGCGACGACGATATTGCGAAGCTGTTTCGGGCGATCGATGTCGTCCAGCGTTTCACGGAGCCGATGCTCTCGTTTCGCGAGCTGCGCAACCTCAACAGCTCCATCCAGTATCTCGATAGTGTCCTGTCGGAGAAAAAGCGCGCGCAATCAGAGGGACCGGAGGACCTTTTCGCCTATCTGCACCGCAAAAGCGGGGCGATGCCGAACGGCATGGATCTGGGGTTCTTTGCGATCGCGATTACGGCCAGCGTGAACACGCCGGTCCAGACCGTCGGCTACATTCTTTACGGCCTTCTCATGGACCAGGCCGATGCGTGGAAGAATGCTGCCGAGCCTGCCTGGATCGAAAGCAACATGGAGCGCCTACTGGGGCTGTGGAGCCCCACGTTGATGCTGATGCGGGTTGCTGAAAAAGACGTCGAGCTTGGCGGCTGCAAATACGCTGAAGGCGATATCCGTGTGCTGGATATGCCGGCTGCGAATGCAAAGCTGATGGCGGTGCCGGAAGGTCAGGCCCGGCAGGCCACGCTTTCGTTCGGCGCCGGCGCGCATAAATGCCCCGGCGAAGTCATGTCGCGCCTGTTGCTTTCGCTGGTTTTGCCCGCGATTGCGCGACGCTTCCCGAAAATGGTGTTGCACAAGGACAAGGCCAGGTTCCGCGCCTCGGCCATGGTGCAGATGCCCGTTTCCCTGCCGTGCGAATTGCATGGGCGGACCGAGCGCGTGAACGCGCGGTTGGTGGATGTGAAAGACCTGTCCTCGGCCCGCCAGATCGTCATGGACAACGACACGTTCATGCCTCCGGCGATGGAGCAGCATTTGCGCGCCCTTGCGGAGAACAGCGGACGCGACCTGTCAACCGCGATCCTGATCGCGCGCAACGCGATGTTCTTCATGTCGGGCCGTCGGCACACCAGGGCACGCGAGATTGTCGCTGGCTGTCTTGGCGGCAACAGGCTGCCGGCCTGGCAACCCATGGTCGATCAGCAGGTCGCCGCGGCCCTGAACGGACTGGAAGCCGCCCATCAGCCGGATCTGATCCGCGATTTCGCGTCTCCCCTGTTCCGCAGCACCGCTCAGCCGATCCTGGGAGCCGATGTCGCGGACGCGGCAAGTTTCGACACGCTCGCGCCGATCTTGCAGGACGTGCTGGAGCCCTGGCTTCCGATCCGGGAGCTGACGCGCCTCCAGGGTATCTTTGATGAACTTCTGGGGCTGATGCGGGTGCCGGATCGCGGGCAGAACCAGAAGAGTACGAGTGTCTTTACCGCGTTCATGGACGCGGAAGACGAGGATTTCAGTGTCGACGACATCAAGGCACTGGTTCTCGTTCTCTATGGCGCGAGCTTCAATCTCTCTCACACGTTGGGAAACGTCCTGCACTGGCTCTTGATCCAGCCAGCGGATGTGCGCGCGCACTACAGCGATCCCGCCTGGATCGCGCGCCATTACGAGCAGCTCATCTCCTTATGTGCATCGCCCAAATACATCTATCGGATGGTTCGCTCCCCGACCGAGATCGAGGGCATTCCTCTTTCGGTCGGAGAGACAACGCGGCTGTGTCTGTCGTCCATCAACAGAGAGGTGAAAGCGGGCCATCTGGCGTTTGGTCACGGCCTTCATCACTGCGTGGGGTCGGGGCTGACACGCATGCTGCTGCGCAGTGCGGTCCCGGCGCTTTTCACCCGCTATCCCGATCTCAGTCTGCGACCTCAGGCTCACAAGTATTTTGACATGTCACAGACAGTGGCGATGGCCGAACTGCCTTGCTTGCTGAATGACGCACAAACCTCAGGAAACCCTAGATGAGCGATACGTCTCTTGCAGATTCTGTTCTGAATTTTGTTCGCACCGAGCTTGCCAGGCGACTGAAGCTTCCCGTCGAAAAGATCGATTCATCGTCGCAATTCATTGATCTGGGACTGCAATCGATCGACGCTGTCATGATGTGCGGCGAGGTTGAGGACCATTTCCAAATTGAACTCGACCCCAGCGCCATCTTCCAGTTTGAGACAGTCGGCAGCTTCGTGGACGAAGTCGTCCGGCGGCATGCCAACTGATGGCGACCTATTATCTCGGCCTCTCCACCTCCGGGCATGATCCGGCATTGGCTTTGGTGGATAGCGACGGGCATCTGGTTTTCGCGGAAGCCACCGAGCGGTTTGTCCAGGACAAGCGCGCATGGGGCATTGCCCCGGACCACGTGAACCACCTGGAGCTTGCGCTGAATTCAGTCGGGTTCGACTGGGCCAAGGATCAGCTTTGTGTCGCCAGCACCTGGCCCATGGTCAAAGCCGAATTGCCGGTGCAGGTCACGAATGCGATGCTCCCGGCGACCGATGGCCTATGGCTTCGCGCTCTCCAGGCCCATGCGCAGGGCAATGCGGGCGCGTCGTTGCTGCGCCTTGGTCTGACGAGCGAGATGCCGGACGTGCTGCGCTTCGATCACCATCTTTGCCATGCTGTGGCCGCTTGCTATCAAAGCTCCGCTCAGGATGCCGATTGCCTGATCGTTGACGGCGAGGGCGAGGTTGGGGCGGTCTCGCTGTTTGACCTGCGCGATCGCAGCCTGAAGCGGCGCTGGCGGTCCTGGGGGCCGGGCAGCCTTGGGACCTTTTACGCATGGCTGACCCGCCTTTGCGGGTTCGATTGGCGTCTTGGTGAGGAGTGGAAGGTCATGGGCCTTGCCGCCTATGGTCAGGTCTTGCCTGACCTGGCCGAGGCTCTGCAGTCGGTTCTTGAGGTCCATAACGGTCGACTGCGCTTTGCCGAAGACAGTGTGATCGAGGCCGCGCGCGCAACGGCGGCCCTCCATGCGCGGGCCAGCTGCGAGCCGTTGATGAAGGCGGCCGATCTGGCGGCGACGGGGCAGGCGGCCTACAGCCTTTATCTGGATAAGATCATCGCCGACATCAAAGGTGAGGTTCCGACCCTTGTGCTGAGCGGCGGCTGCGCCCTGAACTCGTCCTACAATGGAAAGATCGCCGGGCGGCTTGGCTATGATCGCGTCTTCGTCCCTTCCGCACCTGCCGATGATGGCAATGCCGTCGGTGCCGCGATCCTGGCGTGGATGCATCACACCGGCGCTGTCCGGATACCCGAAAGCGATGGCTCTGCGTTCCTGGGAAGCACCGCCGCCGCGCGCACCGTCGAAAAGGTTGTTTCCGGGGCCGGGGGGCTGAAAGTCACCGATGTGTCCGGCAAGGCAGCACACGCCGTGGCGGAGCGCCTGGCAGCCGGCCAGATCATCGGGGTCATGCGAGGCCGCGCCGAGTTCGGGCCCCGCGCATTGGGCAATCGCTCCATCCTGGCCGATCCTCGGCCTGCGGGCATGAAAGACCGGATAAACTTGTCGGTCAAAGGACGTGAGCCCTATCGCCCCTTCGCACCAGTCGTTCCGGCCGATGAGGTGGACCAGTGGTTCCACCGGGCGCAGCCGTCGCCCTATATGTCCTTCACGCTGCCCTGGCGCAGCGAGGCGATTTCGCGCGTGCCCGCTGTCGTTCATGAAGATGGCACAGGCCGCCTTCAGACGGTGGCCCCCGACACCGCGCCCTGGATGGCCGACCTTGTTCACCAGTTCGGCCAGATCACGAATACACCCATTCTGCTGAATACCAGCTTCAACATCATGGGAAAACCAATCGTGAATTCCGTCGAGGATGCGCTGGGGATGCTGGTCACATCGGGCCTTGATGCGGTTCTCATCGAAGACGTGCTTGTGGAGGCATGAGGTTTCTGCGGTCGCAGAGGCGATACGGGGGAGGCGTCGCGCGCCTGTAGATCTCGTATCATCCGCGCCCGTCGAGCCGTTTCACGGCAAAAGCCCGACGCCGGGCAGTGCTGCCGAGCAGTGCTTGTGAGACATGCAGCACCTCCGGCTCTCTCGGGGCGGTCCACAGAGGACGAGCCCTTGGCGGGGTTTCCGGAAATGCGCATCACACCCGGCCATGGAACTGGGCGCGGTAGTCCGTTGGGCGGATGCCGACCTTCTTGCGGAAATGATGGCGCAAGGCGTGGGCGCTGCCGAAGCCTGCACGGGCGGCGACTGTTTCCATGTCTTCCTGCCCTTGGCTGAGGAGGGACTTGGCGGCCTCGACCCGTTCCTGAACCAGCCAGTCGCCCGGGGTAAGGCCTGTGGCTTGCGTGAAGCGCCGTTGGAAGGTGCGTGGGCTCATGTGACAAGCCTCGGCCATCCTGCCGATCGTCCAGTCCTCGGCCAACTGGCTTTTCACCGTGTCCAGCAGGGGCGCGATCCCGGGACCGGGGCGCTTGGCGACGGGGCGCTCAAGAAACTGGGCCTGATCGCCGTTGCGATGGGCTGCGACCACCAGGCGTCTTGCGACCGAATTCGCTTTTTCGACGCCATAGTCCTGGCGGATGATCTCCAGCATCAGGTCGATCCCGGCGGCGCTGCCCGCGGAGGTGCAGACGCGGTCTTCGAGGCGATACAGCGACGCTTCATCGACAGCAATGGCGGGATGTTTCTCGCGCAGTTTCTCCGCATAGCGCCAGTGGGTCGTGGCCGCGCGTCCATCGAGCAGTCCTGTCGCGGCCAGCACGAAGGCGCCGGAGCAGATCGAAACGAGCCGGGCGCCGCGGTCGTGGGCGCGGCGAAGTCTTTCGGCAAGCGGGCGCGGCACGGCGCAATCAGCGCCCTTCCAGCCCGGGACCACGATGATGTCGGCCTCGTCGATGAGATCCGCGCCGTTTGCGGGTGAGAAAATGAGCCCGCCATGGGCGCGCAAGGGGCCGTCGTCGATGGCGGCGCTTTGAAAGCGGTACCAGTCGCTGCCGAATTCCGGCCGCGCCAGGCCGAATATTTCCGCCGCTATGCCAAACTCGAAGGTGCACAGACCGTCATAGACGAGGGCGGCTACGAGCGGACCCGTGAGAGGCGCAGGGCGCGCTGGGGGCGTTGCGGTCAAGTGTGTCATGATCTTTACGTATAGTGTCATCCGCGCCAATTGCCAATCGGCCGTCCGGACGGCGACAAAGGCAGGGAAAGGAGACCTTCATGATCAACAACGTA